>NZ_CP025781.1:634501-1269003 GCF_004194535.1 Iodobacter fluviatilis | reverse complement strand
GCTTAACCGAGTAGGGGAGGCGTAGGGAAACCGAGTCCGAATAGGGCGCATAGTTGCTGGGCGTAGACCCGAAACCAAGTGATCTATCCATGGCCAGGATGAAGCTGCGGTAAAACGCAGTGGAGGTCCGAACCCACTAATGTTGCAAAATTAGGGGATGAGCTGTGGATAGGGGTGAAAGGCTAAACAAACTTGGAAATAGCTGGTTCTCCTCGAAAACTATTTAGGTAGTGCCTCATGTATCACTGACGGGGGTAAAGCACTGTTATGGCTAGGGGGTCATCGCGACTTACCAAACCATGGCAAACTCTGAATACCGTCAAGTGCGAGCATGGGAGACAGACTGTGGGTGCTAACGTCCATGGTCAAGAGGGAAACAACCCAGATCGCCGTCTAAGGTCCCAAATAATCAGTTAAGTGGAAAACGAGGTGGGAAGGCATAGACAGCCAGGATGTTGGCTTAGAAGCAGCCATCATTTAAAGAAAGCGTAATAGCTCACTGGTCGAGTCGTCCTGCGCGGAAGATGTAACGGGGCTCAAACTGATAACCGAAGACGCGAATATGTGCGTTCCTTTAAGCACATTCTATAAGCTTGGCGTTGCGCAGCAACGTCAAAGCGTGTCATTAAAGTCGAGTTGCTTCAATGACGGAGTGGATTTAAAGGAACGCACATATGGTAGAGGAGCGTTCCGTAGGCCTGCGAAGGTGTCTTGAGAAGGATGCTGGAGGTATCGGAAGTGCGAATGCTGACATGAGTAGCGATAATGCGGGTGAAAAGCCCGCACACCGAAAACCCAAGGTTTCCTGCGCAACGTTCATCGGCGCAGGGTGAGTCGGCCCCTAAGGCGAGGCAGAAATGCGTAGTCGATGGACAACGGGTTAATATTCCCGTACCGATATAAAGTGCGATGGGGGGACGGAGAAAGGTAGGTCAGCCCACTGTTGGAATAGTGGGTTTAAGCGAGTAGGCGTGTGGCTTAGGCAAATCCGGGCTGCTATAACGCTGAGACGTGACGACGAAGTCCTCGGACTGAAGTGATTGATCCTATGCTTCCAAGAAAAGCCTCTAAGCTTCAGCTTTATATTGACCGTACCGCAAACCGACACAGGTGGGTAGGAAGAGAATTCTAAGGTGCTTGAGAGAACTCAGGAGAAGGAACTCGGCAAATTATCACCGTAACTTCGGGAGAAGGTGAGCCCATATTAAGTGAAAGCCCTTGCGGCTGGAGCTGAAATGGGTCGCAGAGAAATGGGGGCTGCGACTGTTTATCAAAAACACAGCACTCTGCAAAGTCGAAAGACGACGTATAGGGTGTGACGCCTGCCCGGTGCTGGAAGATTAAATGATGGGGTGCAAGCTCTTGACTGAAGTCCCAGTAAACGGCGGCCGTAACTATAACGGTCCTAAGGTAGCGAAATTCCTTGTCGGGTAAGTTCCGACCCGCACGAATGGCGTAACGATGGCCCTACTGTCTCCTCCTGAGACTCAGCGAAGTTGAAATGTTTGTGAAGATGCAATCTCCCCGCTGCTAGACGGAAAGACCCCGTGAACCTTTACTGTAGCTTTGCATTGGACTTTGAAGTGGTTTGTGTAGGATAGGTGGGAGGCATTGAAGCGTGGACGCTAGTCTGCGTGGAGCCGACCTTGAAATACCACCCTGACCCCTTTGAGGTTCTAACCTTGGTCCGTTATCCGGATCGGGGACCGTGCATGGTAGGCAGTTTGACTGGGGCGGTCTCCTCCCAAATTGTAACGGAGGAGCTCGAAGGTCGCCTAGGTACGGTCGGACATCGTACTGATAGTGTAATGGCATAAGGCGGCTTAACTGCGAGACAGACAAGTCGAGCAGGTGCGAAAGCAGGACATAGTGATCCGGTGGTTCTGAATGGAAGGGCCATCGCTCAACGGATAAAAGGTACTCCGGGGATAACAGGCTGATTCCGCCCAAGAGTTCACATCGACGGCGGAGTTTGGCACCTCGATGTCGGCTCATCACATCCTGGGGCTGTAGCCGGTCCCAAGGGTATGGCTGTTCGCCATTTAAAGTGGTACGTGAGCTGGGTTCAAAACGTCGTGAGACAGTTTGGTCCCTATCTGCAGTGGGCGTTGGAAATTTGAGGGGGGCTGCTCCTAGTACGAGAGGACCGGAGTGGACAGATCTCTGGTGTACCGGTTGTCACGCCAGTGGCATCGCCGGGTAGCTAAATCTGGAAGAGATAAGCGCTGAAAGCATCTAAGCGCGAAACTCGCCTCAAGATGAGATTTCCCCAAGGCTTTAAGCCTTTTAAAGGGTCGTTCGAGACCAGGACGTTGATAGGTCGGGTGTGGAAGCGCAGTAATGTGTTAAGCTAACCGATACTAATTGCCCGTAAGGCTTGATCCTATAACCTGAAGCGCGTGTGTGCGACGGTATAATCTACCCAGATTAGAAAACTAAATTTGAGAAACAAGCAATACAAAGCAATATATTACTTCTTCTATTGAACTGAACGCGTTGCAGAGCAATAAGTGCAACGAGTTAACCCGTTAAAGTCTGGCGACCATAGCGAGGTGGCCCCACTCCTTCCCATCCCGAACAGGACAGTGAAACACCTTAGCGCCGATGATAGTGCAGATTACCTGTGTGAAAGTAGGTCATTGCCAGACACCCTAAGCCGTAAACAAAACCCCCGTACTCGAAAGAGGCGGGGTTTTTGTTTTTTGCGGAAAAAATGTGGCTGCTGGTAGAAAGTGAACTGCTTAAAACGTGCAGTGATTTGCTTCTTGTATTTGATGTGTAGATTACATGTTGCTAACTATTTATTACACTGTGTTTTGATAAAAGAATATTGGAATAGCGGTAGATTTATTAATAAAAGCGTTGCATTGCCATTGGGTTTTGCCATCCGACGGGAGGTGCTATGGTGGTGTGAAGATAAGACTAGAGTAAACTAATGCTTACTAAATAGGAGTTAAATCATGGCCACCCAGCTGCTTGCGCTTGGTGTGATCGGCGTGCGTTTGTACGAGCGTATTTTGACATCTCCTGTGCAGTATTCGAATGAGCTTGCTGATCATATTGTTGATGAAATTAACTACTATCTACCAATGGCTCCATTGCAGGAGAAAAACGTATTATTTCATTTGGCATGTGAAATCCATGCAGCATTAGAAGAGTGTGATAAAGACATTAATTCTATTGCTGGGCGTCATCAAGTTGCAGTGATTGTTTCTCGACTTATCGCTCAATCAAAGAAGTATTTTCACTTATACCACGATTAAATTTACATTTTAACCTGCAATTCACGCGTTATTCGCTCGCAATAAGTTATGCTAGCAAGCGTCTATTCTGGATGCTTATTTGCGAGTGATTATGCGAATTCAAAGTTCTGATTTAATTGAGCCATTAGCTGCACTGCTGGCTATGGGAGCGCTTATATGGCTTGGCTTGATGATCATGTCTCCCTTTTTAGCTTCGGTAATTTGGGCCGCTATTTTGGTTTACTCCACATGGAGACCTTTTCAGTGGCTAGTTAGGCTGTGCCGAGGCCGCCGCTTTATGGCTGCTTTGCTGCTTATTAGCGCCTTACTGACTTTTTTGGTTTTGCCTTTGTTACTCGCTGGGGTTGAATTTGCGAGCCAAGCTGGTTTTTTAATTAAAACAGTAAGACTGCAATTTGAAGCGGGCTGGCCTGTTTTACCTGCATGGGTTAGTACCTTTCCTTATCTTGGTGAATTGCTAAATGGTTTCTGGCTTAAATTAGGTCAAGGAGACCCTCAGCTATTGGAGCGTATTCGAGGCTTGAGCGGCCCTGTCGCTGCAGGTTTATTACGCTTTGGTGGGATTGTTGGTGGTGGATTTTTGTTATTGGCTTTAAGTTTAATTGTGGCTTTTTTCTTTTATCTGCATGGTGAAAGCGCTGCCGCATGGTTGAAAGGGGCAATGCGGCGTATTGCGGGGGATAAAGCAGAGTCATTGTTGAATGTCGCGGGCGGTACAGTAAGAGGGGTTGTTTATGGCTTCTTAGGTACAGCCTTAGTGCAAGGCATATTGGCTTGGTTTGGTTTTTTAATTGCTGGCGTACCTAATTCATTAACACTTGGCTTCGCTAGTTGCTTTTTGTCTTTATTACCAGGTGGGCCAGGTTTAATTGGTTTACCTGCGGCGGCGTGGTTGTATCAACAGGGACATACAGGCTGGGCGGTGTTTCTAGCCATATGGATGGTGGTGGTGGTGGGTACTGCAGATAATGTGGTTAAGCCGCTCTTTATTGGTAAGGAAAGCGATTTACCCTTTATTTTGATTTTATTTGGTGTATTGGGTGGTGCTTTGGCATTTGGTTTATTAGGCGTGTTTTTAGGCCCAACCCTGCTGGCCGTTTGCTATACCTTGCTGGGAAGCTGGGTTAAAGGGGCTGAAAGTGTTTGAAGGGTGAGAGTCTTTATTGGAAGAGGTAAGGCACCGCAGGTAAAGCGGTGCCTTTTTGTTGGTAATTATTTTACTGATGTTACGCACCCATTATGAAAAATCAATGGGTTAGGGTTTTCTCAATCAGCTGCAGAGCGCATTCCACCTAAAGGCCTGCGTAACATCAGTTATTTTATTTCGAAAATTTTGCCAAAGTTGGCAATTTCTAGCACGGCTTTGACGGTTCCACGGCAGTTAACTAAGGTGACTTTTCGACCATTGGCGCGTTCATTTAATAGCAATAGCATGCCTAATGCCGCTGAGTCCATGTAGTCCACCGCACTAAAATCCATCTCTAACTCGGTCAGACCAGGGGTTTCTAGTGCGGCAGTAGTGGCTTGCTTGAACTCACGATGTGATTCAAACGTGAAGTTGCCGTTCAGCATGATGCGACCTTTGTTATTATCAATCTTAGTACTGGTTTGCATGATTGTTTCCTTCGTTAATCTCAATTCAGTTTAGCAAGCCTAGAGGTTTTACACTCTCTTCATTGTAGAGATGCATTTTGACTTTTGCTGGGAGTTCATTATTAACTAACTAATACTTGGGGTCAGTTAGTTATGTCATAGCGTATTTTAGTTTTACGATAAAACTCTTGCAGCTGTAAGCCTCTGCCATTGATCGGATCAAGTTCGTGGATGCGTTGTAGAAACTCATGGCTTAATTGCATCCATTCTAGATGCCAGCCGTGTTGGTTGGTGTGGGCCAGTAGCGCATTGACGGTATTGAGCAAGACTTGCAAATTGCCTGGCATCTCGGTTGCTGCACGGATGAAACGCTCGGCTGCCCCTGCTAAATTGCCACTCCGAGCGAGCTGTACCGCTTCATTATTGAGGGCAACAATGCTGGCCGTGTTTTCTTTGATCAGGAGCTCGGCTTGTTCAGGCTTGCCCTGCTGCTGATACAGCGCGGTAATTTTTGCCGCTAAGGATAAATCGTCATGGCGATTTTTTAGCAGATTACGCACCACAATTTCTGCCAGTGCCTCCCTTTGTTGATTAAAACAAGCCTTGGCTAAAGCTAAGCCAACCGTTGGGCTGGGGGGAAACTTGAGTTGCACCAGCTGCGATAGTGCAATATTAAGCTGGTTCTGAGCACTTTCTACTTCACCCACCTGCATAGAGATATCTGCATCAAGCGCATCGGCTAAAATCACGACCTCGGGGTCTTTAAAGTCCTTTCTTACCTCCGCGACGGTACGTCGTGCTGCTACCACATCGCCTCTGCTAATTTGTACGTCAGCTAATTGCCCGTAATCGCTTGGATCACGCAAGAATGAATGCCGAGCAATTTTAACTGTTTCCAGCAGGGCTGTTTCAGCCGTGGCTAAATCGCCACTACGCAAAGCAACATCGCCGAGCTGTCGCTGCCTTGTGGCGACAAAGGGCGATTTAACAATGGCGCGTTGCAAGGTCTCTTTAGCGGCTTGGTCGTCACCCATGGCTTGTTGGGCGCGGGCAAGCCAATCGTAGGCCTCAAGAGCATGTGCATGCTCGCTCATAATGGCTTTAAAGACAGATGTTGCTTCTGAATAGCCTTTTAGTTGATATAAGGCTTTACCTAGTGCCATTTTTGCCCAAGGTAAATCTTGTTCTACGAGCAGTTGCCGACATTGGTCTCGAACACTAACCCAATCGCCAATTCGGAGTAATAAGTGAATTTGTAGCCGCAAAAAGTCGATAGCGTAATCGCCACTGGTTTTGGCTGCCTTGATGCAAAGCTGGATCGCCGTTAAAAAATCGTGGGCCATGATGGTTTCATCCACTAATTTAAAGCGTACTTTTTTTTGCAGGGCGGTAAGGATACGGCCGTAGAGCATCTCACTGGTAAATGGCTTGAGTAAAATGCTATCGGGGGATTGTTCGGCGGCTCCGAGTACTTTTTGGGCGCTTCGCTCGGCGGTCATAATGATAAAAATAGATGAAGCCTTGAGCAAATCATTACGGCGCGCCTCATCAAATAGAAATAAACCATCTTGCCCTGTGCCTAAATCATATTCGCACAGTACCAAGTCATATTTAATCCGACGGATGCTTGTTAAGGCCTCGTTGCTGTTGCTGGCATGATCTATATGGCTGGTGCCATATTGGCCGAGGGTCATCCCAACGGTGGTACGAATTTCCGCCAGAGGATCGATCACTAAAACTTGCAAACTGGCGATGTCAGGAATGCCGTTGGCCGCTTTACGCTTGGCCGTGGCTGAGGAGATTACCGAGAAGGAGCTAATTTTTTCAGCCATAGGGTTTGAGGCTTGTAGGTAGGGTGTATGCCGTGGCCCGCTTAAGACCGACCAAGGTAATGAGTAAGGTCTATAGAGTAAATTAAAGAGGCTAGCTTGCCTATATGCTTGTTCACTTTAAGCTATAGCCAAGTAACTAGCCTCTATCAATTCAAAAATCAAAAATAAGCTTAGGCATTACAATGCTTTTAATTTTGCATAAGCCACAGCAAGCCATTTAGATCCTGCATCAGCAAAATTGACTTGGACATTACCACTGGCACCCCCTTCATAATCGGTCACCACGCCCCTGCCAAACTTTGGATGCTCCACATTCATTCCTATGGCCAAGCCATGCTCGGGCGTAGGTGATTTAATTTTGCTGGCAAGGGTGGCTGGGCCTGAATAGCCCTGTGGCGCATACCCACGGTTTAAGAACTTCAAAAGTTGCTGGGGGATTTCTTGCATAAAGCGGCTAGCTACGGCATAGCGCGTTTGCCCGTGCAGCATGCGACTTTGTGCCAGTGTAATGTAAAGACGGCGACGAGCACGGGTAATGGCTACATACATTAAGCGGCGTTCTTCTTCCACTGCGTTTGCATCATTCATGCTGTTATCGTGGGGGAATAAGCCTTCTTCTAGGCCACATAAAAATACCGCGTGAAACTCTAGGCCTTTTGAGGCGTGCACGGTCATCAGTTGTAGGGCTTCTTCATGCGCACCCGCTTGATGATCTCCGGCTTCTAGGCTGGCATGCGATAAAAAAGCGATGAGATTGTTTTCATCTTCTTGCACAAAATTAGTGGCAGCATTGATGAGCTCACCTAAGTTGGCGAGGCGTTCTTCGCCTTCTTTATCCGCTTTGTAGTGTGCACGTAGGCCTGATAGATCAAGCATCATATCGACCAATTCAGGCATCGCCAGCCCTGTGGCTTGCTGGCGCATCCCTTCGATCATCTCAGCGAATTTCTTAACCGCTGCGGCACCACGGCCTGCTGCTCCAGAGCAAGCGGCTTGCCAGAGGCTTGTACCGGCATTACGCGCGCTTTCTTGGATACTTTCGATGGTACGGGCACCAATGCCACGGGTGGGGAAGTTCATGACGCGTAGCAGGGCGTTATCGTCGCCAGGATTGGCAATCAGACGCAAGTAAGCTAGGGCATGTTTGATTTCTTGGCGTTCAAAAAAGCGTAAACCACCATAGACGCGATAGGGTACCCCTGCGGTAAATAGTGCGTGTTCAATTACCCGTGATTGGGCATTGGCGCGATAAAGAATGGCAATATCATTGGCCCGATTGCCATCTCTAATCAATGACTGTGCTTCTTCAACAATAAAAGCGGCTTCTTCAAAATCTGTGGCTGCTTCAAATACGCGAATAGGTTCGCCAGCTGGCTCGCTGGTCCATAGTTCTTTACCTAAGCGATTACGGTTATTTGCAATCACGGCATTGGCGGCATCTAAAATATTGCCTTGCGATCGATAATTCTGCTCAAGGCGAATCACGTGCTTTACGGAAAATTCAGTTTGAAAATCATGCATATTGCCCACATTCGCACCACGGAATGCGTAAATAGATTGGTCATCATCGCCAACGGCAAAGAGGGCATTCTCTTTGCCCGCCAAAAGCTTTAACCACGCATATTGGAGTTTATTTGTGTCTTGAAATTCATCGACTAAAATGTGTCGGAAACGGCTTTGATAATGGGCCCGTAAAGATTCATTTTTAGAAAGTAATTCGTAACAGCGTAGTAATAATTCAGAAAAATCTGCCACGCCTTCCCGTTGGCATTGTTTTTCATATTCCTCATAAATTAATCGCAGCATGCGCGAGTAATCATCCCAAGTATCTACATCACCTGCGCGGCGGCCATTTTCTTTATGGGCATTAATATAATGTTGTAAAACTTTTGCTGGATATTTTTCATCATCTATATTTAATGCTTTCAATATCCGCTTAATGAGTGAAAGTTGTTCGGCAGAATCTAAAATTGCAAAAGCTTCGGGTAAGCCAGCATCCCGCCAATGTAAACGCAGCATACGATTACATAATCCGTGGAATGTACCCATCCATAATCCACGTGGATTAAGCGGCATCATGGAGGTAATTCTGAGCAGCATTTCTTTTGCGGCTTTATTGGTAAAAGTGACTGACAATAAACCAGCGGGGCTGCATTGTCCTGTAGATAACAGCCAAGCAATGCGCGTTGTTAACACACTGGTTTTGCCGCTACCCGCACCGGCCAAAATCAGGGCGTGTTCCGGAGGAAGCTCAACGGCTGCGGCTTGTTCTGGATTGAGATTTGCGGTAAGGGGATGCGGCATGGCAAGGATTCACAGTAAAGATGAGAGGATTGTACTGCTAGCAGTCTATTTAGTAGGGGCTAAATAACAAACAAGGCAGCCGAAGCTGCCTTGTTTGGGGCGATACGCGCACAATGTTTTATAAAATAATGAGAGTATTCAAGGGTATACTAATTTAGCATGAGGTATTTACATACAGGCACAGAAATTAATTTTTGTGCCTGTATATAAAATAATTTTCAGTAAAACAATATGCTGCCGGTTTATTCTTTATTTCATAAAACAAGGCTTAATTAGGCGATACGCAGTGCTTCTAATGAACCACCTTGGGCTAAGAATTCAATTGCCCATTGTGGCTTACGGCCACGGCCAGTCCAAGTTTGTTCTGCATCAGCTGGGTTACGGAATTGTGCTTTAGCAGTAGAAGCTGCTTTTTTAGCTGCTTTTTTGTCGCTGCTTGTGCCCAATACATCAGACAATGAGAAGCCTTTAGAAGCAACCAAGTTTTGCAGTTCGGCAATCAGGTTTTGCTTTTCTGATTCTTTGCGACGAACAATTTCAACTTCTAGGTTCTTGCGCAGTTCAACTAAGTCGCTATAGCTCAGTGGGGAAAGATCAATCACGGTAATTCTCCTTGGGTTTTTAAATTGGGATACTCCACCGAACGGATTATGGATATCTATTCGCTACAATTCAAGCTTTCTTAATTACCAAGCCAAATATTTATTGAATTTAGATCTTTTTCAGACAATTCCCCGCTTGTCGCGGCTAATTGTAAACGAGCATACAAATAGGTGTAGCGGGCTACTGTTAGGTCGTAACGGGTGGAGAAATAGGCTTGTTCGGCATTAAGTACATCAATAGTAGTACGCACTCCAACTTCGCGTCCTAATTTAGTTGATGCTAATGATGATTCGCTCGATTTAAGAGCTTGTTGCAATGCGAGGATTTGTGCAGCGCCGGAACTTACGCCTAAAAAAGCTTGCTTGGTGAATTGAGTTGTATCTCTACGACTTGCTTCTACCGTTTGGCGTTGTTGTTCTTTTTTTGCGATTGCTTCGCGTAATTTAGAAGAACGATCTCCACCCGTAAATAATGGAATGGATAATTGCAAGCCAATTTGTCCTGAGCCGCTGCGATCTAATCCACCTGATTTGGATATGCCCGCAGATTGCCAAGCATCACCATAACCAGCTACTAAATCAAGAGTTGGGGAACTTTCTAGCCGATATTTGTCGATTTCTCGGCTGGCAATATCTAAACCTAATTGCTGACCTGCAATCACTAAGCTGCCATTTTCACTGCGCTGTATCCATGCTGCCATATCATTAGGTTGTGGTGGGGTAGGTTGCTGGCGATTGCTAATCGGTTTTAACCCCGTTGGATTAAGCTGAGTAAGCTGCTCATATGCATTACGCTTAATGGCTAGATCATTTTTCGCAGCAATTTCAGCAGAAGTGATCGAATCAAATCGTGCCTGAGCTTCATCTGTATCGGTAATAGTCGATACGCCAACTTCAAAAGATTTTTTTGCCTGTGCCAGTTGTTGGGCAACCGCTTCTTTTTGGGCCGTGGTTTGTTTTACTTTTTCTTCTGCACCTAAAACTTCAAAGTAAGTTTTAGCTACGCGCAAAATTAAGTCTTGCTCCGCTACGCGAAAAATAACTTCGGCTTGTTCAGTTTGTTTTTTGAGCTGATCGGCACCTGCAAATGCGTCTGCTCGATAAATAGGCTGGGTGAGGCTTAGTTTATAGCCATAGCTCTCGCCATTTGAGTTGATGCTGTCACGGTTTTCTGGGCTGTAGCGTGATTGCTCCCGATTAGCATTCCCCGCTAAAGAAACATGCGGCAGTAATAAGGCTTTACCTTGCTCGATCTTTTCGCGCCCCGCATCTAGCCCTGCGCGTGCGGCGGCAAAATTAGCATCATATTTTTGTGCTGCGCTCCAAGATTCGATCAAATCAGCAGCAAAGAGCGGTTGTGAAAAAATGGCGATGCTCAGAGCAATTAAAGTTTTTTTCATCATTGGTGTCTCAGGTGTTTTGAGTGGGTGAATATTTTGTTCAAAATGGCGTTTAAAAACAGGCTGAAGTGCAGTTATCTTGCTCAGAGGCTTCTGTTCAGATCTAAGTCATACAAGGAAGAGGGAGATAATCCCCCTCCCTGCTAATTTTAATTTGTCGAAATTTGTATGTTTTATGTAGATGTTTTTATATTTGTAGGCCGCTCTGGTGGGCTTAAGCGGAACCATGCGGCATATAAAGCCGGTAAAAATAATAAAGTTAAGACGGTTGCTACAAAGAGCCCACCCATAATGGCAATGGCCATTGGGCCCCAGAAAGTATCCCGAGTCAGAGGGATCATTGCGAGGATTGCAGCTGCGGCTGTCAGCATAATGGGCCGAAAACGCCTTACCGCTGATTCAATGACGGCGGTCCAAGCATCGTCCCCTGCGGCACGATCTTGCTCAATCTGATCCATCAGAATCACCGAGTTGCGCATAATCATGCCTGAAAGCGCGATCACGCCCAACATAGCCACAAACCCAAATGGCGCTTGAAATAAAAGTAAGGAAATGGCCACGCCAATCAGGCCTAGCGGCGCGGTGAGCAGCACCATGATCATTCTCTGAATGCTTTGCAGCTGCAGCATTAATAAGGTCATGACGACTAGCAACATCAGTGGCATGACTTTATTAATCGACTCTTGCCCCGTGGCAGATGATTCTAGCGTGCCGCCGGTTTCAATATGATAACCCTGAGGCAGCTTGGCTTCGATTTCACGCACTCTAGGCATCAGCGCATTGCTCACGTCAGGCGCTTGGGCGCTGCCAGCCACATCGGCACGTACCGTGAGTGTGGCGACCCTATTACGTCGCCATATTAAGCTTTCTTCGTTCTCTAACTGCAAAGTTGCCAGTTGGGACAGCGGTACAAACTGGCCCGATGGAAGGGGTACGCGCAAATCTTTCAGAAAATCGAGGCGTGTGCGCTCATCGCTGGTGAGACGGGTGACCACATCGATACTCTGATCGGCTTCACGATATTGTGTGGCGGTAATGCCAGATACGGCCATTTGTAAGTAAGTAGCCAGCTCTTGCGAGGTTAAGCCAAGTTGGCGTAAACGGTCTTGCTTGGTTTGTAGACGTATCACCTTTACTTTTTCGCCCCAATCAGTGTGGACTTGGCGCGTGTCTGGGTTTTTGCGCATCGCATCGGCCACTTGATTGGCAATGCGGCCCAGTTCGGCGGTATCTGTGCCACTAATACGGAACTGCACTGGATATCCAACCGGCGGGCCGTTCTCTAAGCGTGTTACCCGGCCACGTACCAGTGGAAAATCATCAGCGAATTTCTGGGCAAGGCGTTTGTAGACGTTCTCCCGTACCTTTTCGTTTTTGGTCATTACCGTTAGCTGGCCAAAGTTGAGGTTAGGCATTTGCTCATCGAGGGGTAGGTAGTAACGCGGCGAGCCTACGCCGATATAGCTGGTGACATGATCGACATCGGGATCTTTTATGGCGATGGCTTCCATGCGTTTGACTTCGCGCTCGGTAGCTTCATAAGAGGCGGTGTAGGGTAGCCACATATCTACCATCAGCTCGGGGCGTGCAGAGGCAGGGAAGAACTGCTGCGGGATAAACAGGGCAAAGGTGGCGACAGCCAGCAGAAACGCGCCTAGGGTGGCAGTAATCACTGTCTTTCGCCATGTGACGCACCACGTTACTAGCTTGCGAAAGCGTGCATAAAACCCTCCTTGGTAAATATCGTGTTCTTCATGCCGAGGCGTTTCTGGAAGCAGGTGATAGCCCATATAGGGGGTAAATACCACAGCCACTACCCAAGACAGTACTAGCGCAATTCCGATCACGGCAAAGATAGAGAAGGTGTATTCACCTGCATCCGATTTAGCCAGCCCCACCGGCAAGAAACCTGCTGCGGTAATCAAGGTGCCGGTTAGCATAGGAAATGCGGTGGAGGTATAGGCAAAGGTGGCAGCCTCAAAGCGGCTCCAGCCTTGCTCTAGTTTAAGTGCCATCATTTCAACCGCAATAATGGCGTCGTCCACTAATAAGCCCAGCGCGATCACCAGTGCGCCGAGTGAAATCCTTTGGAGCTCGATATTGAAAATACTCATGCCAAGGAAGGTAAGCAGTAGTACCAATGGAATGCATAAGGCCACTACAACACCGGTGCGCCAACCCAAGCTTAAAAAGCTGACTGCCAATACAATGACCACGGCTTCCAGCAAGGATTTCATGAAGATGTGGATGGCGTTTTTAACCACGGCTGGTTGGTCAGAAATAGTATGGATTTCTATACCAATGGGTAAGCTACTTTTGATTTTTACGAGCGATGCATCAATCTGCTGGCCCATTTTGACGACGTCACCCCCTTTACGCATCGAGATGCCCAAACCCACCGCGTCTTGCCCTTGATAGCGCATTTTGGTTTGGGGGGATCGATCGTGGCGCGAAATACCTGAGCGATATCGCCTAGCAAAAAGGTTTTACCAGCCACGGTAATCGGTAGACTGCGTAAGTGCTCTACGGCGTTAAAACCGCCAGTTACGCGTAAAAATACGTGCTCGTCCTTGCCCTCTATTGCACCAGCTGGGGTAACTGTATTGGTGGCGGCAATGACTTTATTGATTTGAAATGGCGAAATGCCTAAGCTGGCGAGCTTGGCATTGGAGTATTCCACATAGATTTTCTCATCCTGCTGGCCAATCAGCAGCGCTTTGTTTACATCTGGAATACGCAGTAATTCGGTGCGGGCCAGCTCAATATATTTTTTCAGCTCAGGGTAGCTGAAGCCATCGCCGGTGAAGGCGTAGAGATTGCCGTAGGTATCACCAAACTCATCATTAAAAAATGGCCCCACCACACCCAGCGGCAGCTTACTCTTGGCGTCGTTAATGCGCTTTCTGACCTGATACCAAGCATCGGTCACATTATTTTTTTGATCTTCGTGCAGCATAATCGTGATCAGCGATTCGCCACTTCTGGAATAACTTTTAGTGAAGTGGATATAAGCAATGCCCTGCAGCGCTTCTTCCAGCTTATCGGTAACCTGCTGCTCCATTTCTGGCGCACTGGCACCTGGCCAGAAGCTTCTGACCACCATCGCTTTAAAGGTGAACTCTGGATCTTCTTTCATGCCGAGTTTGCCGTAAGCCAGAATGCCACCCAGCGAAAGCACTACCATTAAATACAGCACAAGGGATTGATGCTTTAAGGCCCAGGCCGATAAATTAAAGCCTTGTTTGGCTAAATCTGGTTTGTTTTGCTTCATGTTGCTATTCCCCTTGTGCAGGCAATAGCTTCACAGCCTGCCCTTCGCGTAATAGATGCACACCGGCGGTAACAACGACATCACCCGCTTTAAGCCCCTTCACCTGTACTTGCTCGTTACGATCTAATTGGCTGGCTTCAACGGCAACACTCTTGACCCGTTTGCTTTGCATATCAACTAGCCAGATGCGTTGACCCTTGTCTTTGCCATAGATAGCGGTCAGTGGCAGCGTGGTGCTGGCTTGAGTGGCGCTGTTTTGGCTGCTTTTTACCGTGGCACTCATGCCAAGACGGATATCAGCGGAGGGCTTTTCTAGTGTCACTTTGGCGCGGTAAGTACGGCTGACTGGATCGGCTGCGGGGGATACTTCACGTACTTTGCCATTATAAGTTTTACCGGGTAGCGCCCAGAAGCTAATCTCGGTGTGCTGGCCTGATTTTAAATCGTGGCTACGTGCTTCGGGTAGGTCAATAAAGACTTCAACCTCACCGGCTTTCGCTAATTGCACCACCGGCTGGCCTGCGGCTAAGACTTGGCCAGGCTCGGCTAAGGTGGCGGTAATAACGCCATCGCTACTGGCTAGTAGCGTGGTATAGCCCGCTTGATTTTGGGCGAGTTGCTGTTGAGATTGAGCTTGTTGCAGTGATTTTTGTGCGCCAATGACGGCGGTTTGCTTGCGATCGACTTCGGCTTGGCTTACAAATTTTTTGGCGAGTAGCTCTTGAGAGCGGGTCAGATCTAATTTGAGCTGGGTCAGTTGGCTTTGTGCTGATTCTGTTTGTGCTTTGGCTGCGAGTGCATTCAGTGCCATATCTTGAGCATCAATTCTAGCGAGTACAGCACCTGCTTTAACCACGCTGCCAATCTCGACTTCGCGGCTGATTAACTTGCCTGGAATCCGAAAACCTAAAGTACTTTCTTGACGAGCGTGCAGTTCGCCAGAAAATTCGGCGTGGTTGCTGCTTGGATGAGAGGCTAGCGTGATGGTGCGAACGGGGCGAATTTCTTCCTGTGGCTTGGCCTCTTCCTTGCAGGCGCTGAGTAGTACCGTAGCAATCAGCAGCAAAGGGATCGTTTTATTCATGTTTCAATGGTCCTTGGGTGAGGCTAGTAGGCCGTTAAGGAGGAGGTCGAGCGTGGTGTTGATGAACCTTTCAGGATCCAGCTCGTCAGGCAGGCAGTTGATCAGCGAATGCTTCATCAGCATGGCCATCACAATGGGGGCACAAATTACTTCGATGGCGTAATCAATATCGAGCAAGCGAAACTCGCCGCTGGCGATACCTCTTTGCAGGAGATGCCGCAGCATTTTATTGCCAGGGTTTACAAATTCTTCTTGGTAAATCTTTGCGACTTCGGGGAAATTACTGCCCTCGGCAATCATCAGCTTAGGCATGGCAGAAAACTCGCTCTCACCCATGGCCTGCCACCATGTTTGCAGCATGGCACGCAGCAGCTCTGCAGAGCTGCCTTGAAAATTGCTCAGTAAATCATGACAACGCGCCAGTTGGGGCAGTAACAGCTCGCGGACAACGGCTTTAAAAATCTCTTCTTTGCTTGAAAAATAGACATAGGGCGTGCCACAGGTCACTCCAGCGGCCTTGGCGATATCGGCCATTTTGGTGGCCGCAAAGCCTTTTTTTACAAAGAGTTTGAGTGCCGCGGCTAAAATTTCCTGAGGGCGTGCTTCTTTGCGGCGTGCCCAACGTTTGTTTTCCGGTTGCATTGTGTACTTTTTAAATAAATGAATACTTATTCAATTATTATGTGTAGGGTGATTTTTGTCAAAAATTGCCATCTAACTCGCTTGAGACTGTTAGAATTCTGCTACGCGGCAGCCTCCCTTTAGTCTCTACAGTAGAGATGACTTAGGTATGGCAGGGCTGCTAGACCTTATCTTGTTTTTGGACTCGCCATGACCATGATTACCCCGCAAGAAAAAGCCGAAATTCTTTCAGAAGCCTTGCCTTATATTCAGCGTTTTTTTGATAAGACCATCGTTATCAAATACGGTGGTAATGCAATGACTGAACCCGAGTTAAAAGAAGGGTTTGCTAGTGATGTGGTACTGCTTAAGTTGGTGGGGATGAACCCCGTCGTTGTACACGGTGGTGGCCCACAAATTAACGAATTACTTGATCGCATCGGTAAGAAAGGCGAATTTATCCAAGGGATGCGCGTCACCGACGCCGAAACCATGGATGTTGTAGAAATGGTATTGGGCGGCCATGTAAACAAGGAAATCGTTTCCTTGATTAATAAGCATGGTGGTAAGGCGGTTGGTTTAACTGGGCAAGACGGGCATTTTATTAAGGCTCGTAAAATGTATCTAAAAGACAGCTCGGACGAGCTGTTAGATATTGGCCAAGTGGGCGAAATTGAATCGATCGACCCAACTATCGTGGCGCATTTAGACGCGGGTGATTTTATCCCTGTGATTGCACCGATTGGCGTAGATAGAAATGGCGAAAGCTACAATATCAACGCCGATTTAGTTGCGGGCAAGCTGGCTGAAGTCTTGCATGCTGAAAAGCTCATCATGATGACAAATACCCCTGGCGTACTTGATAAGGAAGGCAATCTGCTTACGAAGCTCTCTGCTAAACGTATCGACGAGCTATTTGCAGACGGCACGATTTCTGGTGGCATGCTGCCTAAAATCTCTTCAGCGCTCGATGCTGCTAAGAGCGGCGTGAATGCGGTGCATATTATTGATGGCCGAGTAAAACACGCATTACTGCTAGAAGTACTCACCGAGCAAGGCGTAGGAACCATGATTCGCGCTAAGTGAGTTGTACGCTGCTTAGGCTAGGAGACTCCTAGTCTAAGCAATTGAAATATTAAGATTGTGATGCTTTCATCCCCTTTTCTTGTCTTTTTGTAAAAAGTAAGCTAAGTCATCCTTGCATGTTGCGCTCTGGCATCTAAAATTAGAGTACTAGCCATCAGGGAGATGACCATATGAAAACAGCACGCCAGCTGCTTGCAGAAAAAGCCATAGATAATATCTTGTCAGTTACACCTCAGGCTTCCGTGTATCAAGCCTTGCAAGTGCTTGCAGAAAAAAATATTGGTGCTTTGTTGGTGATGGAAGAAAATCACCTTGTTGGGATTTTCTCCGAACGAGATTACGCCAGAAAAGTGATTCTGATGGGTAAGACTTCGGCGGGTACGCCAGTCTCAGAAATCATGACGCGTAAGCTACTGTGTGTGCCGCCATCTGCCACTATCGATGAATGTATGGCGATCATGAGTGAAAAACGGATTCGCCACTTACCGGTTTTAGATGGGGATAAGGTATTAGGGGTATTATCGATTGGCGATTTGGTGCGAGAAATCATCGACGAGCAGAAATTTACCATCGCTCAGTTAGAGCACTATATTCATTCTTGAGCTTAAATACGGCCACCCTAAACAGACCAGCCATGCTGGTCTTTTTTATGTTTAAACAATGAAACCAGTCTGGATATTCGATCTCGATAACACCCTGCACAATGCCGATTTGCACGCTTTTCCGGTGATTAATCGTGCCATGACGGCCTATTTAGCCCAGCATTTATCACTCAGCCCAGAGCTAGCATCCATATTGCGTACTGATTATTGGCGGCGTTATGGCGCTACTTTATTAGGCTTGCGCCGTCATCATCCGCATATTGATCCCCTGCATTTTTTACGAGCCACCCATCCTTTAAGCGAATTGCTAACGGCGATCCACCCTATGCCGGGGTTAAAAATGGCCATTCGGCGCTTGCCTGGAGAGAAAATTCTTTTCACTAACGGCGCGCGCCATTACGCCAAGGCCATGATGCTAGCACTAGGGATTGATGATTGTTTTAACGCAGTGGTGGCGGTTGAGGATGTCGATTTTATCCCCAAGCCACATATTCATGGCTATCGCCGCCTCATTAGCAAGTTTAAGTTGAAAGCTAATCGCTGTATTTTTGTGGAAGATACGCTGGCTAATCTGGTAACGGCCAAGCGCTTAGGCATGAAAACTGTGTGGCTAAACCATGGCAGCTTTGGCGCGCAGGCGGCTGATTTAAGCATTACTTCGCTACGCGATTTGCCGCAGCGAAGCCGTTATTTATTGGCTAGCAGTGCGTTTAGCAGCTGATTCTATTCCGGTTTAGAATAACTACGACAGATTTCTCTTCTGTACCAAGGCAAACTGGCAAATTTATAGCGGCTAGTGTAATTTGCTTGGCATAAACATAAAGCATAAGTCAGAACTTTTGCAATTTCTTAAATACAGAAGATTGGAGATTCAATGGAAGCCGCCCGCCAGCTATTTGCAGCACTTAACCGTGATTACCTCGCCGTTCATAAAGCCAAAGAAGACCTATTTTGGGATACCTATATGGCAATCTCTGATGATCATGCAGGCTTTGCCAAGGCAGAAGACGCGTATAAAAATTTCACCTCTAGCCCCGCTAAATTGGCGGAAGTAAGGGCGGCTTTGGCGCAGTTAAGCGCGGACGATGCCGATACGCAAGCGTTAAAACACGGCTTAACCGGCTGGTTGGCGCTATTTGAAAGCAATATTATCGATAGCGATGCCGCGCGTGATTTGATGAGCCAGCTGATTGTGATGGAAGCCGAGCTGTTTGCTAAAAAGCGTGATTATGTGCAAACGCATATCAATGACAAGGGCGAGCGCGTTGAAGCCACCCAAGGCTCGCTGGCGACAAATATGTCGACCAATCCAAGCGAGGAGGCGCGTAAAAGCTCCTTTGATGCGATGGCGGGGCTAGAAAACTGGGTATTGGAAAATGGCTTTTTAGAGATCGTTAAACAGCGTAATGCCTTTGCACGTGCGCAGGGCTATGCCAATTATTTTGATTATAAAGTACGCAAAAATGAGCAAATGAGCAGTGAAGCGCTGTTTGCTATTTTAGATGATTTTGAAGTGCGCACTCGGGATACCAATCTGCGCGGCTTAAATGAGCTGGCAAAAGAACACGGTAAAGACGCGTTGCTGCCGTGGAATTTTCGCTACACCATTAGCGGTGATGTGGCGCGCCAGCTTGATCCATACCTGCCTTTTGCCAAGGGTTTACAGCGCTGGGTTGATAGTTTTTGCGGGCTGGGGATTACTTACCGTGGTGCCACCTTGCAGCTCGATCTTTTGGAGCGCAAGGGGAAGTATCAAAATGGCTTCTGCCACGGGCCGATTCCGTCATTTTATGATGTAGATGGCCGCTGGGTAGCGGGGCAGATTAATTTTACCTCCGATGCTAAGCCAGATCAGGTGGGCAGTGGCGCGCGGGCGATTAATACGCTGTTTCATGAAGGGGGCCATGCGGCGCACTTTGCCAATATCACCCAAAATTCACCGTGTTTTTCGCAAGAATTTGCGCCGTCCTCTATGGCTTATGCCGAAACACAATCGATGTTTTGCGATAGCTTGCTAGAAGATGCCGATTGGCTAAAGCGCTATGCCAAAAATGCGGCTGGCGAAGCGGTGCCGGATGAGTTGATCAAAATGCGTATCGAAAAAACGCAGCCATTTGCTGCGCTTAACCAACGCAATATTTTGGTGGTGCCCTACTTTGAGCGCGCTTTGTATTTGCTTGCCGATGATGAGCTTACTTCGGTAAACGTGTTGGCGCTAGCCCGTGAGTTTGAAATGAAAATATTGGGTTTTGAGCAGGCTGGTCGGCCGCTCTTGGCAATTCCTCATCTCTTAAATCAGGAATCGGCCGCGGCTTATCACGGCTATTTACTGGCTAATATGGCGGTTTATCAAACCCGCGCCTTCTTTGAGCGTGAGTATGGCTATCTGACCGATAACCCAGCCATTGGCCCGCTGCTCTCTGAGCATTATTGGGTGCCGGGAAATAGCATTAGCCATAACGCCAGCTTGATCAGCCTGACTGGCGAGGCTTTCAATGCCAAGTATTTAGCCGATTCCTGCAATCAAACCGTGGAAGCTGCATGGGCCGATGCAGAAATGCAAATCAGTGCGGCTGCGAGCCGAGTTTACCCAGAATCCCCATTAAAAAATCTGGATGCGCATATTCGTATTGTGCATGGTGCTGAATTATTAGCAGATAACACGCAATCAGACACGCAAATGTTTGCCGACTTTGAGCGTGTGGTGAGTGAGCGTTACGGGGTGTAACAGGTATCAGGAGTCAGGGGTCAGGAGTTTTTATAGGGTGTGCAAGGTGGTTTTCTTGCGCACCGTTTTGATACAGCAATGCTAAATCGCACCTTGTAGGAGCGGCTTTAGCCGCGAAAGCGTCGTCAACAGCGCTGCATTCGTGGATAAATCCGCTTCTACGGGGGTGTTTTTCGATTAATTTCTGTCGATTTAAAATTGCTGGCTCCGATACCTGACACCTAATCAGCGCTGCGCAGCTGCCAGCAATCCACCTACCGTAAAGAAGGCCGCGCCGCAGCCTTGGTTAAAGCGCTTGATGCGATTCGGGCTTTGTAACCAGTTACCTAGCCTTGCGCCGCCTGCCGCGTAGGCGACTTGCCAGCCTGCTTCGATGATAAAAAAGCTGCCCAGCAAAATAGCCCATTGCCCTGCTTGCGGCTGCGATGTGTTGATAAATTGCGGCAAGAAAGCTCCGGCAAATAAAATCGCCTTGGGATTGGATAGTGCCACGGTTAATCCTAGGCGAAAGCGCCCTGCTGCCGAATCGGCGGAGGAATTGGGCATTTCTAAATTGTTCCCGGCTTTAAAGCATTGCCAGCCCAGATAAATTAAATACACCGCACCGGCTAATTTAAAAATCAAAAACAGCGTGGCGGATGTGGCTAGGATAGTCGCCATCCCAAAAGCAGATAGCGCAAACAACAAGCCTAATCCAGCCAGTGCACCGCTCATGGTGGCCAGCGTCGCCTGCCAGCCATAGCGTGTGCCGTGCGATAGCATCAGCAGCATATTAGGGCCGGGCGTGGCGGAAATAAAAAAAGTGGTGGCAATAAAGGTTAGCCAGATAGTCATGCTCATGGGTGTATTTCCTGTTTAGCTGAGGTTACACAGAAGTTATTTTTTAGTGCCTTCGGCACATTGATTTAGGTGCGGGCGCCCCGCGAATTATATGATTTTTGTGTGGCCAAGAAACGAAGCCAAGCCACAACTCCAATAACACGAAATCCCCTGCGCTGCGGTCCAATCGAGTCGGCGGCGGGCGGGATTGGCTCGCTGCCTCGCTCCCAAGCGATCCCCCGCTCCGCTTGTTCGGAGCTTGCGTGTTTCAAGGGGAAATTTAAGCCTAGCAGCCTATCGGACTTAAGACTGATCTACTACGGAAAAGCCGGATTTGGCCATGTTTCACGCATTTTCTCGTTGAATAGCCAGCTATTCGCCTGAAAAACCCGCGAAATCTGTCTCAAACCGGTCTTTCCCTCGCTACGATCGCTTAAGTCCGACAGGCGGCTAGTGCCACGATCAGAGTAAAAATCTAGATAACAAGGTTTGAAAATATTTAAAGTTTATTCAAACACCTTAATTCAATCCCTGTTTTTTTCCGTGAAACTCCGTGTTCTCTGTGAACTCCGTGGTTCAAGATTTGGGTTTATAGCATCCGTTAAATAATATTCAATCCCGGATGATCTTTCATGGGTTTGTCGAGGTAATAGCCCTGTACTTGATCAATCCCTAATTCAATCAGCATATTAAAAATGGCTTCGTTTTCTACAAACTCGGCAATGGTTGTTTTGCCCATTTCATGCGCCATGCTCACCATGCCTTTTACAAAGACTTGGCTATCGTGATCGCTAATAATATCTTTAATAAAGAAGCCATCAATTTTCAGTACGTCTGCTTTTAATTGTTTTAAATAGGCAAAGGAAGCAAAGCCAGTACCAAAATCATCGAGGCAAACAGTGCAACCGGTGGCTCTGAGTGCATCAATAAAACGCTCCGCATCGCGGATATCTGATACTGCGGCTGTTTCGGTGAGCTCTACCAATAGCCTTGCTGGATTTACTTTATGTAGTTTGAGCTGCTGGCTAATGTAATCAGGCATTTCTGGTTCATCAAAAGAGCGGCCAGAAATGTTAATTGCAATGGATGGAATATTGGCCTTTTGGCCGAGTAATTCAATGGTGGTGCGAATCACCCAACGATCAATATCAATGATCTTGCCGGTTTTTTCGGCATGGGTAATAAACATCCCAGGCATAATGAGCTCACCCAGCTTTTGCCGATCTTTCATACGTACCAAGGCTTCTAAGTGAGCGAGCTTGCGTGTTTTTGGGTAGTAAATTCCTTGGTAGTGCAGCTCCAGGCCTTCGTTTTCTAAGGCCTCGGTAATGCGATCTTTCCATGAGAGCCGGTTAATTGCTGATCGGGAAGGATCGGCGTCTTGGCGGTACATGCGCCAAGTGGATTTACCTGCAGATTTAGCCTGATACATGGCCGAATCCGCGTGGGCGACCAGCTCTAGTGAGTTGCTCGCATGATTGGGAAATAGCGCTACGCCGACCGATGAAGATGGGCGCAGTACATGGCCTTCAACGGTAAAGGGGATTTGCGCGATCGAGCTTACAATTCGCTCGGCTAGTTTACTGACTTCAAATTCATTGCAATCAGGGACTAAAATCGCGAATTCATCCCCACCAAGGCGAGATAAAACCTCATGGCGGCGCACTTGTAGGCCAATGGTTTTGGCGATGGATTTAAGTAACTCATCACCCACGCCATGGCCAAAAGTATCATTCACATGCTTAAACTCGTCCAGATCGAAAAACACTAAGGCCATCGCGCTTTGCTTACGGTCTGCTTCTGAAACCATTCTATCTAGCTCTTGCTGGAAGCGATGGCGGTTATACAGGCCGGTGAGCGAGTCACGCTCCGCTAGCTTAATCATATGTTCGGATATTTCGCGTTGTTGGGTAACATCTTCATAAATCCACATCCGCCCATTGGCAGCGCCTTGGCTATCGAGCACCTTAAAGCCATGCTGGGTAATCACACGCCCATCATTCATGGTGAGCTCACCAAAATCGACCTTATCGTCAGAGAGAACCAGATCTTCAAGGTAGGTCGCAATAATATCGCCTAGGGCTGGCCGGTTTTCTGCAATTTGTAAAATTTGTCCGATAGGTTTGCCTGGCAATTGATTGCTAGGCCCAAGGCCCCATAAATCACAGAAGGCGGGGTTATGAAATACCACGCGATTATCGTTATCTACAAACAACACGCCAAAGCGCATGGCCGTGAGTAGTGCGCTTAAGCGGGCCCGTTCGGATTCGGCGCGGGACAAATAGCTTTGCCCTAGCGATTGAATTTGCCGCAGTTCAATCACAGCTTTGCGTAAGGATAAGCGGTCTTCTTTTAGCTCGCTATTATCGCGAATACTGGCTCTGAGCCCTAAATAGCTATTGTTTGAATCGTAGATAGGCTGCCAAGAAACCGAGGCCCAAAAGGGTTGTCCATCACGGCGTACCGCACGAAACTCAAAATCTTGAATCACGGTGCGATGCAGTAACGCTTGTTGCAGGGTTTCGGTGACACGCTCTCGCTCCTCAGGCATGGTGAGCGAGAGTGGAAAATCCCCTAAGAGCATACATTCATTGACAGAATAGCCCGAGAGGCGTGTGACGGAGTCATTAATCCACACCAGCTTGCCTTCATCGGGGGATAGCCATAGCTCCGTGCTGTGTGTGTAGTTAGCAATGGTATGAAATTTTTCTTCATTCATAACAAGGGTATCTACGCGTTCTTTGATTGCAGCCGCCATTTCATTAAAGCGGATGGTGAGTAGGGATATTTCGGTCAGGCCATGGCTAGGTAGGGGGACTTCGTAGCGCCCTAGCGCAGCGTTTTCAGCGGCTTTGATGAGCCGGTGAATATGCCGAGTAAGCCAAAAGCCCAGTACACCCATGATGAGGGCACAAAGTAAAACCCCAGCGACAATAGTCATTGCGCTTTGCAGCATGAGTTGATTAATGCCGCCCCGCATGATTCCTGTGGAAACACCAAAGCGTAGCTCGCCAAAAGGCTCGCCCGCAAATTCAATCGGGGTGGAGGCGTGAATTAAAGTTGGCAAATCATGATCGAGCGATAATTTATCTACTGGAGGGAGTTTTTGTGCAATATCCCAGCCCCGAGCGGCAATGATTTGTTTTTTATTATCGAGCAAAATTAAGTAATCAATCCCTTCGGGGGTGCGAATTCCTTCTAGTAAATCTGCTGCTTGTGCCAAGTTGCCACTGGATAAAGGCGTAGCAAAGGCCGCATTTAATAGGCGCGATAATTCTTGTACGCGCACTTCCGTGACATGGGTCGCCATTTCTGACCATATTTTCGATGTATTGAGCAATAGGATGGCTAAAATCGTACCTTGCACGACTAAGGTGGCAACAATTAAACGTGCTCGTAGCGAATTAAAAAACGGGAGCGATGCCATGCAAACCTGTTAGAAAAGGAGTCTATCTTTTATAGGCCAAGCCGCTTCAGTATGTCTTGGCCGCTTGGTGATTCAGAGATATTGCTTGCACTCATTCTGATCACTACCGAAAGCATTGCTGGCTTTCGGTAGTGTTACATAGTCAATAATAATGATGAATTGAAATGCCGTATATTGCTGATTTATTTTCTCAATACAACTTTAGTTTCGTAGTTGCTTAATAAATACTTTTGAACGTCTTTGATAATTGTAGAGCTGTTTTCTTTCAATCGGTAAAGCATCGACGGTGGCTAAGGCAAAGCCTCTTTCAACAAACCAATGCGCGGTACGGGTGGTCAGCACAAATAGCTCGCGTACTCCTAGGCTGCGGGCGTGTTGCTCAATATGCTTGAGTAATTGCTCGCCTCGATTGGCATCGCGGTAATCGGGATGGATCACCAAACAGGCCATTTCTGCCATGTGGCTTTTAGCGAAGGGGTACATCGCCACGCAGCCCACAATCTTACTATCGTGCTCGAGTACCGAGTAACGATGGATTTCACGCTCGAGTAATTCTCGCCCACGTTTCACTAAAACCCCATCGTCCTCTAGCGGCTCAATCAAGGCCAATACCCCGCCGACATCATCAATGGTGGCTTCACGCATGGTTTCGAGTGAATCACGCGATACCATGGTGCCAATTCCATCGTGGGTAAATAGCTCTTTAAGCAAAGCACCATCCACATGATGACTAACCAAATGCGCCCGTGCTACGCCATTGCGCACCGCTTTGATGGCGCAAGGCAGATACAGCCGGATATCTTCGTTTGGATGAGGGTGAGTGTTTAAAAACTGCTCAGCTTGCAAGGCAGTAAGCTCGGTCAGTAGCTCGCCCACTAAGTCTTCTACCCCTTGCTGGCCAAGTAAAAAGATCAGCTTGTCGGCACGCAGGGCAATGGCAGCGCTGGTGGCCACGTCTTCGAGTGGCACATTAAATACTTCGCCCGTGGGCGAGTAGCCCAAGGTAGAAAGCAATACGAGCTCGCCGTCATCAAGACGATAGCGGATGGCGGTAGTGTCTACTTTACGTACTTCGCCGGTGTACATTAAATCTAGGCCATCACGAATGCCCATCGGCTGCGCCGTAATAAAGTTGCCCGCTGAGACGCGAATATCGGCATTTGCCATGGGCGAATTAGCCAAACCCATAGACAGCCACGATTCAATTTCTACTCGAACTTGCCCCACCGCCTGAATGACACATTCTAAAGTTTGAGCATCGGTAACGCGTAAACCATGGTGATAGCGGGTTTCTAGGCCCCGCTCATTAATTCGCGTTTCAATTTGTGGACGAGCACCATGCACAACAACTAGGCGCACCCCAAGGCTGGTGAGCAGGTTGATATCGTGGGTGATGGTGGCAAATTTGCCATCTCGGACCACTTCACCGCCTAAGGCGATGACAAAAGTGCGATCACGAAAGGCATGAATATACGGGGCGGCCAGACGAAAAGACTGGACGAACTCATCGGCTTGCATGGGATTCCTAAAAGATTTGATAGCTTTGAGTTAAGTATGGGTTATTGCTAGGCTCTGTTGGTATTTGTTGCACGATTATTGTGTTTGCAAATCAAACGTCAAAGGAGACCTAGCAGCCTGTCGGACTTAGACGGTCGAAGCGAAAAATCGCATGGTCGAGACCAGATTTTGCCGGATTTGCAGCGCCAATAACGAGTTATTGGTCAAAAATCTGGTGAAATATAGGCCGATCAGGTGATTTTTCAGCTGACTGATGCTAAGTCCGACAGCCTGCTAGATAGCATGCCAACTGGGGAGACGCCGGATTTTTTCATATTTTGTGCAATTTTACTTCAAATAGCTAGCAACTTAGTCTTAAGGGAGTAGACACCTGCTTTAGACGAGTCTTTCTATTCAAAATATGGGTGAAGTCCTCTAGGGTCTGTTGACGTTTCATTCGCGGCTGCGTTCCGCCCTAAAAAGGGGCTAAACCCGAAGGGCTGATCCGGAAAATGGCCATTCACTGCGTGATGCTCCTCGACAATAACCCGTTATTGCCTTCTTCACATGCCTTGTGTCTGGCCGTTTTCCGGCTCAGCGCAATGGCGAATGAAACGTCAACAGGCCCTAGGTGGTAAGGACGGTGTAAAAGGATTGTTGTGTCTATATTGTAAAAGCGACTGCGTAAAGGAGCTTAGCCATGCTTACACTTTTTCTACGAATTTCCCCCTTGCTGATTGCGCTAGCTTCATCAGCAGCGGAGGGTTTGGAGTGGCAAGTGGAGCTTGGGCAGGGCATACAGCCAAGCCATGTTGAGCAGCACCATTTGTTTAGAGTGGCTTTACACAAGCCGCTACCTTGGTCTTGGTATGAAAGTAATACCGGCAAATTAAGCTCTGGTTTTTCGATTGGGGGCGGATTGTGGCGCGGCGATGATCGCAATACAGGTGAAGTATTTATTACACCAGAGCTAAGATATGAATGGACGCCACTGGAGACCGGCACGCAGTGGTTTGTGGAGGCGGGGGTGGGCGGGCATTTGTTTTCCCGCACGGATTATGCCAAACGTGGCCCTTTTAGTACGGCATTTCAATTTGGTGAGCGGTTGGGCGCAGGCGTACGTTTTGGTGAGCAGTCCGCTCAAGATTTAACGCTGATGTATCAGCATCATTCAAATGCCGATATCAAAACGCCCAATTATGGCGCTGATTTTGTGGTGCTGCGCTACGGCTTTAAAATGTAGATGAGTGGTGTGACGGTTCACAATTTTTATCCACTAAAAACACGTAAGGTATGAAAAATAATGGAGCTTCAGGTGTAAGTTTTCGCTCTACCTGTTCTTATTTTTTACGCTTGTAGCGTTTTTAGTGGGTGACCCTATTTATGTGAAAATTAATACGCGCCGCGCCCGCTCACTACCGTGCGTATGGTTTTGCAGACAATTGCCACGTCGTACCAAAGATTCCAGTTTTTAACGTACCAAGCATCCAGTGCCACGCGTTCTGCGTAGGTGGTGTCGTTGCGGCCAGAAACTTGCCATAAGCCAGTTAGGCCTGGGCGCGCTTCTAAATAGAAATCAACGTGCTCCCCATAACGCTCTAGCTCGGCGGTGATAATTGGGCGGGGGCCAACAAGGCTCATTTCACCTTTGATTACATTCCACAGTTGCGGAATCTCATCGAGGCTGGTTTTTCTTAAAAACTCGCCAATCGGCGTAATGCGCGGATCATTTTTAAGCTTAAAGTCTTTATCCCATTCCGCACGTGCCTCGCTGCTGTTTGCCAATAGTTTTTCTAGTACTTCTTGGCTGTTGGAAACCATGGTGCGGAATTTCCAGCACTTAAATGGCTTGCCATTAATCCCTACGCGAACATGGCCAAAGAAGATGCTTCCAGGGCCGCCCTGACGTTTGATTTGAACCGCTACATAGGCTAATAGTGGAAAAAGCAAGATCAAGCCAACGCTTGCACCAAATAAATCAAAAGCGCGTTTTAAGGTGGTCAGCGATTTTACTGATAAATTATTGCGTACACGCAGTAGCAGTACTTCATGGCTAAAAAAATGATGCGGCACCACGCCAAACAGCGGTAAGCCAGCGATCGGCGGGATGATGTGCATATCTTTATATTTAAGCGAAAGCAGCTCAATTTGCGGGCCAAGACGGCGCAACTCATCTTCATCCACGGCAACCACCACGTGGGGGCGGCCGTTATTATCTAGCCAAGAAAGCAACCCGCTTTCGTCTAGCTGAATAACCGGCCTAGTTTGGCCGTCAATGATCAATGTGGCTGGATCACTTTGGTTAATTGATAAAAAGGCTTGCACCTCAAATCCCAGCTGGCGCTCGCTGTGCATGGCGCGGCAGGCGTCGATGGCATTGCTGCTGGCCCCAATCATCACCGTGGGCAGTTGCCAGAGCTGCTTAGATAACAGCCAGTTTTTCATTTGCGAGCGTAAAAATGGCAAGAGCAGCAGTGCCAAGCTCCAGGACATTGGCCACAAAAAGCGCGATACAGTGAATTTGCCTAGCAGTACCAACATGCCGTTTAAAAGGGCAGCTAAGAGCAGAGCACGCAGGATTTCCAGCAGCTCATCCCAAAACGGCAGGCGCAGGCTGTAATGGCCTCTCCACCAAAAGTTGCCCACGGTGAGCACGGCTAGAAACAAAAACGCGGTACTTTGTTGCGAGCCTTCCCACCACCACCAAGCGGCAAAATCGCCACCAATTCTTTGATGGCGAAAAAAGCTCAGCATGGCCAGCGCCGCACAAAACGACGCGGTAAGCGCAGCAAAATCGGCCAGCGCTAACAAAGGCTTAGCCCTTTCGGCTTGTAAATGCTTGTTCATTTTACTTCCTGATTTTCAAGCAAAAGATTGGTAGAACAGAGGACGGGTAATACCCAATCCTATTCACTTAAGAGAAACGGTATTCGTAGGGTGGGTGCAACCGCCATTTTTCGGATTTCATCGTAAAGCTCGGCAGGTAAGCACCTGCCCTAGGGTCTGTTGACGTTTCATTCGCCATTGCGCTGAGCCGGAAAACGGCCAAGCACAAGGCGTGTGACGAAGGCAATAACGGGTTATTGTCGAGGAGCATAACGCAGTGAATGGCCATTTTCCGGCTCAGCCCTTCGGGTTTAGCCCATTTTTGGGGCTGCACGGCGTTAAAAATCGCTCATGGTACTCGTACCATGTCGCCATTTTCTCCTTGTTCAGCCCCAAAACTGGGCCAAACGCAGCCGTGAATGAAACGTCAACAGACCCTAGGCTAGTCCATAAGCTTGATAAAGACTCGCCATCATTTTATCCAGCGAGTAATTCGTTTCAGCAAACAGCCTTGCCTGTTCGCCAAGTTTTTGGCGGGCGCTGCGGTCTTCGATCAGCGTGTTCAGGTATTTTACAAAGTCGCTGCTGTTTTCACACAGATAGCCATTTTCGCCATCTATCACCAAATCTTTATTGCCCACCACATTGGTCGCTAATACCGGCAGGCCAGCGGCCATGGCTTCGATGACGGCGACGGGCAGGCCTTCCCAGCGCGAGGTCTGGATATAAATATCCAAGCTTGCCAGTTGCTCTAAAGCTTGGCTGCGATCTATCCAGCCGCTGAGTTTTACATTGGCGTTTTTTAGGTTTTTTTCTGATGCCACATCGCCGCCGCCTATCCACACAAACTCGACGCCGGGCTGGGCCATCTGGCTGGCGATTTTGGCAAATAGATCGGGGTTGCGGGCAAGCGTGACTCGGCCCGCGGTGCCGATGCGCACGATATCCTGATTGCCCCTAGCGGGGAGGATGGCGGCCAGATCGACGGCATTATTGACCACCACCACATTGCTGCTGAGATGGCGACTAATTTCTGCGCCTTCGGAAGGCGAGCAGGCGATAAAAGTGGTTGGGATTTCTGACAGAATTTTCTCGACGGTCATGAAAATGGTATTTTTTAAACGCCCTTCAGCCCGCTGCAAAAACGATAAACCATGCGGTGAGAAAAACCACTTGGGAGCTGAGCGGCCACGAATAAATAAACTGACAATTCGCCCCAGCGCACCGGCCTTGGATGAATGCATATGCACCACTTCGGGCTTTAATTCACGCAGCCAGTGATAAAGCGCCCGGCCAGCACGCCAGTCGGCGGCGGGGTTAATGGCGCGCACCATGGGCAGCTGAATAAAGCGGATGGCATCGACAAATAGCGCTCGCCAGTTATTCGGTGTTTCTTCGCGTACCGAATGAATAATAGTAACGCTATGGCCGTCTTTGGCCTGGGCATTGGCCATTGCTGACACCATAGACAGCGTGCCAGCGCCAAAGGCCTCGACAATATGTACAATTTTAGCGGCATGTTTTACGGGGATCAGATTCATACTTTTTTGGCTCTTAATTTTGATTTGAGCTTAAACACCAAGGAGTAGGGGAGCAAGAGTAAAAGCTGGGTTCTGGCCATGCCGATCAGGGCGGCCACGCTGCCATCACTATATTTTTTTTGCACCGCCAAGCGGGATTTGAGCTGCTGGCGGCGTTTACTTAGCGAAATGCCGCTGGGGTCTAGCTCGTAGCGGATCAGTACCTCGGGTAGGTTGGCTACTTTAAACTGGTGGGTGAATTCGCTAAACAGTGCGTAGTCTTCTGCGGCAGGCGTATCCAGCGGGTAGAGGCCGGTGCTGGCCAAAGCGGTGGTTCTGAGCATCACTGCCGGATGGATAAAGGCTGAGTTATTACGCATGGCTCGGGTAATGGCCGCGTGCTCACTTGGGTGGCGCATCACAAATTGCTCGGCTCCTGCCTGATCGACAAAGCTAGCCGCGCCGCCAAGCAGCATCACATCGGGGTGGCTGTCTAAAAAGGCGACTTGCTTGGCTAGGCGATCGGGCAGGTTTTCATCGCCACAATCCAAGCGGGCAATCAGCTCGTAGCCGCGGGAGGAAATCCACGTCAGGCCAGAATTAAGCGCGTGTTCGATGCCACGATTGACCGACAAATTTAAAAACCGTAATTCGCCCTGCGCCTTAAACGCATTTCTGGCCACCGTATGCTCGATCGGCGCACGCGTGCTGCCATCATCCACCACCAGCACATCACATTGCTCGTTGGGGCCGATGGAGGCTAAAGACTTAATCAGCCCGGCAGGATTATTAAAATGCGGTATCAGTAAAATAAGGCGTGTCATGTGTGCTTCTGTTTTTGCGAGTGCAGCTTCGCGTTTAAATTAACAATTGTAGGGCGGGTGGAACCCGCCGAATTACTCGAGAACATGTGTGCTAAGCAAGGTCAAAAAGATCTTTTTAGTGCCTTCGGCACGGTGATTTTGGTGCGGGAATCCCCCGCAAGGGACTCCCTTTCTTGAACGGCCAAGAAAGGAAGCAAAGAAGGCCGCCCCGACCAGCACGAAAGCCCCTCATCTGCGGACAATCGAGCGGCGGCTGCGGAACTCGCTTGCAGGCTCGCTCAAACAGTCCTCACCGAAACCCCGCCCGCTTGTTCCTCGCTTCGGCGTGCTTCAAGGGGATTCTTAAGCCCAATGCAGAGCTTGCGTTTATTCTAATTTTTGTTGTTTGCATAAGGGTAAAAGCAAACGGCTTAGAGTACATGCATAGATCTGGCTCACATCAATCAATTCCACTTCCCCATCCCCAGTAGCCGTTTGATTTTACGGGTGAAGCTGACCGGTAGGGCGAAGGATAGGCTGGCTTTGCTTATTTTTATGAAGGACCGTGGCGAGTAATCGAAGTAGCGCCATAGTAGCTTGATCCGCATTGCTTGCTGTTGGCGGCGGCGGCTCATGGAGATACCCGCATCGTTGTACTCGCTGCGGGTTAGCACCTCGGGCAGATTAGCTGTTTGATAATGCGCCACAAAGCGCCAGAAATAAGCAAAGTCTTCCGCGGCTTTGCAGTCAGTCGGGTAAAGCCCCAGCTCTTTTACTCCGGCGGTTCTAAACATTACCGTGGGATGGGTAAAGGCATTGTCATCGTGCATCTGGCGCAAAATTTCATCGTGCGTCTGCGGCTGATTAATCGTAAAACGATCGCCGCTGGTATCAAAAAATGTCACCGCGCTGCCTAATAAATACACATCTGGATGGCTATCTAAAAAAGATGTTTGCTTAGCAAAGCGATCCGGCGCGCACAAATCATCGCAATCTAAGCGAGCAATATACTCATATTCCGCCTCAAGAATTGCTTGCAGCCCCGTATTGAGCGCGTGCTCAATACCTTGATTTTGTGGCAAATAAATAAAGTGCAATTCGCCATTCGCCTGCCAGGCTTTTGCACAAGCCGCCTCATCGACTCGCTGCCTGCTGCTGCCATCATCCACGATAAAAGCATCAATTTGCTCGTGCTTACCCACAGAAGCCAAAGACGCAGCAAGGCCCTGTGGATTATTAAAGTGTGGAATAAGTAAGGCCGTGCGGTTCATCTAAGCGCTTTGTGCAAGTAAAGTCCGCTATTTTAACGGGTTTTAAGGCTTGGCGTGCTGAGGTGAAATGTAAATTGGGCGGATTTGCCTGCGAGGGGTTTAAGTCTGAGGATGTGATTCGTGTTTTGTTTAGAGTGATTAGTTTTATGATTGCTCTGCGGATAAAGATATTTTCATGGCATGCGGGGGCTAAACGCATAATTACAGCCCCAATTGCCTGTTTAATCTTCATTTAATTGAGTTAATCAACATAACATCATTTGGATTTCCCCTATGCGGCGTCGCCCATCTGCACGTTTACTGGTGTTATCACCAGAAAACCATATTTTATTATTTTACTTTGTATTCACAAAGGGGGCTTTGGCTGGAAAGTCCTACTGGGCCACGCCTGGAGGGGGCGTTGAAGATAATGAGAGTTTTGCAGAAGCTGCTGTGCGGGAGTTTGCTGAAGAAATTGGTCAGCACAATTACTCAATTAGCGAGGAAATTGCCTGTCAGAAATTTATAATGAAATTACCAGATGGCGAATCCGTGATTTCGGATGAGCGCTATTTTATTGTGCGAATGAGTAAAGTTGCTCCTGACCGCGCGGCTTGGAGTGCTTTAGAAATGGAAGTGATGAAGCAACACCGCTGGTGGACGCCTGAGGAAATCGCGATGACAGACGAGATTGTTTTTCCGGAAAACTTGCTGGAAATGTTAAAAAACAGAGTGTTATCAGTTTGCTAAAAATGCCTTTATTCTTTCAAAACTAAATCAGCTGCACTATCTCCCATTAAAAACCGTGGCCCAGATCCCAGATGGCGGGCTTGGTCGTCTGCGTTATACAGGCTGCATTTTTGTAGCGATAAACAGCCGCAGCCTATGCAGGAATCCAATAGCGTTTGTAATGCACATAGCGCATCTATTCTGGCTTGCAGCATGGGCCGCCAGGATTGCGATAGCTGCGCCCAGTCCTCAGGCGTTGGCGTTCTTTGCTGCGGCAGGGAGGCCAGTGCGGCTGATATTTCTTCAAGGCTTAGGCCCACATTTTGTGCAACGCGAATAAAGGCCACTCTGCGCAGCACTTCTCTTGGGAATTGCCGAGTTTGCCCGCTACTGCGAACGCTGCTGATTAAGTCCTTGCTTTCATAAAAACGCAGCGCGCTGGCTTTTACCCCTGAGCGTTTAGCCAGAGTGCCGATTGAAATCAAAGTAGTCATGAAAAAAGCTCCTTAACACGCTTGACTTAAAGTTTACTTTAACTTGCATAGTGATATGGCATTTAAATTTTAAGGAGTGGCAATCATGGAACTAGCGTATCTGGAGCATGTAAATATCACGGTGAGCGATCTGGATCGAGCCGTGCGTTTTATACAAACGGCGATTCCGCACTGGAAAATCCGCGGCAGAGGCAAAATGGATTGGTTTGGCGCGGAAATCGATTGGCTGCATATCGGCGATGATTTTGCCTATATTGCTCTGCAAAGTGGTGGAATAGGGGAGGCGCCGGGTTGGAAAACACATCTGGTCGGTGTGAAGCATCTGGGCTTTGTGGTGCCGTCTTTAAAAGACACGATGCAAAACTTGGAAAACGCGGGCTTTATGCTTGATCACGCGGGAGGGAGTGATACCCATCGAGATAGTGCTTATTTTATGCTTGGTGAGGATATTCAGTTTGAGTTTGTTGAATATTCGTCTGAGCTGCCCGCTCAGCGTAATGGCTATGCATCGAGTGTTGCTGACGCGATGGGGGTGAGTTAGCTTGGGGGAACTCACTTTAACGCTAAGTGTGCAGGCGCTCAGGTGCTTGGTGATCAGCTCTGGTTGGGGCTGATCAGTGAGCGAGGGCAGCTCTTACATTCACTTTAAGTTGCGTATGAAAGAGCTGATGCCTGTTTGCCCTTGCTGCGGGTTAAATGCCGTTCAGGATGGTTTGTAGTTCATCGTTGCCTTTTTCCCCAAGTGGCAGCAATGGCGCGCGTGGTATGCCTGCATCAAAGCCTTGTAAGCGTAAACCTGCTTTGATGGTGGTCGGTAAGCCTCCTTTCATGATGAATTGCAGTAACGGCAATTGTTTGAAAAAGTGCTGGCGAGCAGCCGCTAAATCGCCAGTGCTGATGGCATTGTATAAAGCCAGCGGCAGTGCCGCATTCAGGTTGGGGGTAGCGGTGCACCAGCCTGTTGCCCCTGCACTTAATGCGGCGAGTGCCAGGGTGTTGCTGCCGTTATAAAATGGCAGGCTGCCATTGCTTAATTGATTCAGGCGATGCATGCGCTGAATATCGCCGGTACTTTCTTTCACCATGGTCACATTGCTCACCGCTTTACTGATGCGCACAATCAGCTCAGGCGATAAGTCGATTCCGCTGGTGGCTGGATTGTTGTAGAGCATGATGGGAATACTGAGCGCGGCTCCGATACTGGAATAGTGACGGATGATTTCTTCTTCACTGAGTTTCCAGTAGGAGACAGGTAAAACCATGACTGCATCAGCACCGGCTTGCTCGGCATATTTGGCGCGGCGGATCGCGTTTTTGGTGGTTAAGTCAGAAATGCCGACGATGATGGGTACGCGTTTGTCTACGGCGCTGATGGAGGCGCTGGTCACGGCATCCCATTCTTCATCAGACAGATATGCGCTCTCACCAGTGCTGCCCAGTGGCGCAATAGCATGTACACCATCGTTAATTAATTTGTCGATGAGCTTGGTGAGTTGTGCTAGGTCGACACTGCCATCGTGCTCAGCAAAGGGCGTGACCGGATAGGCGATAATGCCGTGAAAGAGTGGTTTCATAATTTGTTCTCCAATATTAAATACGGTCATTTGCTTTGTGAATCAAAGCAGGCAATCTGGGTGCATATTGATTGCACGCCGGGCGTAATAATCAAAGTTGACGGAGTTACGTTTTTTTGTAGAGATCCAGTCATGAGCCTCATTTGCTAATTGCGGTGGCAGAGGCTTGACCTCTCCGGCCGCCATGGCGAGTAATTGTAATTTTGCGGCTCGCTCGATCAGGATGGCTAAATAGCAGGCTTCTTCAACTGTTGTGCCCACTACCAGCTGGCCGTGGTGGGCCAGCAGAATGGCGCGTTTATTGCCAAGTGCCTGAGAAATAATTTCACCCTCACTATTGCCTACCGGTACACCCGGCCATTGCGGCAGAAAGGCGCAATCGTTATAGAGCGGGCAGGTATCCATGTGCGAAATAATCAGCGGCTGCTCCAGCATCGATAGGGCGGCAACATAGAGTGGGTGGGTATGAATAATGCAATTTACTTCTGGGTGTTCCCGGTAGATCCAAGTGTGAAAACGGTTTGCCGGATTGGGGATACCGCTACCGCTGATGACTTCCAGATCATGATTTACATGAATCAGGTTAGATTGAGTTATTTCATCAAAGCCTAAGCCTAATTGCTGAGTGTAAAAGGTGTTTTCTTGCTCTGCACGGCAGCTGATTTGCCCAGCTAAGCCTGAATCATGGCCTTGGTCAAATAAAATGCGGCAGCTTAAAGCGATCTTTTCCCGTTCGCTCCAAGGGTGATCGATGATTGCCGCATCTAAGCGTTGCTGAGCAATATGGATAAGTTCGGTTTTAGATAAGTGCAAGGTGCTTGACATAGATCCTCCTAGCGGTAATGTGCTGAATGACACGGTGTTTATAATAAGACACTTGTGTCATGTGTTAAAATAGATTTTTTTGAGAATGTAACTATTTACTTATGAATATCAGACTGAAGTTACTCAGGAAGCAGGGCGGTTGGACATTAGAAGCACTGGCAGAGAAAGTGGGGCTGACTAAAAGTTATTTATCTAAAGTAGAGCGGGGCGTGTGCGTGCCATCGATTGCGGTAGCCTTGAAATTATCTAAAGCACTGAATGTCGATGTGGAGCAGTTATTTTCTGCCATCAATAACCGGGAATTAGTTTGTATTACACGGGCAGATGAGCGGGGCAGTTTGGGTGATCCGGCGCTGGGGCCGCGCCGTGCGTACGAGAGCATTGCTTTGGCAATGGCGGCTAAGAAGCTGATGCCTTTTATGCTCTACCCGCCAGAAGATTTTGCGGATTCAGCTTTTGTGGAGCATGAAGGGGAAGAGTTTTTATTTGTTCACCAAGGCGTGGTGGAGATTGAGTTTCCGACTGAAACGGTGCAACTTAGTGCAGGGGATTCATTGTATTTTAATGCGCTTATCCCGCATCGCACTCGCAGCGTGGGAGAGATGCAGGCACAGATGTTGGTGGTGGTGAGTAATGAGCGTCACCAATAAAAAAAATCAGCATGCGCCTGTACACATGCTGAACTATCTTGTTTTAGTTAGCAGCTATCTTGAAAGTTAATCATATCTTGCGTTGTAGCAAACCGTTTTACAAAGCCCCCAACTTCCCCGCCCTGAAATCAGCCACCGCTTGCGAGATCTCTGCTTGAGAGTTCATCACAAACGGGCCGTATTGCACGATGGGCTCTTGGAGCGGCTGGCCAGCAAACAGCAGCACACGGCTGGCGGCGGGGCTTTGGATGCGGATGCCGTCGCTATTTACATCGTTAGCAAAAATGGCCAGTTGCTCGCTGGCAACCGCAGAGCCTTCAATCTCTACATCACCGCGATAAACATAGATAAAGGCATTGTGCCCGGCAGGGATGGCTTGGGTGAATTCGCTGCCAGCGGGCAGATGCAAGTCTAAATACAGCGCCTGGGTGGCGGCTTTTTCAACGAGGCCACTCGTGCCGTGGCTTTGGCCCGCGATCACATGCACCGCCACACCGGCGTCGGTGGTTACACTGGGCACGGTTTTAAAATCTTTGTACCAAGGCGCGCTCATTTTTTCGGTTGCTGGCAGGTTTAGCCATAGCTGAAAGCCTTCCATACGGCCGTTTTCCTGCTCGGGCATTTCGGAATGCATGACACCGCTGGCGGCCGTCATCCATTGCATACCGCCGTTTTCTAGTAAGCCTTCATGGCCCGCACTGTCTTTGTGGCGCATTTTGCCGGCAATCATATAGGTGACGCTTTCAAAGCCTCGGTGTGGATGCTCTGGAAAACCTGCCAGATAGTCTTGCGGATCGTCGCTTTTAAAGGCGTCTAGCATTAAAAATGGGTCTAGTCTTTGTTGCAAAGATTGGGTCAGCGCACGGTTAATTTTGACACCCGCACCTTCCATCACTGGGCGACCCTGTACTTTTCTTTCTAAAGTGCGTGGACGAGTTACCAGTTCGGTGTTCATGGTGTATCTCCATTTATTTAACTGTGCAAACAAAACCCAAGTCTTTTTTCGTAGGGCGGGTTTCACTCCGTACTCGTAAACCAAATTAAAAAAGATCTTTTTAGTGCCTTCGGCACGTTAATTTTGGTGCGGGCGTCCCGCTGGACCTTCCTTTCTTGCGTGGCCAAGAAACGAAGCCAAAGAAGGCCACCCCACGAAACACGAAGGCCCCTGCACTGCGGACAATCGAGTCGGCGGCGGGCGGGATTGGCTCGTACCTCGCTCCCAAGCGATCCCCCGCCCCGCTTGTTCCTTGCTACGGCGTGTTTCAAGGGGACATGAAAGCCCTATGCTGAGATCGTTGTTACTACGTTTTTTCCTTGTTTGCGGAAAAAAAGCAAACAGGTTAGCGCAGGGTGCAACCCGCGAATCATGCTAAATAAATACACGGGGTTGCACCCGCCCTACGACTTTCCGTTTTAAAACTCTGTGTCCTTTGTGTCTGCAGAACTTTGCCTTAAGCCACCGCCAGTTCGATTTCGCTGTGGGCTTGGCTGATGCCTTTGCTTTGCATTTCATCGCCCATGTTTAGGCCTTCGGCGTAGATAAATTCCACTTGGCTCATGCCTAAAAAGCCTAAAACGGTACGCATATAGTCTGCGATGGTGTCGCCTGTTGTGCCGCGATGCACACCACCACGGGTGAGAACTACATACACTTTTTTGCCTATTAGTAAGCCTTCTGGGCCGTTGGTGCCGTATTTAAAAGTAACACCGGCGCGGGCAATGGCGTCGATCCAGTTCTTAAGTTGAGCAGTAATGCCAAAGTTATACATCGGAGTGGCAATGATGAGCGTGTCTGCTGCTTGTACTTCGGCGATCAATGCATCATTTTTGGCAACGCTGGCGGCTTGGGCTGCGGTCCGCGCTTCAGCAGCGGTCATCAGCGCGGCTAAAGTGGCTTCGTCCAGTACTGGATGTGGATTGGTGGCGAGATCGCGTAACACCAGTGTTGAGCCTGCGTGGCTGTTCAGTAGTTTTGTCGCCAGCACATTAGCCAGTTGTGTAGAGAAAGCACCGTTGCTGCGTGCGCTGGAGTTGATTTGTAAGATGTTCATGTCAGCTCTCTTGCTCGTTGTGTCTTGGAATAATGCTAATGTAGCCTTAGAGATTAATGGGCAGAAGTCCTTAAAATGGATAGTATTGTTCCATTAATGGAACAATGGTCGAAACTATGAAAATAGAAGCCAATGATCTGCTGCTATTTGCTCGTGTGGCGGATGCAGGTAGCTTTAGCCGCGCTGCTGAACGGATGGGGCTGCCTAAATCCACCGTATCGCGGCGAATTGCCAATATGGAAACGGCATTGGGCGAGCGATTATTGCTACGTAGTACCCGTAAATTGGTGCTTACCGAGTTTGGCCTGCATGTGTTGGAGCATGCGCGGCAGATTGCCAATGAGTTGGATGCGGCCGTGGCGCTGGTGGAGCATCGGCAAGCCGAGCCGAGCGGCTTATTGCGGCTGTCTTTACCTGGAGATTTTGCTGTTTTGGTGTTGGATGATTTTTTACATGCATTTAGTCAGCGTTATCCGCAAATTCGTTTAGAAATAGATTTATCCCCACGCCGAGTAGATTTACTGGCAGAGAACTTTGATTTAGCGCTAAGGATGGGGGATTTACCGAGTGATGCCATGCTGGCTGCTAGGCGGATTGCGTTATTTAATGTGGGCCTATATGCATCGCAATGCTATGTGGCGGTGAATGGCTTGCCGGATGGGCCGGAGCAGTTAAATAACCACCATACCTTGGCGATATTAAAAAGCAGCGGCGGCGCGCTGCCTTGGGCTTTGCAAAAGGGTAAGGCTACGCAGCATATACAGCCACAGCCTAAATTTTGCGCCAATTCCCCTCAATTACTCATCCGTATGGCCTGCCGTGGGCAGGGGATTGCGGCGGTTAGCGAATCTTTTGCGAAGCCTTATTTGGAGCGGGGCGAGTTGGTGCGTATTTTACCCGACTGGTGTTTGCCCCCCGTGGCGGCTTGGGCTGTGTTTCCAGAGCGGCGCTTAATGCCCGCTAAAACACGGGTTTTTTTGGATCTGCTAGAGCTGGCTTTAAAGGCTTAGCAACTAAAGCGTACCGCAGCTAGTCTTAGCGATTGCGCCAGCTCAGCATTATGATCCACGGCGATATTGATTTCTTTTGATGCAGAGAAGGAGCGCTCTGTCATCACGGCAATCAGCTGCACATTCACGGCAATCTCTTGGCCTGCTGTGTTTTGCTCGGCCAAGGCATCGGAGATTTTCGCCATGGCTTCTTTGGTTTCAGCAGCGCTTTGCTTAATCAAAAGCAGCACTTCACTGCTGTGGTTGGCGTGCTCTAAGGCAAGCTCGGTTTGGCGTAAGCTATTGCGCATATTGCTGGCTGCTGTATGTGTGGTGCTGGCTATGGTGCTAAGGGTTTCCTGAATTTCACGCGTGGCTTGGGTGGTGCGCTCGGCGAGTTTTCTAACTTCATCAGCCACAACGGCAAAGCCACGGCCTTGCTCGCCAGCTCTGGCGGCTTCGATGGCGGCGTTTAAGGCGAGTAAATTAGTCTGCTCGGCGATATCTTGAATCACTCTTGCTACACGACCAATACTGGCGCTATGTTCTTCTAAATGGTTAACGGTGTCGGTGACGGTATGGGCGCTATCGGCCACAATTTGCATTTCTTTGGTCAGCTCATTTAAAGCCAGCGCACCTTGCTCGGCATGTTTGCCAGAGGCGGTGGCGACTTCAAAGGCATAGCTTGAATAATCTTTAAGATACGACATTCCCGTTGAAAGCTCTTCGACTGCGGCAGCCATCCGAGCGGCGGCATCGCTTTGCTCTCCTGCGGATTCGTGTACTTCTTGGCTACTGCTGCGGGTTTGTGCGGCATCGGTGGCAAGTTGGTTAGATGAGTTTTGAATGTTTTCTACAAGGGCGGCCAGTTGGGTGCGCATTGATTCCATTGCGCCAGCTAAGCTATCTCGCATATTGCTTGGTACATGCACAGGTGAGGCTAAATCGCCTTCAGCAATTCGTGTGGCTGCGGATCGCATATCACTAGGCTCGCCACCTAAATCGTTGAGTAGTGAGCGCAAAATCCAGCCAGACAGCAAAATACCCGATAAGGTGGCGATAATCACAAATACTGCGCCGCCAACCAAGGCTTGATCGTGGCTACTGCTAAATGCAGCTAAGTTTTCTTGTGCTACGTGCAGTTGCAGTTTAATTAGTTTATCTACCGTGTCGGTAATAGGATCAACACTTTGATAAAGCGTTGTGGCGGCATATTCATTGATGGCCGCAAAGTTATTGCTGGCTAAGAGTTTCTCGAGCTGATCAAAGCTAGCTCCCGCGGCTAACATATTTTTATCGGCGATTTCTACCAGCTTATTTTCATCAGCGGTGAGCTCGGTGGCGTGATAGGTCTGCCATTGCTCTTTGATGGTTTTTCTGGCGGTTTGGACATTTTTTAAGCCGGCTGCGATGCTCATGCTGCCATTGGTGACTTTATGCACCGTATCCACAATATTGATGGCATACATATCTGATACAGACTTGAGTTGCACTAAGGGCATCACTCGATCTGCAATGGTGGTTTGAAATTTTTTAGAGCCATTTTCTAAACAGCTAAGACTAAGCACCGCTAGCATTAAAATAATACCGAGTAGGCTGCCAGATAATAAGATTAGCTTGTGCTTAACTTTCATGGTTTTCTCATCTTAGGTCAGGATGGTATTTAAAAGGTAGAACTAATTTGTTTAAATGTAACATAATTAATTGAGTAAACTGATAAGCGGGCAATGTTTTATTGCTATTTCGTGAAAGAAAAAAGAAGGATAGTTTTAGTTTTTCGTCAGAAAATGGCGATAAAAGAGAGCAAAAAAAAAGGCGATGGGGAATCGCCTTCTGTGGGATGTTAGCTAGAATGATTTTTTTTGTATCGCAGTGAGGCAATTAAGGAAACAATAATAAATATTGCGCCAATCAAGCCAGTAATAACCTCATGAATTTCATGGAAAGTGCCGATAAACATAATAAAAGCTAAGGCACCAATGGCATAAAAAGCACCGTGCTCTAAATATCTAAATTGATCCAAAGTACCTTTCTCTACAAACATAATCGTTAGGGATCGAACAAACATTGCGCCAATCCCTAGGCCAATTGCAATAATAAAAATATTATTAGATAAGGCAAATGCGCCAATGACACCATCAAAGCTAAAGCTAGCATCTAATACTTCTAAATACATAAATGCAGAAAAACCTGTTCTTACCACCACAGTTTGGCTGTGGTTTTCTTCGCTACCCAATAAAGCACCAAATCCATCCACAATGATATAGATAATAATTCCTGTAATGGCCGCTAGGATAAAATCGAGTTGGTTATGGAGAGCAAGTTGCGTGGAAATAAAGTAAACAATCGCTAAACAAATACCAATTTCAACCCCGCCCATTTTACCCATTTTAACTAAGGGTGATTCAAGAATAGGTAACCAATGCACTTCTTTATTTTGATCAAAAAAGAATTTTAAAAATACCAACATTAAAAAAGCGCCACCAAAACCTGCCACAATAATATGCGAAGAGGTTAATGTGGTTGCGTATTGTTCAGGTTGCTGGATAGCTAAGGTGAGCGCTGCCCAGGGGCTAAGCTGGGCAATCACCGCCACAATTAATACAGGGAAAATAACCCGCATACCAAATACGGCAATTAACATGCCCCAGGTCATAAATCGTCTACGCCAGACGGCATCCATATCTTTTAATACCGTGGCATTGACCACCGCATTATCAAAAGAAAGCGATACTTCTAATACCGATAAAATAGCGGCAATAAACATGGCCTTAGGGCCGCCTAAGGCGTAGGCGGCAGCCAAGCCCAGTAGCGTAATAATAAATGAGCTTTTAAAAAAGCGTAGGTGTGACAACATTGAGCGTCTCGGTATGTAAGGGTTCTGTATTTCAACTCCGATATTTTAACAAGTGCGTCATGGCTTCGGGTAATTAAGATCTTTCAGATTGGCGGGCGCTTTGTAAGTAAGTTAGATGGGGCAAAGTTTGGAGCGGGTTAAAAAGCGTAAGCCTTCTGATCCCTCTAAAGAAAACAGACCTTAGCAGCCTGTCGGACTTAAGCGATCGTAGCGAGGGAAAGACCGGTTTGAGACAGGTTTCGCGGGTTTTTGAGGCGAATAGCTGGCTATTCAACGAGAAAATGCGTGAAATATGGCCAAATCCGGCTTTTCCGTAGTAGATCAGTCTTAAGTCCGACAGGCTGCTAGCCCATGCTTAGAAAAATCCCAAGGCATCTGGGCTATAGCTCACTAATAAATTCTTGGTTTGCTGGTAATGATCGAGCATCATTTTGTGGTTTTCACGGCCAATCCCCGATTGTTTATAGCCACCGAATGCTGCATGAGCGGGGTAGGCGTGGTAGCAGTTAGTCCAAACGCGGCCCGCTTGAATTTCGCGCCCCATACGGTAAGCGGCATGGCTGTCACGGGTCCATAGGCCTGCGCCTAGGCCGTACAGCGTGTCGTTGGCGATTTCTAAGGCTTCGGTTTCATTCTTAAAAGTGGTGACTGAAACCACCGGCCCAAAGATCTCTTCTTGGAAAATCCGCATCTTATTGTGGCCTTGGAAGACGGTAGGCTGAATGTAATAGCCACCCGCCAGCTCCCCTGTCATTTGGGCGCGCGCGCCACCCGCCAATACTTTTGCACCTTCTTGACGGCCGATATCTAAGTAAGCGCTGATTTTTTCCATTTGCTCCATAGAAGATTGCGCGCCCAGCATGGTGCTGGCATCCAGCGGATTACCCTGCTTAATGGCGGCAACGCGGGTCAGTGCGCGGTCCATAAAGGCATCATAAATCGATTCGTGAACGAGGGCGCGGCTTGGGCTGGTGCAGACTTCGCCTTGGTTGAGGGCAAACATCACAAAGCCTTCGATGGCCTTATTAAAGAAGGCATCGTCGTGCTTCATCACATCGGGCATAAAGATATTGGGCGATTTGCCACCTAGTTCCAGCGTCACTGGAATCAGGTTTTGCGCCGCGTATTGCATGATCAAGCGGCCGGTGGTGGTTTCGCCCGTAAAGGCGATTTTGGCAATACGCGAGCTGGAGGCTAGTGGCTTGCCTGCTTCAAGTCCAAAGCCGTTCACGATATTGAGCACGCCTTTAGGTAGCAAATCGCCCATGACTTCCATGAGTAGCAAAATGCTGAGCGGGGTTTGTTCGGCGGGTTTGAGCACTACGCAATTGCCTGCCGCCAGCGCAGGAGCGAGCTTCCAAGTGGCCATCAAAATTGGGAAATTCCAAGGAATAATCTGCCCAACCACGCCTAGCGGTTCATGAAAATGATAGGCCACGGTATCGTTATCGATCTGGCCAATGCTGCCCTCCTGCGCGCGTATCGCCCCAGCAAAATAGCGGAAGTGATCGATGGCTAAGGGCAAATCGGCCGCGCGAGTTTCGCGGATGGGCTTGCCGTTATCCCAAGTTTCTACCGTGGCCAGCATGTCTAGATTAGCCTCGATACGGTCGGCAATTTTATTCAAAATATTGGCGCGTTCGGTGGTTGATGTTTTACCCCAAGCGTCTTTGGCTGCGTGGGCTGCGTCGAGCGCCATTTCGATGTCGCTGGCGTCTGAGCGGGGGATTTCGCAAATGACTTTACCGGTGATGGGGCTGACGTTTTCAAAATACTTCCCAGCCAGCGGTGCTTGCCATTCGCCATTGATATAGTTTGCGTAGCGCGTTTTTAATTGCAGTGGAAAACCATACTGACCTGGAATCAATGTGCTCATGCTGCTTCTCCGTTGGGTTTAGGGCTGCTGCCCCTGTCCACTGCTATTTAGCAGAAAGCATGCCTGCGTATGAGCATGCTGCGCTGCAATGTAAGTGAAAACTTTATGAAAGCTAATGAGCGCTGTTTAAATATTGCAATGCGGCATTTGTAAAAGCGGTAAATATTCGTATTTACAAGGGTTTAACGTATATTGTGGGGCAGATAAACCTTGCAAGTGTTGCAATTTGCAACAGTGGTTTGAACGCTTGCAACAAGGAGATCCCCCATGCCTAGTTCACTGCCCGCTCTAAGTACGCAAGCGCGCCGTCAGTTTTTTGAAGAAGGAGTTTGCCCAGCCAGCTTGCCGCAGCAGATTGCTGAATCTTGGTTGCGCTGCCGTCAGCAGGGATTGGCGGATGGGGGCTTTGATCCACTCGTAAGCGCCAATTTGCAGCAGGCGCTGCAGGCCAATGAGCATCTACTGCGGGTGGCTTTGCCAGAGCTGGATGGCGTATATGAGCAGGTGCTAGGTACGCAGAGCGTGGTGTTGCTTACCGATGCCACTGGCCTCATCTTGAATACCACCGGTAATCCGCAATTTATGAAAAAGGCCGAGCAAGTGGCGCTGCTGCCAGGCGTGAGCTGGGCTGAAGCCACTAAGGGCACCAATGCAATTGGCATGGCGCTGGCGCTAGGTGATTCGGTGGAGGTAAGGGGCGGTGAGCACTTCTTGGCACAAAATATCGGCATCTCTTGCTCAGCATCACCCGTATTTGCGCCCAATGGGCGACTGGCTGGGGTGCTGAATGTTTCGGGTGACGCCAGTTTGCATCATCTGCACGCTTTGGGCTTGGTGCGCCTTGCTGCGCAGCAGATTGAGCACCGTTGGCTGAGCTTGGCTGGGGATGAGCATTGGTTGCTGCGGCTGCACCCGCGCAACGCGTTACTTGGCTCGCCAAGGGAGGGGGTACTGAGTTTTGCTGGGGATATTCTGATTGCCGCCAATCGTGTGGCGCTACACTGGCTAGGTTTAAGCTGGCAAGACTTAGGCCGCAGCCGTTTTGCAGATTTATTTGATGCGGCTTTAAAACCCATCGCCGTGGCGCAGCAAATCTATACCCAGCGCGGCCAGCATTTTTATATCACCATTACCGCGCCTAAGGCCAAGCTCGCGATTCGCACCTTGATTGAGCCAGAGTTTAACGAGCAGAGCATGGTGCAGCCTTTTCAAAAACAATTAAATCAAGCGGTCAGGGTACTTAATGCTGGCGTGGCAGTACTGCTACAGGGCGAAACCGGTAGCGGTAAAGAGGTATTTGCCAGAGCGCTGCACCAAGCCAGCCAGCGCAGCAAAGGCCCGTTTGTGGCGATTAACTGCGCCGCCCTACCTGAATCCTTAATTGAATCTGAATTATTTGGCTATGAAGAGGGTGCGTTTACGGGAGCCAAGCGTAAAGGGCATCTGGGTAAATTACGCGAGGCCCATGGCGGCGTATTGCTGCTAGACGAGATCGGCGATATGCCGCTGGCTATGCAGGCGCGTTTACTGCGGGTGCTGCAGGAGCGTGAAGTCACCCCGTTGGGGGGCAGTCGGTCTTATAAAGTAGATTTCGCTATTGTTTGCGCCAGCCACCGCGATCTGCCTAAACGGGTGTCTGCAGGGGAGTTTAGGGCCGATTTATTCTATCGCCTGCAAGACTTTACCATGCGCCTTCCTCCGCTGCGCGAACACGCAAATTTGCTCGGTTTTATCTCTGGGCTTTGGCAAAATCTAGGAGGGGTAAAACGGCAGATTCGGCTGGAAGACGAGCTACTGGGGGCATTAAGCCGCTATCCTTGGCCTGGCAATGTAAGGCAGTTACTCAGCGTATTGAAAACCCTACTGGCGTTAGCTGACGATGGCGATAGTTTGGGCATCTGCGACTTGCCAGAGGCCTACCAAACGTCGGTCAGCAAAGCCTCCCTAGCCAGCAACAGCCAAGGGCTGATTGAACAAACTATTGCCCAGTTTGAAGGCAATATCAGTAAAGCCGCAGCTGCACTTGGTGTGGCGCGCAGCACGCTCTACCGGCGGCGGCGCAGCTTGGGTGTAGCTTAAACGATGGCATTCCTTCATTGATAAAACGATTCCTGCTTCAACGCCCGCACCTCTACTGATTCTGGGCGGGGGTGTTGATGACTGGCGTTGGGTCGGGCGCTGTTGTGGGAGTGGGTGAGCTACTTAAAGCATCTGCTGCTGCGCCACCCACGGCCACTGCGCCTTTTACTCCCGCTTTGCCCACATCGTAAGCCACTCCAACAGCGGTGGTGGTGAGGCTAACAGCGGCCGCGCCGACGGCCACTACGGCGCAGCCGCTTAGGCTAATGGCGAGCATGCTGAGTAAGATCAAAGCTTTCATTTACCCATTCCTCCTACTTGTTGCGCTAGATAGGTGGCGTAGTTATCGGTCATGCCGCCGATAAAATCCAGCACTCGGCTATAGCTCTCATAGAGCGGCCATTCTTTTTTAGGGGCGTTGTATTCCATTAAATCGAGGATTCGTTTCATTCTAAAGCTCAGTTGAGGCGATACTTTTTGTTGGTAGGCTGCGTTGCAAAAGGCACCCAGCAGAATATCTAAGCAGGTAAATGAGCCCACTTCAATTTCTATTTTGCGCCTTTCATTAAAAATACGATCACGGGCAAGCTGCTTGGCGGCGTTGATGCCGTCTTTCATACTGTTGGGGCAGGCGCTAAGTAAATCGCCCTTGAATTTGCCTTCCATAATCGTGGTGTATTGCTGCATAAAGGTTTCAGTGGCACTGAGTACGCAGCGTTCGATCGCTTTACCACGCAGCAGCGATATTTTGCGGCGAGTGGATGGCGCTGCTGCGATTTCTAGCTCCAGCAGGTCTTGCTGACCACCACAAATTTTAATTAAGAGCGGCTCGACTTGCTCGTAAGCCAGCATGCCAATTTCTATACCGTCTTCTAAATCTAAAATGGCGTAGCAAATATCGTCGGCGGCCTCCATCAAATAAGAGAGTGGATGGCGTGCCCAGCTGTTTTTATCGACCTTAGGTAGGCCTAATTCGATGGCAATTTCTTCTAAGATGTTTTTTTCAGATTGATAGCAGCTAAATTTGCCGCTGGGCGTGGCTTCACTGGATGTCCACGGGTATTTAAGCGTCGTGCCCAGCGTGGCGTAGGTTAGGCGCATGCCGCCTTCAAAACGGTGGTTTTCTAGCTGGGTGACTACTCTAAAACCTTGAGCATTGCCTTCAAATGTCATTAAATCGAGGCGCTCGTTGGCGCTTAGATTTTGTAGCAGATAGGCGTGTTGATCGCGGCAAAACCAATCGCGGATTGCGTATTCACCGGCATGGCCAAATGGCGGGTTGCCAATATCGTGGGCAAGGCAGGCAGCTTGCACAATCGCACCGATATCGTAAGCGTTAATATGCGGCGGCAGTGCGTATTGCAGCCTTTGCCCTACTAAAATACCCAAGCTGCGCCCCACGCAGCTCACCTCAATGGAGTGGGTGAGGCGGGTATGTACATGATCGTTTTCAGTTAGCGGGTGAACCTGAGTTTTGCGCCCTAAGCGGCGAAACGGAGAGGAAAAAACGATGCGGTCGTGGTCTTTATGAAAATCACTGCGCCCTGATTCGTGATCAAATAAATCATTACGTACTGCGCCAAGTCGCTCGGCGTTTAGGAGCTGTTGCCAGTTCATCATAGATGGGTCTCATTGGGCTATGTTCGTCTTAGAAAAACACTCCGTGATGATCTGAACGAGCCTTTTCCTTCGAGGAGGGGGGCTGGGGTCAGATTAAGTCCTGAAAGATGAGCTATGGCGTTAATTAGCGCGTCCTTAGGCTTACTCGTGATTTTGGTGTTTTTCGTGGACTATGTATTTTGATATTCGCTGCTTTGGTTGCAAGATAATATTGCAGTAAGTCATTGGCTGCGAGTGGGCGACTAAAATAATAGCCTTGAATCAGGTTACAGCCATAGGCGATTAGTTTTTCTGATGTGGCTTGATCTTCTACGCCCTCGGCCACCACGCTTAAATTGAGTGTGTGCGCTAAATTAATCACGCTTTCTACGATATGTGCGTCGGTGTCTGATTGAGTAATTGTGCGAATAAAGCTTTGGTCGATTTTTAGCTTATCAATTGGCAGGCGCTTTAAATAAGAAAGCGAGGCGTAACCCGTGCCAAAATCATCGAGGGCTAGCTTACAGCCTAGTTTCTTTAGCCCATACAAGCTACTGATGGTGGCTTCTAAATCCTCGATTGCGGCGGATTCGGTAATCTCAAAAATAATGCGATCGCCAGGGATATTCCATAGGCTAAGTGCGTTATCTACCTCTTGCGCTAAGCGCGAATCCAGTAGATTAGATGGGGTTAGATTAATACTTAAACTGCCCTTTAGCCCCGCTTGGCTAAGTAGGGAAAACTCGCGCAAAGCCGTATGAATTACCCAGCGGGTAAGCTGTGGCATCAGCCCGAGTTGCTCGGCCACTCGCACTGCTTCATCGGGGTGCACATAGCCTAGTTGCTCGTCTTGCCAGCGCAGTAGCGCTTCGGCTCCTTTATAAAGCACGCCATTGCTAAGCGGCTGTACCTGGGGTTGAAAAACCAGGTGAAAGCGATTGTTTGCCAGTGCTTCACGTAGGGGTTTTTCTAATTTGGCAAGCAGCAAGCCTTGGATATCTCGCTCGGCTTGATACACAGCGGGCTCTTCATTGCTGCATTGTTTGGCTGCCGCTTTGGCACAATGGATTAATTGTCTTAGATTTACGCCATGCACAGGCCATAGCGCAATGCCGATCCGTGGGCTTACTGAGTATTCTGTAAGGGATTGATTTAGCAGGGATTGTGCACGGTTAGCCGCTAAGAAAGCATGCCCTTCGCCTAGCATATTGGGCAAAATCATTAATACTCCCCCCTCGATAGGGAATACTTTGTCTTGCGGGCGCAGCATTTCATTTAGTAGTTTTATCGCGCTGGCTCTGAGCGATTCAAGATGATCAGCTTCTATAAAAAGTAGACCGATATTTCGCTCTGCTTGAGTATGTAGCTTGGCATTTTCTAAGCCTTGAGCGGGTGAATCTATTTGTAATGGCATGCGCGTTTGTAGCTGCTGAAGGGCTTTTTCTAGCTCGGCTAGGCTGAGGCGATTTATCAGCACTTCAGCGTCTGCAGGTAAATGGGGGAGTAATTGTTCTCGCCAACTTAAGATCATTAAGGTGGATTGGTTAAGGCCGTGTTGGCTAAGCTGCGGCCAAATGTTGATAGCTTCCCCCTTAAGAAGGGCTTGAAAGTAACTATCGTAGAGCGTGTCGTCTTGGGGATTTTCTTGACAATGTGTTTGGGCTTGCCTGCTTAGGGCTTGGCTTAATGAGTTCTGTGTACTGAGTTGATAGCAGGCAAGCAGGCTTAGGTCGCTGCTGTTGGCTAAGGGTGAGGTACTCATCCTTGAAAATACTCTCGTGGATTAATATTAAAACTACCCTGTGGCCACTCTTTGCGAATGCTGATTTCTTGCCCGGTACTGCTAGATGGATTAATCATTAAATCCAGCTGGCTAGGCCGTGCATGGGGTAGTTTATCTGGCCCTAAAATCAGTAATACCTTGGGCTTAAGCCGCCTACTGCGATTTTGCCCCGTCACAATCCCAATATCTCCACTGCTAAGCTCAACCAGGGCTCCCACCGGAAACACCCCAATGCATTGGGCAAATTGCTCAACCAAGGCGGGGTGGAAGGATTTATCGCTCCATTTATAAAGCAATTGCAAGGCGGCATGCGAGGTTTTCGTTTCGGCGTGAGAGCGATCGCTGGTCATGGCTGTAAAGCAATCTACAATACCGGCCATGCTAGAAAATAGCCCGATCTCTTCGCCTTTTAAACCGATAGGATAACCACTGCCATCTAAGCGCTCGTGATGGCGAGCCACCATATCGTAAACATCAAGTGGTACATCTTTAATCTGATTCAAGATATCTAAGCCATGCCATACGTGGGTTTTCATCATAGAAAACTCCTCTGGCGAGTAAGAGCCGTGGTGTTGTAATAGCGTTTTAGGCAATTTCATTTTGCCAATATCCAGCATAAATCCAGCAAATCCCAAAGTGTGTAAATCTTCGCGGGGATAGCCTAAGTGCCGACCAAAAGCCAGCATATAAACGGCGCTATCTAAGGCATGCTCGTAGGTGTAGCTGTTAGCGTTTTTGAGCTGGGATAGCCAAAGCAGTGCGCTGGGATTGCGGATAATCGAATCAACCATCTCACTGACTACAGTATTAATTGCCTCTGCACGCGGTTGTAAGTCTCTGCTGATTTCGGCCATGGAAATCGCAATCATATCGCTGGCAGAGCGGTGTATGGTTTTAGCCTGCTGCAGCTCTTGTTTGATGGGCTGGCTATCCGCATAAATAATAATTTGCGGCTCAACGTAGGGTGCATTCGCAGTCGTTGCTTTGTTTTGCGACCACTTGGCAAACAGCTGGCGTAATTCTTTGAGCAGCGTGATGTGCTCTTTGATTTCTACTGTTTGATATTGAATCTGCGGAAAGAGGGGGGGGCGCTAAATTTTTTTTCGGTCAAAAATCCCCAGCGCGCCACTCCGCCTGTGGAGCGCTCGATATCTACTGTCACAAACTGGCAGTATTCTTTGAGTTGCTCAAGCTGCTCAGCGCTTTCTAGCAAAAAACCTTCAATTAGAAAAGGCGTGTCAATCCAAGGGCGATCAAGTTCGCTAATAAATAAATCAGCTTGTAGCGCTGATACAGGTAGGCGTGTTTCCAATTGATTATGTCTTTATTGCTGACTCAGATGACCAGAAGCACTGAAATGTCGTTTTTTTAAAATTAATGACTGTCTTTTTATTGCCATTGATTATGTTTTTTGTAAGTAATAGATTTTTCAAACAAAGTTAAAGCCATATTGTAAGGGATTTACAATCCACTTAAGCCATTTCCTTATGGTTACATCTATCTTTTTATGCTTCATGTCAATAGCATTATGGTGGTAGTTTTTGTAATCGCCAATGGCAAAATGCACTTAATTCGCATGGTAAAAGGATTGCTAAATGACGTTATCAATGCATTTGCAGACACTTAATCAGCTTTTCTAATCGTTTTGCAGATTAACTGATGCATATAGAACGCATGAAATTAGCCTCCAAAAATTTCAAAAAATATCACAAAGGGCTGCTTGCTGCGCCCAATATTGGCCAAGTCTAGCAATCAAGGGGCTTGATGTGGGGCTATTTCCTTTGTAGCAGCAGCTCACTGCGGGTTGCTGATTACTCTGATCATTTGTTCTGTGTGAGCTTACGCCCTGTTTTTAGCTGGTCGACTAGCCAGTATTGAAAGGACTGAGTATGCATCTAAAGATCTTATCTGCTTTGGATATAAGCAATTATTACCGAGCAGGCGCATTAAATGTTCTGGGGACTAGCCCTCGATATTTGCATTTGGCTGTAGGCTATAAAACCAACATCACTGCGATGTTTTTGTTAAAATAGCGACCGTTTTTTTGTGAGAAGACTATGGCCCTGCTGGAGATCCGTGACGTCGTAAAAACTTTCGGCGATTTCACTGCTGTTAATCATGTGAACTTGTCGGTGGAAGCCGGTGAATTCTTTACCCTGCTTGGCCCCTCGGGCTGCGGCAAAACCACTTTATTACGGATGCTGGCCGGTTTTGAGCAGCCAGATTCTGGCGCAATTTTGCTTGATGGCAAAGACATGTCGAATGTGCCGCCAGAAAAGCGCCCAGTGCACACGGTGTTTCAGAGTTACGCGCTGTTTCCGCATATGAGCGTGGGCGACAATATCGCTTTTCCGCTGAAAATGGCCAAAGTCTCACCTGCAGAGATTAAATCCCGTGTGACCGAAATCTTAGAGGACGTGCGTTTGCAAGAGTTTTCGCATCGTTTTCCGCATGAACTATCTGGTGGCCAGCGCCAGCGCGTTGCCATTGCTCGCTCCCTAGTGAACCGCCCACGTCTCTTGCTGCTCGATGAGCCGCTCTCCGCGCTGGATGCCAAGCTGCGTGAACAAATGCAAATGGAATTAATTACACTGCAAAAAGAAGTCGGCGTGACCTTTGTGTATGTCACCCATGATCAAGGCGAAGCTTTGGCTTTATCACATCGGATTGCGGTAATGAATAAGGGACAAGTAGAGCAGCTGGATGCGCCTGAAGCTATTTATAGTTACCCCAAAAGCCGTTTTGTGGCCGATTTTATTGGCCAATGTAATTTGCTGGATGCCACGATCAAATCGATTAGCAATGAGCGCATGCAGGTAGAAATTGCTGGCGTAGGCATAGCTGAAACCTTGCCAGTGGCGGGGGCGGTGGTTGGGCAAACAGGTACGTTGAGCTTACGCCCAGAAAAAATAAAATTGGCGGCATCGCTTGATGTTGGCGATGCCGATGAGGTGCACTTCAAAGGCACGGTGCATAACTGCCTCTATCTGGGCGATGTCACTATGTATATCGTTAAGCTAGATAACGGCATGTTAGTAGAGGCCATGTTGCCAAATTCAGCCGCAGGGCGGGCTAAGTTCTTTGATGATAATGATGCAGTAGAGCTGGCTTGGCGTTACGACGCCGGCCACTTCTTGCTGTCTTAGGGGGCGATATGTCGAAAGTTAAATCGCTCAGTTTGGCGAAATGGTTGATTTCTGGCCCGCCGCTCTTATATTTAGTGATCTTTTTTGCCGTGCCAACGCTGATTATGATTTTTTCAGCGTTTCGTTTTCCGGGTGAGTATGGCGGCTTAATGCCGCTGGTAGATATCAATGCAGATACTGGTGCGCGTGAGCTACTCATTAATTGGCAAAATTGGCATGAGTTTCTAACTTTAGAAAACTTCACTCGCTTTTTTGAAGACGGCGTTTACGTTCAGTTATTTATTAAGTCGTTTTGGTATGCCGGATTAACCACCTTTTTTTGCATTATTTTGGCTTATCCATTGGCGTGGCTGATTGCCCGTAGCCCAAAAAAATACCGTGATTTATTAGTGCTATTAGTGATCTTGCCGTTTTGGAGTAATTTTTTGATCCGTGTGTATGCGTGGATGATTATTTTAGGGCCGCAGGGCTATTTTGCTATGACGGTGAATAGCGTATTGGCGTGGTTTGGTGTTGGCCCTCAGCAGTTTCTATTTACCCATTTTGCGGTGATTGTGGTGCTGGTCTATGTGCATCTGCCGTTTATGGTGTTGCCGCTCTATGCAAATTTAGAAAAACACGATATGGCCCTTTTAGATGCGGCGCAAGATTTGGGCGCGTCAGCTTGGCAACGTTTCTGGCGGATTACTTGGCCATTGTCTTTGCCTGGTATTTGGGCAGGTGCTGCTTTGGTGTTTATTCCCGCCTTAGGGATGTTTGCCGTGCCTGATTTGGTGGGAGGCACTGATGGGATTATGGTGGGTAATCTAATTAAGCAGCAGTTCTTAGATAGCCGAGATTGGCCATTTGGTTCTACCTTATCGATTATGCTCACTGCCACCGTATTGCTATTAGCATCCTTAGCGACCTTGATTAGCCGTGGGAGAAAAAAACATGACTAAGCAAAACAAATGGCTATGGTTAGCGGCTTTGTTCACCTATGCCTTTTTATATTTGCCACTGATTATTGTGGTGATGTATTCGTTTAATGATTCACGTCTTAATGCCGAGTGGGTAGGTTTTACCTTTAAGTGGTATCACATTTTGTTTAATGATGAGCAAATGCTGGTGGCTGCCCGCAATTCATTATTAATTGGTGTGGTAACGAGTTTTTTTTCCACTATATTTGGTACCTTGGCAGGTGTTGCCATGTACAAATATAAGCTGCGGCTTTTACCTGTTTTGGTGCTCACCCCGATCGCTATCCCAGAAATATTAATGGGCGTATCGCTGTTGATGTTTTTTGTTATGCTGAATATGACGCTGGGATTGTTCTCAGTTGCCTTAGCGCATATTGCATTTTGTATTGGTTTTGTGGCGATTGTGGTGCGCTCCCGTTTGCAAGGCATGGATGAATCCTTGCTAGAAGCCGCGCGCGATTTAGGTGCTACGCCGATACAGGCATTTAGGCTGATCACTATGCCCTTGATCATGCCAGGCATTATTGCGGGTGCATTGATGGCGTTTACATTATCTATTGATGATTTTGTGATCACGTTTTTTACTGCAGGCGCGGGTGCATCTACCTTGCCATTGCAAATTTATTCAATGATTAGAATTGCGGTAACCCCTGAGGTTAACGCTATTTCAACCTTATTAATGCTGCTAACTCTTGCTTTAATTTTGATTGCCAGCAAAGTAGCCCCAAGCGCTTTACGCGCTAAATAGTTCATCAGCGTTTGGTATTGATGGGCAATACCAAGCGCAACAGCATTTTGTACCTATAAACATAGATAACCAGCATAAGGGTTCCTTTGTTTTTAGAGTGCCTTAAGATTTAGGGCATAATCGCACTGCTTTTTTATTCAACCGCTTTGGAGTGTTTGAGACATGAAGAAATTATTATTCACGCTGCTATTGGCTGCCAATATGGCAAATGCTGATGAAGTGCTCCACGTTTACAACTGGAACAATTATATTGCGCCAGAAACGGTAAAACGCTTCGAAGCAGACTGTAAATGCCGTGTGGTGCAAGATTATTACGGTGCAATGGAAGAAATGCTGGCTAAGCTTTCCGCCGGTGCCAAGGGCTACGATGTGGTTGTGCCCACTGGCTTTGCAATGCCGCCTTTGATTAAACAAGGCATGGTGCAGCCACTAGATAAAAGCAAGTTGGCGAATGTTAAAAATGTAAATCCAGTTTTTTTAAATAGCCAGTTTGATCCGGGCAATAAGTTCTCCCTACCGTATTCATTCACTACTACCTTGCTGGGTTTTAATCAGACTAAGCTTAAAGAGCTAGGTGTTGAGTCTAATTCTTGGGCCCTTATTTTTGATACCGCTATTTTGGCAAAAATTAAAGGCAAAGTAACCGTGCTGGATGATGCTAATGAGCTATTTGCTGCATCCTTAATGTATAACGGTTTTTCTGCTAACTCGACCAATCCAGCTGAGTGGAAAAAAGCCCAAGAAACCATTATTAAAGCAAAGCCATTTTGGGCTGCGTTTAATTCGCAAAGTTATATTAAAGAATTAACGCTGGGCAATATCTGGGTAGCACACGGTTATTCTAGTGATATGTTTCAAGCGGCCGCAGATGCTAAAACAGTCAAGCGCGCCTTTACCGTGAGCTATGGTTTGCAAAAAGAAGGTAATACCCTCTCTGTTGATAATATGATGATGCTTAAATCAGCGCCTCGCCCTGATTTGGCGCTGAAATTTATTAACTTTATGATGGAAGGCAAAAACTCAAGCGAGCTGACCAATATGGTGGGCACGGGTAATCCTAATTCGGCTGCTGCCCCGTTTGTTAATGCTGAAATTAAAAAGAATACCGCAGTATTTCCTGATGAAGCCGCTTTAAAAAAACTGCAGCAGCTCAAGCCATTGGATGCGAAACAGCGCCGCGATTTAGGCCGTTTGTGGACGCAAGTTAAAACCTCTAAATAGGCGGCAGGGTGTTTGGGCACCCAAGCCTGTCATCTCAGCTTTTGTAGGGTGGGCAAGGTTGATTGCCTTGGTCTGCCCTATATATTGCTTCTTATCCTTAAATTACTCGGATCTGTTGACATTCGATTCATGGCTCCGTGTAATGTGAATCAAGCGTCAATCCACCCTAAGGCTGGCCTTGCTTAGCTAATGCGAAACATATCCTTTAATATCAGCTACTTGGCTCGTCGCATTACCCCATCGCGGGTGCCGCGCTACGTGTTTTTTTGCAGCGTGCTGGTGATTTTGGTGGTGAGCCTGTATCCCTTTACTGGCTGGCGTTTTACTGGGGAGCCCATCTGGGCTTTCTATGCCTATCCTCTGCCTTACTATTTCACTTTTTTTGATAACAGCATTAATGTGCTGGCCTATATGCCGCTGGGCTTTAGTCTGGCCATTTCATTAAAAAATAATCGTTTAGGGCCATTGCTGGCGCAATTTTCGGGCGTGCTTTTATCTTGTATGGTGGAATTCACCCAGCAGTTTTTACCTGGCCGAGTGGCATCAAACCTAGATATTTTAAGTAATAGTTTTGGTGCTTTTTTGGGCGTGCTCTTGGCTATGATTTTAGGCAATCGCTATTGGCAAACGCGCTGCTTAGCGGCTCGGCACGCTTGGTTTGCTCCCGGGCCAGCCGTGGAATGGGGTGTCACTTGGTTGGTGCTGTGGTTTCTCACCCAGATGGATCCATCGCAACCCTTTTTGGGCGTGGTGGTTGAATCGCCAGGCTTGCCACAGCCATTTGAATCGCCAATGGAAAACGCCAAGCTATTTTTGCGCCTATTAGAAGGTGGCGGCATGATGCTGCACTTTTTGGGTGTCGCGCTATTTGTTTCGGTGCTGATGCGTCACACGCGGCAAAGCCCCGCCGCGATTCGCTTTACTCTACTGACGGCTTTATTACTTAAGCTTGGGTTTGCTGGGGTTTTGCTTAAGCCTGCACAGTTTTTTGCTTGGCTGAATTTTAATATCTTCGTGGGTGGATTATTAGGCACGCTGGCTTTGCTGCTGCTATGGCGTTTAAATCGTGGCCTAAGAGCCTTGTTGGGGGCGCTCGCTTTGGCGGCCACTTTGGTGATCGGCTGGTTTTGGCCCTTGGTGCCACAGCTGGCGGCAACCCTACCGCTGTTTCGTTGGCACTATGGCCATCTTTTACACTTTAATGGCCTATCCGCGGTGATTAGTGATGTATGGCCTTATGGCGCAATCGCCTTGCTACTATGGCTAGCCGCTCGCCCTCCCCGCGAAGAGTCTTGGTAGAGGTTTGAGCTTGACTTGGCTTCAAGTAGAAGATTCTGCTCATTACTATTCCTGCGCATTTTTATTATATTTTTCAAATTAACTTTCTTTTCTTTACCTCATTTTTGCATCTGAGGTAGGCCACTAAATGTGGACACCTTCAATGGAGATAAAATCGTCTCTGGAGGTAAGCCACAGGGCAGCCTTTACATCACTGTATTTCATTAACGCCGTGCAGCCCCAAAAATGGGCTAAACCCGAAGGGCTGAGCCGGAAAATGGCCATTCACTGCGTGATGCTCCTCGACAATAACCTGTTATTACCTTCGTCAAATGCCTTGTGCCTAGCAGCCTGTCGGACTTAGCATCAGTCAGCTGCAAAATCACCTGATCGGCCTATATTTCACCAGATTTTTGACCAATAACTCGTTATTGGCGCTGCAAATCCGGCAAAATCTGGTCTCGATCATGCGATTTTTCGCTTCGACCGTCTAAGTCTGACAGGCTGCTAGATGATTAAAACCATAGGCCCCTGAAATTGCGCCGCATAAGAAGGCCAATACCCAGTTATCTGCAAGCCCAGAAAGAATCCGCCAAAAAACACACCGCTGAATGGGGGCAAATATTCGTCATTTCCTCATGAGTTATTTTAGGGCAGCCAGCTCTGGCTTAACGGCGTCTCATCGCGGGTTCCAGAATTCAATTTTTGCAGGCGCTCCTCATAAGCTGTCCTGACCGGCTCAGGAACTCCTAGTACTGGGGGCGGTAATGACTCTAATGGTTGGGTTGTATTGTCATTCATTTCGGCGGCTATTTTATCAATAAATCTTTGGCGATCAAGGCGGCGCAAGCCAATTACCTCGTCGATAAACCCACTTGCTTCAGCGTTGCCTACGTTTGGATATCTATCTGCAATACCTGCGCGGAGCATGGTGCGATTATCGGTGGTAAAATTATTATCGCCATTGGCTACATAGGCTGGCATTAGCCCTGATAAGGCAGCAACAGAGGCCTTGATCGTGCCTAACTGCGGAGACACGATAACCGATGCCACCTCGGTCAAGGTTTGATTTTCTACCTCTGCGGCAACCCCACGCAGGTTGCCTTTTTTCGTGTTTGCTTGTTGTTGAAAGTAGTCACGGGCTGTCAAATAATCCTTTACTTGATGTTGCAATACCTGCATATCAGGCGATTGAATGCCATCCTCTTGCATTGTTTGCAATTGAGCCTGGATTTGTAGTGAAGGTGCCTCATCTAATAACAGGTGTGACAACACTTGTGCATGGTTACCAGGCAGTTTGGTCAATTGCTCAAATACTCGGTCTGCTGCATGGTCTAGGTAACTATGCGAGACATTGCTCGCTAACTGCGCAACTGCGGCGCCGATAATGATCAAACCGCTACTGCTGTTCGTTCCACGGCTTTGTAAGCCCAAGATCGTCTTAAATGGCTGGTCGCTATAGACTTGGTCGTAATCATAAACAGGCTCCAGCTGCTGAAGCAGGTCCCAAGCATTGCACCAGCGCTTCCTGGCTTATGAATGTCTTGCCCCAAAGCATAAACGTAGTAGTCCGCCTCCAAGGAGTGGCATGCTTCTTCGATGTCTTGTCCTGGCGAGGTGTAGTCTAGGCGCAATGCAGGCCCGAACGCTTGCTTTGTTGGATGTATGTCGAGTGAATCCACTTTATACAAGGCACTTTGAGCTAAAGCGGGTGCAAACTTCAGGTGGTTTCCATCTAGCAGCAACGGGTTGGTGCTGCGTGTAAACCACACGACATTGGCCTCCAGCTCTCCCGCGCGTTCAACCGCGTCAATCCCCGCGTTGGGGCCATGTATCACGACTGTTTTTCCTGCGAACCGCGAGGGATCAACATCTGTCATACGCATAAACTCATCAAGATCCAAGACCTTGCCAAGCAAGGCTTCCTGTTCATGAAGCTTGATATTGTCTAGTCGTTTTTCTGCTTGGGTGTGTGGTGTCGCACTGTTCCAGATGCTGGTATGTTGCCCGGCACCAGAGCCCAATACAACTTGCCAACTGTCTATAACCTGACCATTGTCCAAGACGATTCGGAAGCATCCATCATCCAGTCGCTTAATGCTCGTTACCAGCAGCTCCAAGTGCTCTGCGCCCAACTCTACTGCTTGTGTTAATTGTAATTGGTTACTTTTGGAGAACTCGTCACGATCAGCATAACTGGGATCATATGCTGGCACCTGCTGTCCCCATTGACTGACAAGTTCGATTTGATGATTAAGATAGCCTTGGCCACGAACATTTGCGACCCAAGCGTCCTCCTTGCCAACAATACTGACTTTTCCTGAAAATGGTGAAGTTTCTCTGTCTTGCGCAAAACGGCCATTAAGTTCATTAAGCAGATAGGCCACACTACTACCTACCCCAATGAGTGTTAGTTCTCGTACTCGATGTGGGTCCAGCGGTTTATTGGTGTTGCTGATAGCATGGCTGCTTGCACTTTGAGCCTGTACGGTAGTGGCAGAACCCATTGCTGCGGGTTGCATATGATGTAAATTGTTTCCAATACGCATTGTAGTGATCCTCTTAAAGGGAGAACTCAATAAGTAAGTGCAACGGCGATGCTGGTCACAGAATGGGTGAAATGAAGTACATTTCTCTGCTATTTGACCGGCAAGTCAGGAGCACAAAGTCAAGTCACTGTAGTAGCTCATTACACTGATTTTCTGAATATTTCGGGGCTTGATTTTCTCAGAAAATCTATTTAAAAACGGCATCTCATAAGCTGCGCACCTCAGAGTAGCGGCCATCCACGGCTATGCCACTACATGCTCACCTTGCGGATGTTTACTGCGCCGCAGCCGGTAAGCATCCCATGCTTTTTCATGAAAAAAATAGGCAACGGTATTGACCATAGGCTCAATTAAGGCCAGAAAACCAGCCATGCCGATACTGCCTGTGATCAGATAGGCCACACTAAAAGCGACGCTAAAGTGCACCATCGCAAAAGTAATTGTCTTTGCCATGTTTTAATCCTCTTTATGTAAAATCATTCATACAAATGATATTCATTCCTATTGCTAAGTACCAATTGAATATTTATACTATTTTGATAGTAAAAATCTATCAAATTTTTATATTGGTAGTTTTTTATTATACAAAGAAGGGCAAGACCCCCACTGCCAGCCTTCATAATCCCCTTCATATGAATCACCACTCCCCACACATGAAAATCATCCACACCTCGGACTGGCATCTTGGCCAGCACTTTATGGGTAAGACGCGCCAAGCTGAGCATCAGTCTTTTTTAGACTGGCTGCTGGCCGCTGCGTCCACTCACAATGCCGATGCTATCTTGGTGGCTGGGGATATTTTTGATACCGGCTCGCCGCCCAGCTATGCCCGTGTGCTTTACAACCACTTTATTGTGGCCCTCAGCAAAACAGGCACGAGGCTGATTATTCTGGGTGGGAATCATGACTCGGTAGCCACCTTAGGCGAAAGCAAATCGCTGCTCGCGGAGCTCAACACCAGTGTAATTCCTGGCGTGGCAGCGGATGCTGGTGAGCAGGTTTTGTTGTTCAAGCAAAAAGACGGCAGCGCTGGGGCGGTGCTATGTGCGATTCCCTTTATCCGCGCGCGCGATGTGCAGCAAAGCGTGGCGGGGCAAAGCAGCGATGAAAAGCAGCTTAGCTTGCAAGCAGGTATTTTTCAGCACTACCAAATGCTGTATCAGCGGGCCTTGGATACGCGCATGGCGCTTGGCTTGCCACAGCTGCCCATTATCGCCACCGGCCATCTCACCACGGTTGGCGCAAGCGCCAGTGAATCGGTACGGGAGATTTATGTTGGCGCGCTGGAAGCCTTCCCTACCAGTGCTTTTCCACCTGCTGACTATATTGCGCTGGGGCATATTCATCGCCCGCAAAAAGTCGGTGGCTTTGTGCATATCCGCTACTGCGGCTCGCCGATTCCACTGAGCTTTGATGAAGCAAAATAAAGCAAAATAACTAGGGTCAGAGTAAAGTTAAATCCGCTTTCTTTGGCTCTAAGAGCATTAAGCATAGTAGGATTTAATTTTGTTCTGACCCCAGTTATATTGAATAGCTAGCTATTCGCCTCAAAAACCCACGAAATCTGTCTCAAACCGGTCTTTCCCTCGCTACGATCGCTTAAGTCCGACAGGCTGCTAGGTCAAGCTGCTTAAAAATCTTCAACCATCGGTCCAACAGAAAGAATCGCTAAGATCAGCGCTAAAAAAATGGTGGAGCTAAAGCCTAGATGATTAAAACCATAGGCCCCAGAAATTGCGCCGCATAAGAAGGCCAATACCAAGCTAGATTGCACTTTTAAATGTTTGCGATCGCATAAAACTTTTATCTCATCAGGGGCATTAAGATTGCGGTTCCAGTACAAAAGCCGCCCTAGCTCTATGCTGATATCGGTAATCAAGCCGGTAAGGTGGGTGGTGCGGATGACTGCCTTAGAAATCTTAGTAATGATGGCGTTTTGCAGCCCCATGATGTAGCAAAGCAGCAGTACGGTGAGCGGAACAAGGCTGTTTGAGTGCGAATCAAGCTGGCCGCCCAATAAACCAAAACACAGTAAAAGTAATGATTCTAGCAATAGCGGTAGTGCATATAGGCTGCGTCTATCACGGCGGCGCGCCCAGTTAATCAATAGGGAGGAGGTGATGGCTCCAGCCATAAACATTAACACGCTAGCCAGAGCCCCAAACATCAAAGAGACATTGCCCAATACCCAGTTATCCGCAAGCCCAGAAAGAATCCCCGTCATATGCGATGTGTATTGCCCTACCGCCAAAAAACCGCCTGCATTCGTTGCACCTGCAACAAAACAGAGGGTGACGCCAAGATGAATATTATTGCGTTCGGTACGCTCTGGAGCAGTGAGCTCACGCAAATAGTGAAAGGGCATGACGGATCACAAATGCTGGCGAAGCCTTGATTGTACTCGCTTTTATATCCCCGATATTTTGCCAACATTACTCTTGCTTACTTGTTTTTTTAAGGGGATGCATGACAGGGCCAATTAATCTATAGCGTGTTTTGTTATATATAAGTTATTTAATATTTCTTCTTGATAAATAGATGCCTTACTAGAATCCAGACAGATCAAGGCGTTAGCCGATAATAAATGAATGCAATTTAAAATATCACAGGTAAATACCATGAAAAACACTTTAGTTATTAGCGTGCTCGCTGCTTTATTAGCCACTGGTTTTGCACAAGCTGTAGAAAAGCTGACCATTGCCGCCACTGCGGTTCCTCACGCAGAAATCTTAGAATTGATTAAGCCTCTTTTAGCTAAAGAAGGCGTGGATTTACAAATTAAAGTATTTACTGATTACGTACAGCCAAACTTGCAAGTTGATCAAAAAAATATCGATGCAAATTACTTTCAGACTAAGCCTTATTTAGATAACTTTAACAAAGGCAAGGGCACTCATTTGGTGATTGTAACGGGTGTGCACGTAGAGCCATTTGGTGCGTATTCGCATAAATATAAATCATTAAAAGATTTGCCCATTGGCGCAACGGTGGCTATTCCAAACGAAGGTAGCAATAGCGGCCGTGCTTTATTACTGTTACAAAAATCTGGCGTGATTAAGCTAAAAGACCCAACCAATGCACTCTCAACGCCTAAAGATATCAGCGAAAACCCAAAGAAATTAAAGTTTAAAGAATTAGACGCAGCCATGTTAGCGCGTGTGCTGGATCAAGTTGATTTGGCTTTGATTAATACTAATTACGCTTTAGAAGCCAAACTTAATCCGGTTAAAGATTCTTTAGCCCTAGAAGATCGCAGCTCGCCCTATGTGAATTACCTTGTAGCACGCCCAGATAATAAAGACAGCGTGGCGATTAAAAAACTAGCAGCGGCATTAACGAGTCAGCAAGTTAAAACCTATATTGAGGGTAAATATGCGGGTGCTGTTGTTCCAGCGTTTTAATGGCAAGAAACAGCAGTAGCAAGGACACCACCGCTCAAACCAAATCGCCAAAGCAAGAGCCTAGCCCCATCTGCATTGCAGGGCTAGCAGCCTGTCGGGCTTAAGACTGATCTACTACGGAAAAGCCGGATTTGGCCATATTTCACGCATTTTCTTGTTGAATAGCCAGCTATTCACCTCAAAAACCCACGAAATCTGTCTCAAACCGGTCTTTCCCTCGTTACGATCGCTTAAGTCCGGCAGGCTGCTAGGGCCATGCTTTAGGCTGGTATCATCAGGGCAATATGAACGATTCTAACGTCTAAGCAGAGGGATAGAGAAAGCAAAAAACCGGTGATAAACATATCTATAACAGCTTACGATTTCCAAAAAACGCGGGTAAATAAAATCAGTACTGAGAATACTTCTAAGCGGCCAAGCAGCATGGCGAAGCTACATACCCAGATTTGAAAATCATTGAGTACGCCGTAGTTAGATGCCGGGCCAACGACACCAAGGCCAGGGCCTGCATTATTGATGCAGGCGATGATGGCGGTAAAGCTGGATAAAAAGTCGAGGCCAGAGATCAATAATATAAACGTTAGTCCGACAATACTCATGCAGTATAAAAAGATAAAACCCATGACGGCAAAGACAATGTTTCCAGGAATAACCATGCCATTTACGCGTAAAGGATGTACCGCATTAGGGTGAATCAGGGTAGACATTTGCCGTTTAGATTCGCGTAGCATAATTAAGGTACGGATCATTTTAATCCCGCCACCGGTAGAGCCAGAGCAGGCGGTGATGCAGGATAAAAACAGCATTAATAAAGGTACAAAAATCGGCCACTGGCCAAAATCAATGCTAGCAAAACCCGTGTCGGTGGCGATAGATACAAGATTAAATGCAACATGCCTGAGCGAGGTAAGATAGTCGCCATAAGTTTTTTGCCATACCAAATAGGCTGCACTGCCTAGGGTGGTAATGACGATAATCAAAATCATGGCTTTAAATTCAGAGTCTTTCCAATAACTGGAAAATTTGCGGCCGGTGAGTGCTAGATAATGAGTGGCGAAGTTAGTGGCCGCCAGCAGCATAAACACGATAAGAATTGCCTCGATAATAGGCGAGTTAAAAAAGCCTACGCTGGCATCGTGCGTAGAAAAGCCACCCAAGCACATGGTGGCAAACGCATGGCAAACGGCATCCAACCAGCTCATGCCCCCTACAAACTTAAGCAGCAGGGCGCAAATCAGCGTGAGGCTGGCATAGACTACCCATAGGTTTCTGGCTGTTTCACGGATTCTAGGCGTAAGTTTTGAATCTTTGATTGGACCGGGAGTTTCGGCTTTAAATAGCTGCATACCGCCGACACCCAGCATGGGCAGAATCGCCACAGCCAGCACAATAATCCCCATGCCACCCAACCAATTTAATAGATGCCGCCATAAATTGATCGATGCGGGGAGCTGGTCTAAACCGGTGAGCACCGTTGCACCCGTTGTGGTGAGTGCCGACATGGTTTCAAAGTAGGCGTGGGTAAAGGAGAGTTGTGTATCAAACAACATCAGTGGCAACGCCGCCACGGCGGGCAGGGTGGTCCAAAGCCCCACCACTAAAATAAAACCATCGCGTGATTTCATTTCCCGCTTATAGCGATGAGTGAGGAGGCTTAAGACACCGCTAAACAGAAGTAAGCTAACTAGGGCGGTGATAAATGGCTGTAGCCCTGCATCATTTTCCCACCATGCCACGGCAATTGGGATCAAGATCCATAGCGAAAAAATAGCGGCAACCCGCGCCAAAATATTAACCGTGGGAAACACACGCTGAATAAGCTGCATCAGAAAAATCCAATTTTTACGGCAAAGAGTTGTTCTACTTCGCGAATATGCGCTTTGTTATCCACAAATAAAATCACATGATCATCGCTTTCTATCATGGTGTGACCATGGGCGATCAGTACTTTGTTACCGCGCACAATGGCGGCTAAATCGGCCCCAGAGGGCAGTTTAATCTCATCGATTTTTTTGCCCACGACGCGGCTCGTGGCGGGCGTGCCGTGCACGATGATTTCCATCGCTTCAGCTGCGCCGCGTCTTAGACTATGTACTGCCACAACATCACCACTCCTAACGTGGGCAAGTAGTGAGCCGATGGTGGCAATGGCTGGGGAAATCGCCACATCAATCTTGCCGCCTTGCAAAAGATCGACATAGCGTGAGCGATTAATAATGGCGATGGTTTTGCGCGCCCCCATCTGTTTAGCCAAAAGGCTAGACATAATATTGTCTTCATCATCGGAGGTCAGGGCAAAATACAGATCGCAGCGCTCAATCAGCTCGCTTTCTAATAGCGCTTCATCGGTGGCATCGCCACGCAGCACCAAGGTGTGCGGCAGCGCTTCGGCTAGCCAAGCGGCTCGTTCTTTGTTGGCTTCAATGAGTTTGACTTGATAATCATGTTGCAGGGTTTGTGCAAGGCGATAGCCCACGTTGCCACCGCCGGAAAGCGTAATGCGTTTGATGGCTTTTTCTGTGCCACGCATTTCTTTAATAACGGCGCGAATATGCTCGGTAGCGGCGAGGAAAAACACCTCGTCTCCCACTTGCAACACGGTATTGCCATCGGGATGGATACGGTGATTTTTGCGGTAAATTGATACTACGCGTCGATCAATTTTAGGTAAAAGCTTATCCAGTGTGGCTAAATCTTGCCCATCCATATGCGCGCCAGCTTCTACCCGAATTGCTACCAGCTGCGCTTTACCACCGGCAAAATCCAGTACTTGCAACGCTTCGGGGGTTGCTACCAAGCTAACTAAATAGTCGGTCACAATTTGCGCGGGGGTGATGACATGATCAATCGCAAAATTATTGTCGGTAAATAACTCTGGTCGCGCGAGTAAATCGGGGTCACGAATCCGCGCAAGGCGAGTAGGAATATTAAATAATTCGTAAGCAATCTTACAAGCCACCATATTGAGCTCATCCAGTGGCGTAACGGCTAGCAGCAAATCCGCATCGGCGGCTCCTGCGGCGGCCAGCACGGCAGGGCTACCAGCATGGCCAACCAAGGTGCGAAGATCGAGCCGATCGGCCAGCGGTTTAAGCTGCTCTGGGTTTTCGTCAACGATGGTCACGTGATAGCGCTCATGCACTAGTTGCTCAGCCACCGATGCGCCAACACGGCCAGCGCCGAGAATTAAGATATTTGACACGATTATTCCATGCGAAGTATTAATGCATTTGAAGGATAGCGTAAGGCGTAGAGTATGGGGTGTTGTTGATGCAATTTATAGGGGGATGTTACACAGTAAAAAACTTAATATTGAATCAAAGGGGGGGATAGAACACGGCTTTTTATAGCGAACAACAGTGTGTTGAGGGTAACCCTTTGATTTTTATCGTGATTTGTGGCTTAAGACATGTGTTGTCGCCAAAAAAAATCGAGATGGTATTAGCGAACGACTGGTTAGCTCTCACCTAAGACTTAAGAAAAATCATCTTTGTATGGTGCAGGTTTATATCGCTATTAAATATTTAAAGCGAGAGCGGTCCCGATGATGGTGTGGCTGCAATGGGTTTTTATTGGGGCGCTCATCGTACTAAGCCTTAACTCACTTTAGGCTGTAATAGCTGTTTGAACTGCAGGTATTCTGTGAGGTGGATTTTAGCTGTATGCAGCTCATTTAGCCCTTCGTAGCAACTGCTAAGCGCAAAATGAATTTTGCATAGCAGGTGTGGGTTTTGTAATCCACAGGCTATCTCGAGGGCTTTGTTGAGGTGTGCTAGGGCTGCTGCCCATGCTTGATCGGCTAGATCACAGCGACCCAAGCCAAGCAAACTCATGGCTTCACTCCATGGGTTTGCTTGTAGGTGGCAAATTTTTAAAGCGGTGGCAAAGTGGGATCTTGCATCCGATACTTGCTGATTCGCTAAATCAAGCAGGCCTTTTAAGCGGTAGGTTTCTATATCGGTACTGAGGCTGCGCTGGGTCAGTGCCGCATCTTGTAGGCGTTGTAGCATAGCGGCAGCTTCACTCTGGCGCTCTAGGCTGAGTAAATCTAACACGATATTGGCGTAAACTTGGCAGCGCAGTTCGGTACTGCTACTCGTGTGCAAATATTCAAACGCTTGGTAGTGTGAATATAGGGCTGCGGGGTAGTTTTCAAAGCCAAAATGAATTTGGCCAAGGCCAATATGTGCATGAATCAGCGGGCTGAAGTGCTGCTGCACCAGTGCGATTTGCGTGCACTCTTGCCAAAGCTTGGCTGCAAGGGTGGAGTCTCCAAGGTCAAAATGGCCCCGCGCAATTTGCTCTAGTAGCTGCGCTTTTTCTAAGGAGCCATCCTCCGCCATCAATAGGGTGAGCTGTAAAGTGTTTAAGGCACCTTGCAATTCACCTAAGATTAACTGGGCTTTGCCGAAAATGAGGCCCGCCCGAACTTCCCCTTGGATATAGCCAATGGAGTGCGCTTGCATTTGTGCCAACTTAGCCAGTTGCAGGCTTTCGTTAGTCTGTAATGCAAGGATTTCATCAGCACTCGCAATTAAGCGGTCTATATCACAGGGGATAAGCGGCATTACTCTTCCTCAGTGCTGCGCTGCTTTTTTGGCACCGCAATACCCAGTTGCTTCAGCTTACGGTAAAGGTGAGTGCGCTCTAGCCCCACTTTTTCTGCCACACGACTCATATTGCCGTTAGACAAATCAATTTGCCGCTCGATATAGAGCTTTTCAAATTGATCACGAGCCTCACGTAGCGGCAGGCTGAGATCGATATTGGGCAAGCCTGCTGCGTGCTGGCTGTGGTTTTCGCTATGTACGCTGCCATTGGGTGAAAACTGAGAAAGTAAGCGGGCCAGTGGCGCACTATCTATTTCACCATCGCGGCTGGTAATTGCTACGCTTTTTACCACATTGGCTAGCTCATCCAGATTACCGGCCCAATCTTGGCGCGATAATAATTGCAAAGCTAAGGGGCTAAAGTAACGTGGCCCTAGCTTGTGCATGCCAATGGCGTCATTAAGCAGCTTTTCTGCCAAGGCAGGGATATCTTCTCGATGCTCAGATAAAGAGGGGATGGCAATGCTGAGCTGAGAAATAAAATTTAACAGTTCAGGCTCAATTTGCCCCGCTAAAACACTCAGTGGCTTGCTAGAAGCACACACTAAGCGGACACGTTGTTTTTCCAATTTTGGTAGGATGCTTTTTAAACCAAGCTGTGCACGGCGATCTAGCCAAGCTAAATCTCGTAGAAATAATATCCCACCTGTGGCTTTATTGAGTAGCTCTTGTGGTGCTTGCGCTAAGTCTTCATTCGAAGGCGGCGAAATAAACGGCGCACTACCTTGATTTAAATAGCGAGCACAATGCTCAAAGCCAACGCCAGGTAAACCTAGCAATAAGACTGGGCCAGTTTTACCGCGTAATGGGCTTAAGGTGGCCTGCAATTCTTGAATTGCCTGCCCTGAGCCTAAGCGCTCTAACGTTGGCGCACGCGGAGCTACTTCGCTAGGTAAAGAAAGTGCACGCTTTACCGTGGCCAATAGTTTTTGTAAACCAATTGGCTTTTCTAAGAAATCAAGCGCGCCAATACGGGTCGCTTCCACTGCCGTATCAATCGTAGCGTGGCCAGACATCATCACCACAGGCATGGTGAGCTGACCATTTCGCGACCATTCTTTAAGCAAAGTGATTCCATCGGTATCTGGCATCCAGATATCCAATAGCACCAAGCGTGGCTGAGATTGATTTCTGATTTTGCGAGCAGCTTCTGCATTTTCGGCTAAAACAATGCCATAGCCTTCATCTTGCAGAATTTCTGACAATAATTCACGAATGCCGACTTCGTCGTCGACGATCAAAATATCCTGACTAGCCAATTGCTTCCTCCGCGAGGGGCAGCTCGATTCTTACCCAAGCGCCACCTTCATCCCTGTTGCCGGCCTGTATTCGGCCCTGATGTTCTTCGATTATTTTTTTTACAATGGCTAAACCTAACCCTGTCCCCTTTATCTTGGTGGTTATATAGGGCTCAAATACCCGAGGCAGGATTTCTGCAGGGAAACCACTGCCGCTATCTGATACGGTTAAGCTTGCAAATCGCTCGTTTTTTTCCATCTTAAGGCAAATCCGATTTGGATTTTCGGAATTTTCATGCCCAGTGATGGCATCTTGAGCATTTTGTAAGAGGTTATGGATCACTTGACGTAGCTGGGTAGCGTCGCCAAGCACGATTAAAGGCTCATGACTCATCTGTTTTAAGATCAAGGGTGAGGCTTCATAGAGCACTAAAATTTCAGTTAACAGCTGTTGAAAATCGAGTGGCTTTTTCTTGCCGCTCGGTTGCCGTGCATAATCACGGAACGCATCCACCATATCTTTAAGTGCCCCAACTTGGCGCACAATGGTTTGAGTATTTCGTGATAAAAGCTCGGCACTGGCCGTATCTAGTTTACCAGCAAGCTTATGTTCCATACGTTCTGCGGCGAGCTGAATGGGCGTGAGCGGGTTTTTAATTTCATGCGCTAAACGCCTGGCTACCTCACCCCAAGCCGCATCACGCTGCGCGGAAAGGAGTTCGGTAATATCATCAAATACCACCACAAAACCCGTGTGCGATGAATCTTGTTGATCTAGCAAACGGGTTCCACGTACATGTAAAACCCGCTTCGTATTTGCTAATTCTAACTGATGTTGCCACTGATCTTGCTCTGATAGTAATCTATCTGCGACCTGAGCACAAAATGGTGTAAGTGCTGGGTAGATTAAATGCCAGTTTGAAAGCGATTCTTCGCCAATTCTTTCTGGGTCTATTCCTAAAATTCTTAAGGCACTTTGGTTAGAAGAGCGGAGCCGCCAAGCATCGTCAAACGATAATACACCCGCCGAAAGAGATCCCAAAATAGCCCCAAGGTGGGCTCTGCCGGCTGCTTGTTCGGCTTGGTGGGTTTCAAGGGTGCTGCGTGCTTCAGAAAGCTGTCGTGTCATGCGGTTAAAGGAGTGCGTCAGTATTCCTAGCTCATCGCGGCTGATGACGGGCTGCATCTGTGAGTAATCCCCAGCGGCAACAGCACGTGTGCCCTCGGCCAAGACCGAAAGCGGGGCGGCTAACTTATTAGATAGGTAAATGGCGAGGGCCAGCGCGCCCAGCAAGGCCATTAAGAGGGCTAGGGTAAGGGTTAAGCTGTAAATAAGTTTAAGTCCTCGCCTAGATTGCGAGAGCTGTTTGTAATCGCTGCGTACTTTTTCAACCAGCTCGGCATCAGCGGCCAGTTGTTTGGGGACGGGCTGAATGAGTTGCAAGAGGCGGGTGCGCTCACCAAAATTACTGCCCCGCACGGCCACCAGTACCCGCATGCTGAGACCTTGGTCGGCATGAGGTTCGATGACTTTAAATGGGCCACGCATTGCTTGGCGTAGCTGGGTGCGTTCAGGCTGAATGGGGAATAAGCTGGCGTTTTCACCCCCAATATGCGCCAAGGTATGGCCAGACTCATCAAATAAAGACAGCTCTTGCACGCCGGTTTGCTCACGCCAACGCCCTAGCCTCGAGAGCATCCCAGCGCTGCTATCATCGCTAATATCGAGCGCAATCACTGTGGCTTTGCGGACTAAATCATTGAGCTGGTAGTCAATGGCGTTATGGCCTAAGTTCAGCCCGCGATCAAGTGCATGATCGACGCGTACATCAAACCAATTTTCAATACTACGATTTAAGAACTGTACAGAAAGGGTGTAAACCAGCGTGCCTGGTAACACGGCTACCAAGGCAAACATCAACACCATTCTGAGGGTAAGCCGAGAGCCAAATACTTTGGCACGGACTTTTTTAATGAGATTAATGAGGCGAAAGCTGACTAAAAACAGCAGGCTACTCAGTAGCAATAAATTGAGTACCAGTAGCAGGCCGTAATACTGGGCAAAAGCGGAGGTATTACCACTGGCCGTGGCAAGTAAAAAAATAAGAATGGTCCCCAGAGAGGCCAGTAGCAGAAGTTTGGGTTTATTCATTGCTGCTGGCTTCTTCGCGTACCTTAGTGAACTCTATCCATGGCGATTCTAGCTGCCATTCTTCATGGCCAAATGCGGTCAACTGATAGGTTTTAGGTAGGCGCGATCGATCAAGCTTTAAGCGTACTTTACCTGCAAATTCTCCGCCTTTATCACGGGCAATACTGCTGTCGTAAAGCACGCCCCAATTGCGCACAATGCCGAGTGCGGCGAGCGCTTCGTTAATATTTTGAAAATTTCGGTAAAAGCTACCAACGTGAAGCCGATATTGTCGGCTAAGTGCGTGGTAAGACAATTGATAGCTCAGTGAGGAATTGGGACCAAAGCCATCGGCCACTTGCCGATACCAAGAATAGATGCGTGGGCGAGTCAGTTGAAATTCGTAGACAAAGCTCAGCGACAAGCCATTTTTAAGGGCTTCTTGTAAATCATCGGAGAGCGATATATCAAAGCGAGCCGCGATCTCGATCCGATTATCGCCAAAGCTCGCTTCTACTTTTTGCGCTTTAATCTCGCCAGCATCGGCCCAGACGTTGCCGACAATCGTCATGGTGCAGCAGAGCCAAACCATGCAAAACAAAGCCAGCTTTAACAGGTGCTGGCCTTGCAGATGAGAGGCGGCAACCAAGCTGGGTTTCAGCATGGTATCAAACGCAAGCTATGGCGTTTAGGCCGTTTTAGTAAAAAGGGCGTAGAAAAAGCCATCATGTTCCGGTGTAGGCAAAAGCTGACCATCTGCAGGGATGAAGTCGGGTAAAGGGAGTTGTTTTGCGTTGGCATGGCGAGCGGAAAATGCGCTCACAGCCTCGGTATTTTCCGCGGCAAAAACAGAGCAGGTAGCGTACAGGAGTTTGCCGCCCGGCGCTACGAGTGGCCAAAGGGCATCGAGCATTTGGGTTTGTTGGAGGGCAAATCCGGCAAAATCGCCGCTGCGGCGCAGCCATTTAATGTCTGGGTGGCGACGAACCACGCCAGAGGCCGAGCAAGGCACATCGGCAAGGATGCGATCAAATAGCTGACCGTCCCACCAAGTGTCTGGTTGACCTGCATCTCCAAGCACCAGCGTGGCGGTTTGTTCTAGCCTATCAAGGTTTTCTTGCACGCGTCTTAGGCGGATTGCATCATTATCAACGGCGGTTAAAGCCACTTTTTTCAGCTCTAAAATATGGCCACTTTTGCCTCCAGGTGCGGCACAGGCATCAAGTATACGCTGCCCATCTTGAATGTCTAAAATGCGGGCGGCATATTGCGCACCTAAATCTTGTACCGATACCCAGCCATCAAAAAAGTGTGGCAAACGATCTACACCTACAGGGCTTTGCAATTGAATCGATAGGCCATCGCTAGAGCTAGCGCCAATCTCATCAAGCGCCAGCAGTGCAAGATAGTCAGCGGCGGTGGTTTTGTTGAGATTAACCCGCAGGGTCATAGGGGGATGTTGATTATTGGCTAGCAAAATATTACGCCATTGTTTTGGGTAAGTTTTGCGCATGGCCGAAATCCACCAAGCGGGATGTGAGTACTGGCCGTATTCGCTGTTTTGCGCCATGTTGAATAGATCATTTTTTTGGCGCAAGAAATTACGCAATACGCCGTTGACTAAGCCTTTGCCATGACCTGCTCCGGTTTGTGTCGCCACCGTAACGGCGTGATCCACAATGGCGTGCGCTGCGGCGCGGCTAAATTGCAGCTGGTAAATGGCAACCAATAGCAGTGCTTTTAGTTCAGGCTCGTGTAAAGGTTTTTGCAATAGCGGCTTAAGGATGCTTTCAATTAGGCCCAGCTGGCGCAATGTGCCGTAGCTAACATCTTGAATGGCACCTTTTTGCCGAGGTAGCAGGCTGGGGTCTTCACGCCAAACCTTGTTCAAAGCTTCGTTTAGATTCTGGCCAGCAAGCACGCTGGCAACAATACGGCTGGCAAATTTTTGAGTGGCTAACAAAATATTCTCTTTAAATGTGAGGCGGCGATTTGCAAACCTCTGGGTATTGCGAATCGCGTAGGACGGGTGAAACCCGCCAGAAGGTATCAAAGGCTAAAAAAGATGGGTTTTACCCCCAGTGAGCTAAGTGAAAGTAATGCCATGAATCAGAGGGTTAAAACTTAAATTACGGAGGGCATACGGTTCACTGAGGAAATAAAGTTTTGCGTCTTTTTCCGTGCCCTCTGTATTCAAGGTTGAGCGCCATTTCACACACTTTGAGGTTCTATGTAACTTTTTTAGTGCATATGGGGCTGAAACTACCTAAGGAAAAAAGCACTCTAGAAATTATCCCCGCGCAATGGCATGCAATCTGGCAATGCGCTCTGCAGTTTGTGGGTGAGTTCTAAATAAGTCGGATAATCCACCACCAATCAGCGGGTTGATAATCATCATTTGTGCGGTGGCTGGATGCTCTTCGGCGGCTTGCATTGGAATACCGCGTGCATGGCTCTCTATTTTTTGTAGGGCATCGGCCAGTGCTAGTGGGTCGCCAGAGATCCGTGCGCCGCCTGCATCTGCTTCAAACTCGCGGGCGCGGGAGATGGCCATTTGAATAAGAGACGCTGCAATAGGGGCCAAAATGGCTAAGGCAATCCCTGCAATTGGGTTCATGGCTCGGCCATTTTCATCTCTGCCGCCAAAAAACATCGCAAAGTTAGCTAAGGCGGAGATTGCCCCTGCCATGGTGGCTGAAATGGTGGAGATTAAAATATCGCGGTGCTGAATGTGTGCCAGCTCATGCGCCATTACGCCGCGTAATTCACGATAAGATAGCACCCGCATAATGCCAGTGGTGGCTGCAACGGCGGCGTGTTCTGGATCTCGGCCGGTAGCAAAAGCATTCGGTTGATCTTCGTCAATCACATACACTTTAGGCATAGGCAGGCCAGCATTTCTGGCTAGTTCTTCGACCATGCCGTAAAGCTCTGGCGCGGTATGGGCATCGACGGGGTGAGCGTTGTACATACGCAACACCATTTTGTCGGAATTCCAATAAGCCCACACATTCATCCCGCCGCCAAATAGCAGCGCCAGCAGCATGCCGCTTTTGCCCCCAATTATGCCGCCGATCATGGCAAAAAGGGCGATAATGCCCGCCATCAAAATAGTGGTTTTTAGCCAGTTGTTCATATTTTTTTCTCCAAAAAACCGATTCAATCTCCATAAGATGATGTTTCTTTGAGAAAATTCAATCCTTATGCAAGATGTGAACAAATAGGGGGATTTACAGGGTGTGCTTGTGGCTATCAGCCTAGCTTTTGCCCCACCTCAATGGCGTTCCCCACTAAAAACGCACTGGCAGCAACACGCTTGCTACCCGCTTTTTGCAGCTCGGTGATCAGTAAAGATCCTTGCCCACATGCGACTAAGATACCGTCTTTATTGGTCTTAAGGATGGTTCCGGCTGGGCCGTTTTCGCTGTTAACCTGAGCTTGCCAAATCTTGAGTGCCAGCCCGTCAAACAAGGTTTGCGCTGTAGGAAAGGGGTTAAATGCACGAATCATTCGATCCAGTTCGGTGGCGGGTTTTTGCCAATTGATTTGAGATTCTTCTTTACGCAGTTTCTCTGCATAGCTCACCCCAGCTTCGGGCTGCACTTGGCGTGTTTGCTGTAATGCGGGCAAATCTTTCAGAGCAGCCACGATGGCCTCAGCACCTAGCGTCGCCAGCTTGTCGTGCAAGCTGGCGGTGGTGTCCGTGGCATTAATAGGGGTGGTATGGATCGACAGCATCTCTCCCGTATCTAGCCCTGCGTTCATTTGCATAATGGTGATGCCCGTTGTCGTATCCCCTGCTAAAATTGCGCGATGGATAGGCGCAGCGCCACGCCAACGCGGTAGCAGCGAGCCGTGAATATTCAGGCAGCCAAGCTTTGGCATATCCAGCACAATTTGTGGCAGGATAATCCCGTAAGCGGCCACTATCATCACATCCGCTTCAATGGCTGCTACGGGGGCTTGCTGCTCGGCGGTGCGAAGTTTTTCTGGCTGGTAAACCGCAATAGCATGTTTCTCTGCCAGCGCTTTTACCGGCGAGGCGGTGAGCTTCATGCCTCGGCCTGCAGGGCGATCAGGCTGGGTTAACACTAAAGTAATTTCATGGCCCGCATTGATTAGCGCTTGCAGAGCACAAGCGGCAAAATCCGGCGTGCCGGCAAAGATAATTTTCATTTTTTTAGCGGCCCTAGGCGATTACATAGTCTTGCGTTGGTTTTTTTTAAGTTTTTGCAGAATGCGGTTAAGCTTTAATTTAGAAAGTTTTTCTACAAAGACTTTACCGTCTAAGTGATCTAATTCATGTTGAATGCAAATAGCGAGTAAGCCATCGGCTTCTAGTTCAAAAATTTTGCCTTTTGCATCAAAAGCGCGAACGGTCACGCGCTCGGCGCGTTCTACTTCTTCGTAGATGCCTGGTACAGAAAGGCAACCTTCTTCCCACATGGTTTTGCCATCCATCTTAATGATTTCAGGATTTACCAATGCCATTAGGCTATTTTTATCTTCAGAGATATCAATCACCACAATGCGTTGGTGAGTATTAACTTGTGTCGCGGCTAAGCCAATTCCTGGGGCGGCATACATGGTTTCACCCATGTCGTGGATAAATTGCTGTAAGTGGCTATCAAATACAGTCACTGGCTTTGCTACGGTGTAAAGCCTGTCGTCTGGGTAGTGCAAAATGTTTAGAATGGCCATAGTTAGTCTGTGCAAGTAAGTACGGTGATTGCTATAAGCAAATTTTTTGCATATAGCTGTAAAATATGTAGTATCAACTTAATCCGAAAAAAACATGCAAGCCTTCGCTTAGCAGTTTTCTCGGCGGAGAGAAATCGCCATCATGCGAAAAACAATTATATCTCTACTTTGGGCTAGTGTACTTTTATCTGGCACTGCTTTGGCAGATAGCCTCGCCATGCAAGATAACGCGCCTGACCGTTACGTAGTAGTAAAGGGCGATACGCTTTGGAGTATTTCAGGGCATTTTTTAAAAACGCCGTGGCGTTGGCCTGAAATTTGGCAACTAAACAAAACGGAAATTAAAAACCCACACTGGATTTATCCGGGTGATGTGGTTTTGTTGGATAACAGCAGTGGCGTGCCGCGTCTGCGCTTGCTTAAGAACGAAAAAACAGCAGGGAGCAATTCTGCTTCAGGCAAGTTATCGCCGAGCATTCGCTTCACTTCTTTGGCTGATGGGGCTACGCCAAGTATCCCTATGTCGGCCATTAGTCCTTTCCTTAGCAAGCCACTGGTTATTGATAACGAGAGCTTTGCTGCTGCCCCGCGGATTGCCGCTGGTCCGGATGAGCGTGTTATTTTTGCCAGTGGCGATAATGTCTTTGCCGTTGGATTAGAGGGTGAGGTAGGGGATAACTGGCAGGTATTTAGAGACGGTAAAAACCTGATTGATCCTGATGATCCAGAGAAAAAACGCGTGATTGGCCATCAAGTCGATTACTTAGGCGACGCAAGATTAGAGGTAACGGGTGATGTGGCAACACTTCGCCTGACTTCTTCTAAAGAAGAAATTCTGGTCGGCAGCCGCTTAATTCGCGCGAACGAAGCACCCTTTATTAATTATGTGCCGCATGTTCCTGAGCTGCCAGTTAGCGGTCGGATTGTGACTTCTTATGGTGGAGTGGCAGAAGCTGGCCCGCTTACGACGGTGGTGATTAACCGTGGTTCACAACATGGTGTAGATGTTGGGAGCGTATTTTTTAATTACAAAGCTGGCCGTTTGATTCGTAAGGAAAGCAGTAATGAGCCTGATCGTTTCACGCCAATTGAAAAAAACGGTAATTTATTTATTTACCGTGTATTCCCTGAATTTGCCTACGGCCTTGTGCTTGATAGTACTCGATCGGTGAATGTGGGGGACGAGGTTAAAACGCCTTGATGGATAAGGATGAAGTGCGGCTTTGGCTGCGCTTCACCACAGTTTATAAAGTTGGGCCAAGAAAGCAGCTTGCGCTTTTGGCCCGCTTTGGAACGCCAGAGGCAGCGCTGGTGGCCAAAGAGGCTGAGCTGGCCGAAGTGCTCGCCCCCACCGTTTTGCGCGCTTGGCTAGAGATCGATCACAGCCAGCTGGAAGCCACGCTTGAGCAAACATTGGCGTGGCAACTTGAGGAGGGCAATACGCTTATTTCTTTGGCCGATGCTGCTTATCCACAGCGCTTGCTTGATTTACCCGATGCACCTACTTTAATTTATGTAAAAGGCAGGCTGGATTTATTGTCCACGCCTGCCTTATCCATTGTAGGAAGCCGTAGTGCCAGCCCTCAGGGTATAGAAAACGCTGAGCAATTTGCACAATGCTTTAGTGCTGCGGGATTGACCGTAGTTAGCGGCTTGGCGGCGGGGATTGATGCGGCAGCGCATCGTGGTGGTTTAGCTGCGGCTGGCTCCACTATTGCTGTAGTCGGTACTGGATTAGATCGGGTTTACCCTGCCAGCAATCGTGAATTAGCCCACTGTATTGCCGAGCAGGGCACGATTATTTCTGAGCTGGCTTTGGGTAGCCCACCTAAGGCTGAACATTTTCCTAGACGCAACCGTATGATCGCCGCTTTAGGCTTAGGTTGCTTGGTGGTAGAAGCCAGTGTGGGTAGTGGCTCCTTGATAACGGCGAAACAGGCCGCAGATATAGGGAGAGAGGTGCTGGCAATTCCAGGCTCAATTCACTCGCCATTGGCTCGGGGCTGTCATCTGCTGATTAAGCAGGGGGCAAAATTGGTTGAATCAAGCGAAGATGTTTTATCTGAGCTGGCATGGGATTCGCCTCAAGGTGCAAGCGTGCCAAAACGTGCATCAAAAAGTAGTCCTTTTTTACAAAATATGGGCTTTGACCCTGTGGACATTGAGACATTGTCACAGCGCAGCGGCTTGACGACAGACAGGCTATCCGCGATGCTGTTGACCTTGGAGCTAGAAGGTTGCATTGTCGCCCTGCCTGGTAGCCGCTATCAGCGGGTGGCCTGAGTAGGGCGTAAGCATTTGTTGAACCGCTTTTTTAAAAGCATGCTCCATCCGATTTCCTGCTATATCCAGAGAGTTTATCTTTTTGGCTACGCCTTGAAACACTGACTATCTGTTGTTGGCTGAGATCAGTTTTTATGTGTAAAACACTTGAGCTCGCTGACAGTTCTTTAATCTAAAAATAATCTGTACCGGGGACCCATGCCCGCGAATCTATTGATCGTCGAGTCGCCGTCCAAGGCGAAAACGCTGCTGAAATATCTTGGTAAGGATTTCCAGATCCTTGCTTCCTATGGTCACGTCCGTGGTTTGGTTAGAAAGGACGGCTCGGTAGATACCGAGAATGACTTTAAAATGAAGTATCAGGTGATCGAGCGTAATAAAAAACACGTCGATGCACTGGTTGCCGCCGTTAAAGAATCTACTAACATCTTTCTGGCAACCGATCCGGACCGCGAAGGTGAAGCTATTTCTTGGCATATCATGGAAATATTGCGCTCTAAAAAGCTACTGACGGCTAGTCGCACTTTTAAGCGGGTGGTATTTCATGAAATTACCGAAACCGCTGTTCTCAATGCCGTGGCTAATCCACGCGATATTGATAGCGATCTGGTGAATGCTCAGCAGGCACGTAGTGCCCTAGATTACTTAGTTGGCTTTAATTTATCCCCCTTACTTTGGCGTAAAGTGCGCTCCGGCCTATCCGCTGGCCGTGTGCAAAGCCCAGCGCTGCGTTTGATTTGTGAGCGCGAGATCGAGATTCGTGCGTTTACATCGCAAGAATATTGGTCGGTTCACCTCGATACCCATCAAGGTCGCAGTAAATTTGGCGCAAAACTAACTCAGTGGCAGGGTAAAAAACTCGAACAATTTGATATCCCTGATACCGGCACGCAACAGAGCATCCTTGATGCACTCAGCGGCCAGAGCGCGGAAATTCAAGCGGTAGAGAAGAAAAAGAAATCTCGTAGCGCTGCTGCCCCATTTACTACCTCTACCTTACAACAAGAAGCTGTGCGTAAGCTGGGTATGACGACCGATCGCGCTATGCGCACGGCTCAGCAATTGTATGAAGGGATGAGCATCGGCGGCGAAACCGTCGGTTTGATTACCTATATGCGTACTGACTCGGTGGCCTTGGCTAACGATGCATTGGATGAAATTCGCGCTTATATTGGCGAAAAATTTGAGAAAGAATACCTGCCTAATGCGCCGGTTATTTTCAAAAATAAAGCCAAAAATGCTCAAGAAGCGCACGAAGCGATTCGTCCTACCTCCATCTATCGTTCCCCAGATGCGGTGAAGGCTTATCTGACGGCTGATCAATTCAAGCTGTATCAGATGATCTGGAAACGCACGCTGGCCAGCCAAATTACACCGGCAAAATTTGATACGGTAGCGGTAGATATTGCGGTAGGGCCGGAGGCTATTTTCCGTGCTACAGGTCAAACTTTGGTATTCCCAGGTTTTATTGCGGTTTACCAAGAAGATACCGATGAAGAAGACGATGAAGACGATGAAGCACGCCTGCCCGTGCTCACCGTTGGGGATGCCTTGCCCGTAGATAAGCTATCTGGTGAGCAGCATTTTACCCAGCCGCCACCGCGCTTTACTGAAGCGTCTTTGGTAAAATCGCTGGAAGAATTTGGGATTGGCCGCCCGTCTACTTATGCGTCGACGATTAAAACGCTGAAAGATCGCGAATACGTGATCTTAGATAAAAAGCGTTTTACGCCAACCGATACCGGTGAAGTGGTAAATAAATTCCTGACGGAACATTTTACCCAGTATGTGGATTACAATTTCACTGCCAAGCTGGAAGACAAGCTGGATGAGATTTCCACCGGTAAGCGCGATTGGATTCCGGTGCTGGCTGATTTCTGGAAAGGCTTTCATAAGCAATGCGAAGAAAAAGCAGGACTATCGCGTAAAGAAGTCACCCAAGAAGAGATGGACGAAGACTGTCCAAAATGTGGCGTGGCAAAACTGGCGATTCGCTTAGGCAAACGTGGCCGCTTTATTGGCTGCACCACCTATCCAGAATGCGATTACACCCGCAATCTGGGGGATGATGCCGATACTGCACCTACCGAGCCAGAAGTCGTTCCTGACCGTACTTGCCCCAAATGCGAATCCGCTTTGCATATCAAGGTAGGGCGTTATGGTAAGTTTATTGGTTGTTCGGCCTATCCAAAGTGTAAGCATATTGAGCCACTCGAAAAACCGCGCGATACAGGCGTTGAGTGCCCAGAATGCAAAAAGGGTAGTTTGATCGAAAGAAAGAGCCGCTACGGCAAGCTGTTTTATTCGTGTAATACTTACCCAGATTGCAAATATGCAACTTGGAATCCACCGATTGCTGAACATTGCCCGCAGTGTAACTGGCCAGTAATGACCATTAAAGTAACCAAACGCCGCGGTACAGAGAAAGTCTGCCCGCAGAAAGAATGTGGTTATGTGGAAGTGATCGAAGGGCCAGCGCCTAAAGCTGAGAAAGTAGAAAGCGAATAAGTTGAGTATCGCTGCAGGGCAGGGTCTTATCTGCTCTGTATTTATTCGCCGTAATTCATCGCTATATATCGATTGCGGGTGTAGTTGTTCTAAATCAGAGCTCCTTAATACTTTCAATTCTAGGTGCTTGCTCAAAGAGGTTTGCCGTGCAGCACAATGTTTTAACTGACCCCGATTTCGAGCTTCGGAGCGAACTTGGGCTGTTGCAAACTTATTTTGAAACCTTTGATGGACTTGTTGCATCCTTGCTTGAGTATGACGGCAACCTGCTGGAATCCTTAGGTTTGCTGGCAGGCGTATCTAAAAGCCATGTGGTTTGTTTATATTTAAACACTCCTGATCAGAGTGCTTCGCATTTAGTATCAGTTTGGCGTGATCCTGATACTCGCCTTGCAGATATCACGCCAGACCCCTGCCGATCCCTTGATTACGCGACGTATCCCCTCTTAGCGGATACGCTGGCGGTAGGGATGGTTCTCAATAAAACACTTTTAGAATTACCACTCGCTGAGCAAATGCTGATGGCACAAATTGGTGTGCGTCAGCTTTTGTGCATTCCGCTATTAGAACGTGGCGAGCCATTTGGCTTTTTAACCTTTTTAAATGATTGCGAAATGCAGCGCAGCCGCAGTGAATTACGGCTGCTTTCTATGCTAAGCAATCATGTGGCGCAAGCCATTGTTAAGTACAGAGTTGAGCAAGAGTTAAAGTGTAATCAACAACGCTTATGCGCCCTCATAGGCGTTTTGCAGGATATGGTATTTGAATGTAATCAGCAGGGCGTGATTGTTAGTGTTTGGTCTGCTCACCCGCATTTACCCCCTGCAGAAATGCTGCAAGGGCGTCCTATTACCAGTGTATTGCCCTATGAGTTAGCTTCGGAGTTAGTACGTCATTTACCCCGCACTTTGCATGAAAAAATAAGCACCCAGTTTAATTGCACGCTGCCCTCGGTGAATGGCCCTATTTATCTATTAACCCGCTTACAACCAGTGCAGGCAAGTAATGGGCAAAGCCATGCGGTGGCATTGGTGCATGATGTCACCTTGCTGATGCTGGAAAACGCCCATCGTAAGACGATGCTGGATACGTTGAATTTGCTTGAAGAGGCGGTGATCGATTTAGCGCCGACGGGTGAGTTAGCCAGTACCACGTCTGCTTGGGCTAAATTACGTGCACTAGATTTGCGGGAAATGAAGCATGATTTAGGTAAGCCGCTATTTGCTTGGGTGCACCACGATGATGGTTTAGCCATGGTGGCGGCTTTAAATAAAATTTTAAAGGCCACGGATCCCGTATTGCAACGCTTCCGGCTGATGCAGGCCACGGGTGGGAGTATTTGGGTAGAAGCCAGGTTGATTGCGCACCGTGGCCCAGATGGGCAGCTTACGGCGATACGGGGCGTATTGCGCGATGTAACGGTGGCTCATCTCAACGAGCAACAAATCACCCAGCTTGCGCTGTATGACTCTCTAACCAAGCTGCCTAATCGCCTTATGCTTGATAGTGAGATTCACAGTGCCATTGATCGTGCACGGCAGGAAAACTCCAAAGTTGCGCTGGGTTTTATCGATTTAGACCACTTTAAACAAATTAATGATGCCTTTGGGCATCAGGTTGGCGATGAATTATTGGTGAGCGTGGCCAAGCAGCTCTCTAGTGTCTTGCGAGAAAATGATGTATTGGCCCGCTGGGGCGGTGATGAATTTGTGGTGCTGATCCCCGATTTAACTGATTTAACCGTGATGCGTGATATTTCTGATCGGCTGCGCAATGCCGCAAGGCAGGGCGTAACTATCAATGGTATGGAAACGCAGCCTACAATTTCGCTGGGTTTTGCCGTGTTTCCAGACAATGCTGAATCGGGAGAAGAATTACTCTCGGCAGCTGATCACACCATGTATCACGCCAAGCACACAGGCCGAAATAATGTCTGTTTTTATAGTGATATCGTGCATTTAAAAGCCTTGGGCCGTGAACACGTTGCAATTCAATCGCGCCTTTCTACAGCAATCCGTAATAATCGCCTGCAAGTATTTTATCAGCCCATTGTGGATGCAAGAAGCGGTGAAGTACTGAGTGTTGAGGCGCTGGCGCGTTGGCAAGATGATCAAAGCGGATGGATTAGCCCAGAGCTATTTATTCCTATGGCAGAAAAGGTGGGTTTGATTCAAGAGTTGTCTGAGTTGGTTATTCAGCAGAGCTTTGCCAAATTGCGCCAATGGCGTGATGCAGGGCTGACACAAAAGCTGATGATTAATATCTCGCGCAGCCAGTTGTTTCAGCCTCAGTTTGTTACCCAGCTGAATGAAAGACTTATGCAGCATCGTTTGCGTGCAGAAGATGTGGTGCTAGAGATCACTGAATCGGTAGCACTTACCGATTATTCCCGCCAGCTGCGCCATCTGCGTCAGCTTAATGATTCTGGGTTTAAAATTGCAATTGATGATTTTGGTACCGGTTATTCATCGTTATCGCAGTTGCACGAAATGCCCGCGCAAATTTTAAAAATTGATGTGTCATTTTCCTTACGGCTACACACGGATGATGGCCGTAGGATGATGCAAGCCATTGTTCAGCTAGGGTTTGCTCTAGGGCTAGAAATTATCGTAGAAGGTGTAGAAACCCTAGAAACCGCTCGCTTCCTGCAGGGCCTAGGTGTACAGCGTATGCAGGGCTTTTATTTTAGTGAGCCCGTGCCAAGTGGCGTGGCCGAGCTTTGGATGAGGCTGGGATTACAGGCGAAGGTTTAAAATATTGAAACTGGTAACAATCACGCACGCTTCGTGCAGTTTAAATCAGGGCTAAAATAAAGCTGGCCTTGATTCACCCTTCTGATTTAATCCCCATTTATGGCTACTACGCGTGCATCAAATGGCCTTGCCTCGGATTGGGGGGGGCTAGCAGCCTGTCGGACTTAAGACTGATCTACTACGGAAAAGCCGGATTTGGCCATATTTCACGTATTTTCTCGTTGAATAGCCAGCTATTCACCTAAAAACCCGCGAAATCTGTCTCAAACCGGTCTTTCCCTCGCTACGATCGCTTGAGTCCGACAGGCTGCTAGTGGTTTACCATAGAAAAAGGCCGTCTCTTATTGCGCAAGAGACGGCTTTTTCTTATCGAATACTGTGTTTAAGTTGCTGGCCTTGATGAGTGATTAAATAAGCGCCTAACCCCACCCCAATCATACTAAGCAGCAAAAGATAATAGCTGGGCGCTAGCACATCGTATTTAATCCAGAATGATAAAATCACCGGCGTCAGGCCGCCCGCAAAGGCATAGGCCACATTGTAAGAAAAAGACAAGCCACTAAAGCGGATCGCTGCGGGGAAGGCTTTAATCATCAAGAGCGGCACCGCGCCAACAATGCCCACGGTAAACCCCATCAGCGGGTAGAGCAGGGCTAGCTGGCTCGTGTCATGACTCATGGTGTGATAAAACGCATAGCTGCTGCAGCCTAGTAAGGTGCAACCGATCAGAATCGTTAAGCCGCAGCCTAGTTTGTCTGATGCCCAGCCTGCCACCACACAGCCCAAGCTAAGCGCTACGATGGCATAGCAATTGGCCCTTAAGGCATCAACTGGCAATACCGCGAATTGTTTTTGTAAATACGCGGGAGTCATCAAAATAGCGACCACAATCGCCACAGCAAGTAAAAAGGTGGCCAGCATAGAAATAGCAATGCTAAGGCGATGATCACGTAACACTTGCTTAAGCGGTAGCTCAGTCGCCAAGTTTTTTTTAGCTTGCAGCTCTAAAAATACCGGTGTTTCATGCAGCCATTTACGCAAATACATCGCTACCAAGCCAAATACACCGCCAATTAAAAAGGGCACACGCCAGGCCCATGCTTCCAGCTCGGCTGGGCTAAATAGGTTATTCATCGCCATGGCGATCAATGCACCTAACAAAATTCCTAAAGTGAGGCCCGAGGTAATTAAGCTGCAAGCCAAACCTGTGTGGCGCTCAGGTGCATGTTCGGCAACAAACACCCATGCGCCGGGCACTTCACCACCAATGGCGGCACCTTGCAAAATGCGTAGAGCAAGTAAGCACAGCGGTGCCCAGATACCAATTTGTTGATAGGTGGGAAGTAAGCCTATCATCAGTGTAGGCAAGGCCATCATCAGTATGCTAAGGGTGAACATCTTTTTTCGGCCCAGCAAATCACCAAAATGCGCCATGGCAATCCCACCCAATGGGCGCGCTAAATAGCCTGCGGCAAAAATACTGAATGTCTGGATTTGCCTCAGTGCATCGGGCATATCAGGAGGGAAAAACAGCTTGCTTAAAACAACGGTGAAAAACACAAAAATAATAAAATCGTAAAACTCTAATGCGCCCCCTAGCGATGCTAGGCCTAGCGTTTTACAGTCCTGCCTATTTAAGGGCCTTGCCGCTAAGGTATTTCTTTGCTGGATTGGATCACTCATTCAATATTCTCTTATGTAGCTGATTTGACAGAAAACTTCGGCTTTTATCGAGATTACTGTAGCCAATAAGCGCAGGCAAGGTTTATTGTAAGCAGGCGAGGTGTTTAACCGTAGCTCTTGAGGATTACATTGGTGGGGGATAAGCTTGCTCAATTGGGCTGTCGTTTATTTGCCAAATATCTAATGCGATGCCAAACAAAAATCGCCCAGCCCCACAAATTTTTAAGGCCTAAGCTAGAAGTGGTCAAAAGCCGCTTGCACCTTGCCAGAGCTCAAGTGCGCGAGCAGCTTCTGGCTGAAAGATGATGAGGCACCAGTTGGGCAATAAATGATATTTTTCTAAAACAGTGGATGAATTTCAGTTAAAAAAAGTCAGCTGAATTTACTGTGGTCTGTACCCTTTGAATTGCTGGGCAGATAAAGCGTTAAGTAGTTCGGTATAAGTTTTACAGGGTATGTTTCTTTATAAATCAACAAGTTGTGGCTTAATTATACAAGGTAACTTTTGCCTAACTACTTAGTCCACGCTACCATGCTAAGAGGTGCCCTGAATTAGCCTTTCTTTAATTAACCGCTCCCTATAAAAGCTTTGGAACCCCTTAAAATCGAGGGTTTCGGTATTCCCTACAGCTTCAATAAGCTGCTCACGTTCAATTGGCTCTGCTAATTCGCCGCCCAAAATTCGAAAGCGAATACGTAAACGACCAGGTCCTTGGGGAATGATTGCAAGCAAAGAAGACTTACCCTCTTCTCCTGGAAGTAGGGAACCAAAACGAACATAGCCGCACGACAAATCGTTGTCATTAACTATGAATTGAGCGTTTTTACCGATCAGCACCTCAGAAAGAGGTCTAATACTGTTCATAATGTTAAAAGCAGCGCTGGGCTTTTCAGGTAAATCATCCTTAGCAATCAACTCAATACCCTGTCCATCAAGTGGCTCAATAAACACCTCAAGCTTGGCGCTTGAGAGCTGAACCTCTGAGCGATTAACTAGTAAGAATTGCAATAAGATTAGCTGATCATTTATACGGGTATATCTAGCAAGCTCCCTCCAGTAGGCCTTGTTGTCTTGCTGATAGATATCATAAGAAGAACTGATACCATGTAAGTAGCTAGACGGACGCTGACTTACGTAGTCTGGGAACTCTTCCGTAAGTGTCATATAAAACCGTTCAAAGCTATCAGGCAATACTTCGTGACCAGGAGTAAGCACAGACATATCTACACGCATATTTCCACGACCAGAATCTGCCAAAGACATTTCCGTAGCTTCAGGGGGTTCTGCTTCATCGGTACTGCTACCTCGGCGTACGTAAACTACATTACTCTTAACCTTACCGTAGGTATGGGAGGTGTAGAACGGACGTTTCTGCTTTGGAATTGTAATAATCCCCACAGTCTTACCTTCATACAAATGTTCCTCATAGCAAAACGTCAGCTTAGGCTTGACCTTACTGTTCACAAACTGCTGTATTTGTGCATCGTCGATAGTTGTGGAGATCCCTACTACTTCTGCGGGATGAGGTCGTTTTTCCTTAAAACCAAGAAGAATGTAACCTGAACCATCACGCCAAGCATTAGCTATTGCAAGGATGTCCTTTAGCATCTCGGACTTATCATCCTCAGTTCCGCCACTAAAGCGGTACTGCGAGGATTTAAAATCAATATCTGTCCCTTCGCTCTTATATCGAAGAGTGGTCAGTAGCTCGCTAAGCATAATTAGTTCCCAATGTTAACGCGGTGATCTCACATTTGGCCAAGAGCCACTTCTCGTTTTTTTGCTAGTTTACCATTTGCTTACGATTTTTGTATTTATGTCAGTATGACCCAAGCATCAATCATGAATATATTAAGTACGATCATCTTAATCGCGGCCGCTGCAAGCTAAGGCCGTAAGGCGCATGATTTTGTAGGGTGCAATAAGTCTGATGTTTTTCCAGACGCATTGCACCATCTTGCTCGATTTCACAAGACCTAATTCGGCGTTCTCACTAAGCGTCTTAGTGACCGTGACCTTCACCCAATCTGGGTTTGGCAAACACGGCGCAATGCCTACGGCTTCAGACTTATTACACCCTAAGTTTTGCTATGAAATGCCCTTAAGCTAATGTTTGTTTGGGGGCAAAACCTTGGCCTACGGCAACAACTCCACCTTCACCTGCCTGCTGTCGCTCCTGCCCTGATCGTCTACCACGCTAAGCTGATGCCAGCCGCCTGCTTGTGGCCGCCATGCGATGCCGCCCGATTTGGCGTTTCCTAGATAAATCTGATTATCAAACCAATACAGCTGCTCGCTGCTGGCTGCGGCTTGCAGGGCGATGGTTTCGTCGGGGCGGGATAGGCGCAGGGTGTAGGCTAGGCCGCTCAAGGGCGAGCTGATTTTGGGCGCGTCCCCAAGGCTGGCCATGCCGCTGCAATCGATATGTGGTGGTTTGCGGCGGGGTACGCCAGCTTCTTTAAATAGCCTTGCCATATCGCTGCTCCAAAACTCAAAGATTTCTGTTTTTGTATGGACAGGATCGTAAGGGGGGCAGACGGCAAGGCCAGTGCGAGTATCGACGTGTACCGGCTGATGCAGGCTGCTGACGCGGATAGGCGATTTACCCGGAATAAACCAGGTGCTGCTTTGCTGTGGGCACCAAGTATTGGGCAGCTCACCGCTGGCGGTACAGATGTTGACTTGGGCAAGGCCGCTAGGTGGGCGCTTGGGCATAGGCCTATCGGCGGGTTTGGCCAGCGCCAGCGCGTCGGCAATACGGAAAAATAGCGGGGCGGCCGCTTCTAGGCCAATGAGCGCGGGGTTGCCTTGGCCGTCAAAATTGCCCAGCCAGACCACTAGCACATAGGGGCCAACCGTGCCTGCCGTCCATGCATCACGAAACCCCCATGATGTGCCGGTTTTAAACGCCACCGGCCAAGCATTGTTACCTCCATCGGGGCGTGGGTTTTTGCTGAGCATGTCTAAGGCTAGCCAACTGGCTTGCTCGCTGATCAGGACTTCGCCCTTGCTGGGCGGCGTGTCCTTTAAATAGCGCAGCGGTTTAAGGCGGCCTTCATTGGCCAGCATGGTGTAAAGGCTGGCCAGCTCTGCCATGCTGACTTCCCCCCTCCCAGTACCAGCGCTAGGCCGTAATGCTCAGCTGATTGCAATTTGCGGATGCCAGCTTGCTGTAAAAAATCATAAAAACTGGGGTTTTTAAGCTGGCTAGCCAGCCATACGGCGGGAATATTGCGGCTTTTGATGAGCGCATCGGTGGCGCTGAGCGGGCCGATAAAACGCCCGTCAAAATTCTCTGGCTGATAAGGGCCAAAAGCGCTGGGGGTATCGCGCAAAATAGTCGCAGGGTGGATCACGCCTTGATCCAGCCCCAGTGCATAAATCAAAGGTTTTAAGGTGGAGCCAGGCGATCTTTTGGCTAAGCTGCCGTTTACTTGGCCGGAAATGCTGGCGTTGAAGTAATCGGCAGACCCAACTAGGGCGCGCACGGATTGATCGCGGCTATCTACCAGCATCGCCACTGCATTATTGATGCCTCGGCTGCGAGTCTGAGCTAGATACTGCTGCAGGTGTTTTTCTAGCAGTGTTTGCAGTTGTAAATCTAGCGTGGTATTGAGCGTAGTTACGGGGGTGGTGGCGGTATCGGCCAATCTTTGCTCCACCCAATGCGGCGCTCTAAAGGGGAGTTGTTCTAATCGCTTGACCGGCAAGGGTAGGGTCATTAGCTGAATTTGTGCGGGGGATGCTGAATAGGCCACTTGCCAGCGTTGCCATAACCTTTGGCGTGCATCGCTGAGCGATACGCCACTACCTAAGCGCTGATTGGGTTGCTGTGGAATCACTGCCAGCGTTAGGCTTTCGGGCAGCGTGAGCAGCTTAGGCGCTTTGCCAAAGTAGACGAGGCTGGCCGCAGCAGCGCCTTCGATATTTCTGCCATAGGGGGCGAGGTTTAAATAGGCTTCTAAAATATCATGTTTGCTGTAACGCGCTTCTATCCACAGTGCCAGTGCAATTTGCCTCAGTTTTCCAGTCGGCGTTTTGGTATTCAGACGGTATTTAAGCCGTGCCAATTGCATGGTTAGTGTGGATGCGCCTTGCTTAGCGCCACCGCCGTAGGTCTCTGTGATGGCACGCAGTAAAGCGACGGGGTTTAGCCCAAAATGCCAGTAAAACCAGCGATCTTCTTGTAATTTAACCGCAGTGATCAGCGTGGTGGAGAATTGCTCTAGTGGCAGCCACAACCGATAACGCTGATCGGGAGCAAGCGTTAGCCTTAGCAGCTTGCCATCTTGCGCTAGCACCGCTGTTGAGCCTGCTACAGCCAGCGGCTCATGCGGCCAGTAGCGGATAAGCAAGCAGCCCAAGAGCAGGCTGAGGATTAAATACCTAGGTTTAAGCAAGCGGCGTTTCCTAATTACAACAAAGATTAGGGTATTGGACGGGCTGAATAGGGCGGGCTAATTCGGTAATTTAATACTGCGCATCAATGTGGAATAGCAATAAATGCCACCCCTGCCAGAATCAGCGCTACTTGCTGGGCCGTGTCTTTAAGCTGCGGGCGTTTAGTCAGGCTTTGCAAAGGGGCTAAAGCGTTATTTTATAAGGGTAGCGGGCGGGTAAAGGCAATCAGGTTATGCATTTTTTAGCTTGGTTAGCAGGGGGCTTTGTTGGTTTCAAACTTCGCTTAACCAAATTAAACTAGCCATCCTGCCGGTGCGCTGATCGCGGCGGTAAGAAAAAAACCGTTCCGCATCGCTTACTGTGCAATAGTCACCCCCATAAATTGTGCTAATTCCTTGCGCATTAAGCCTTTGCTTTGCAAGTAAATAGATATCAACCAGCCATTTTCCATGTGTGGCTGTGGCGTGAAATGCTGCGCTGGCGGCTGGGTTTTGTGCGGTAAATGCGGCTTTTACTTCATCGCCTACCTCAAAAGCACTTGGCCCAATCGCAGGGCCTAGCCACGCCATTAGGGTTTCTGGCGCGACATCCATTTGGGCAATCGTTGCTTCAATCACGCCATTACAGAGGCCACGCCAGCCTGCATGGGCCGCGCCGACGACGGTTCCGGCTTGATTACACAGCAAAACAGGCAAGCAGTCTGCCGTCATAATGGCGCAAACGGCAGAGGTAACATGTGACACGCTGGCATCGGCTTCGGTATTTTGGGCGGCCGTTGCTGCGTTAACTACGTGCACGCCGTGTACCTGTGTAAGCCAGAGTGGATCAGCAGGTAGGTAGTGACGAACGATGGCGCGGTTTTGCTCAACAGCTTTTGGGCAATCATCAACATGATTGCCCAAATTAAGACTGGCCCACGGCGCATCACTGACGCCACCGTGACGGCTGGTTGAAATGGCCTGCACCGTTGCTGGTGCAGGCCAATCAGGCCTGATCCACATTGGGGGAAGGGGCTTATTCACGGACATACATGACTTCGCAGTCACTATCGTCAATATCCCAATCGTCTTCCCAATCCTCTTCTAGCATGCCGGCGTCTAGGCGCAAGACATTGATTAGCATTTCCATATCTTCAGGAAGAGCTGCTTTCCAAGTCATGGTTTTGCCTGTTTCTGGGTGAATCAGAGACAGTTTTCTAGCATGTAGCGCCTGACGTGCAAATTCACTCAGCGCAATACTGACTTCAGGTGAGTGTATTCTTGGCTTGCCGCCGTAGATTGGATCTGCAGCGAGTGGATGGTTTAAATGCGCCATATGCACTCGAATTTGATGCGTGCGGCCGGTTTCTAGCTGACATTCAATCAAAGTATGTGCGGTAAAGCGCTCATGCACCTTGTAATGCGTAACGGCATGCTTACCCGAATGCACTACGGCCATCTTAATTCTTTCTTTAGGATGGCGGCCAATTGGGGCATCTACTTTACCATCTGCGCCAAATAAACCTTGGGCAACAGCGGTGTAATGGCGCTTAACTGTACGAGCTTGTAATTGTTGCACCAAGCTGTTTTGTGCTTTTAAGTTGCGTGCAATCACCATTAGCCCACTGGTATCCTTGTCCAGTCGGTGTACGATGCCAGCGCGGGGAATAGTTTTAAGCTCTGGGTAGCGATAAAGTAAGCCATTCAGTACAGTACCAGTCCAGTTGCCTGTGCCTGGATGTACAACTAAGCCTGGTGCTTTATTTAGCACAAGTAAGGTAGCATCTTCGTAAATAATATCCAGCTCGATATCTTCAGGCTGAAAAGCACTTTCGTCTGGTTCGGGTTGGGGTAAGACACTAATCGTTTCACTGCCCCATAGTTTTGTTTTGGGGACGGCTGGATTGCCGTTAAGAAAGACTAAGCCGTCTTTAATCCATGTGGAGAGTCGGTTACGGGAAAACTCGGGCAGCATCTTGGCTAAAGCAGCGTCCAAGCGCTCCCCTGCCAAATCGGATGGCACGGTCAGGACACGCGCCTGCTCGAAGTCGTTATAATCGTTTAATTCGTTTTCGGAATGCATCATGAATAAGATTCTACCGCGATTCATCGTCTCTGCAGTATTTGCCGGATTATTGGCGGGCTGCGCATCCACTCCAGAAGAGCAGGATGAAACTCGTGGCTGGACTGCGGAGAAGATTTTTGCTGAGGCAAAATCAGAGCAAGAAAGCCGCAGTTATGATCGATCCAATAAGTTATTCGAAAAGCTAGAAGCGCGCTTTCCTTATGGGCGGCACGCACAGCAAGCACAAATAGAGACTGCTTATAATCACTATAAAAACCAAGAGCCTTTGCTGGCTTTTGCCGCAATCGATCGCTTTATTAAGCAATACCCAGCGCATCCAAATATTGATTACGCCTACTATTTAAAGGGCTTGGTCAATTTTAATGAGGCACAAGGTTTCTTATCTAGCGTGGTAAAACAGGATATGTCTGAGCGCGATCCTAAGGCCGCTCGCGAATCCTACGATACCTTCCGCCAGCTGGTTACGCGTTACCCAGAAAGCAAATACGCTGCCGATGCTACGGTGCGTATGGGCTACTTAGTTGGGGCATTAGCTAACTTAGAATTACACGTAGCTAAGTATTACTACAATCGTGGTGCATTCTTAGCGGCGGCTAATCGTGGTAAATATTTACTAGAAACCTATTCGAACACTAAGCAAGTTGAGCCTGCTTTAGGCATTATGGCTTTGTCTTACGATAAGCTAGGTTTGATCCCACTGCGTGATGATGTAAAAAAAGTATTGCTTAAAAATTACCCAGAAACCACAGTATTGGATGAGAGCAGCTTATTCACTGATTCTGACTGGTGGAAGCCTTGGTAAGGAATATTTAATTTATTTTCGAAAGGGGGGTTTACAGGCTTAATTTTGCTCTGTAATATTCGCATCTCTTTCGGGGGGTATAGCTCAGTTGGTAGAGCGCTTGCATGGCATGCAAGAGGTCAGCGGTTCGATTCCGCTTACCTCCACCAGAATTAAATGAGCCATAGTTGTTATCTAAACTGTAACTTATTAAATAGAGTTTTAGATTGATCCCATCGTCTAGAGGCCTAGGACACTGCCCTTTCACGGCGGCGACCGGGGTTCGAATCCCCGTGGGATCGCCATCTAATCTTAGTTTTACCGTGCGGCTGTAGCTCAGTTGGATAGAGTATCTGGCTACGAACCAGAGGGTCAGGAGTTCGAATCTCTTCAGCCGCACCAATCAGTTTTAAATGCTACTCAGTTTATAAGAGTTAGCTTAAAAGTATGATCCCATAGTTTAGCGGTTAGAACACTGCCCTTTCACGGCGGCGGCCGGGGTTCGATTCCCCGTGGGATCGCCAATTTAAAAAACCTGCCCATGTGGCAGGTTTTTTTTCGTCCGCACCATTCCAACCATCCCCGTGTAAAATTCTGAGGGGAATCTTTTTCTAGGAATTTAATCAATATGGCAGCTTTGGGGCGTTTTCTCTCGGTAGAAGGCATTGATGGCGCGGGGAAAAGCACGCAACTAGCCTGGATTGCACAGTGGCTAAAGCAGCAGGGTGTGGCTTTTGTGCAAACACGTGAGCCAGGCGGAACGGCTTTGGGCGAAAAGCTACGAGATTTGCTGCTCAGCGAGCCTATGCATCTGGAAACCGAAACCTTACTGATGTTTGCAGGCCGTCGAGAGCATCTAGAGCAAGTGATTAAGCCTGCATTGGCGCGGGGTGAGTGGGTGCTATGTGATCGCTTTAGTGATGCCAGCTACGCTTACCAAGGCGGTGGAAGAGGTTTGCCGCGTGAGAAATTTATTGCGCTTGAAGAATGGGTACAAGGTGTGGCCCCAATAAGATTCAACCTGATTTAACCCTGATTTTTGATGTACCCTTGTCGGTTAGCCAAGAGCGGATGGCGGGGGGCGTACTTTGGATCGGTTTGAGCGTGAAGCTGCTGATTTTCATGCCAGAGTGCGGGCCGCTTATCTGGAAAGAGCGTCCAGTGAGCCGCAACGCATTCGAGTGATCAATGCCAATCGTTCTTTGGAAGAAATTCAGCAAGAATTAGTTGAGATATTAAGCGCCATCCTTTAAGAGCACCTAGATGAAAACACTTTACCCTTGGCAAGCCGCAGCTTGGTCGCAATTGATGCGCGAGATGGATAGACTGCCACATGCCATGCTGATTACCGGTGAACAAGGCATTGGGAAAAGACGTTTTGCAGAATACTTAGCCCAGTTTCTACTTTGCGAAGACGAAGCTAAAACCACGGCACCTTGTGGTATGTGTGATGGATGCCGCTGGTATATGGCGGGAAATCATCCCGATTATCGCGTGCTTTCGCCAGAAGACAAGGAGAGCGATGCGAGCGAAGAAGGCAAGCCTAAGCGTAAATCGCAGGTGATTGGTGTAGATGACATCCGAGATTTGGCTGATTTTGTTAACTTAACTGCACACCGCAAAGGCATCCGTGTCACCGTGGTTTATCCGGCTGAAACGCTGAATGTGGCCGCGGCGAATGCCTTTTTAAAAACACTAGAAGAGCCGCCATCAGGCGCGATGTTTATTCTGGTATCAAATCACTGGCGGCGTTTATTACCGACGATCCGCAGCCGTTGTCGCGTGTTTCCAATGGCTACGCCAGAACATGTAACGGCGGCGGCATGGTTGGCGCAGCAGCAGGTGGTCAATCCTGTACTGCATTTGGCGCATACGGGCGGCGCGCCCTTGGCAGCTTTAGAAGATGCAACTGCCGAATGGTTGCCTAATCGCAAAGCATTTTTGGCGCATATTGCCAATCCAGCAGTTTTAGATGTGCTGGCTGTGGCTAGCGAGCTAGAAAAGGCTAAACTAGAGATGTCTCTAGTGGTGGGCTGGTTGCAAAAATGGGTCCATGATTTAATCAATATCAAGATGACGGGAAAACTTCGCTATTATCCAGATTGGGAGAGCGATTTACAGCGCTTAGCAGCGCAATCCCCCGTCTTTTTTCATTATACCGATCGTCTTAATGAGGCGATGCGCCTAGCGCACCACCCTTTAAATCAGCGATTAGTATTTGAGTCTTTGCTTTTTGCCTATCTGGATGCATTGCGTAGTAGTAAGGGGAAAAAATGAGTGAACCAATTAAGGCCCCATTATCGCGGCCTGGCGTATTGTCGCTAAATATTAAAGAAAAAGCTGCTCTGTATGCTTCGTACATGCCTTTTTTAACAGGCGGCGGTATTTTTATTCCAACCAATAAAGCATATGTATTAGGCGATGAAGTGTTTATGTTGCTTTCGCTGTTGGATGATCCCGCCAAAATTGCCGTTTCGGGCAATGTGGTGTGGATTACCCCACAGGGTGCCAATAATAATCATCAGCAGGGAATTGGGGTTAAATTCTCGGCGAATGAAGCGGGCAATCAAGCTAAAACCAAGATTGAAGGCTTGTTGGGCGGCTATTTGCAATCGGCTCGCACCACGCACACCATGTAGGGAATCTCGAAAAACCTATCTTTCGCCATAATACGGCGTTGCGCATTAAAAAATCTTCTTACATATCAAACATATGCAACGTCGATTTTTTAACACGCGCCTAGTCTTATTTCGAAGGATAGGCTTTTCGAAGCCCCTTGTTGTTTTCCTGAATTTGCCTCTTTGAAGCCCTATGTTTATTGATTCGCACTGCCATATTAATTTCCCCGATCTTGCTGCCAATATCGACCCGCTGCTTGCCAATATGGCAGAAAATAAAGTGACGCACGCGCTTTGCGTGGCAGTGAATTTGCCTGAGCTGCCCTCTGTGTTGGCCTTGGCGGAAGCGCATGCCAATATCTTTGCTTCGGTAGGTGTGCATCCTGATTACGAAGATACACCAGAGCCAAACGTAGAACAGTTGGTAGAGCTAGCTAAGCACCCTAGAGTGGTTGCTATTGGCGAAACGGGGCTTGATTACTATCGCTTACAAGGCGATTTGGAATGGCAAAGAGAGCGCTTTAGAGTACATATCCGCGCTGCCAAGCAGGCAGGCTTGCCGCTGATTATCCATACTCGTTCATCCGCAGTAGACACTATTCGCATCTTAAAAGAAGAGGGCGCGGATGAAGTTGGTGGGGTATTGCACTGCTTTACCGAGACTTGGGAAGTGGCGCAGGCGGCGATGGAGCTAGGGTTTTATATCTCAATCTCTGGCATTGTTACTTTCAAAAAAGCTATTGAGTTGCAAGAAGTGGCTCGGCTTGTGCCGTTGGATAGGCTGCTAATCGAAACTGATTCGCCTTATTTAGCACCGGTGCCATATCGTGGTAAACAGAACCAACCCGCTTGGGTTAGACATGTAGGTGAATCGATAGCAGATTTACGCGGAATTAGCGTTAATCAAATTGCAGATGCCACGACAGCTAACTTCTTTAAGCTATTTGCAAGGGCGCAAAAATGAAAGTAGAGGTGCTAATTTTGGGTGTGGGTTCTAGCGGTGGTTCACCAGCGCTAGGCTGCTCTTGCCCAACCTGCACCTCTAGCGATTCTAAAAATAGCCGTAGTCGCGCATCATCGGTACTACGGGTTGGGGCAAAACATTTCTTATAGATACTGGCCCCGATTTACGTTATCAAGCCCTGCGTGAGCAATTACTGCACGTGGATGCGGTGCTTTATACCCATCCGCATGCCGATCACCTTAATGGGATCGACGATTTACGTGCATTTTGCTGGCTGCAAAAAGCGCCTATTCCTGTATTTGGCAATGAATTTATGCTTGAGCATATTCGCCAGCGTTTCCCTTACACGTTATTTCCACCAAATAATTTTTGGGATAAGCCGGTATTAACGCTACATCCTGTTGGCGATAGCACCTTTGAATTTGCTGGGATTGCCATCGAGCCTATTCCGCTGATGCACGGCAAATGGCCGATTCTTGGCTACCGCATCGGCAAAGTAGCCTATTTAACAGATGTATCAGAAATCCCCGCAGAGAGCCTTGCTAAGCTTCAGGGCTTAGATGTTGTGCTACTCGATTGCCTACGTCGTGTGCCACATCCTACGCATTTTTCCGTAGATCAAGCCATCGCAGCGGCCAAGCAAATAGGGGCCAAGCAAACCGTGATGATTCATATGACGCACGAGCTAGAATACCACGTGCTCTCGCAAGAATTACCAGCCGGCATGGTGGTGGGCTTTGATGGAATGTGCTTAGTGAGCGAGGTAAATAGCAGCCTTTAGCTGCCTTGAGTAATGTGCTGATATGACTCTGCTTCTATACGATGTTTTTTAGTAAATTTTCTTTTTATTTGGCCCGTAGCGACGGGCTTTTTTTTCGCCTTTTGCTCTGTATTACTCTGCGCTTCCAATCCGGTAGTCTCGGTATTTTTATCGACTAGGTATGTATTAAATTTAAGCAAGCTAGAGAAAAATACCTAGATTTCAGCTATGGTTTAGCTGGTAATACTTATTTATTTTGAAAAAATATGAAGGCTTCATTAATAAATATCTTATGAGAAATTTACTAATTATCTTGTTGTTTTTTGCTTCATACTTACATGATGTCATGGCTGCAGAACAAGTGACGCTGCAATTAAAGTGGAAGCATGCGTTTCAGTTTGCAGGCTATTACGTTGCCAAACAGCAGGGTTATTATCAGCAAGCAGGATTAGATGTCCAGATTAAAGAAGCTGAGGCCAGCACTAATGTGCTGGATGAGGTGTTGGCGGGTAAGGCGAATTTTGGAGTGGGTACCAGTAGCTTGCTGCTGGCAAGAAAAGCGGGTAAGCCTGTGGTTGTTTTAGCGGCTATTTTTCAGCATTCTTCCTCTGTATTGATTACTCCTGATAAAGGTACAACACAAAGTATTCAAGATCTAAATAATAAACACATTATGGTGGAGTCACTTTCCTCTGAAATTTTTGCTTATCTAAAGCGTGAAGGTATTGCATTGAATCATCTGCAGATCGTTCCGCACAGTTTTAAAACTGATGAACTGTTAGCCGCCAAGGTGGATGCAATCACTGCATATACCATTTATGAGCCTTTTCTATTGGATAATGCGGGCTTTCGTTATCGAATATATAGTCCTCGTACTGCAGGTATTGATTTCTATGGTGATAATCTATTTACTTCTGAAGCAGAAATTGAGCAGTACCCAGATCGGGTAAAGGCGTTTCGAGCCGCTAGTTTACGGGGGTGGGAATATGCGATGGCTCATCCCGATGAAACGATTCAACTCATATTGAATACATACCCACAGCAGCGCTCAAAAGAGCACTATCAGTATGAATTTAGTCAAATGCTTGCATTAATGCGTAGTGATCTAATCACCATTGGTTATATGAATGCTGTCCGATGGCGGCATATTGCAGACACTTATGCAGAAATTGGCATGTTGCCAGTTAATTTTCCTTTGGATGGGTTTTTATATGATCCCAATCCTAAAGTTGATTTAACCTGGATATATACCGTTCTCGCTGCTGTATTTGCTCTACTGGGCACGGTTGGCGCAATTGCACTGCATATTTATCGGCTTAATCAACGTTTGGCTGTGAGTCTTGCCGAAGTAAAACAGGCTGAGCAGCGTTTAAAAGTGTTTTCAACCGCCATTGAGCAAAGCCCAATGGCGGTATTGATTGCTGGGCCTGATAATATCATTCAATATGTAAACCCAAAATTTACGCAAGAAACGGGATACTCTTTCAATGAAGTGCTAGGGAAGCCCAGTAATATATTGCAGGCCGATATAGTGGATTACGTAATATTTAAACGAATGTGGAAGCAACTGCAGCAAGGAGTCTTATGGAGTGGCGAATTAAATATTCGCCATAAAACGGGTGAAACTTCTTGTGCAGAAGCCCATATTGCGCCAGTCAAAGATTGTGATGGCCAAACAACCCATTATATTGCGGTATTGCAGGATATAAATGAGCGAAAGCAAATTCATACTAAGCTTGCTCACGCCGCACATTACGATATGCTCACTAGCTTGCCCAATCGATCATTGTTATTTGAGCGGATTAGTCAATGGCTATTGGCGGCTAAACGTAATAATAGCAAATTAGCTTTGATGTTTATTGATTTGGATAAATTTAAACCTATTAATGATAAGTATGGCCATGCGGTGGGTGATTTTCTTCTGCAAGAAACAGCCAAAAGAATGGTCGCCTGCCTGAGAGATTCAGACAGCGTTGGCCGAGTGGGAGGAGATGAGTTTGTTGTGCTATTGCCTGAAATAGCAAGCGATAACGACGCTTATTCGGTTGCAGAGAAAATCCGCATAGCTTTGAATCAACCTTTTAATATGGCAAATAAGCAACTCGATATTTCATCTTGTATCGGTATTGCTATTTATCCTGAGCATGGCGAAGAATTAGCCGAGTTGATTAAAAATGCGGATTTGGCCATGTATCAAGCGAAAGAGTTAGGGGGTAATAAGGTTAGTGTTTTTACTACACCCACTTGAAAGCTATCATGTACAATTTTATTGTGCTTGCTTAACCTCTTGAATGCCATCTTTAGCTGCATAGTGCTTATGTATTACTATCAATTTGTTTTTTATTAATTTAATGAAGTTAAAAATAAATTGGCCAAATATTTTTTAGGATAGAAAAAAATAGCAGTATTTCTTTATCCGGGCTATATTTTCTTTGAAATCGCCGCTACGGTTGAATTGCTCCCTCAATATCTTGCAGCTATTTTTGCATAAACTCGTGTATTGCGCAGCGTGCCATCCGGATCTTTCCGTTCGTTTTTTAGCAATCCTTCAAGCTGAACCCCAGATTTTTCTGCTACGCGCCAGCTGGCGGTATTTAAATCGTCAGAAAATATTTCTAAGCGTTTGGCGTTTAAATACTTAAAAGCGAATTCGCTAATGGCGTTGACGGCTTCGGTGATTAAGCCGTGGCCGTGGAGTGAAGTTCGGCACCAATAGCCAATTTCAAATTTTTGGGTATCCCAGTCCATTCTTGTTAATCCTGATGCACCAATAAACTGCCCCGTTTCTTTTAAAAATAGCAACATGGTTAAATTAGTTCGATCAATAAATTCGGCTTGGCTTTTTCGGCAGTATATTTCTGCATCAGCGGGGTCTAATTCGTGCATGGCCCAAGGCTAAGAGGCGGGATAGCGGCGCAGCTCTGTAATTGATTCTAACTTGGCTTGGTGCATAGCTACGCCATCGCCTGCACGTGGGCTGCGAATAATAAGCCGTTTTGATTCAAAGTGATCGGGAAAATCAAGCAGGATGGGCTTGATTGTCATGGTATTTACGCAGTGCATAAAGAATAAATATTGAGCATTTAAATTAAATACTCAATGCCTGTAAAAATTCATCTGAATCAAAGCCATCTTTCATTTGGTGGCCGCGCACAATCAGAAATGGCGTACCGATTGCACCGTAGCTATTAAATTCTTGTTGGCAGTGCTCTTCAATGCTCATATTGCATTCGGTAAAGGCAAAGTTGTTTTGCTTGAGCCAATATTAAGCTTCCACACAATAAACGCACTCTGTGGTGGAATACATTACCACTTCATTTGGTTTGACCGTACTGGATAATTGATTAATTTGTTGGCTGCTATAGCTGTCACTGGATTGGCTGGGGCGCTGATAATGCCTCCAAGCGGCAGAGAGTGCGCCAATTAGGATAATGAGGGTAATAATACGGCCCATTTGTTTTCCTTTGGCGGCTGGTCAGTAATATGTGAGTGCCATATTACGGTGTTTTTTCATTATCTTGCAAATGATGTTATGAATAGCAGGGCAGAGGTGGGGTTAGGTATTTGTGATCTAAATACGGAGTGCAGTGTAGATATTAAAGGCTGTTTAGCAAAGATGAAACCCACAGATTGCTTGGGCTTCTATCGCAAAATATATTGGGTTTCGTCTACGCTATTGATGTGCAGATTTTATATCATCTGCATACTGCTTAGTCCACGATGATAGGTAGCTTGGGGTGGCTATCTAGCTTGATTTGTAGTGGGCTATTTGCGGTCTCAAGCTCGCTGAGTAGTTTTTGTTCTGCCGGATTAGGTGCTCCTAGCCATTGAGCTGGACCATTTTCAGTTTGGTAGTGAGCCACTGCGCGTTTTTGCGCTGGTGCGTAAAGTACATGGACGGAATGCCCACAGTTATGTGGTTCGCAAACCGATCCTGCTAGGTAGTGTATTTGTCCTAAGACAATAGGGATCATCGGGGTGGAAGTCCCTTTACCTAGCCAACGCGGTGGCTTTATTTTGGATGTGGTAAAGGCAAGATTGAGCTGCTGGCGTAGTGTTTTATCTGCAAGATAAACGTCATAAAAATAGGCGCATTGTGTGCTGTCTATGCAGGCTATGGCCTTTGCACTGCTCCCGTTTTTAGCCTGTGCATTCAGTGGTAAAAAGAGTGTCGCAATGATGCTGGCGTAGATTGAAACTTACTTAATCCGTTGCATTATTTCCCGCTGTGATGGTCTATGCGGGCCATTGAATCATGGGCTGCATAGACCGTGTATTGATTTATGGGATGATGGTAGTGAATAAATAGACGGCAAAAATAACTAAGAGCACCACGCCTTGTAATACGGTGGTTTTACCGGTTTTTAGCGATAGCATCGTGATAAAGAGCGATAGCATCAGTAGTACGGATGACTTGATATCTAGGCCTAGGGTTAAGGTTAGGCCGCTGCTAAGTGAAAGTACGGCAACGGTTGGAATTGTTAAACCGATACTGGCTAGCGCAGAGCCTAGGGCTAAGTTTAAGCTGGTTTGCAGGCGGTTAGCACGCGCAGCATGGAAGGCTGCAATTGCTTCTGGCAAGAGCACTACAGCAGCAATAATAACGCCAACCACGGCTTTAGGCGCCCCCATATTGGCAACACCTAACTCAATACTGGGTGCAAGTGCTTTGGCTAAAAGCACAACGGCGGCAAGGCAAACTAAGAGTAAAAAAGCGCTGATTGAGGTGGTGCTAAGCGTAGGCGGCTCGGCATGAATTTCTTCGTCCTCAATCGCATGGTTAGGTAAAAAATAATCACGGTGGCGCACGGTTTGCACTAGCACAAAGGTGCCGTACAGCACTAAGGTGACTACGGCAATAAAGATCAGCTGGCTGGATGTATACACAGGGCCAGGCGCACTGGTGGTGTAGTTAGGCAAAATCAGGGTGAGCACAGCAATGGCCGCCAAGGTGGTGAGCGATGCGCTGGCACCATCTAAGCTAAAGCTTTGCTCTTTGTAGCGTAAACCGCCCACCAATAAGCACATACCGACTATTCCATTCAGAATAATCATCACTGCAGCAAAAACGGTATCTCTAGCCAAAGCCGTGGTTTCTGGCCCACCAGCTATCATTAATGAAACAATCAAAGCCACTTCAATAATCGTAACGGCTACAGCCAGCACCAAGGTGCCATAAGGCTCGCCAACTCGATGGGCAATGACTTCGGCATGGTGTACAGCAGCTAATACGCCGCCAAACAAGGCCAAGGTTAATAAGCCAAGGTAGACGCTGCCCAAGCTTTGCAAAGGGGTGAGGTAGAGTAGCCAAGCGATAATCGGGGCGGCAATTGTCCAGATAGGGAGTGTTACTTTCATTGTGGCGCCAGAGAAAAAAGATTCAACATAATATGCTCCAGTGTAAGGACAGTGATTTATCGCGAGTTTGGCAATATACGTACAGATATGCCGCATTGAACACAGAGCATCATAGCTCTGTACACAGTGAAAACAGACCAAGATGCAGCAAAGAAAAGCGCTTAGTTTTATATGAGATGATTTGCTAGTTTGTGCAAATCAGACGCTATTGCTTACATTGGGAATGTGTATTGCAGGGTGAATGCCATATTAATATATGGAGAATAACGCAAACAACTGTGCATTAATTTGAGTAGCTGGGCAATAAAAAGTTCACTAGCGCAGTTTTTTTGTAAATGATGATCTGGATTGTGGCGAGTGTTGAGAGCCGCTGGCGAATAAGTGCTGCAATGGGCGTATTCAATTAACATAAATGCCATATAAAAACCGCCTTGATCATAGCGTGGTTCTTATATGGCAAGAGCGAATAGCGAGAAGCTTTACTAAATTATGATTGCTTACGGCGGCGTGCAATCCATAAGCCGGTTAAGCCTAGGCCGATCAGAGCATATGTTTCTGGCTCTGGGACTGGCGTACTTATATTAATGTTATCAAATTGGCTGTTAGAGCCTACCCAAGAGACTTTGGTGATATTATTTTTATTAAAAACAAAGGTTTGCAGACCCTTGAGTCGATCAAGAATGACGGTTTCAAATGATGTGCTCTGCCCATTAAAAAAGCTAAATTGAATAGAGGCTGAATCCCCTTGATTAAACACATCGCCAATGTCAATGGATTTAAAATTAAAGAATGATTTATTAGCTTGCTCAAGACTGGTTTTGCTACCGCTGTAGTTTACAAAGACGGCAGCGTGGCCTTTATCGGCCTGAAACTCATCGTTTTTACCCCAAATCCCTAGACGATCACTGCCTTGGCTGTCATTTTTAATGACAAAGCCATTGGTTTTGATGCTATTGAAAGTTTGAAAAGTATCGTTGTGAGCTAAATGATTGAAATCGATCACGGTGGCATTTGCAAAAGTACTTAAAGCGAAAATAGCACTAGAGAACAATAGTTTTGTGTGCAGCATGAACTTTTCCTATAGATAGAAAATCACTGAATCCAAGTATTTTCTGTCTTGTTCCTTGCTGGTGTCAAAACATATGTTTCATTTGTTGTAAGTTTGGTGTTTGTTTGATTTGGGTTGCTCAGCAGCTACCCACGCAGCTGATGAGTTTTTATCTTTGTGCGCAGAGGGGGAGTGATCGATAAGTGTTGGCTGCTATTGTTTAGCAACAACAATACAGACCCTTCGGCTCGCTAGGTTGTGTTTTATGCTCGTTATGGTTTGTATTGGGTTGATTATGGCTCTGTGTGCGTATCAAACATCAACAGATCCTAAGCGTCCGATGAGCTGTCGGCTTAAGGTTGCGGCATTCGAGTGACGGTTACTATCTGGTAGACCCCACCAAATATCGTGCGTTTTTGCCAATGATATTGATCTGCGTGGCTGGCGTAATGACTAATTTCATTAGTCCATAACGCTTCGGCAAAGGGCTCTAGCTTGGCGTTTACCCACTTTAATATCCAGCGGATTGGCTGCCAGAGCGATGGGCGATGGTAATCAACAAACAATACTTTACCCCCATCAGGCATTGCGCTGAGCATATGGTCAACGATGCTACATTTTTTGTCATCAGGTACTTCATGTAATAAAAAGAAGCTGCAAATAAGATCAAAAGATTGCGCGCTTTGATAGGTGGCGGCGTCACTGCGGATTACTTTGGCCCATGGATATAACGCTAATTTGGCTTGTGCGTGCTCAATTTGTGCTGGGGTAATATCGCATAAATGAAATTCACCCTCCTGCCCTACTTTTTGAGCGACTTTACGTACAAGGTCGCCATAAACATGCGCCACCTGCCACACCTTCATACCTGGTTCAATTTCATTCAGATAGGCGCGCATCAGGCGCTGGTCATTCCCAAATAGCAGCACTTTAACCACCATATTATGGTCAAGTTGATTAACGCGTTTGGGGTTGACATAGGCCCAGTCGTAAACATCGGTCATATAACCAGGAACCCCTTCGTAGTAAGGGTCTGCAGGTAGTTTGGGGTGATTTTGTGTCATGGTGGCACGCTTTCTAGGGGATTTTCTTTAGCTTAATCTGAGGGGCGGCAGCATGCCTTGAGCTGGGCCAATATCTAGCTATTTAGGCTTAGGTGGGCCGCTTCTAGATGAGTATTGCTAAGAGAGTTGTATTTTTAATGGCGGATGAAACGTCAACAGACCTTAGCAGACTGTCGGACTTAGCATCAGTCAGCTGCAAAATCACCTGGTCGGCCCATATTTCAACAGATTTTTGACCAATAACTCGTTATTGGCGCTGCAAATCCGGCAAAATCTGGTCTCGACCATGCGATTTTTCGCTTCGACCGTCTAAGTCCGACAGGCTGCTAGGGTTTATGAGGGGAGCGGCGATTTATCGGGGTTTAATTAATGGATAAGGCAGGAAGGGAGCGTGCTGGTTTGTGAGTAATTACTATTTATAAGCCTGCTGAGCACATATAAAAAACGGCGCTTAGAGCGCCGTTTGGGGCTACTGCTGCAGCACGGCATGCCGTGCCGCTGCTTAGTGGTGGCGACCGCCCGATCGTTTGATCGGGGCAAATAAGGCGGCTACTGGGGTGTTTTCATTGCTTAATGGCTGTTGATCGCCACGCGGCTTAGTTGGGGTACGCGGTGCTGCGCTGCGGGTATCGCTGCGCGCGCCACGATCGGCATAATTGCGCTCTTGCGGTGCACGGCCTTGTGGCTGATCACTGCCAGTGCGTGGATTGCTACGGCCATCTGCTGCTGGGCGCGTTGCCGATGGGCTGCGTGCTTCGCCACGTGGATTGTTATTGAAGCGACCTTCACCAGCAGGGCGTGGTGCTGCGGAAGAAGGCGTTTCACCGCGTGGATTATTATTGAAACGGCCTTCTGGGCTAGGGCGTGCGTCAGGATTGAAACGGCTAGTTGGGCGCGCTGCTGGGCGGCGGCTATCTTCGCCAGCACGTGGATTGCTACGTGGTGGACGCGGTGCATCACCCGCTGCCGCAGCTGGGGCAGTGTTTGTGCGATTGTGCCCACGTGGAGGACGGCCACTATTTGGGTTACGTGGATCACGATTGCTATTGCGCGCTGCACCATTGCGACCATTTAAAATCGGCTCGGCTTTGATGCTTGGGTCAACCGCAAAACCTTCTACGCTTTCGCGGGTGATATCGCGTTTGATCAGTCGTTCGATATCGTTTAATAGCTTGTGCTCATCGACACAAACCAAGGAAATCGCTTCACCTTCGGAGCCAGCACGGCCAGTGCGGCCAATACGGTGTACATAATCTTCGGCGACGTTAGGTAGCTCAAAGTTCACCACATGCGGCAATTCTTCGATATCAATACCGCGAGCGGCGATATCGGTAGCGCACAGCACTTGCAGCGTGCCAGATTTAAATTCGGCCAGCGCACGGGTACGGGCGGCTTGGCTCTTATTGCCGTGAATCGCCAGCGAGTTAATGCCATCTTTGCTTAGCTGTTCGGCTAAGCGATTAGCACCGTGTTTGGTGCGGGTAAACACCAAAACTTGGAACCAATTTTTTTCTTTAATCAGCTGGGTGAGTAGCTCACGTTTACGCTCACGATCAACAAAATAGACCTTTTGCGTAATCATTTCGGCGGTCGCGTTGCGGCGAGCCACTTCGATCAGCGCTGGGTTATCTAAGAGGCCATCAGCCAGTGTTTTGATTTCGTCAGAAAAAGTAGCCGAGAACAGCAAGTTTTGGCGTTTGGCTGGCAATAGAGCAAGCACTTTTTTGATATCACGGATAAACCCCATGTCGAGCATGCGGTCTGCTTCATCCAGAATCAAAATCTCAACAGCACTTAAATCAACGGTCTTTTGCGACATATGATCGAGCAGACGGCCTGGTGTGGCCACCAGAATATCGACCTGACCTTTCAGCTGTTTAATTTGTGGATTAATACTCACGCCACCAAACATCATCATGGATTTAAGCGGCAGGTATTTGCCATAGTCGCGCACGCTTTCTTCAACTTGAGCGGCCAATTCACGCGTAGGGGTAAGAATCAGTGCACGAATTTTTTTGCCAGTGGCAGGTTTTGTGCTGAGTAAATGCAGCAGCGGCAGCGTGAAGCCGGCTGTTTTACCCGTACCGGTTTGTGCGCCAGCAAGTAAATCACCACCGGATAGCACGGCAGGAATCGCCTGTTGCTGAATAGGGGTTGGTGTGGTGTAGCCAAGTTCAGTAACGGCACGGACGATATTGTCCGCAAGCCCTAGGGCGGAAAAACTCATTCAAACTCCAGAGGAGGTATCGGCCTGTCGCCAAGAGTGGCGCCAGTCAAAGGCAGATGGGGTAGGTGATCTTACAAATATGGCATCAAGATAGCTCACTCAGCAACTTTTTGCTGAGCCTTGCATGTAAAAAACATTGCGAGGTAAAGGATTTAAGCTTGATGGCGTATCTGGGTGGTGTAGCGCGGAGACTGGGTAACGCGCCCACGGCCTGATTATACCTGTGTACTTGCATTGGCGTGTGAAGCAATCATGAATTAGTGCAGATTACACAGCGCTTATTGTTTATTTGTAGGGGCACGGTATGCCGTGCCCCTTACCTATTAAGCGCCGATAAAACGCATTTTAAAGCTGCGGCCTTTGATATTTCCTTGGCTCAGGCTATTAAATGCTTTATCCGCTACGCGGCGATCAATCGCCACATAGGTCATAAACTCATACACATTAATTTTTCCGACCTGCTCTTTAGTCAGGCCCGCATCGCCAGTCAGAGCGCCAAGTAAATCACCTGGGCGAAGTTTGTCTTTTTTGCCACCCATAATGCATAGCGTCACCATAGGGGCGCGTAGCGGGCCGCTGGCTTCGGCTTCTAGGGTGCTCAAATCAAACCAACGCACTGGGCCGCCTTGGTATTCTTCGATCAGGGTCACCCATTTTTTCTCGTTCGGGGCGCAAAGACTGAGGGCTAGGCCTTTATCGTGGCCACGGCCGGTACGACCAATGCGGTGGATATGTACTTCGGTGTCTTTAGATACGTCAACGTTAATCACCGCGCCTAGGCTTTGGATATCTAAACCCCGCGCGGCCACGTCGGTAGCAACCAGTACTGAGCAGCTTTGATTAGAAAACTGCACCAGAATCTCGTCGCGTTCGCGTTGCTCTAGCTCGCCGTAAAGCGCCAGGGCACTAAAACCTTGATCTCGGAGCTCGGCAGCAAGCTCTCGGCAGTGGATCTTGGTATTGCAGAAGGCCAGTGTCGAGACCGGTTTGTAGTGATTGAGTAACTGCGCCACGGCGGCGTTACGTTCCTCGTGTTCAACGAGGTAGAAGCGTTGTTCGATTTGACTATCAGCATGTTGTGCCTCTACTTTCACTTCGGCAGGCAGCTTTAGAAATTTAGCGCTGTCTTTACGAATGTTGTCGGGATAGGTGGCAGAAAACAGCAGGGTTTGGCGGCGCGTTGGGCAGGCACTAACAATACCGGCAATTTCATCGTAAAAGCCCATGTCGACCATGCGGTCGGCTTCGTCCAGTACTAGCGTTTGTACCGTGGATAAATCAATCGAGGCGCGGCCTAAATGGTCTCGGATACGGCCCGGTGTACCGACAATAATGTGCGCACCGTGTACTAGTGAGGCAATTTGCGGCCCCATTGGCGAGCCACCACATAGCGTCAGAATTTTAATATTGTCGGTAAAGCGCGCTAAACGGCGCAGCTCTTTAGAAACTTGATCGGCCAGCTCGCGGGTGGGGCAAATCACCAAGCCCTGAATGGCAAAGTAGCTAGGGTTAAGCTTATGCAACATGCCAATCCCAAACGCTGCCGTCTTGCCGCTACCGGTTTTGGCTTGGGCGATTAAATCGCGGCGCTCTAGAATCAGCGGCAGGCTGCGCGCTTGGATCTCGGTCATCTCAACGTAACCCAAGCTGTCCAAGTTTTGCAGCATGGCCGGCGAGAGAGGTAGATTGGCAAAAGATGTTGTATTCACAATGACTTATCTCGCAGACCAAAAGGGGCGGTAGTCTAGCAGGCGCAGCGCTTTAGAGCCAGCGCCTGCTAAGTAACATGGTTTTTCAGCCATGTTATTAGATAGATAAATATTACGTTGCGATACCGTGGATAGGATGGGGTGGCGTTCCTAAGCCATTTTTGCATCATGCCGTGATTATTTGCTTGTCTTCAGCCTAGTAGGCCGAGTCAGTACTGAGTACCCTAAAATAGAGCGAGCCAGCCGTTGTGGTAGCCAGCGCTTGAGGGTTTCTGCTAAGTCATGAATGCAGAGGGGTTTACTTAAGAAATCGTCCATGCCTACTGCTTGGCAGCGGTTTTTATCTTCTTGGTAGGCATCTGCAGTGAGCGCGATAATGGGGATGCGTTTGCGTTTGAATTGTTGCTCCCAGCTACGGATTAGTAAGCTAGCCTCATAACCATCCATGATGGGCATTTGGCAATCCATTAAAATTAAATCATATTGGCTAGCACTTTTTATGGCATCGAGAGCTTCTTGCCCGTGTTGAGCCAGCCCCGTTTGATAGCCTAAACGATCCAGCATGGCTAACACCACGACTTGATTAATTGGGTTATCTTCAACCACTAAAATACGATGTATCTGTGGTGTCTTTTGTAGTGGAGGTAATGCTTGGTAATGGATGGGATGGTGCTTTTCTGAATCTGTTACTTCATCAATAGGAATCTGAAACCAGAATTGTGATCCCTTGCCTAATTGGCTTTTTACCCCGATTTCGCCCCCCATTAGCTGAATCAGACTGCGGCAAATGGCAAGGCCTAAGCCTGTGCCACCATAGCGGCGAGTGATGCTACCATCGCCTTGGCTAAAGGTTTGAAATAGCTTAGAGATTTGTAATTCATCAATTCCATCTCCGGTGTCTGCTACCGTAAACTTTAAGAAAGAGTTCTCTAATTGCTCGAGCTGTAGGGTGATGGTTCCTTTCGTCGTAAATTTAAGTGCATTGCTTAGTAAGTTGCTAATGACTTGTCTTAGGCGATAAGGATCACCCCAGCAGCTAAAATGACGTGGTACATCAAACGATAAAACTAACTGTAGATCTCGTTGATGGGCTGTTTCTCGGAATAAATTGACAACTTCTTGTACTAGCTCCGCAGGTTGGTAAATCAGCGATTCTAATGCCATTTTCCCCGCTTCTACTTTAGAAAAATCTAAAATTTCATTCAGCAAGGAAAGCAGATTATCGCCGGAGCGAAGGATAGTTTGTGCGTAATTTAGGCGTTCTGCCTCGCCTACTTTTTCTTGCATCAGTAGCTGTGCCATTCCTATTACGCCATTAAGTGGGGTACGGATTTCGTGGCTCATGGTGGCTAGAAACTGGCTCTTGGCTAGATTGGCGGATTCAGCCTGCTGTTTGGCTTCAATAAGTAGTATCTCTTGTTGCTTGCGTATGATCATTTCTTGCTGCAAAACAAGGGTTTTGTTTTCAACTTCAATCGTTACACGGCGGCGGTCTGCACTTAAAATTAAGGCGAGATTTCCGATGACGGCAGTGGCGGTCAGGATACAAAATAACAGCACTAAGGAAGCACTGATGGTTTTACCTCCTAAAGTATGAGTTGGTTTATGCAAGATCAGCTGCCATTGCCGATTTGCAAACTTGAATGGCTGCTGAAAATAAACGCCGGTAGGGTCGAGTTGGCTTGAGCCTATAAATGAGGGGAAGGGGCTATTAAAATTAGAGTAAACCACTTCAGCGTTCCCCTCGGTAAGATCAAGGATTGCCCATTGCACTTGCTTGTGTTGTTGCATCAGTTTAAGCCAGCTCCGAATATCAATAACACCGGATACAATGCTTTCTACTTCCCCCGTTGCAGATAAAACAGGAGCCATCATGAGTAAGCCACCAGGCCCTTTTAAATCATCACTAAGTAAGATTTTGGGGCTAATGGCTACTTGATGGCTTGTAATAACGGCCTTTGCTGTTTGAGCTCGGCGTGGCTCGGAGAGCAAATCTAATCCCAATACTGAAGGGCTGGGTGGGCTGATCAGGGTTAAGGGTAAAACCCCTGTGGGATTGGGCTGCCAGTTGGCTAGACGGTGTATTTTTATATTATTTAAATTGAGGGTTTGTTGCAGCTGTTCATATTGGTGATCGTAGGGAGCATGGCGTAATAAGGGGGCCCAAGATAAAGTACGAAAGCTTGTAGAGGCTTGATAGCTTTGTTTTACAAAGGTAGAAAACTGCGGCAAGGATAATGGTTTAACCAGCTGGGCGAGGGTGGCCAAATTGCGCAGGGTTTGGGTGTTTACTGCATCTAATTTCTCAAAATCTTGGCTAATCGTGATTGCTTCGGTAGAAAACTGGCTTTGTATCTGTTTTATTTCACTGTTCCTGAGAAATAAATACACAAAGACAAAAGATGAGAAGGTGAGGAGAAGTGGTGTCACCACCATCCAGCGCCTATCCCTCCAAACTGGGCGTTTGTCGTAAAGAGCAATACAGAGCGGTGTAAAAATTAATATGCCCAGTGCATCCCCTAGCCACCAAGTGGATAAGTTTTGTGTAAGTAAGCCTCCACTTAAATAGCCTTTAAAGAATAAGGCGGTATTGGCAATAGTGCTGGCGATGGTGCCAGCCAAGAGCCCACAGCCACTAAATTGCAGAATACGTATAGGCTGATCCATTTCAAAGTGCGGATCAAATTTGCGTAGTAATCTGGCGCCAATCATGGCTTGTAAGACCGATGCAGCGGCAATAATAAGGGGTAAAATTCCCAGATCCCATTGCGGCCCTACGCTTGAATTAACGTACCAAGAGCCAATGAGTATGCTCGGCCAAATTTTGCGCCCATCAAATAGTAAGCAAGCAGCAAACGCTATCCCTGCTGCGGGCCAGATGGCCGTGGCATAGCCAGGAGGAAGTGATATCAGTAAGCCAAGCTTGCCTGCCACTATGTAAGCTAAGGCTAGGAGCAGATTCGTTAACAACAGACGCACGTTTCATACCCCATTGATCTACTGCCAGACGGACATAGACGAAGAATAGATCAGCTGTACAGGTTAAAATTACATGTAAAGACAATATAGGTGTGAATTAAATGAGATGCTTTAGATGGTTATACTGATGCTACTGGACGTATATTGAGCTTGTAAGAAACTGCCAAGCGATTTTACCTTGTTACAAATCCCTTGCAGAAATTGTTTTAGGAATCCTATGAATCACAAAGCTCGGCGACCTACTTTGCAAGATGTTGCCGATAAAGTAGGTGCCTCCAAAATGACCGTTAGCCGCTATCTGCGTGAGCCGCAGCAAGTGGCGGTGGCAACGGCGCAGAAAATTGCACTGGCAATGGAGGAGCTGGGGTACATCCATAATCGTGTGCCCGATATGCTGGCGAATGCCAAAAGCCGTGCAATAGGTGTGTTACTACCTTCGATGTCAAATCAGGTTTTTTCCAGTGTAGTACGTGGTATTGAGTCGGTAACTGGGCCAGCTGGATTACACGCGCTCTATGGTCATTATGGCTATACCATGGCGCGGGAAGAGCAGCAGATTGAGCAATTACTTTCGTTTAATGTCGATGGGCTGATTTTGTCTGAAACGCAGCATACTGATCGCACCTTAAGAATGTTGGAAATCGCCGCTATTCCCGTGGTAGAAATTATGGAGCTGCCTGAGCGGCCGATTGATTTGGCGGTTGGCTTAAATCATGCCGCCGCGGCGCAAGTGATGGTGAGTTTAATGCTGGTTAAAGGGCGCAAGCGGATTGCCTATCTGGCGGCACGTTTAGACCATAGAACTCGCCAGCGTGAAGCAGGGTATTTAGCGGCACTGGCTAAGGCGGGTTTTGAGCCTATTCTGATTCACACCGATCAGCCTTCCTGCTTTACCTTAGGCGGGCAATTATTACGTGATGCGCTGCAAGTTGCGCCTGATTTGGATGGGGTGTTTTGCACCAATGATGATATTGCTGCGGGGGCGATGTTGGCCTGCCAAGCATTGGGGCTTCGTGTACCAGAGCAAATCAGCGTGGCAGGATTTAATGCCCTCGATATTGGCCTAGCCCTAGCACCACAGCTAGCCAGCGTAATTACCCCGCGTGAAGCGATTGGCCGGCTGGCTGCTGAGCGTTTAATTGGCAGGATAGAGGGCCGTCATTACCCTGACAAGGTGGTGGATTTAGCTTATGAAATTTTTCTAGGCCAAAGCTTGTAGGGGGGCGGATAGCCGCCCCTCTCTGTGTTTATGAGGACAATCTGCTAGTTAAAATAGTCCAACTCCAGTGCAGATTTTACTTCGCCCAAAGTTGCTGCGGCGATGGTGCGCGCATGCATCGTGCCTGCTTTTAAGATTTGCATAACATGGGCAGGATCTTTGGCTAGCTCAAGACGGCGCGTGCGGATCGGCGCGATCAACTCTTGCAGGCGTACCTCTAAATGCTGCTTGATCACTGAATCGGCCAAGCCACCCTTGCGGTATTTGGCTTTCAAATCGTCAATGAAACTAATATCAGGTTCAAAAGCATCAAGAAAGGTAAAGACGGCGTTGCCTTCAACTTGGCCTGGATCGTTAATTCTTAAGTGCTTCGCATCGGTGTACATGCTTTTAACGTATAGGCTAATTTCATCTGGGCTAGCCGATAAATGCAGCGCATTACCTTGAGATTTACTCATTTTGCTTTGGCCATCTGCGCCTGGTAGGCGGCCGGTTTGCGGGATAATCGCACGGGTTTCTAGCAGAATATCTTTACCCACTAGGGTATTAAAGCGGCGCACAATTTCATTGGTTTGCTCGATCATCGGCGCTTGATCTGCACCTACTGGCACCGCAGTGGCTTTAAAGGCGGTAATGTCGGCCGCTTGGCTCACTGGGTAGCTTAAAAATCCTGCGGGAATATCACGCTGGAAGTTTTTTTGGCGAATTTCTTCTTTCACCGTAGGGTTACGTTCTAAGCGCGCCACCGTTACCAAATTCATAAAGTAGTAAGTCAGCTCAGATAGCTCAGGAACTTGCGATTGAATAAAAATGGTGTTTTTAGCAGGATCAAGGCCAACTGCTAGGTAGTCAAGCGCGACTTCCAATACATTGCGGTGTACTGCATCGTGATCGGTATCGGTGAGTGCTTGCGCATCGGCCAGCATTAAAAATTGGGTGTGTTTATCTTGAAATGCGAGGCGGTTTTGTAATGAGCCAACAAAGTGGCCCAGATGCAATGGGCCAGTTGTGCGGTCGCCAGTCAGAATAATATGCGAAGTCATGCTCTCGATCCTTGTGTGGATTTACGCCGCCGAGCCCATGGGGTGTGTAAAAACAACAATGCCGCCTGGACCGGCGGCATCGTTCAAATAAATGAGTCTAGGCCGCCAGTAACATATAGTGGCGGTAGCACCAGCTCGTTGGCTGGGAAATAAGGGGGCGTTGAAGTGCGTTCATGGGCTCTACTATTGCAGCTTTTAGACCGCTTGTCTATATTAGCAAGCTATTTATTGATAATTATTATCATTTACTGTGTGTGGTGATGACAAACTGGGCAGGCAGGATCTTGTTTGTAGCGCATTTCACGCCAAGCCATATTCCGAGCATCTAATAGCTGCAAGCGCCCAATCAGCGGCGTGCCTATTCCCACCAGTAGTTTGAGCGCCTCTGCGGCTTGAGCCGCGCCAATAATCCCTACCAGAGGGGCAAATACGCCGAAGGTGGCGCATGGGCCATCGCTAGTGTCGCCTTCTTCCCCAAACAAACAGTGGTAGCAGGGAGCATTACTGAGGCGTGAATCAAAAGTGGTGAGCTGACCGTCAAAGCGTACCGCTGCGCCTGAAACCAGTGGTACTTTGTGTACGACACAGGCGCGGTTTACCGCGTGGCGAGTGGCAAAATTATCGCAGCAATCCAGCACAATATCGGCCGCTGCCACGAGTTGATCTAGCTCGGCTGCCGTGGCGCGTGTGGTGATTGCATTGATTTTTATTTGCGGGTTGATTGCGATAGCCGCCACTCTGGCAGATAAGGCTTTGTTCTGCCCAAGGCTGGCTGTGTTATGGATAATCTGACGTTGTAAATTAGATAATTCCACATGATCGTCATCTACCATACTGAGTGTGCCAACGCCTGCGGAGGCTAGGTACAGTGCCGCGGGTGAGCCTAAGCCTCCCGCTCCAATCAGCAGAATATGGGAATTGCTGATCGCCAACTGGCCTTCAATACCGATTTCATCGAGTAAAATATGGCGGCTATAGCGCAGTAAATCTTGATCGCTAAGATCCGCTTCGTTAGCAACAGATTGGAGAGGCATTCGGCTGATCATATCTAAAAATCACAATAAAGAAGGAGATTATACGGAGGTTGTGGGATGGTTTTTTGCGCGTGCATTGCAATGCTTAAGTGGGAGTGTTTTATAAATACCGCCGTAACTCCTCCGGCGTTTCATCGTGATCACCGTGTGGGTGATTATCCCAAACCTTAACATAGACATCGCGGCTTTTAATATTGTGCTCGGGGATTTCTAAATTGCTACGAGCGATATCTTCGCAATAATAAATAAGAGCGCGTTTGATTTTGCTTAGGATGCTTTCATCCAAATGAAAGCCTGCCGCTTTGAGCTGATTTTCGATGCTTTGTAATGTGTGTTCTTTGATTTGGTAGCGCACACAGATGCGATGTTTGCTGGCAAAGATTTGAACGGAAATGCCCGTTAGCGTTGCCAGAAATTGAAACGCATGGTTGGCCTGGGCAGGGCGCGGATAAAATTGAATATCGTGTTGCCTAGAGAGAGGGTCTGCTGGCTTCATCATTATTCTCCGCTTTTGCGAGCTTGCATGGGTAGATAAAGCTTGCCCACCCAAAGCATCCATGAAGGGCAAGCCCCTCATGGATATTTTGCGTTATGACTACGGCTTAGCGGGTGCTGCTACAGCTTTATTTTGTAAAATTTGCTGAACTTTTAAAATATTTAGCGCTTGTTGCAGTTGGTAGTCATTTTTAGAAGCCAGCTCGCGTGGGGTGTCTTCCGCCGTTTCGCTTACAGCTCCTTTAGGTTTTTGGGCCTTGATGACGGCTTTAGGCTCGGATGCCGCTTTACCTGCGTCTTTTTCATTTGGGTTATCCAAACGATGGCCTAAATCAGCTTCACGAATACGGAAGGCGCTTTGTTCCTTGCCATTGAGGGTTGCTTCTTCAACCTCGATATCCGGAGTGATCCCTTTTAACTGAATCGAGCGGCCTAGCGGGGTGAAATAGCGTGCGGTGGTGAGCTTCAGAGCCGTTTTGTTATCAATCGGCATGATGGTTTGTACCGATGCTTTACCAAAAGTCTGAGTCCCAACTACGATGGCGCGCTTATGATCTTGCAATGCACCCGCTACGATTTCTGAAGCAGAAGCCGATCCACCATTGACCAAGATGACCAGTGGTACGGTTTTGACTTCTTTTGGTGTGTTTTTAAAGTAATCATCTTTACCACTTTCGCGTAGATAGTTTTCCTTGCTAGCGGTGAGCTTGATCTTAGAATCCGGTGTGCGGCCTTCGGTGTAAACCACCAGCGTATCTTTAGGTAAGAATGCTGCGGATACACCCACTGCACCGTTTAGCAAACCACCCGGATCATTACGCAAATCTAAGACGACGCCTTTGAGGGGCGCTTTGTTTTCTTTATAAAGCGCTTCTAAGGCTTGGGCGACGTTTTCTGTGGTGTGTTCTTGGAATTGCGCCACACGGATATAGCCGTAGCCAGGTTCGGCAAGCTTAGATTTCACGCTTTGCACTTTAATCACCGCTCGTTTTAGCGATAGCACAATTGGCTTGCTTTCGCCTTTGCGTAACATGGTGAGCGTTACGGATGTACCGATCTTGCCGCGCATCTTGGTCACGGCATCATTAAGCGACATGCCTTGCACAGGTGTTTCGTCGATTTTAGCGATAAAGTCACCGGCTTTTACGCCTGCGCGGTAAGCAGGGGTGTCTTCGATTGGCGAGACGACTCGAACCAAGCCGTCTTCCATGCTGACTTCTATGCCCAAACCACCAAACTCACCTTGGGTTTGGATTTGCATATCTTTAAATGCATCGGCATCTAGATAGCTTGAGTGGGGGTCAAGGCCAGAAACCATGCCTTTGATGGCTTCTGTAATCAGCTTTTTATCTTCAACTGGCTCAACATAGCTTTGCTTAATCAGGCCAAACACCGTTGAAAATGCCCGTAGCTCTTCAACGGGCAGAGGGTTCCCGCCTGCATCTTTATCGGCGACGGCATTAAAGGAAAGACTGAGGGCAACGCCCAGACCTGCGCCTGCCAGTAGCAAGGCGATCTTTTGGAGCTTTGGTTTTTTGCTGCTCGAGGACATCCGCGTTTTCCTGTTATAGGCTTACTGACATGGGTTTTGTTCTTAATGTTTAGGGTGTTCTTGATGCTTTTTGCTACGAAAAGCACTAAAGGCATAAAAAAATGACCTTAGATGCGGTGCAATATCGTGATTTGATTTAATAATCTTATTTGGTATAGCAAATACTTCCTATGGTCTATTGACGTTTCATTCACGGCTGCGTTTGGCACAGTTTTGGGGCTGAACAAGGAGAAAATTGCGATATGGTACGAGTACCATGAGCGATTTTTAACGCCGTGCAGTCCCAAAAATGGGCTAAACCCGAAGGGCTGAGCCGGAAAATGGCCATTCAATGCGTTATGCTCCTCGACAATAACCCGTTATTGCCTTCGTCACATGCCTTGTGCCTAGCCGTTTTCCGGCTCAGCGCAATGGCGAATGAAACGTCAACAGACCCTAGGCCAATGGCTTTGCAACTTATGCGGGAGAAGCCCATTTGCTTAATACTCATTAGCCAGCCCACGCTAGTGGGTCAACAGGGCGGCCGTTTTGCCTGAGTTCAAAGTATAAGCCGGAATCAGCCATCCCACCGCTGTTCCCACTGGTGGCAATACTGTCTCCTGCCTTAATCGTATCACCTACTTGCTTAAGAATGCTCTCATTCGCGGCGTAAATACTCATATATCCACTGCCGTGATCCACAATCAGCATATTACCAAAGCCACGCAGCCATTCGGCAAACACCACACGCCCGCTGGCAACGGCCTTCACGCTCTGGCCGGAGGCGGCGCGGATAAATACGCCTTTCCATTGCCCGCCTTCACCCCGGGTGCTGCCAAAGCGGCCCATAATCTCGCCCTTAATCGGCAATCTGAGCTTGCCTTTGAGGGAAGCAAAGGCTTGGCCTGCTTGGCTGGCATCAGGTAGCGCGGTTGTGGTTTCTGGTGCTGGTTCTGGTTCAGCTTTAGGTGCGGGTTTGCCAGCGGCTTTGGCTTTAGCCTGTGCAGTGGCATTTCTGATGGCGCGTTCTTTGGCTTTTTTCTCTGCTAGCTGCTTGGCTGCGGCGGCTTGCTTTGCGCGCGCTAGCTCTTGGCGTTTAATAATTGCATTGAGTTTATCAACTAGGCCAGTTAGGCGTTTTTCATCGGCAGCGAGCTTTTGGATTTGATTTCGCTGGCTATTGATTTCTTGTGACAGGCTGTTCACAATTTGTTTTTTTTCTTGCTGCTCAGAAACCAGTATTTCTTTTTGCTGCTTTTTGCGTTGGGCAAGCTGTTGCAAGGCTTCGTTTTTTTGGCGAATTTCTTCGGAAAGCTGGGATAGTTCGGCCAGCTGCGCTTCTAGTTTATTGGTCAATTGCAGCTGAGAGCGGCTGATATAGCGGTAGTAGGTGAGCTCGCGGCTGACTTGATTAGGGTCTTGTTGATTAAGTAGTAAGCGCCAAGCTTCAATTTGGCCCGCCTTGTAACGGGTCTTGAGGATCTTTCCAAGCCTGACTTGACTGGCTTGAATGCCTCTACGAGTATGGCTAATATCATTTTCTAGACGTTTAATTTCGGCTGAGCTTAAGGCTTGTTCTTCTTGCATGCTGCTTAGCACACGATTGGCGTCAGAAATGGCTGTTTCTGAATCTTTTAAAGCGTCGCTGGCTTCGCTTCGGTGGGATTCATTGGCAGCCAGATCTTTTTTAAGCTCTTGCAATTGACCACGTAAGTCTTTTAGCTCGGCCTGCTTAGCCTGTGATTCTTGCTGCGGAGCGGCAGGGGTAGCAGGTGCAGCCAGTGCACCGCTTGTAAGTAATAAAAGAAGTAGTGGTCTAAGCAATTTAGAAATTCACCAATGATTTACCCGTCATTTCTTCGGGCTGATTAAGGCCCATTAAGGCCAGCATGGTTGGTGCAATATCGCGTAATGCGCCGCTACCACGAGCCGCCATTGTTGCTGGCCGGCCAATATAAATAAATGGAACTTGATCCGTGGTGTGCTGGGTATGCGGCTGATGCGCGGTATGGTCATACATCAATTCACAATTGCCATGGTCAGCAGTGATTAGGATTTCTCCACCTACTGCAAGCATGGCGTCAACACATTGTGCAACACACTGGTCTAAAGCTTCAACTGCTTTAACTGCTGCGTCAAAAATACCTGAGTGGCCCACCATATCGCCATTGGCATAGTTACAGATAATGACAGAGTATTGCTTGGATTCGATGGCTGCCACAATTTGCCGAGTGACTTCTGGTGCGCTCATTTCTGGCTGCAAATCGTAAGTGGCTACTTTAGGTGAAGGCACTAAGATGCGGTCTTCCCCTGCAAATTCTTTTTCTTCGCCGCCAGAGAAAAAATAAGTGACATGTGGGTATTTTTCGGTTTCGGCGATGCGTAGTTGTTTCAAGCCTTGAGCGGCAACGTATTCACCAAAGCTATTTTTTACTTTTGGCTTATTGTAGGCGACAAGCAGGCTTGGATAGGCTGCGCCATAGTTGGTAGCCGTGCTAAATGAGGCAAATTTTGGCTGACGCGCTTTAAAGCCATCAAAACTGGCATCGGTGAGTGCTGTGGTGATTTGGCGAGCCCGGTCGGCGCGGAAATTCATAAAGATCACCACATCACCATCTTGCATCGATGATTTTTCACCAATAGCGGTGGCAGAGATAAACTCATCGTTTTCATCGCGAGCGTAACCAGCGGCCAGTGCATCTGCAGCGTTGTTTGCATGAAATAGGCCTTCACCTTCCACCATGACCTTATAGGCGGGTTCTACGCGCTCCCAACGCTTATCTCTATCCATCGCCCAGTAGCGGCCAGTCACCGAGACAATCCGCGCAACTGGGTGGGCGTCGCACACGGCTTGTAATTTGGCGAGGTAAACGGCGGCGCTGCGTGGTGGAGTATCTCGGCCATCAAGGAAGGCATGCACATGGATTTGTGTAACACCAGCATCACTGGCTGCGGTGATCAAAGCATTTACATGGGCTTCGTGACAATGTACGCCACCATCAGAAATCAAGCCCAAAATATGCAATGTTTTGCTGCTATTCTTGGCTTGCGAAATGGCCTCAGCAAACACAGGGTTTTGACCAATGGAGCCATCTGCAACGTCACAATCAATGCGGCTGATGTCTTGCTGCAACACGCGCCCAGCGCCAATATTTAGATGACCTACTTCAGAGTTGCCAAATTGGCCCTTAGGCAGGCCTACGTATTCTTCTGAGGCGTTAATTGTGGTCCACGGGTAGGTGGCAAATAAACGATCTAAATGAGGCTTGTTGGCGGCTGCGATGGCGTTATCAGTTGTCTCTTCTCGGTAACCGAAGCCGTCTAGAATGAGTAACAAGACAGGTTTCACGTTTTGGCTCATATTGAATTTATCCCTATGATGTTTGCTTACGCAGGTTTGTTACGCAAACAATTTTTAAATATCACTAGTATTCTAACGCATTGCATAATAGCCTCTATAACGTTTGGCAATATTTCTACCCTAATCAGCAATATATAATTAGAATATCCCCTTAAACCTTTTATTTTTCAGATAGTGATTATGGCCAATTCCATTGAGCATATGGACGACCCCCACATAGATCAGGCTTCGCGTGCAATGAAAGCAATGTCGCACCCGCTGCGCTTAAAAATTCTCTGTGTTTTAGGGGATAAAGAAGTTAGCGTGCAAGATATTGTGGAGCAAGTAGGCACCACACAATCGAATATTTCCCAGCATCTGGCTTTGATGCGGGAAAAAGGTGTGTTGCGTACGCGCAAAGATGCTAATCGGGTTTTTTACCGTGTTGGTGATTTGCGTACTCTTGAAGTGATTGTGATGCTTAGAAATGTGTTTTGCGGCTTTTAGCTGTTTACATCGCGTACCAAGTACGCGATGTTGCCCTAATATAAATTTACAATTATTTACTTAATTCTTTTAAGTAACCTTCTAGTTTTTCTTTTTTGAGCCGCCCTAATTCTATTGCGACGCGCTCTCCCTTTGCATTGTAAATTGCGGTAAAGGGTAAGCCACCAAGCTGATTACCTTCTTTTCGCATCAGCTCCATTGCATTGGCATCACCCACTAATATTGGGTAATTAATTCCATATTGTTTGGAAAAGGTGCTGACGTCTTTTGCGTCATCAATGGCAATGCCAATAAACTGTACCTTTCCAGCATACTTTTTTTGTAAAGCAATAAATTCTGGAATTTCTTCGCGGCATGGGCTGCACCACGTTGCCCAATAGTTCATGATGACTGGTTTACCTTTCCACTGTGCAAAAGATTGAGCATTGTTTTTTAAATCAGGTAGTTGGGCTGTGAATATCCCTTCTGCCTGCGCTAAAGCACTGATAAAACTGAATGCAATAAGCCAATGTTTCATTGTGCTTCCTTTTTAACTCGGTTTAATGTGGCTTTAAATGCTGCGGGATCTTGGTAGCCAATCACACGCTCATTTAAAAATTGCCCTTGGTTACCAGTAAATAAAATAGCGGGGGGGCCAAATAGCTTAAAGCGTTTTAATAATGCTTGGTCTGCGGGATTATTTTGGGTTACATCGGCACGCAGTAATACCATCTTGGATAATGTGGCTTGAATCTCTGGATCGCTCAGGGTATCGCGCTCAAACTCTTTGCAGGCAATACACCAATCAGCATAAAAATCTAACACAACAATTTGGCCATTGGCATTGGCAATGGAGCGATCTAATTCTGCCACGGAACTAATTGCAGCAAATTGCGGCCCAGTTGTTTCGCTTGTTTTTTCCCACAATGGTCGAGCCACCCATACTGCCATAACCAGTAATAAGACACCGAAGACTATTCTAATCCCCTGCATGAATTTGCCTGATAGCTTGGGTAAGACGCTGCCACCAAACACGCCGATGGCAAGTAAGGGCAAGCCTAGACCAAGCGCCAGCATGTATAGAGCGCTACCACCGAGTAGTAGATCTCCCGTTTGGCCTAAATAAGCCAATGCAGCAGCCAATGGCGGGACAATGCAAGGCCCAACGATCAGCGCTGAAAGTGCTCCCATCGCAAATACGGAGGTAAATTGGCCACCAGGTAGGAGATTGGCCCATTGATTCATTTTGCTTTGGATGCCGCCCGACAGTTGCAGATCAAACAGCCCAAACATAGCCAGCGCCATGAAAACAAAAAACATGGAAAATATGGCAATAACAAAAGGTTGTTGTAAGGTAACAACAAGTAAGGTGCCGGTAGCGGCGGCTGCAATGCCAATTAGGGTGTAGCTCAGTGCCAAGCCTTGCACATAGGTAAATGTCAACCCCAAAGCGCGCATTTTGCCCTGCTGACCATTACCTAAAACAATGCCTGAGACAATAGGAATCAAGGGATACATGCAGGAGGTGAGTGCTAAACCCAGCCCCGCTAAAAAAAATATGCCGAGAGTGGTTAAAAACCCACCACTGAAAAAAACATCGGCCCCGCTGGGGCCGATTGCTACGGGAGTGTTGTTCTTGCCAAAAAGCTGTTCTAGCGCGTCTTTGGGCTCGTCGCCTATTTTAAGTTGCTGGGTTTGCGGCGGGTAACACACGCCAACTTCGGCACAGCCTTGGAACTTAGCACTAATGGCCATATCTAATGGAACAGGTGCGGTGGATTTGAGCCGAACTGCGGTATCGTACTTGTAAACGTGCACTTTACCAAAGCTAGGGTCGTTTTTTTCTGCACCAATCGGGAAATCAGGCGTGAGCTGTGGATTGGCTTTAAAGCTAATCCGGTCTCGATAGAGGTAATAGCCGGGTGCCACTTTAAAACGAACTTCCAATGTATGGTCATCAATCTGTACCATGTAAGCTTGGAAGGCTTTTTCTGGAGGTAATAAGTCATCTGTTGCATTGGCGGAGCCGATGAGCAAGAAAAAGCTAAATAGGCGAAATAGAGAGATCATTCGATAGCTTCCTTAGAGCCAACAGAGTCTTGTACCCAGTTTAGATAGGCGGGCAGTCCTGCGGTGAGGCTTAGGGCGATAATTTCTGCTACCTCATACGGGTGATGTGCGGCTAGCCAAGCTTCTAAAGCAGGGTAGGCGGTTTGGGTCGTTTTAATCAAGAGGGGAACTTCCCTTGTAGATTCGATTCTTTCGTTCCATAAGTAGGTAGATTGCACGGGGGCTAATTGGTTCACACAGGCCGCTAGGCGCGCTGCTACAACACCGCTGGCTAAACGATTTGCTACATCTTCGTCTGGGCAATTGCACAGCACGATCAAAATATTATTTGGAGTTGACATGCCTTACCTGCTGTTATTGTTGTTTGTAGCCTATCCGATTGCTGAAATTATCTCGATTGTTTTACTGGCAAAAGCTATCGGTATTTTTTGGGTGGTGCTGTGGCTGATTGTGGCGTTTTTTAGTGGTTTGCTGATGCTACGCCATCATAAACTCGCCGTGGGTGCTGCCCTGTTTAATGATGTGCGTTCTGGGCGCTTAAGGGTTAGTAGCTTATTTGCCGTTGCTCGTTATTATATTGCTGCGTTACTGCTGCTGTTGCCGGGTATTTTGGGCGACGTGGTGGCGCTTGTATTGCTGTTGCCTTGGGGCTATTTGGTGGGTAATAAGGCGGCCGTTACGCCCGCTTCAGCGAGTGCAGATAGTGATGTCATTGATGGTGAGTACCGGCAAGTTAAACCCGATGTGGATCGCTTGAAAGGCTAAGCTTTATATAGACAAAACGCTCTAGTTACAAATAAAGAGACTCAGAGCACGGGGAGAAAACCAAGGGATTGGCTTTCTCTCCGTGCTTTTTTATTGACTAATGTTACGTGCTCCTCTGTGGTTCAATATTTGGATTTTGCTGAAAACTTCAGTTACTTCAGCATAATCATGCTTACGCCCTGCAAAATAATTTGCTCTAAGCTAGGCACCACAACATTCAGCACCAGTTGAATTCCTAAAATCAGCACCAGTGGTGTGATATCTACGCCACCTATCGGTGGAATAAAGCGATGTAGTGGACGTAGGAATGGTGCGGTAAGCGCGGTTAAAATCGGCATGAGCGGATTGTACGGTGCAAGCCAAGACATCAATGCTTGGCCAATAACGGTGGCAAACAGCAGGTATAGCGACATTTTGCAGATTTCTAATAGGGCCGCAAGGGCTAAAGAAAATAGTGAAAATGGCGCAGTAAAATCAAAAGGCCAGGGTGATAGGGCCAGTAAAGTGGCGTGCATAAGCAGCGCTACTAGCCATGCCAGTACTAAGCTGGCGCTGTCTAGGCCACGAAACGGCGGCAAAATACGCCGTACTGGAATAACGGCCCAGTTGGTGAGTGATAGAACAAATTGCGTCAGTGGGTGCTTAAAAGGAATCCGCGCTGCCTGTAAAAAAAACCTAGCTAAGAGTAGTAGTAGAAAAAACTCGCACAGATTACGGATTAAAAAATTGAGCGTATTGGTCAACATTAGGATTCCTCCCCTAATTCGCGTGAGCGCGCCGCCGCAGCAGCAGCAGCGGCGATAATGGTAGTTCGCACTTGGCTCGTTTCCAGCGCATTAATGGCCCGCTCGGTGGTGCCGCCTTTGGAGGTCACTTTTTTACGCAAAGTGGCGGCATCATCTTCACTTTGTAAGGCCAGCTTCACTGCGCCCTCAAATGTTTTGTAAGCTAATTTACGGGCCACATCAGGTGCAAAGCCTTGAGCGTGCGCTGCGGCTTGTAAGGCTTCCATAAAGTAGAAAACATAAGCGGGGCCAGAGCCAGAAATGGCGGTAATGCCATCAATTTCACTTTCGTTCTCTACCCAAACCATCTCGCCAATCGCGGCGAGCATGCGCTCGGTTAAGGCTCGGTCGGCAGGCGTAACATTGCTAGTGGCGTAAGCCCCTGACATGCCTGCTTGCACAAGTGCCGGGGTATTGGGCATCACGCGCACAATGCGCGGGTAAGCATCTAGCCATTTGGCCAGTGTATCGGCGCGAACGCCAGCTGCAATCGAGATGACTAAGGCGCCATTGATTTGCGCGCAAAGTGATTGTGCCACGGCCTGCAGTTGTTGGGGTTTTACGGCAAATAAAATCACATCGCTAGGTAAAAGTGGTTGATCTGGGCTGCTACATTCAATGGCATAGGTATGACTAAGATGTGCGCGTTGCTCTTCGCTGGGATCAACCACATGGATTTGATTGGTGCTAAAGCCTTGTTTAAGCATGCCACCGATCATGGCGATGGCCATGTTTCCGCCACCGATAAAAGTGATTTTCATAAGTATCCTTAAGGTGAAACGAACGCATCATTTCCCCGTTTAATTGGGGGGCGTGTCGCTCGGTTTCGTAGTGCGGGAGCCGAATAAGGCGGTTCCTATCCGTACTAGCGTTGAACCTTCGCTAATGGCGATTTCTAAATCGCTCGACATGCCCATTGATAAAACATCCAATGTAATGTCGTGGCTCATTAGCTGGCTTTGCAGGTTACGAAGTATCTTAAACTGTGAAGCTAAATGCACCGCATCGCGGCTCGCTTCGGGTATACACATTAATCCGCGTAATTTTATACGAGGAAGTTGACAAATTTTGCTTGCCAGCTCTAAACATTCATCTGGGCTAATGCCTGATTTAGAGACCTCACCCGATACATTAATTTGTATACAGACATTAAGATCGGGTAGATGTTCCGGTCGCTGTGCAGAAAGCCGCTCAACAACCTTTAAACGATCGATTGAATGCACCCAATCCGCTAACTCTGCCACAGATCGGGTTTTATTGCTCTGCAGCGGGCCGATAAAATGCCAAACTAGTGCTTTACAGTCGCTTAAAGCTGCGTGTTTCTCAATCAGCTCTTGTACATAATTTTCGCCAAAGTTCCGCTGACCAGTTAAATAAAGCGCTCTTATGTCGGAACTTGGAAATGTCTTACTAACGGCAAGTAGCACTACACCGCTGCTTTCTCTATGATTTCTTAAGCAGGCATCGGCAATGCGCTCTTGCACGCCTTGCAATGCTGTAAATATCGTTGCCATAATGAGCTCTCAGCTTGAAATATTGTTGGCTATAGAATGAGCCACTCACAATATCGGTAGATATAAAGTGGTGTAAAAAGGCCGCCTTCACGCGCTATGGGGGCCAATATATAGCAGGCGTTTGAACATTATTACGCAAAAATTTGTTTCACTTCTACTATGTGGACTGGATTAGACAATGGAAATCTCCGAACTATTAGCTTTCACCGTGAAAAACAAGGCATCCGATTTACATCTATCGTCTGGATTGCCTCCCATGATTCGCGTTGACGGAGATATTCGTCGCATTAATACGCCGGCACTGTCGCATAAAGACGTACACGATATGGTGTACGACATCATGAATGACGGCCAGCGCAAGATTTATGAAGATACGCTGGAATGCGATTTTTCTTTCGAAATACCACGCTTAGCCCGCTTTCGGGTGAATGCCTTTGTGCAAAACCGTGGGGCAAGTGCGGTATTTCGGGTGATTCCATCTGATATTAAAACGCTGGAAGAACTGGGTTGCCCCCGTATTTTCCAAGAGATTGCCGAAACACCACGTGGCTTGGTGCTGGTAACTGGCCCTACGGGATCGGGTAAATCCACCACGCTGGCGGCAATGATTAACTATATCAATGCCAATGAATACGGGCATATCTTAACCGTGGAAGACCCGATTGAGTTTGTCCATACCTCGCAAAAATGCCTGATTAACCAGCGGGAAGTTGGGCCACATACCATGAGCTTTTCTAACGCTTTGCGCTCAGCATTGCGTGAAGATCCTGACGTAATTCTGGTGGGGGAAATGCGTGATCTAGAAACGATTCGTCTGGCACTGACTGCCGCTGAAACCGGTCACTTGGTGTTTGGGACGCTACATACCTCCTCAGCTGCTAAAACGATTGATCGGGTGGTCGATGTGTTTCCAGCAGCAGAAAAAGAAATGGTTCGCTCTATGCTCTCTGAATCATTAAGGGCGGTTATTTCGCAGACATTATTAAAAAAGAAAGAAGGCGGGCGTGTAGCTGCGCATGAAGTCATGATTGGTGTGCCAGCGATTCGAAATTTGATTCGTGAAAATAAAATTGCTCAGATGTATTCGGCAATTCAAACCGGCCAGCAGTTTGGCATGCAGACTTTAGATCAGTGCTTACAAGAGTTATTGAAGCGCAATATTATTTCTTTGCCTGAGGCACGAATGAAAGCGGCCATTCCAGATAATTTTAGAGGCTAAGTCAGCGCAGAAAAACGATCAGCCACTGGGGCTGGTCGTTTAGTGAAGTCGTATTGCTTAAGCAAAATCATTTAAATTTGTTAGTATTTTCTTAAATTCAAGCTGTTGAGAGTGTGGTTAGATTTATTATTAAATTCTACTGTCTAAATTAAAGTTTGTTTTTTTGATTGTTGTGTAGTTACTGTTGCGGCATCTTAATAATATATTTACAAGTTGCTGCTGATACTAGGCAATTAAAACAAGCGCATCGCGGAAAAAAAATAATGGAAAAAGAACAAGCTGCAAAATTTATGCACGACTTATTGCGGCATATGCGTGGTAAGGGGGCGTCGGATTTATTTATCACGGCTGATTTCCCACCAGCTATGAAAATTGATGGCAAAGTGACGCCGGTTTCAAATCAAATTCTTTCTGCACAACACAGTAAAGAATTAGCGCGGGCGATTATGAATGATCGCCAAGCAGAAGATTTTGAAGCATCCAAAGAGTGTAATTTTGCGATTAGCCCTGGCCAGCTTGGGCGCTTTCGGGTGAATGCTTTTATGCAGCAAGGCCATGTAGGCATGGTGCTGCGTACGATTAACTCTGAAATTCCATCCTTGGGCGAGTTAGGTCTGCCGCCAGTTTTATGCGATATCGCTATGGCCAAACGGGGTTTGGTGATTTTTGTGGGCGGTACGGGCTCGGGTAAATCCACGTCGCTAGCGGCGATGATTGGGCATCGTAATGAGCATGGTTACGATCACATCATTACCATTGAAGACCCGATTGAATACGTACACGCACATAAAAATTGCATTGTGACTCAGCGTGAAGTAGGTGTCGATACGGACTCATGGCAGGCCGCGCTGAAAAATACCTTACGCCAAGCACCAGATGTGATTTTAATCGGTGAAATTCGCGACCGTGAAACGATGGATTACGCGATTGCTTTCTCTGAAACAGGCCACCTCTGTATGGCAACCTTGCATGCCAATTCGGCCAATCAAGCGTTGGATCGGATTATCAATTTCTTTCCAGAAGAGCGCCGCCAGCAGTTATTGATGGATCTATCGCTCAATCTACGCTCCTTTGTTTCGCAACGCTTGGTGCCGCATCGCACGGGTAAAGGGCGCGTGGCTGCGGTGGAAGTGATGCTGAATAGTCCTTTGATTTCTGAGTTGATTTTTAAAGGTGAAGTGCACGAAATCAAAGAAATTATGAAAAAATCGCGTGAGTTAGGCATGCAAACTTTTGATCAGGCTTTATTTGATCACTATGAGGCGGGCAAAATTACTTACGAAGATGCTTTGCGCAATGCCGATTCGGTGAATGATTTACGCTTGAGCATTAAACTCCAGGGGGCCGAGGCTAAGCATACAGATGTACTTTCTGGCCTTGATCACCTCGATATTGTTTAAAGTGCCTATGCAATTTAACCAATATTTATTACTGGCGAGTGTGATGCTCCAGCCGGCTTATGCGGCGCTCTTGGGCGATGTGCAAGTTAGTTCGGCATTGGGCGAGCGTTTTAATGCCAGAATAAATGCTGTTGCAAATGATGGTGATGAATTAGATCGCCATTGTTTTCGGCTAGTTGCAACTCAGGATGAGAATGTCGCCCATTTACGGGCGCATTTATCGCGAGGTAGGCTGCTAAATATGGATACCTTCAATTGAGATAAAATTGTCTCTGGGGATAAGTTTTGGCCAGTAGTTACACCGCTGCATTTCGTGCAGAAGCCGTTAAATTAGTACTCGAACAACGCTTGAATGTGTCGCAAGCCGCCAAACAGTTTGAGCTAGGCAATCAAGAGTAAACCCAAAGCGTGGTGTCATTTATTGACTCAGCCCTCACTTCTTAAGCAGCGATCCTGCTTTGCAAGCGATAATTGGGCATTTAGATATGAGAATGCTCAAGCGGCTTGTTATGAGCTAGAGCAACGTCAACTTGCTGTAAAGTGGCTGGATATCTTGATTTCCATGCAACTGTAGCTCCTGTCGCCTAGCAGCCTGTCGGACTTAAGCGATCGTAGCGAGGGAAAGAGCGGTTTGAGACAGATTTCGCGGGTTTTTGAGGCGAATAGCTGGCTATTCAACAAGAAAATGCGTGAAATATGGCCAAATCCGGCTTTTCCGTAGTAGATCAGTCTTAAGTCCGACAGGCTGCTAGGTACCGATTCTCAGGCGTGTTGGGCGCAGTTAATCCACTTTTAATTGATTTAATTTTCTCTTAGATATTTTAGTAAGCGGCCTTTATAGGCATTGCCATTATGTAATGGCGTTTTAATTAGCGTTTCTGTTAGGTTAAAGCCATGTTCGGCCATCTGGCGATTAAAGGCCGTGCGATTTCCACGATTGGGATCGATAATTAACACCTCTGCATCCGTTGCGGCGTGTAAATCAATAAAAGTGGCGAGTGCGGCGGGCTGGTTGCGCTCATACAAAACATCGCTGCCAATAATTAGATCAAATTTTCCCAATTCTGGATTGGCCCTATCCCAATTACCGGTACTGTACTTTAGGGCAGGTAGGGCATTGAGTAGTAAGTTGGCATTTAGAAAATTTTCTGTGAGCGGGTGGCAATCACTTGCAGTGATATCGCCATTTCTACGATGCACCACCATACTGGCTAACGCTAAACCACAGCCTATTTCTAAGACTCTACGTTCACCTAATTGATAAACCTGCATTAGATCAGCTAGTTTTTGTGCGGAAGGCCAAAGCTGCCCAAATAGAGGCCAGCAGGCTGGGGATATTCCCGCTTTTTCAGCCTCTCCAAGCGGGTCATAATATTGCTGAATATCCAGAAGTGAGCGGATATTTAATTCAAGCCCACCAGCAACGGCAACTTGCTGATGTTTGATTTGATAGCCAAGCGTGGCAATAGTAGACATGAAAGCCTTGTGTAGGTGCGGCGTAGGATGCTTTTCGAACCGACGCAACACTTCCTAAGAAGGGCTTTGCAAGAATGATTAGTATTCGGCGGGGCAGGACATAAAAGAATTTCATATTAACACTTGTTGCCTCTTGAATATTAAGCCCTGTGTAAAAAGGCATTAAGGACATTTTAAATAAAGTTTTTTGTTTGATGTTGATTATTTCATAACAATATCAGTAGCTTACAGTAGAGAAGTAGCTAATCAAATTGCTGAAATAACTTTAGGCACCAATGTAATGTTGGAAAGCGTGCAGCATATTGCTCAAACCACGGCACAGCAATCTAAGGGTACTGAAAATATATTAAAAAGTGTAAGATATTATTAATATTATGGTAAGGTATAATAAGGTGCCTTTGCAGTAGGTTGGCAACGCAGCAAAAAATCTAGGTGAGCTATCCGCAGATCTACAATAATCGGTCGATTGATTTAAAATATAGTTACAAATTATGAATTTTTGGTGTAAGTTATCGGGTGGTAACGGGTATGGCATTTATGGCCTCACATATATGTAAGCATCACATGGCGAGTGGTGGCTTGATTACATGATTTCATCAAGACATCATTGAGAAAAGCTATCATCAAGATGAACTTTGTTGATTGGACAAAGTCCACGTTATTGGCCCAAAATACCCGTGGTTATTTTTTAGTCTTAAATAAAGGAACATCTACATGGCCGTACTCGTTGGTAAAAGCGCACCAGATTTCACCGCCGCCGCCGTTCTTGGAGATGGCAAGATCGTAGATAGCTACAACCTTAAGGCCGCCATTGCTGGCAAATACGCCGTGGTGTTCTTCTACCCTCTGGATTTCACTTTTGTTTGCCCATCAGAGTTGATCGCTTTTGATCACCGTCTGGCTGAATTCAAAGAGCGCAATGTTGAAGTCATTGGCGTGTCGATCGACAGCCAGTTTACTCACGCGGCATGGCGTAATACCCCCGTAGAAAAAGGTGGGATTGGTCAAGTTGGCTACACCTTGGTTGCGGATACTAAACACTTAATTTGCCAAGCTTATGATGTTGAGTTGGCAAAAGAAGGTGTTGCATTGCGCGGCTCTTTCTTGATTGATAAAGATGGCGTTGTACAACACCAAGTAGTGAATAACTTGCCATTGGGCCGTGATATCAGTGAAATGCTGCGTGTAGTTGATGCGCTGCAATTTACGGAAGAACACGGTGAAGTTTGCCCAGCAGGTTGGAGCAAAGGTAAAACAGGTATGAAGGCTGACGCCGCTGGCGTAGCTGATTACTTGGCTAAGAATGCTAAAGACTTGTAAGCGTATCACTGATTAGATTACGCATATAAAAAAGCCCATTAGTTATTTGCTAATGGGCTTTTTACTGCGCTTTTAATATAGAAAAACTAAGTTTATTGATTTGATGTAATTACTTCTAAGCGCTGCGCCACATCTCGTACTGAGCTGGCTTGCTGCTCGGTAGCATTGGTAATTTCACTGATTAAATTACGCATTGCACCCACGTCTTGCACAATTCTAACTAATGCTTTTTCTGCACTAACGGCTTTTTCTTCTCCTGCCGAGACCTCTTTCTCGCCTGAGGTCATGGTGCCTACTGCGCGTTCAATTTCGATTTGGATAGAGTGAATCAGCTCGCCAATTTCTGCGGTGGCTTTTGCGGTGCGCTCGGATAATTTGCGCACCTCATCAGCTACCACGGCAAAGCCACGGCCTGTGTCTCCGGCGCGGGCGGCTTCGATGGCGGCGTTGAGTGCCAGTAGATTAGTTTGATCGGCAATATCTTTAATCACACCAACAATCACGCCAATTTTATCCGATTGGGTATTGAGCTGGCCGATCACGCCAGCCGTGGTGCGAACCAATAACGCGACATCGCGCATTCCTTGCACCGCACCTTCAACCACGACTTGCCCTTCATTGGCACTGCTAAACGCGCTATTGCCGCGATTACCAGCCTCGCTGGTGGTGTGGGCTACTTCGTCGAGGCTGGTGCTGACTTGCTCCATGGTGGAGGCAATATAAGACACCTGCTCATGCAGTTGGCTGGCTTTGCTGGCTACGTGTTGTTGTAAATTTTCATGCTTAAGCTTACTGGTGATGTCTTCCCAGCAGGCAAGGTAGCATTTTACCTTGCTAGAATCTGTGGCATCCCAAATGGGAAAGGCTTTGGTGCGTAAGGTGATGCTGCCTAGAGGGATATCGGCCACGTGGGTGGCATTGCGTGCACCACTGCCTAGTTTTTCTAAAATACGCCGCACACGATCTGGGTCAGTATGAAAGCGGTGAATAGAGCCGCCTTGTGCTGCGGTAGGGTCTGCGCCGCGTAAAGCTTGGGTCATTTCTTGGCGATATTGCTCAAAGATATTTTTGGCTGTTTGGTTGACATAAAAAATATTGTTTTCATGGCTGGTATCGCAAAGGAGCACCATATTGTCGACATGATCGAGTACTGCTTTCATGGTATCTAGTTGAGCATCAGCGGTATTTTTTGTTTCTGTTTTTTGAGTCAAGCCAAACATAAGGTGATCCCCTAGAAAACGGTATTGAAGGCAAAGTGACTGTCCTCTTTATAGAATGGCTAGACTTAAAATCAATCAATTGCGATCGAAATAAGCTTTTGTTTTTTAAAAAAACAAAGGAGTTTATGGGGGGAAATAAGGGACTTATCACAAAGTAAAACTCTGCAATAAATCCCTTGTATAGCTTGCAACAGATTAGAAAAGAGCAATGAAGGATCGTTACTACTGCTTAATTGGCAGGACTAGGGTTTTGTTTGTGAATTGCCTCGATGGCGGCATCTAGCTCTGGGGTAATGAGTACATCTAAGCTAGCAATGTTTTCTTTAAGCTGAGCCATGGTGGTGGCACCAATAATATTGCTGGCAACGTACCAGCGGCTGCTTACCCATGCTAAGGCCATTTGAGCTGGGGATACATCGTGATCCCTAGCTAGCTGTACATAGGCAGCAATAGCAGGCGGAACGGCGAGTTTTAAATATCGCGCCCCAAAATTACTATAACGCGTCATTCGGCCTGCAGCCTGTGGGTTATCTAAGTATTTGCCAGACAATAAGCCAAAGGCCAAGGGGCTATACGCAAGCAGACTCACGTTTTCTCGGTGGCAGGTTTCAACCAGCCCATTTTCAAAATGACGATTAATTAAATTAAATACATTTTGAATGGTGGCAATTCGCGGTAACGATTGTGCCTTAGCCACGCGGCTGGCTTCCATTACGCCCCAAGGGGTTTCATTGGATAGGCCGATATGGCGCACCTTGCCCGCGGTGACTAGCTCATTTAAGGCGGCCAATTGCTCAGCAAAATCGGGTGTGTTATCGGGTTCTTGGCTAGGGTCGTAATAGCTTTGGCCAAACATTGGCACATGGCGGGCGGGCCAGTGCAGCTGATAGAGGTCTAAATAATCCGTACGTAGGCGCTTGAGGCTGGCATCGCATGCACTAATAATTTGCTCACGATTAAGCTTAGGCCCGCCGCGTATCCAATCCATACCACGGTTTGGGCCAGAAATCTTGCTCGCCAGAATGATCTTGTCACGGCTTTGTTTGGCCAGCCAAGAGCCTACATAATTTTCGGTTAGGCCCTGAGTTTCTGCTTTGCCTGGCACGGGATACATCTCGGCCGTATCAATAAAATTAATCCCAGCTGCTTGTGCGAAGTCAAGCTGCTCATGCGCTTCGGCTTCGCTGTTTTGCTCACCAAAGGTCATGGTGCCAAGGCATAGGGTAGAGATGTTTAAATCAGTGCCAGCTAAGAGGCGGTATTTCATCGGGCTAATCCTTTACAAGCAGGAGGGTACAAAAAAGCTTTCCCCATAAAAGCCACGAGAAACATTAACGCTCGTCAAGGGTTACCCCCCAGATGAACGGCTTCATGCAAACAAACTCAAGCAACGTCCCTGCATTGAGCTTCTCGCAAAAAGATTTTTAGTGGTTTTCGTGTCTTTTATAGGCGGAATAATTATCTAACTGGGCTGACTCGGTAGCCTTGTTGGCGCAAGCTTTGAATCAGGCCGGTTTTGCCTGGTAGGTGGAGCGCACCTACGGCAATAAAAGCATTACCCTCTTTAAGCTTGTCCGCTAGGCGCTCTGCCATGCGTGGGTTGCGTGCTTCTAGTAGTTGAAAGCGCCATTGGCTATACCAAGCTTGATCGCCCATCTTGATGTCGTCTTGCTCAGCAAAAGCCGCAAGGCCGTTGATATCTTGCTTAAGATACAGATCTAAAATCTGTTGATAGCTTTGCTGCATAGCTGCTTGCTGATCCAGCACGGTGTAAAGCAGCTCAATTTGTTTTTCTTCTGGAATATTTTCAAATAGGCTGAGTTGCTCGTCCAGTGTTTCTAAACCGGTATATTCTTTTTGCCCTTCGATCGCCATTTTAGCAAACAGCAAATCCAGCGGCATTTGCCCAGATTGTCTAATTGGGGTCATGAGCAGCATGGCTGCGCCCCAAGGCTTGAGCTTGGCCGTGGCTACTTCTGGGTAACCGCGCGCTTCCAGTGCTGGTAAGAGCTTTTGGTAGTGCTCGGCATCTATTTTTTGCGCTAAAGAAGGTTCTGGCGTCAGCATGCGCTTACCCATTTCCATCATCATGCCAAAATCTAGGCGGATTTCAGTGACAACGTGCTTGGCGTCGCTAAAGGCGGCTTCAGTTTTTGGGCTAAGTTGGGTAACGCGAGGGTCGCCAACGTGGGCGGTGCCAAATAGCCAAGAATTAGGCGTGCCTTTTTTTTCTATTTTCCACAACAGGCTGTTGGCGTTTTCTACTTTTGCACTTGCGCTGGCTTTATTGGTAGCGGCGCTAACATGGGGGGCGAGGAGGGTGGTGGCGACAGCGACGGCAACAATCAGGGGGCGAAATCGAGCAAACATCCAAGTCTCCAACAGTTTTTATATTTGGAGGTGCAGTATAAAGCCAAGCGGCAATGGATGCCTTAGGGAAGCGCTGAGTAATGCGATTTATTTAGCTGGCAAACTATTGTGTTGAATTGGGGGGGCTTCCTGAAACGCTGAGCTCTCTGTGAAACTCCGTGTTTCAAGGTTTTGGTTTTTCTCAATCAATCCCAATTAAAGTCTTCACCTCATCTATATATTGATCGGCATCGGTGCGTGCTTTATTGGATTGGCGCGATGCCATATTCCAGCGGGCAATCACAACTTTGCAGTTGCTCTGATTGCATTGCTGTATCTCTTGCAATTTTTGGTTTTGTGGGAATCGACGGCCGTTCTTTATTTTAGGTGCAACCAAAAGGTGCAACCATAGGGATAGTCCTGATTTTTTAGGTGCAACTCTATCTTAATATGCGAGCTTGATAAAATAACTACGGCATAAACATGGCCAGTACAACGCTAGGAATTAAAGTAGATGATGCTTTACGCGCGCGGATTAAAACTGCCGCTCAGCAAATGGATAGAACGCCGCATTGGTTGATTAAACAATCTATTTTTGCCTACTTGCAGCAGGTAGAGCAGGGCGCTCGCCCGCTGGAGCTGGCGCAAGATGGCGAAGCGCTGCCCGTGCTGGATGATGCAGATGGTGTTGAAACGAATCTCCCTTTCCTAGAGCTGGCCCAAAGCATTGCGGTACAAAGTGTTTTACGCTCTGCCATCACCTCGGCTTATCGCCGCCCAGAAGCCGAATGCCTGCCGGTGCTGGTTGAACAAGCCAAAATGCCGAATGCGCAAATGGCGGAGCAAACTCAAGCACTCGCGTATAAATTGGTGGCGGCATTACGCGCCAAGCGCACCGGTGGCGGCGTTGAAGGCTTGATCCACGAATTCTCTTTATCTAGCCAAGAAGGCGTGGCACTGATGTGCTTGGCCGAAGCCCTGCTGCGGATTCCTGACCGTGCTACACGGGATGTATTGATCAGAGATAAAGTCAGCAAGGGCGATTGGCATGCTCACCTTGGCCAATCGCCTTCTTTGTTTGTAAACGCGGCGAGCTGGGGGCTGATGCTGACCGGTAAATTGGTTGCAACCAATAGCGAGGCGGGCTTATCTTCTGCACTGACCCGTATGATTGGTAAGGGTGGCGAGCCGTTGATCCGTAAGGGCGTCGATATGGCGATGCGTTTGATGGGTGAGCAGTTTGTAACTGGCGAAACCATTGCCGAAGCGCTGGCCAATAGCCGTAAATTTGAAGCCCGTGGCTTTAGATATTCTTACGATATGCTGGGTGAAGCGGCCACCACTGCGGAAGATGCCAAGCGCTATTACGCCGCTTATGAGCAAGCCATTCATGCCATTGGCAAGGCATCCGCTGGCCGTGGTATCTACGAAGGCCCAGGTATTTCGATTAAGCTTTCTGCGTTGCATCCACGTTATTCGCGTGCTCAGCAAGACCGCGTAACTGCCGAACTATTGCCCAGCGTGCTTGCGCTAGCCCGCTTGGCTCGCCGTTACGATATCGGCTTAAATATTGATGCCGAAGAAGCCGACCGCTTAGAAATCTCGCTCGATTTGCTAGAAGCCATGTGCTTTGATGAGGAGCTGGCTGGCTGGAATGGGATTGGCTTTGTGATTCAGGCTTACCAAAAACGTGCCCCGCATGTGATTGATTATGTGATCGATTTGGCGCGTCGCAGCGGCCACCGCCTGATGATTCGCTTAGTGAAAGGTGCGTATTGGGATAGCGAAATCAAGCGTGCGCAAGTGGATGGGTTAGAAGACTATCCGGTATATACCCGTAAGGTTTATACCGATGTATCTTACCTAGCGTGTGCTCAAAAACTACTGGCCACGCCAGATGCGGTATATCCACAGTTTGCAACGCATAATGCCCAAACGCTCTCGGCGATTTATCATCTGGCAGGACAAAATTACTATCCAGGCCAGTATGAATTCCAATGTCTGCACGGCATGGGCGAGCCTCTATACGAAGAAGTCACCGCGCGTGAAAAGCTGGGCCGCCCATGCCGTGTGTATGCGCCGGTGGGCAGCCATGAAACGCTGCTGGCCTACTTGGTGCGCCGCCTCTTAGAAAACGGTGCCAATAGCTCGTTTGTAAACCGGATCGCTGATGAAAACGTGGCGATTGAAGAGCTGATTGTGGATCCTATCGTGCAAGCTACGGCGGTGATCCCTGCCTTTGCCCCACACGATAAAATCCCTTTGCCACGCTTTTTATTTGGGCTCAATCGGCTGAATTCTAGTGGTTTGGATTTATCTAATGAGCATAGATTAGCGTCGCTTTCTGCGGCGCTGCTGGCTGGCGCGAATAGTGAATGGTTAGCGCTGCCCATGTTAGGGATTACGGCTGAGCCGGATGTATCACGTAAGCAAGCCGTTAAAAATCCTGCAGATCATCAAGATATTGTTGGTCATGTGATTGAAGCGGATGAGGCAGATGTGGCCGCCGCCTTTATGTACGCCGCCAATATTGGCCCAATTTGGCAAGCCACATCGGTGGCCGAGCGCGCTGCCTGCCTAAACCGCGCGGCGCAAATGCTTGAATCGGGAATGCAGCCGCTCTTGGGGCTGATTGTGCGCGAAGCGGGTAAATCTTTGCCTAACGCGATCGCTGAAGTGCGTGAAGCAGTGGATTTCTTACGTTACTACGCGCAGCAAATTGAGCAAGACTTTGCTAACGATTCGCACCGCCCACTTGGCCCTATTGTATGCATCAGCCCATGGAATTTCCCGCTGGCGATCTTTATTGGTCAAGTGGCCGCCGCCTTAGCCGCAGGTAACCCTGTGTTGGCTAAGCCTGCTGAGCAAACGCCATTGATTGCTGCTGAAGCCGTGCGTATTTTGCGTGCCGCTGGCGTGCCAGCAGGCGCGGTGCAACTGCTACCAGGGCGTGGTGAAACCGTAGGTAGCGCCTTGATTTCTGACGCGCGTTGTAGCGGTGTGATGTTTACTGGTTCCACCCAAGTTGCACGCTTAATTGCCAGCAATCTGGCGCAGCGTTTAGACAAAGATGGCCGCACTATTCCGTTGATTGCGGAAACTGGCGGGCAGAACTGCATGATCGTCGATTCATCGGCGCTGGCAGAGCAGGTGGTCGGGGATGTGCTCATGTCGGCCTTTGATTCGGCAGGCCAACGCTGCTCGGCACTGCGCGTGTTGTGCTTGCAGGAAGAAGCCGCCGATCATATCTTGCATATGCTCAAAGGTGCGATGCAAGAGCTGCATATTGGTAATCCAGATTCGCTCAGCGTGGATGTAGGCCCAGTGATTGATGCAGAGGCTCAGCAAAATATTGCCGCGCATATCGCAGCATTTAAGAGCCGTGGTGCTGAAGTGCTGGCGCTACCATTACCCGCAGCTTGCCAGCAAGGCACATTTATCGCGCCAACGCTGATCGAAATCAGCAGCCTTGCCGAGCTGAAACAAGAAATATTTGGCCCCGTGCTGCATGTGGTTCGCTATCGCCGCGAAGCATTAGATCAATTGATTGACGATATCAATGGCACAGGCTTTGGCCTGACCTTTGGCGTGCACACACGCATCGATGAAACCATTGCCCATGTGGTTGGCAAGGTGCAAGCGGGTAATGTCTATGTAAACCGCAATGTAATTGGTGCTGTAGTTGGGGTGCAACCTTTTGGCGGCGAAGGCTTATCTGGTACTGGCCCTAAGGCGGGCGGGCCGCTTTATCTGCCGCGTTTATTATCACGCCGCCCAGTACAAACCTTGCCTGGTGATCAGGCCGCTCTTGCTCCACTGCTGGCTTATCACGATCACTTGCAAGCTAGCCAGCAAACCGAAGCAGCAGCGCGTTGCAGCCGTTATTTAGCAGGATCTGGCCTAGGGGCAAATCTTTATTTGCCCGGCCCAACGGGCGAGCGCAACCGCTATCTGCTGCATCCTCGCGGCCCTGTGCTCTGTATTGCAGCCAGTGAACAGGGGGCGATTGCACAATTTTCAGCAGCACTGGCCAGCGGCAATCAAGCGGTCTTTATTGCCCATTCCCTGGCGCAAGCACTGTACGATTCCTTACCGAATCCTCTGAAAAGCCGCTTAACTCTTAAATCTACACTTGAAGAAGCTGGGGATGTTGGGGCGGTATTGTTTGAGGGGGATAGCGATGCATTGGCTAAGATCAACCGCCAAATCGCCGAGTTGGCAGGCCCTATCTTACAAGTGCAAGGCTTATCTAGCGCGGCTTTGGCAGCGGGCGAAGATTTTGATCTAGCACGGCTCTTGGCAGAGCGCTCCATCAGCGTCAATACCGCAGCGGCAGGCGGTAATGCTAGCTTGATGAGCATTAGTTAATTCGCTAAGAGAGGAAGGAAAAAGGTCTGTAAACACAATGGGCATTCAGCACACAGATCACTGAGAAAGCAATAATCGGTTTCTCAGTGATCTCTGTGTGCTCTTGGTTTTATCGCGGTGCCTGCAGACTCTTTGTGGGCCAATCAAGATCAACCATCTTGCTCTTTCTATTTTTTTACAGTTTTTTTAAGCCTTGTGTTAGGGTCTGTTGACGTTTCATTCGCCATTGCGCTGAGCCGGAAAACGGTCAGGCACAAGGCATGTGACGAAGGCAATAACGGGTTATTGTCGAGGAGCATAACGCAGTGAATGGCCATTTTCCGGCTCAGCCCTTCGGGTTTAGCCCACTTTTGGGGCTGCACGGCGTTAAAAATCGCTGATGGTACTCGTACCATGTCGCAATTTTCTCCTTGTTCAGCACCAAAACTGGGCCAAACGCAGCCGTGAATGAAACGTCAATAGACCCTAGTAAGCTTTCCCCCAATCGGTGCATAATAAGCCGGTCTGCATTGCTTAGCTGGTGGTTTATGACTTTTCTTCTTTCCCTGCTCGAAACCCGCATTCTTGGCGCGTTGATTGAAAAGCAGATTACTGTTCCTGATACCTATCCCCTCTCGCTTAATTCCCTTGTTTCAGCTTGTAATCAAAAATCAAATCGCGATCCTGTCATGGAAGTGAATGACACGGAGGTGGACGAGGCGCTGGTTCGTTTAAAAGAATTGAAATTGGTTGAGGGATACCATCCCGGAGGGCGGATTGCGCGTTATTCGCAGCATTTTGCCGCCGTGCTACAAATTCCGTCGCAATCGGTGGCAATTTTAGCCGCCTTGATGTTGCGCGGCCCGCAAACGGCCGGCGAGTTGCGTTTAGCTTGCGAGCGCTTGCATAAATTCTCAGATATTTCGGCTGTAGAAGGCTTTTTAGAAGAGCTGGCGGAGCGAAGTGCGGACGGCTTAGTGGTAAAGCTGCCGCGCGCACCAAGCGCAAGGGAGTGCCGCTGGGCGCACTTGCTATCGGGTGAGCCAGTGATCAATGAGGCCGCACCAAGTGCCAAAGGCAGTACCGATTCGGCCTTGCAGGCCAAAGTGGATCGTTTAGAAATTGAACTCTTTGAGTTAAAAGAAAAAGTGGCAAAGATTTGCGCCGAATTAGGTATGGATTAAACTGCCTTGCCAAGCGGCAAAGAATGCCGCTTGGCCGAGGCATTAAAGTCTGCTTATATGCTGCCGATGATCTAGTTATGCGGCTTGCAAGCTTTCGAGATTTTGGCACTATACTTGCATAGTCTTTTGATAACACTCGATTATTAGGATGTTTATCATGAGCACTTTTGTAATCCACCCCATCTGGCCAGTGAGCGAACCTGAAGCGATGGAATACGGGCTTTTCCGTGTTACTCATCATGGCGAGCAAGAGCTATTGCGTAGTGCATGTTTAGAAAGCCTCACTGATTTACATCATATGATGAAGTATTTGGCTCATCAGCCGAATGGCACGAAACCGTGCGGGTTGGATTGAGGTTTAACCTAAAATTTAACTTAGGGTAAGATGCTGGCTTATTTCATTTTTCCCGTGATCCGCCATGGCCCTCAAGGCAACTATTTTTAAGTCTGATTTGCAAATTGCCGATATGGATCGGCATTACTACGCAACGCATCCGCTGGTGATTGCGCGCCATCCTTCTGAAGATGACGAGCGCATGATGGTGCGCTTATTAGCATTCGCCCTGAATGCTAATGAATCGCTCGCTTTTACTAAAGGCTTGAGCGATACCGATGAGCCAGATATTTGGGATAAAGATTTAACCGGCGCAATTCAATTGTGGATTGAATTAGGCCAGCCGGATGAAAAGCGTATTCGCCAAGCATGTGGGCGCGCCGAAAAAGTAGCGGTGTTTACATACAGCGGCAATAGCGCTGATGTTTGGTGGAAAGGCATTGCCAGCAAATTAGAGCGTTTAGATAATCTGCAAGTGATTAATGTGCCAGTAGAAATGACGCAAACATTAGCTACGCTCGCTAATCGCAATATGCAATTGCAATGCACGATTCAAGATGGGCAAGTATGGCTGGCAGATAATAGCCAATCTATCGAAGCGCACTTTACGGTTTTAAAAGCGTTTAAGTAGCTCATTAAATTAAAATAATACCTATAGACGCAGAGAAAAAATCGGTGTGTTGTCGCTTTGTGCTGAGTCAAATGAGGCCCAAAAATACGATTAAGAATATTGGGTTTCGTATGCTCAACGCCAAGCTAGACTTTACATTAACATTGACTAGTAGTTATTTAGCACAGCATATTCAATTTCAGGTTTTCTCTGTGTGCGCTGTGTTCTTCTTGATCTCTGTGTCTACAGATCTTTTAAAGCAACTTTTCTGAGAAACAAATGGATTTAAATCAGTTAATGCTCGATGTTCGCCAATTTGCTAAAGATCGCGATTGGGAGCGTTATCACACGCCTAAGAATTTATGTATGGCAATGTCGGTAGAAATGGCCGAATTGCTTGAGCATTTTCAATGGGATACAGCAGAAGAATCTCAGCAATTAAGCAGCGAGAAGCGCACCGCCGTAGAGCAAGAAATGGCCGATGTGCTGCTGTATATGATTAGGCTGAGCGATGTGCTAAATGTAGATTTAGAAACGGCCATCCGTGAAAAAATCCTGCTTAATGCCATTAAATATCCACCGCTATCAAAATGACGCATCTATCTAATCAACAAATTATTCAAGAGACCGAGCGCTGGTTAACGAGTGCGGTGATTGGCCTTAATCTTTGCCCCTTTGCTAAAGCGGTGCACGTTAAAAAGCAAATTCGCTATGTGCTGAGTGAAGCACGCAATATTGATGTTTTGATTGAAACATTAATTACCGAGCTAGAAACGTTAGCTGCTGCAAACCCTGCTGAAATTGAAACTACGCTACTGATCCATCCCCATATTTTGGGTGATTTTTTAGCCTATAACGATTTTCTAGACATTGCTGACTCTCTGCTGGAAGAGCTAAATTTAGGAGGCGTTTTGCAAATTGCCAGTTTTCACCCACAGTATCAGTTTGAGGGGAGTTGCCCTGATGATATTGATAACTACACCAACCGCAGCCCTTACCCCACTTTGCATTTAATTCGTGAAGAGAGCATTGCCAAGGTAGAGGCCGATGCAGATGTGATTGTGGAGCGCAATATTGCTACCTTGCGTGCTATGGGCTTGGCGGGATGGACAAAACTATGGGAATAATTCCGCTTATTTGCTTAAATCAGGGCGTGAGCAGCATTTACAAATAAAAAAATGAACTTTAGCTCTGTATTCTTTCCAAACAAGGATCGCTCGCTAAGGATTTTTTATGTTGTTCCGTATTACTATTTTGTGCTTGGCCTTTGTATTAACGGCTTGCCAAGAAAATCACTCCCCTCGCTCTAAGGCTCAAGCACAAGCGAGTACCCCTGATGTGTTTTTTAAAAAGAACCAAGCCGAATGGGATACCTTACAGCAATTTGTTGGCCAAAATCCGCAAGATATCAAGCTGTGGGAGCGTGCTCCGCTTAAGCATGCGTTACGCTTATTACTTGGCCCCCAGCTTGCTACTTTTAAGCTGTATATGGAAAAATCCAGCCCACTTCTACAAGATCGTGTGTTGTATGTGAGTGGCAGCAGTAGAGAAGAGGGCAAAGGGCAGGCGTATATTCTGATTGATGTTGAAAATAGAAAATTAGAAGTGGGCATTATTAGTAATGGCAAGCTAGAAGTTTTGACTACGCCTGGCGAAGCAATCTATTTCCCTAGCGATTTAGAGCCGATGATAAAGAAATTAAGCATTAGGATGTAAAAGCTTGCAGATGATAGGTATAATCTGCCCTGCAAGAGTAGTCCTCGTAGTACAACGGATAGTACAAGTGCCTCCTAAGCGCTAGGTACAGGTTCGATTCCTGTCGGGGACACCAGTTTTGTGCTACAAAACATCAGCCCGCAAGCTTTATGCTCTGCGGGTTTTTTGTTGTTTGTGTATATGCTTGCCAATTCCATTGGACAATAAAAATAGCCCAGTTGGGCTATTTTTATTGTAAGAACATGGCTGAGGCTTAAAGCTTAAAGCGGCCAAATTGCTCTCTTAGGAAAGCAGCTAGTTGGTTTAGATCGTGAACCGTTCTGGTGGCATTTTGCAGATTGGCATCAGATTGTTGCATTTGGTTGGTAATGTTTTCCGCGCTTTGTGCCATCGCGGTTGTGGCATTTTGTTGCTCGAGAGTGGCGTGTGCAATTTCGCCAATTTTGGCCATTACTTCATCCATGTTTTCGCGAATGGTACCAATCTTGGTTGCCGCTTCTTCAGATAAATTCACGCCGCTTTGTACTGCGGTGATGGTTGTTTGCATATTGCTCACAGCAATCCCTGTTTCTCCGCGAATCCCTTCAATCATTCCGGTAATTTCAATGGTTGCGGAGGAAGTACGCTCTGCTAGCTTGCGCACTTCGTCTGCTACAACGGCAAAGCCGCGGCCTTGCTCGCCAGCTCGGGCAGCTTCAATAGCGGCATTAAGCGCCAGCAGGTTTGTTTGGTCTGCAATTTCCTTAATCACGCGGATAATGCCGCTAATATCTTGGGCTCTTTGATTAAGGCGATCGAGCAGATTGGATAAATCGCTGACTTCTTTCGCTGATTTGCCAACTTCATTGGCGACTTCTTTAACTGTGGCTGCTGATTGCCCAGATAAGGCCCCCGTACTTGTGACGAGTTTATTTGCATCTCTGGAATTATCGGCGATATGCGAGATACTGACGGTTATTTCTTCAATAGTGGCCGCATTGGATGCGGATAAGTCCGATAGCCTTTGCGAGTCATTTGCCAAATCATTTAACACCGAATTAATAGAACCAATACCAACAGTTAAATTTTCTGTTTCTTTGCGAATATCAATAAACATATCGCGCAATTGATCGGTGAATCGATTAAATGCTTGCGCAGTAGCGGCTATTTCATCAGTGCCATCAATTTCAATTTTGCGGGTTAAATCGCCACCGCCTTGTGCAATTTCTTGCATTGCATGCCGAACTTTATCCAAGCTGCGTAGCATTTTAGTAATTAAAAATCCAGCGAGAGGAATTACTATAATTAACAAAATAACTAAGGCTGCAATAGCTTGAAGGATAAGTTGATTGAGTGGTTCTAAAATCACTGATTTATCGATCACTAAGATTAGATTTAAATCAGTACCTTCAATCGGCTGTACAAAAACAAATTTTTTCTCGTTCGCAATAGTAATTTCAGCTAGGTCATTTGTCGCTGCCATGCTGGCAAGGTTATTGGCGTTTAAATCGCTGGAGATATCACTGGTAGGCTTATTGAGCTTATCTTTATCATTATGCGCTAGGATTTGGCCGCCTTTATCGGCCAAAATAGCATAACCATTACCGGTTAATTTGATATTTAAAACATCTTTAACCACTCCCGCTAAGGAGATATCAACAGCGGCAACGCCTTTAAAACCGGCTTCTCCGTTTACTGGCGAGGCAAAAGATAAAATAAGCTGTTTGCTTTCTGCATCTACATAGGGCGGGGTAAGGATGGTTTTTCCCGCTGCAACGGCTTGTTTATACCAAGGCCGAGATGTGGCATCAAATCCAGCGGGCATATCAACTTTATGCCCGCTGATGAATTTTTTATCTGGAGTGCCGATATAGGCTAAATCGAATTTTGCGCTTTTTTCAGTTTGGTATAAAGCAGGAACTGGGTCATCGGCTTTGGATAATGCTTCTGCTAAGCCAGAAACAATATTTTGCTTTTCGCTTACCCAATTACGAAGTACGACATTGTAGCCAGTGGCAATACCTACTATTTCATTGTGTAGACTTACATTCACTATTTCATGGCGCATTTTTAAATAGCTGCCAAATGTAAGTATAGAGCCAGATATCAGCGTTAAAACTGAAATAAATATAATCAACTTAACTTTGAGTGATTGATTCATGGTTTGGCTCTTTAAAGCTAATTATTGATTAGTAGTCTGCTGGATGAGCCGTAAGAATTTATCTAAATATCATTCTCAAGCTGGCTTATCCATCTGCCGTTTGAATACTCCTAATTGGTATTATTGCACAAAAAAATATAAAGACATTAGCAACTGAAGGTTAGCTGCTGTAAGGTGTCATCCGCGTATGACACGAATAACTTCATTCACATCTTGTAACTTTATTAAGATTCTTTGTAATTGCTCTGCATCTCTAATTTCTAAAGTAAACCGCATCATTACCCGCTGATCTTTGCTTTGCGTATTGACTGCAGTTACATTAATTCGCTCTCGTGCCATTATGTCAGATAGATCTCTAAGCAATGTGCTACGGTTATGCGCTTCAACTAATAAATCAGTTGCAAATACATGGCCTCTTTGAATGCCCCAATCGGCATTGATAAGCCGCTCTGGCGCTGCGCTAGCTAGGCGCTTTAGTGTACTGCAATCACTGCGGTGAATAGATATCCCCGGCCCTTGGTTACAAAGCCCATAACGTGATCGGGGGGAACAGGCTTGCAGCATTTAGCCAGCAGCGTCATGAGTTTATCCACACCCTCAATTAAAATACCTTCGCCGTTTCCATTGGCTCTGGCGGCTTTAATAAAGTCGTTAGTGGGTTCTGCTGCAATCGGCTCAATAGGTGCAAGGCTTTCTCTGAAGGCTTGATTAAGCTCACGTTGGGAGATTTCGCCTTGGCCCAGCGCTGCATACAGCTCATCAATGTGCTTGCAGCCTAGCTTAACTGCGATATTTTCTTGATTGGCATCGCGCGCAGCGCAGCGAGCCGCCTCTTTATCATAAATAGAGCGGCCTGCTTCAAGGGCGATATCTTGGTGTTGCTGTCGTATCCAATGGCGGATTTTGCTGGCGGCACGGTGGCTTTTTACATAACTATTATGCAGCCAATCAAGGCTAGGCCCACCTTCTTTTGTGGATAGAATTTCTACGCGCTGGCCGTTTTCTAGTGCGGTATACAGCGGCACAATTTGGCCGTTTACTTTGGCCCCTCGGCAGCGATGCCCAAGATCGGTGTGCACATGGTAGGCAAAATCAACGGGCGTGCTGCCCTTGGGCAGGGTAATGACGCGGCCTGCTGGGGTCAGAATATAAATAGTGTCGTCGAATAACTCGGCTTTAAAGGTCTCGGCGAATTGCGTTTCGCTGGCCATATCTTCACGCCAGTCTAATAACTGGCGCAGCCAAGCAATTTTTTCTTCGTAGCGCGCATCGCCCTGGCCGCCTTCTTTATAGCGCCAGTGTGCCGCCACGCCGTATTCTGCGTGCTCGTGCATTTCTACGGTGCGAATTTGTACTTCAACCGCTTTATCATTTTCGCCAATCACGGCCGTGTGTAGGCTGCGATAAAAATTGCCTTTCGGGTGAGCAATATAATCGTCAAACTCACCCGGAATAGGTTGCCAAAGATTGTGCACAATACCGAGCGCGGTATAGCAATCTTTTAAATCTGGCACTAAAATCCGTACCGCGCGAATATCATATAGCTCAGAAAAATCGAGCTTTTTCTTTTGCATTTTTTTCCAAATGCTGAAAATATGTTTTGGCCGCCCCATTAAATCGGCTTTTACGCCGGCATTATTAAGCTCAATTCTGAGCGTATCTAATACGTCATCAATAAACTTTTCCCGATCAACTCGACGCTCGTCTAATAGCTTGGCAATTTTTTTATAGGTATCGGGGTGCAGATATCTAAAGCCTAAGTCTTCTAATTCCCATTTAATTTGCCATACCCCCAAGCGATTAGCTAAAGGGGCAAATAAATCGAGGGTTTCTTGCGCAATGCGGCGACGAGTTTCTTCGGGTGCTCGGGCTAGCTCGTGCATGGTTTGGGTGCGCCAAGCCAGCTTGATCAGCACAGCGCGGATATCTTCTACCATGGCGATCAGCATTTTGCGCACGGCTTCAATCTGCTGTGCAGCATCTGCGGCTTTACCACCAGTAGGGTGAGCTAGGCTGCGTAATTTGCTGACCTTACTGGCACCATCTACTAGCCGAGTAACATCAGGGCCAAAGTGGGTACAAATCAACGCGATGGGTTGATTAAGCTGAGTAGGCAGCGCAAACAAGAGGGTGGCGATCACCGAATTTGCATCGAGGCGTAAATCGGCCACGATGGATGCGCTGGCTACGGCATGCTGGAACAGCGAGCAGCCAGTATCGGTATGAGTAAGTTGGCCGTATTGCTCGAATATCCAATCAAGCGCTTGGTGTATACGCACGATATCGGTGGGTGGGTAGCGCTCAGTCAGGGCACTAAGCCAGCGATCAGGGTCTGCAGCTTCGGCAATAGATTGGGCAAGTGGGCGGGTAACGGCAACCATGGCAAATCACATCTAAAAATTAGACTCCGATTTTGCCTACTTTGAGTGGACAGTCATAGTGTGAACTGAGTTTATTGTAAATAATTTCTTGTTTTTAATAAAAAAGTGTTGGTTTAAGCTTTCTTATGGTGAAAGTAGATCGATTTTTTTATAAAAGGTAAGGGAAGAGCTTAGAGTTTAAAAAATTCTATTTTGCTTCGCACTAGCTGTGTTTGCCGTTCGATTTGATCTGATGAGGCGGATAGTTGCATGGCAAGATTGGCGTTCATGGTGGATATGATGTTGAATTGCTGCACGGTTTCACTGATTTGCTCGATGGCACTGGATTGCTCTGCAGCAGATGCCGATATTTGTGCAATTAAATGTGCGGTAGCTTGAATATCAGTTTCAATTTGATCAAGCGCATGAATGGCCGCATCTGATTTTTCAATGCTCTGTTGGGCTAAACTCTCTATATCTGATGCGGCGGTTTGGCTGCGCAGTGCTAATTTTTGTACCTCTACGGCGACGACTGCAAAGCCTCTGCCATGCTCTCCTGCTCTAGCGGCTTCAATTGCGGCATTTAAGGCAAGCAGATTAGTTTGATAGGCAATATCGTCAACAATGCAGACTTTTTTTGCGATATTTCTCATGACCGCTATGGTGTCTCTGACGATGAGAGCTCCGTGCTTAGAGGCTGCTACGGCATTTTGTGATTGGTGAACGGATTGTTGGCTGTTATGCAGCGTAAGGTGTGTGGTGTCGCTGAGCTGGTTTAGCGTGGCGGTACTTTCTTCAATGCCTGCTGCTAGCTCGTGACTAGAATGACCCAGTGTTTGAGCGGTAGAGCAAATTTGTGTGGAAAGAGCTGATAGTGAAGAGACGCAATTTTGGGTTTCTTCGATAATCGATTTTAGCTGCATCCCCATGGTCTTGATGCCAGCCAGTAGGCCACTAGGATCTTGGGGCTTAAGTGTGGTCACCACATGCAAATTCCCTGCAGCAATATGAGTCATCACATTGGTCATGGCTGGTTCTGCTTCTAATATATTGATCACCTTGCGGTAGTTGGATGCTACCACTAAGCCAATAATAATCAGCGTAACTAACATCAGCACAGACACTAGTTGAATGCTGTACTGCGTGCTTTTAGTGGCATTTTGTTCTTCTTGTTTTTGATAAGCAATTACAGCAGGGATCATGGCTTCAATGCCTTTGCGATGTGCATCGTATAAAGGCTGTAACTTCAGCATGCTGTCTTTTATCGCTAAGCTATCGTAATCGTTAACTGCAGGTAATAGCTGCTGCCTGAGTAAGACTAAGTATTGCTGAGCAGGCGGTGATGCAATGTCACGCATGGCCTGGATAATTTCTTGTGGAATAGAGCTACTGAGCCAGTAGTCTCGGCGCTGTTCAAAGGCGTTAGTTGCTTTGTGTAGATCTTGGGTGAGTTTGATTCTTTGTGTGTTATTTATGTTGCTGATTAATTGTTGAACAATGAGATGCGTTTCAAGCAAATTAGCGGGGGGCGGAAGGGCATCGGCAATGAGATCTTTACTTGCAACAATGCGTTGATAGCGATCCCCATTGATCAGTACGCCAGCAGACAAATACCAAATAATGGTGGCTTGGGCCAAAAGTAAAAAAGCGATGAGGGTGAGCAAGCTTATAAATTGGTGGCGTACAGTCGTAGCTTTGCTCATTACTGACCTCAAACAAATCGTTCAAAATGTCTTCAGTGTTCTAAGCATAGGGCAGAAGTTACCCCTAGCAGCCTGTCGGACTTAATACTGATCTACTACGGAAAAGCCGGATTTGGCCATATTTCACGCATTTTCTCGTTGAATAGCCAGCTATTCGCCTCAAAAGCCCGCGAAATCTGTCTCAAATCGGTCTTTCCCTCGCTACGATCGCTTAAGCCCGACAGGCTGCTAGTAGACAACATCAATGGCGAAGTGTCATCGCTATTGATATTGGAAATTGAAAGTGTTTTTGCTTTTTGTGGCAGCAAAGTGAATAAGAAAATCAAGTATGTATTAGTATTTACAGCGGGTGTTAAAGCGCCTCTGCTTACACAGTACACAGAGGCCGCTTAGGCTAATTGTTACTCTTGCTCTTCTTTAGCTTAGTCTAGGCTGAGTCATTCACAAATAAAGCGGTTATTTTTTTGGAGTTAATAACGGCTACCGGAGCTTAATTCATCTTGCAAACGGTGCAGCAGCGCCAATCGTTGCGGGCTGATCGTGCCTTCTTCTACCCCTTTACGCATGCCACAATCTGGCTCTTGGCGGTGACGGCAGTTATGAAAGCGGCAAGTACCAATACGCTCTTTAAATTCAGGAAAGTAAGCGGGCAAATCCTGAGCGGTGATATGCGCCAAGCCAAAGGATTGCAGACCAGGTGAATCAATGAGCGCTGATTCTGTATCTAGATGATAAAAAGTAGCATTGGTGGTGGTGTGTTTACCCGCATCCAGTGCGATGGAAATCTCATTTACACGGGCGTTGGCATCCGGTAATAGGGCATTGGTAATGGTGGATTTACCCATTCCCGATTGCCCTACCAACACAGAAATATGCCCAACTAAGGCGGCGCGTAGTGGGGTGATGTCGTTGTTGAGCGCTGAAACTTCGATCACCTTATAGCCCAGATTCACAAAGTATTGCAGCCGCTCTTTTGCAGCCGTAGCCGTCGGTAAATCGCATTTATTTAAGCAGATCAGTGTTTGAATACCGCCCGCTTCGGCCGCAATGGCGCAGCGGCTGATCAGCTCGGTCGAAAAGCTAGGTTCTGAGGCCAGCACAATAATTAGCTGTGTGACATTGGCTGCGATCAGCTTGCTTTTCCATGCGTCTGAGCGATAAAGCAGGGTTTTACGCTCTAATATGCGCTCAATCACTGCTTGCTCGTCGTTCAAAATTTGGATGTCGACTAAATCACCGCAGGCGTAATCCGTTTTTTTGCCACGGGTACTAGCCCGAAGGCGCTGGCCATTAGTGCGTTCAACAATATAAGACCTGCCGTGGCTAGCGACGATACGGGCTGTTTCTGTCATGAATTCGCTTTCAATGTGAGTGCGTCCGATCTAGCGGCGCAGATAAAATCATTACGGGTGATGCCGTTGGCAGAATGAGTACTCCAGCGCACGCGGCAGCGGCTATAGCTAACGTCTAAATCGGGGTGGTGATTTTGTTGGTTGGACATCCAAGCGACTGCATTTACAAAACCCATTGTTTCGTGAAAATTTTTAAAGCGAAACGTTCTTTCAAGATAAGCATCGGTCACGATCCAGTCTTGTAGATCGGTAGATAGCATTTCAGCTTCAACTTCGCTGAGCTTTACTGCGCCATCGATACAGTTTTCGGTACTAAGGGACATGATTTATTCCTTATTATTGAGTTTCTTCAAGGCGGCAATGCGCAGTGCTGCCGGAGGATGACTATCGTAAAATAGGCTATGCAATGGATCAGGTGTCAGCGTAGCTGCATTGCCCTCATAAAGTTTAACTAAGGCATTAATAAGATCAGCAGCGGATTCTTGTTCCGCTGCGTAGGCATCAGCCTCGTATTCATGTTTCCTCGATGACATTGAGCTTAGTGGCGCAAAAATAAATGTAAATACGGGCATCACTAAAAAGAATAGTAATAGCGCTGTAGCAGTGCTACTACTATTTACCCCAAGCCCTTGATAAAACCATAGTTCTTGTTTGAGCTGGCCTAATGTCCACAACATGGCCAGCATCAGGCCGAAAGTCCACAGCATGCGTTTGGCAATATGGCGATGTTTAAAATGGCCTAATTCATGCGCTAAGACGGCGGCCACTTCGCTGGCATTTAAAGATTTAAGCAGGGTATCAAAAAACACAATACGCTTGGCTTTACCCAGGCCGGTGAAATAAGCATTGCCATGGCTAGAGCGTTTAGAACCATCCATCACATAAATGCCATTGGTTTTAAAACCGCAGCGTTTTAACAGCGATTCAATTCGCGCTTGTAAATGCTCATCACTTAGTGGTTCAAATTTATTAAAAATAGGCGCAATAAAAGTAGGAAAGGCCCACATTAATAATAATGAAAAGCTCACCCAAGTTATCCAAACCCATAGCCACCAATATGCACCCATCTGATCCATTAACCAGAGCACTCCTGCCAAAAGCGGCAAGCCAATTGCGGCTGCAACGGCGGTAGTTTTAAGCGTATCTGCGATAAAAAGCTTGCCGCTGGTGTTGTTGAAGCCGTATGAGGCTTCAATTTTAAAAGTAGAAATTAAAGTAAACGGCAGCGTAATTAAGCTATGCAGCAGGGTGAAACCTGCAATCAGTATAACGCCTGCCCAAAGTGGGGAGCTAATCCAGTCAGATAGTTGCTGATTGATCCATTCAATACCGCCACCTAGGGTAAATGCCGCTAAGAGCATCGCCTCAAATAGGTTAACGATCATGCCAAAACGCGTTTTTGCCACAGTGTAATCGGCGGCGCGTTGGTGCGATGCTTGGGTAATATGGCCATTAAATTCTGCTGGAACGCTGGCTCTGTGGCGCTTTACATGGTTGATATGGCGCATTGCCAGCCAGAGTTGCAAGATCACACTGGCCGTTAATGCAAACAGAAAGAGGAGGGAGAACTGATTAGCGTTCATTTGCAGGTAAAATAGCATTTTTGTATGTTGAATAGGGCCAAGTATGCCACAAGACAAGAACCACCTCATCTGGGTTGATATGGAGATGACTGGGCTTGATCCAGAAAAAGAGCGTGTTATTGAAATTGCCGTCATTATTACAGACAGCAATCTCAACCTGATTGCCGAGGGGCCTGTGTTTGTTGTGCACCAAGACGCTAGCATTTTGGATGCGATGGACGACTGGAATAAAAATACCCATGGTAAATCGGGCTTAATTGAAAAGGTAAAAGCATCGACCTTAAGCGAAGCAGAAGTAGAAGCGCAGCTGATTGCTTTTTTAGAAGAATACGTGCCTAAGGGCGCATCGCCGCTGTGTGGTAATTCGGTACACCAAGATCGCCGTTTCCTAGTGAAATATCTACCCACTTTGGAAGAATTTTTTCACTACCGCAATTTGGATGTTTCAACCCTGAAAGAGCTATGCAAGCGTTGGCAACCAGAAGTCGCTAAGCAATTTAAAAAGCGTGGCGCGCATACGGCACTGGCCGATATTCAAGAATCGATTGATGAGCTGAAGTTCTACCGCGAACACTTTATCCGCCAGCCTGCGGTTTAAAATTTGGCGTGGGCACGCTGCTGTGCCCACGCGGCTATCGGATATCACATTCACGCGTGGGTATAAAATCATGCCTGGCCTACATTTATTTTTATTTGAAATCTAAAGGTTTAACCCCATGTTAGGACTAGCAACTGAACTGGGCCGCGTGCTGTTGGCGCGTGGTCAAAGCGTTACCACCGCAGAATCTTGCACCGGCGGTTTAATTGCTGGGGCGATTACTGATATCGCGGGTAGCTCTGCATGGTTTGAGCGCGGGTTTATCACCTACTCCAACGAAGCCAAAATGGACATGCTTAGCGTTCCGCCAGAGTTTATCGCCAAGTTAGGTGCGGTGAGCGAGCCGGTGGTGGCCGCCATGGTGCAAGGCGCGTGTTTGCTAGCCAATGCCGAGTGGGGAGTGGCGGTGAGTGGCGTAGCTGGCCCCGCTGGCGGTAGTGTGGATAAGCCGGTCGGAACCGTGTGCTTTGCCTTTGCAGGGCCAACGGGCATTATCACAGAGCAAGAATTATTTGATGGCGATAGGGCCGAGGTACGTAAGCAAACGGTACGCCACGCCTTAATTCGCTTGATTGAACTGATTGAAGAGCAAGATTGATGGGATGAACTCCCTATAAAAATCTGTAGACACAGAGCGCGCAGAGGGGCAATACAGCACACAAAATCAGCAGAGGCCTACATTTTTTTTATGGCATAAAGGTTTTCTCTGTGACTACAGATTATTTTTGAATTGCGCCAATAAGGAAAATAAATGACTACGGTCGTTGTCGTTAAAAAAGGTGATCAAATCGCCATTGCGGCAGATAGCCAATCTACTTTTGGCGACACTCGCCTTGGTGCGGGTGATGATGCATGTTGGAATAAAATCTTTGCCGCCCATGATGGCTATTTTTCAATCGCTGGCAGTGCCGCACACGATTTAGTTTTGCAAGCCGCGCTTAAAAAAGTTAAAAATCTAGACTTTAGCGATCGACCTGCTATTTTTGAAAGCTTTAGAAAATTACATCCCAAATTAAAAGATGATTTCTTCTTAAAAGTAGACGAAGAAGAAGATGATCCTTACGAATCTAGTCAAATGACCGTCTTGATGGCCAATCCGTATGGTATTTTTGCCGTGTATAGCCTACGTGAAGTTTACGAATATCAGCGCTTTTGGGGCATAGGCAGCGGGCGTGATTACGCCATTGGTGCGATGAATGCGGTTTACGATAATCCAGATTTTAGCGCTGCTGATATTGCTAGGATTGGTATCGAAGCAGGGTGTGCCTTTGATGTTAGCTCATCCATGCCGATGACCAGTTATACGCTGGAAAAAAACAAATAAGGTAGGGTGGGCAGGTGTTTCTGCTCACGCGTTTAGTTGGCATCCCTCGCGCGGATAAGCTCAATTACCCCTCGCGCAAGTTTGTAGAGATAAAATAATGAAAGATTCACTAGAGCGTTTTTTGTTTGATGGCTTGCCAGTACGCGGCGAAATCGTGCAGCTAGATGCCACTTATAAAGAGGTACTTACCCGCCATCCATACCCACCCGTCTTACAAAAACGCATCGGCGAGCTTTTGGCTGCTGCCGCTTTACTGACCGCCACCATTAAGCTTGATGGTACTTTGGTCATGCAATTACGCGGTAATGGGCCACTAAAAATGTTGGTGGTGGAATGCACCAGCGAAATGACCATGCGGGCCACAGCGCGTTGGGAAGGGCTTATTGCAAACGATGCCACGCTGGCAGAGCTGATTGGTCAAGGCCAGTTTTCTATCATGATTGATCCACAAGATGGCGAAACTTACCAAGGCATTGTGGGCTTTGAAAAAGGCCAGAGCGTGGCCCAAATCATCGAAACCTATATGCAGCGTTCTGAGCAGTTAGATACCAAGCTATGGCTTACTGCAGATGGCGAAACAGCCGGTGGCTTGTTAATTCAAAAGCTGCCAGATGGCCATGGCGATGATGATGGTTGGGATCGTGTCAACGCACTGTCGCAGACTATTCAAGATGAAGAACTGCTAAACCTACCGCTGCGCGAAACGCTTTATCGCCTCTATAACGAAGAAAAAGTCCGTATCTTTGATCCCGTCAGCCCAAGCTTCGCCTGCACCTGCTCACGTGAACGCGTTGGCGGCATGCTTAAAATGCTCGGCAAAGCAGAAATCGAAGGCCTGCTTGCTGAACACGGCCATGTGGATGTGGGTTGTGAGTTTTGCAACGAAAAATATCAGTTTGATCAAGTTGATGTGACCCAGCTCTTTATTGGGCATGGGATTACAGAGGTGAGTCCGCAGTTGCATTGAGTTTGTTGTCCGCCATAAAAAACCGCCCTCAAAATATTGGGGGCGGTTTTTTATGGGCTAAAGCTTATTGCTCTGCAACTGGCTGTTGCCAAGGCAGGGGCACGTTGATGCCGTTGAGTAAGAAGCTACCTTTTTCTAGCGAGGCTTTGGCAGAGAGCAGACCGTTTTCGCTGCGGATCAGGTTTTGATCGGTGAGCTTATTGATCTGGCCTTCTACAAATTGCCCAGCTAGATAATCGAGATCGTCTGCCGCTACGCCACTATCTGGGCCGCCGAACATATTGCGGGCTTGCCACATCACCATGGTTTCGATCACTTTACGCGGTACCGAGAAATCGGCTTTGGCGTGCAGTTTATTCACGAATTCAACCGGTTTATCTAAGTCGGCAGGTTGGAAGCCTTTTAGGCCCACTTCGGTGGTGAAGTGGATAGAGCCATCGGGGAGTTTAACGTCAAACTTTTTGATCGCTAATAATGGGTCATGCGTTAGCAGCGGCATGCCGTGGGTTTTAACCAGCTTAACTAGCTCGTTTGAAAACTGATCACGGTTAAGCTGTTTCTTTTGTAGCGCGGTAAATTCGTCGGCAAGCTTGGCAAGGGTTGGGCCGTGTAAATGGCTGGCCGTGGCTTGTACTTCGGCTGGGCCGTAAGGTTGGTCATCTAGAACTAGCTTGGCTAAATTAATGTTTGCGCCGCCATTGATAAACTCGTCTTCCTCGCTAATTTTGCCTGCATAGGCTAGCTCTTCTAGCTTGAGCTTGATGGGTGTGCCTTCAAGTAACTGCATATCAAAAACAGCTAGTTTGGCATTGGTGCTGCCCAGCATAACGCCCGTTTTACCGCGTACATGCTCAAAGCCAAAGCTTAAATCATTAAAGGCGAAAGAGAGTTTACCTTTGGCTCCGCCGGATAAGCCTGGCGCATTGGCAAGCAGTTTGACGCTGTTAAAATCGCCGCCGTAATTCAGCGTGGCATTAAAGCCTTTCCAATTGGCTTTTACACCAGAGATAGCTTCTTCGTAATCAAAGCTAGGCACTTTAATATCAATGACGCCATCGTCATTGAAGCCGATTTTATTTTCAATATGAATGGGTTTTTGTGTGCCAAAAAACTGGGTTAAAAACTTTTGGGTTTCTGGCGAAAATATAAATTCGGATTCAACCACTGCTTTATATGGGCGTAGGTTAAATCTGCTTAGCAGCGGTAATGGGCCGTGCTTAATATTCTGGGTATAGGTGACTTCAAATTTTGGCAGCTCGGTGCCTGCGCGCTCAATAAAAAAGCGATATAGCTCAGGATTAAGCAATAGCGTGGTTTTTTCGCTAGAGCTAAACCAGCCGCGCTGATATTCACGATTTTTTACAATAAAGTAGGGCAGGCTGCTTAGCCATTCGTGCTGCTTTTGCAATGTGTTTTCTGCAGCTTTCCCTGCAACATAGGCCCCGCCAATATAGGCAGTAGACAGTATGGCGGCGGTAATTGCACTGCCCAGTAATACTTTACGTTTCACCATTTTCTCCGACATTCTAATAACAAGCTTCGTATTGGGATAGCTTGACAGAAAAACGGGCGCTTGTGGCGCCCGCTTTGATGGGATTAAATCCGATTCGCCAGTTCTACGGCTTTACCGATGTAATTCCAAGGAGTCAGCTCTTTCAGGCGGGCTTTTTCTAGCTCAGGGATTTCTAAACCATCAATAAATACTGCCAGTGCTTCGCGGGTAATGCCACTTTTACCTCGTGTGAGTTCTTTTAATTGCTCATACGGGTTTGGCACAGCATAGCGGCGCATCACGGTTTGAATTGGCTCAGCGAGCACTTCCCAATTGGCGTTTAAATCATCAAGCATGGCTTGGCGATTGACTTCCAATTTGTTCAAGCCTTTTAAACAGGCTACGTAGGCAAGCAAACTGTAACCTAAGCCCACACCCATATTACGCAAAACGGTGGAGTCGGTAAGGTCACGCTGCCAGCGGCTGATCGGCAGCTTTTGCGATAGATGTGTCAGCATTGCATTAGCCATGCCCAGATTGCCTTCGGAGTTTTCGAAGTCAATTGGATTTACTTTATGCGGCATGGTGGAAGAACCAATTTCGTTCTTATTCACACGCTGTTTAAAGAAGCCCAGCGAGATATAGCCCCAGATATCACGGTTCATATCAATAAGAATGGTGTTGGTACGGGTAAACGTGTCGTACAGCTCGCTCATATAATCGTGCGATTCAATTTGCGTACTGTAGGCGTTAAAGCTGATGCCAAGGCTTTCTACAAAGCGACGGCAGAAGCTTTCCCAATCAAAATCAGGGTAGGCGGAGATGTGGGCATTGTAGTTACCTACCGCGCCATTGATCTTGCCTAATAGCTCTATTTTTTCAATGCGCACCAATTGGCGCTCAAGGCGGTAAGCCACATTGGCCAACTCCTTGCCCATCGTGGTTGGCGTAGCTGGCTGGCCGTGGGTGCGGCTCATCATGGGCGCGTCGGCTAAATCATGAGCAAGCTCTTTAAGTTTGCTGACCATTTCTTTTAGCTTAGGCAGCATCACTGCGTCACGTGCACCTTTGAGCATCAGGGCGTGGCTTAGATTATTGATGTCTTCTGAGGTACAAGCGAAGTGAATGAACTCGCTGGCTGCGCTTACTTCCGCATTGCCAGATAAGCGTTCTTTCATCCAGTATTCAACAGCTTTTACGTCGTGATTTGTGGTGCGCTCAATGGTTTTAACTTCGAGCGCGTGCTCGGGTGAAAATTGGGCAACAACCGCATCGAGTTCAGCGATGGTGGCTGCAGAGAATGGTTTAATCTCTTCAATGGCCGCTTCTGCAGCGAGGGCTTTTAGCCAAGAAATTTCAACGGCAACGCGGTTTCTAACCAGCGCGTACTCGCTAAAATAGGGACGTAAATCGGCGAGCTGTTTTTCATAACGACCGTCGAGTGGGGATAGGGCAGTAAGGGCTGAAAGTTCCATTCTAAGCCAAGTCTCACGTCTACAAAAATCAAGGCGCTAATTTTAACACAGCCGCCGCATGCTGCTCTGTGCAAACTGCATTAGCGGAGGAATCTATTCGTAAAAAAGTTGGATGAGTGTTGTTTTTACAGGGTTTTTGTTAATTCATAGCATTTATTATGGGCGGTTTGTATCAGTATCCTACTTAGGCTTTAAGCAATAGCGTGCTTTGATGAAATCTTGTGTTGAGAGACGCCTTGGTCTGTTTGCAACGTTAGGATAAATAAGGGTGACAGCAGGGGCTGCTCTTGTAAGAATGGCGTTACAAATATAAAGAAAAGGATGGGGAAATGGACACACAAATTACACCTGACTGGCAAAACTGGATTGTGGAAAACCTAGCGAGGGGCTGCGTGCCGCAATCTTTGGTTGAAGTGATGGCGGGCAAGGGTTTTGATCCTATTTTTGCCAATGCCATTGTTTTTCATTTTTCGAGTATTTCAACGCAAGCGAAAACCGCTTTGCCTGCTGCTGCGGTGCTTGCTGCAGGCTATATTGCCGAGCGGCCTCGGTTTCCCATGCAAGGCAGCGTGATTAAAACGCATGATCGCGCAGTGCGGGTGACAGCTAGAGTGAGCGCACCAGTGGTGGCGGTGCTGGACGATATCTTGTCGCCAGAAGAGTGCGATGAGCTGGTGCGTTTATCTAAAAGCAAATTAAAGCGCTCTACTATTGTTGATCCCCAAACGGGGGCAGAAGAAGTGATCAATGATAGAAGTAGCTTTGGCACTTTTTTTAATGCGAATGAAAGCGAATTTATCACTCGCCTAGATCGTCGTATTGCTGAGGTGATGCACTGGCCGCTTGAAAATGGCGAGGGGCTGCAAATTTTAAATTATAAAATGGGTGGCGAATATAAGCCGCACTTTGATTACTTCCCTGTGGCAGACCCTGGTAGCCAAGTGCATTTAAAAAATGGCGGCCAACGCGTATCTACCATGGTGATCTATTTAAATGATGTGGATGAAGGTGGAGAAACGATTTTCCCTGAACTGGGTATGGCGATTTCACCAAAGAAAGGCGCAGCAGTTTATTTTGAATACTGTAATAGCCACAGCCAAACCGATCCATTAACGCTGCACGGTGGCAACCCCGTGATAAAGGGCGAAAAGTGGATTGCCACCAAGTGGATGCGCCAAGGGCGCTTTGGCTGATAGAGGCACATGTGTAGGGCGTTGCTTGCTGCGCCCTACACGATTCACTTCATAAAGGTGGGCTTAATTTTTTGTGCTTGTTGCGAGTAGGTGGGGCGGCATGTCAGCCCTACATTATTGATCGGCCCGCCGCAAACTGAGTGCTTCACCGTATTCTGCTGTCTGGTTAATTTGCGCTAACCAAGGCGCAATATCAATGCCGCGCTCGGCTAGCCAAGCGTCGTTGTAATAAGAATGCGCATAGCGTTCGCCACTGTCGCAAAGCAGGGTAACAATGCTGCCTCTTTGCCCTGCGGCTTTCATTTCTAGCGCTAAAGCCAGCACCCCAGCTAAATTGCATCCGGTAGAGCCGCCAACGCGTCGCCCTAGTTTGGTTGCAAGCCAGCGCGTAGCAGCAATGGAGAGCGCATCGGGCACTTGAAACATGCTGTCGATCACCGATGGGATAAACGATGCCTCAACTTTAGGCCGCCCTATCCCTTCGATTAATGAGCCGCAGTGCAGACTTAAGCCGCGATCCTTGCTGCAAAATGCATCAAAAAACACCGAGTTATCTGGGTCTACGCAGGCAATTTGGGTGGCGTGCTGGCGGTAACGCACATAGCGCCCAAGCGTGGCGGATGTGCCGCCGGTGCCGCAGCTGGCAACAATCCACTTTGGAATAGGATGCGGCTCCAGCGCCATTTGGGCGTAGATGGATTCGGCAATATTATTATTGGCTCGCCAATCGGTAGCACGCTCGGCGTAGGTAAATTGGTCCATAAAATGACCCGCTGTTTCGGCGGCAAGCTTCAGCGATTCGCTATGTAGCGTGGTGGGATCGTTCACTAAATGGCATTGGCCGCCATAAAAAGTAATGGCGGCGATTTTTTCTGGGCTGGTGGATGCTGGCATCACCGCAATAAAGGGCAGGCCTAGCAGCCTAGCAAAATAGGCTTCGGAAATGGCTGTTGAGCCGCTAGAGGCTTCAATCACTGTGCTTTTGGCGTGAATCCAGCCATTAGCCAGCGAGTACAGAAACAGAGAGCGCGCTAGGCGATGTTTTAAGCTGCCCGTTGGATGGCTGGATTCGTCTTTTAAATAAAAGTCGATCCCAGGGAAACCTGGCAAAGTGAGCGGGATTAAGTGAGTATCGGCGGAGCGGTTGAAATCAGCTTCAATGGTGCGGATTGCGCGAGCAACCCAAGCGCGGCTATCAGTCATATTCATGCTCATTTTTTTTGCAATAGCGTATAGCATTCCATGAGTACTGGCTGGATTCAAGCTAAAAGGGAATTTGTGCGGGGAGTGGGCAAAATAAAAGGCACTCTGCGTGCCTTTTATTTTTTAAAACGGAGGGTTTATTTCTTTGCTGCAGGCTTGCTGGCTTCTAGTTTAGCAGCGGGCTTAGCTGATTTTTCAGCTTTTGCAGCAGAAGCGGCTAGTTTTTCTGTTTTTGCAGCTGGGGCCGCTGTTTTGCCGCCTACTGCAACTTCAGTTTTTACTTTGTTGAAAACACCGTCTTTGATGCCAGGTACTTTTTTCAGGTCTTCAACTGCTTTAAATGGGCCATTTTTGCTGCGATATTCAACAATCGCTTTTGCCTTGGCTGGGCCAAATCCGTTGATGGCTTCTAACTCTGCTTGGCTAGCGGTGTTAATATCTACCATAGCAAATGCCATACCGTGAAGTGCAAAAGCGCTTAATAGTGCGATTAGCCATTTCTTCATGAGATTCCCTTTATTTAAGATAAACAGATGGGCCCTTAGGGCAATGCCTGCTAAATATAGCATGCCTTGTTAACCAAGTGCTTTTCGTGTCAGATTAGGTTCAGTTTATGGTTGCAATTACACCCGAACAAGCCGTGGGGCATTATGAAAATTTCCCTGTGGCATCTCTGCTTTTACCCCGTAAATATCGCAAAGCTGTGGCGGCGGTGTACCACTTTGCTCGCCATGCCGACGATCTGGCCGACGAGGGCGATGCCACGCCAGAAGAGCGCTTAGCCGCGCTGGCCGCTTGCCGTGCAGAATTAGCCCTGATGGCGGCAGGACACAAGCCCCTTACTGCGCGCTATCAGGCGCTGGCCGTGGCGACGCAGCAATATCAAATCCCTATCCAGCTTTATCATGATCTACTGGATGCTTTTACCCAAGACGTGACTAAGCACCGTTTTGCTGATTTTGGTGAGTTAATCTATTACTGCCGCCGCTCTGCCAACCCAATTGGGCGCATCTTATTGCATATTTTTGGGCTGGCCACGCCGCGAAATCTGGCTTTGTCTGACGGTATTTGCAGCGCCTTGCAGTTGATTAATTTTTGGCAAGATGCAGAAAAAGACTGGGCAAATGGTCGGGTTTATTTTCCGCAAGCTGATTTAGAGCGCTTTGGCGTGAGCGAAGCACAGATTGCAGCGGGTGAAATCAACGCCAACTGGCGGCGCTTAATGGCGTTTCAGGTGCAGCGTAGCCAAAAAATGCTGCACGCCGGAGCGCCGCTAGGCAAGATTTTGCCAGGCCGAGTTGGCTTAGAGATTCGCCTCACTATCCTTGGCGGTGATGCTATTTTAGAAAAACTGAAACTTGAGCCGGATGTTTTCCGCCACCGACCAGTCCTAGTCTGGCGCGATTGGCTTAGGCTGCTATGGCGAGCGCTGCGGGTAAAGTAAACATCGGCTAGCCCTGCTATATAGAATTTTAAAAGCGAGGGGTGGGGCGATGTTTAGGCTATGCGTGCTGCTGCTGTTATTAACGGCGTGTAAGGCGAATGAGCCAGCTAAGAGCGTGCTTTCTGGTGTGGTGATTAAAGTGCTAGATGGTGATTCCTTGATTATTCGTGACGCGGCTAATCAAGAACATGCACTGCGGCTGGCGTTTATTGATGCGCCTGAGCACAGCCAAGCGTTTGGTAGTGAATCTCGGCGTAGCCTTGATCGTTGGGCTTACCAAAAAACGGTAGAGGCGGCCGTGATGGATACCGATAAATACCAGCGTAGCGTGGTGCTGCTTCGTGTTGGGGGTAAAGACATTAATGCGGAGCAAGTGAAGGCGGGCTTTGCTTGGCATTATCAACATTTTGCCAAGGGCAAGCAAAGCACTGAGCAATTTGCGTTATACCAAGCTGCAGAAGGCGAGGCGAGGGCAGCAAGGCGCGGGTTATGGCAAGAAGCGACCCCCATGCCGCCTTGGGATTACCGCAGGGCGCATCCCAGATAAGAATGCACTCTATTTTGCCGAATCCTGCCCCTATTTTTTTAAACTAAGCCGCCTTTAACACCGCTGCTAGCCCGCTTTGCCGGATGGCTTGTTTAGTAATCGCTTTGCTGAGCACTTCGTTATTTCCCCAAATCTCTACTCTTTTCTTAGCCCGGGTTAGGCCGGTGTAGATGAGGCTGCGGCTGAGTAGTTCGTGGGCTTCGTTTGGCAATAATAGAATGACGGTATCAAATTCAGAGCCTTGGCTTTTATGCACGGTAAGTGCCAGCGCGGTTTCGTGGCTAGGTAGGCGGGCGGGGCTAAACCAACGCAGTGTGTTGCCTTCTCCTTTAAAGGCTACGCGGGGGGCGCCATCTTGAATAAAAGTCAGGCCAATATCGCCGTTATAAAGCTGCACGCCATAATCATTTTGGGTGATGAGGATGGGGCGGCCCGCGTACCAAACATCGGCAGAAATCAGGTTTTTGGCCCGCCAGTGATCTTCTAGCTGCTGATTTACCCCCATTACACCGGCTTGGCCTTCGCGTAAGGCGGTGAGAATGCGGAAGGTATCAAAGGCTATAAATGCAGCCGCTACATCGTTTTGCTGCACGGCTTGCCAGTAAGCTTGGTAGCCGCTATCACAACGCGTCAATAGGTTTTTGCTGTTGGCTTGCCAGCCTAGCTCTGGCTCGGCTTCGGCGAATAAATCATTGGGTTGCAGCAGGGCTAATGCGCCCTTGGCATCGCCTGCATTGACTAAGCTGGCCAGCTTGCCAATGCCGCCACCTGCGGCAAAACGGTGGCTGTGTTGCAGTGTCATAATCGCATTGCCAACGCAGCTGCTTGCGGCTTTACTGGGTGAAATCTCTACGCCACTGGCGGCTTTTAAGGCGGCAATAAACGCGGGGCTAGGGGATTTTAAGCTGCAAAGCTCAGCAAATACCGCCCCAGCATCTACTGCATCCAGCTGATCTTTATCACCTAATAAAATAAGCCGAGCATCGACAGGTAGCGCATCAAGTAGCTGCGCCATCAGCGCTAGATCAATCATTGATGCTTCATCCACCACCAGCACATCCAGCGCTAGCGGATTATCTTTACCGTGCTTAAAACTGCCATCCGGCCTAGGCCCAAGTAAGCGGTGCAGCGTAGATGCTGTTTCTGGAATAACCGCCAGAGTTGCCTCGGCAACAGGCAGATCAAATTTTCTCTCCCTGACCGATTCACTCATTCTGGCGGCGGCCTTACCAGTGGGGGCGGCCATTTTGATATTTAAAGTGTTATTCGCCACGATTTGTAAAGCCGCCAAAATCCGCAGCACGGTGGTGGTTTTTCCCGTGCCTGGCCCACCGGAAATCACCGTTAGCTTTTGCATCACCGCTGCGGCCGCGGCCGCTTTTTGCATATCTGGGCTGATGGCGGAAGGGGGAAATAGACTATTGAGTAATGGGGCGAGTTGCTGCAAATCTACGGTGCATTTCTCCTTGGCCAACTGGCTGAGTTTTTGCCCCACCGAGCTTTCATACCACCAATAGCGGGTGAGATAGAGCCGATCTTTATCTTGAGTTAGCGGCTTAAACTCCCCTGGCCAGCCTATCAATGGGCTACTTAATGGTGCGGCCCTAATACAACTATGCCCAGCCGCCAACGCCGCACACAGCTTGCTGAGCGTGGTTTTAAACTCATCCGATTGCGGCCCGCAAAGGCGTTCAAAACTGCGGTTTAATTCAAAGGAAAAATCTGGCATGGGGTGCTCTTGATGCGAAACGGATAAAAAAGTCTGTAGATACAGAGCGATGAAACGGACAGGGAGAAAACCTAAATCTTGAATCACAGAGAAGACGAAGAAAACATAATTTCATGAGAAAACCAAAAAATTAGCGAGGGATGCATCTTGTTTTGCCCAAGTATCCTCGCCGCGAGTAGCGCACGCGGGGCATAACAACATGCCCTCCCTACATGACTTTCAAAACCGTCACTTCCGAGTGTTTGTAGTGGGGGGCCAGTAGTACCACTGGATTTTCGATATAACCACTCGGAAATGACAATGTTTGCATCAATAAATTCAAACAGCTACATAGAAGGGTATACACAAAGATTTTCACTCGTTGTTATGTTTTTCTCAGGGCGCTGTTTTTAAACTCCTCGCCCTTTGTGGCGACGATCTTAGGTTTTAGTGATTTATTTAAACTGGCCACTACAGCGCAAACACCGCCTTAAGCTCAGCACCACTCAAGTTGCCGATCCATGTCTCACCCGTGCCAACGGCCAGATCGGCCAAGTCTTTTTTGGCTTTGATCATGTCGTTAATTTTCTCTTCAAAGGTGGCGCGGGTAATGAGGCGGTGGACTTGCACATTGCTGTGTTGGCCAATGCGGTAAGCGCGGTCGGTGGCTTGGGCTTCGACGGCGGGGTTCCACCACAGATCAAAGTGAATCACATTGTTGGCGGCGGTGAGATTCAGCCCCGTACCGCCCGCTTTCAGCGAGAGGATTAGGGCGCGCTCGGTGCGGTCATTCTGAAAGGTATCGACCATTTCATCCCGCTTAGGGCGGCTGACTCCGCCGTGCAGAAACGCTGGGGCTTGGCCAAAGCGTTGCGCTATCCAGCGCGCCAGAATCTCGCCCATTTCACGGTATTGGGTAAAGATCAGCACTTTTTCATGGTTGGCATAAATATCGTCGAGTAGCTCCAGAAAACGCTGGCCTTTGCCTGACAATTCAAAGTTATCAGCGCCATTTTTCAGATATTGCGCGGGGTGGTTGCAGATTTGCTTGAGCGCCAAAATCATTTGTAGCACCAGCCCTTGTTTCTTAAAGGCTTCCGATTCGTCACTGATGTCGGCTAAGCCTTTGCGTACCACTGATTCGTAAAGCGCGGTCTGGCTTGGGGAGAGTTCGCAGAATTGGTCTTGCTCAATTTTATCTGGCAGATCGCTAATAATGGTTTTGTCTGACTTTAAGCGCCGCAGCAGAAAAGGCGCGGTTACTTTTTTGAAGCGACCAGCCACTTGCAAGTCTCGATGTGTTTGAATCGGTGTGGCGTACTCTTTAATAAAGTGCGGCAAGGTGCCCAAAAAGCCTCGGTTGGCAAAGTCCATAATGCTCCAGTACTCGGAGAGGCGGTTTTCTACTGGCGTGCCGCTGATGGCGACAAACGATTTGGCCGTAATGCTTTTTATCGCCTTAGTTTGCGCCGCAGCAGGGTTTTTGATGTTTTGCGCCTCGTCGATCACCAGCATCCGCCAGCTCAGTGCTTTGATTTCTGTTGCCGCACTCCTGACTACACCGTAAGTGGTCAGAAGAATATCTGGCCTGTTATTAGCCAAGCTACGTTTGCTGCCGTGATAGATATCTACCGTCAGATCAGGGGCAAAACGGGCGATTTCTTTTTGCCAGTTAGTCAGCAAGCTGGTGGGCATCACGATCAGTGCTTTGTCTGTTTGCAAAGCCCCATCTTGCTTGAGCTTGAGCAGGGCGGTAATGACTTGTAAGGTTTTACCCAAGCCCATATCGTCGGCAATCACCGATCCTAATCCTAATTGGGCATTGCGATATAGCCAGTCGTAACCGCGCTGCTGGTAAGGGCGTAATGTGGCGTGGATATCATCCGGCAGGGGCGATTCGCCTGCGTCGGCCAGCTGTTTCAACAAGCTTTGCGCCGCCTGATCCAGCGCCACTCCAGCGCCAGCATATTCGCCCGCCAATGCAACCCGCACTAGCTCTGCGCCGCTGACTTTAGGGGGCTTAAGTAGTTGCGCCTGTAGCTTGGCAATCTCAGCCGGATCAAGGAAAACGTATTCACCCTTGAAACGAATCACACCACTGGCGCTTTGCACTAACTGCTCAAACTCATCGAAGCTTAATTGATGCTCGCCAATCGCCACCGTCCAGTTAAAGTTAAACAGATCGGCCATAGACAAAAATCCACCAGTATCCGTTGGCGTACCCGTGACTTTCATCGACAGCTTAGGGCGGAGTATCTTTTCTAGCGCCTTGGGCAAAATGGCGCGGATACCCAGTAGCCGGATGATGGGCAGTGTTTCTTGCAACAACTGCGGCAAAGCATCGCTGCTGATAGAGATCGGCTGGCTGGCGCGTGATTTTAAATAGGCATTAATCGGCGGGAAAAAATCCGCCAGTAAGGATACGCTTTGTAAAATACTAAAACGGCGGGCCTGCCAATCAGCGTCGGTCAGAATAGTGCTGAGTGCTATGGGTTTATCTGTGGTATCTGCTGACTTGTTAGTTACGCCAAGAGCGAGAGAAAAATCGGCCTCATCGTCTTCTGTCAGCCACAACACCGGTGCATAGTCGCGCTGCCCCAGATGAAAACGCGATAGCCATTGAAGAATACTGCCGGGGATTTGGCTTTCGCCAACGCCATTAAAGCGGGCGTTGCCATTAATAAAAAACAGCTGATTCACCGCACTACTACTGTCACTATTCCATCCCTCTCGCCAAATAAAGTCACCCAGCATCAGGGAGCACAAGGTCACGGCCTGCTGTAAGGGGGAAATAGATTGTTGTTCTACAGTAAGGATATTTGCCGAAGCAGGTAGGGTGGCAGCGAGTGCAGACATTAAGGCTTTTACGCTAGGATCGAGTAATGCCGGTAGCCATAACAAGCCAATGTCGGTTTTATTGCGCTTGAATACCTGCGGTACTACCGCGCCTTTGCTTAGCAAATACAAAGCAGTCAGGCGCAAAGTGTGCAGTGTTGCGAGTTCGGGCTGTAGGTCAAGTAAGGCTTGCGGCGCGACCTGTGGCAGCTTGTCTAATAATGTAGAGAGTATTTTTACGCTTTTTATGCCATTTAGCATAAGCGGGCCATTACTACTTATATTTAATTTTGGTTTGTCAGAAGCACAAAATACCGGGCTGTCAGTCGACGATTGTAATAATGCCCGCTCTGCTTCTCTGGCGATTTTTTTTAGCGTTTTTTGATAAACAGTAGTGAAATCTTTTCCGCCATAAAATGACGTATTAGCTGGCAGTACCGAAATCAAAGCGTCCATTAAGTTGGGTATCTGGGTGAAGTCAATAGCTTGCATTGACTCTGCTGGGATGCCCTCATCGTTAATGGTGAGTACAAGTTCAGATAAACTCGGCAGCGTATTGCTTTGCTCGCTAATGTCAATATTGCGCTTCTTTAATTCATCGACCAGATTCAAGCCGCGCAAGGAAAACACGAGGAAGGGATTACCATCAATTTCACGCGATAGCATATTGATGGTGGCAGCCAAATGCTTACACGGCACGGCCCAATCTGGGCAGGAGCACTGCATGGGCAAGTCTTTCCATTGGCTTGGAAAAACCGCAATGCCCAGTTGCTGGGCCAAATCTAGTACGGCTGGGTCTAGATCACGGTTCATGAGCCGTGCAATCAAGGAAGGATCGGCGGCGACTTCATCCAGCAGGCGGCTTTTATCCTGAGCCGACCATTGCGGCACATCGATTTTAATTTGATAAGGCTGGGGGCGGCTGCCTTTTACTTTGGCGGCAATATGCCCACCCAAAACTTTCAAATCCTTAACCGCGCCTTTATTGGCATAAGCACGACCGCGCGGCAAACGATTATCGTAATCCAGCTGGGATAAGGCGTTTAGCCATTCCCCACCCCACCAAGTTTGCCCGTATTTCATGATGGCCATGCTTATCCCTACTATTTTTGAATGTGTTTAATTAGTAAGTCAGGCACTTTTGCGGCGACAGTTTTACTGATCTTTTCCAGTAGGGCCAAATCAATCTGCTGCATTTTGCAGGTTTTTGCTAAGTGCTGGGCAATATGGATCAGCAAATGCGCGGAGACTTCTGCATCGGCTTCTGCCCTGTGGGCTGTGCCTTGAAAGCGAATGCCTAGGCTTTGGGCGATGGTGGCGAGTTTGTAATTACTCATGCTGGGGAATAAGCGGCGCGATAGTTTAAGTGTGCAGTGTAGGCCTTGGTATTGCGGCAATAGATTGACGCGCTGGCTTTCGGCCAATAGAAACTTTGAGTCAAAGCTGGCGTTGTGCGCCGACAGCGCATCGCTGCCGATAAATTCGATCAGCGCCGGAACCACTTCGCTGGCTGGCGGCGCTTTGTTGACCATGGCTTGGCTGATGCCGGTGAGCTGGGTAATAAAGGCCGGAATACGCACGCCGCAATTGACTAAGGAGACAAAGCGATCAGTAATTTTTCCGTCCACAATCCGTAGCGCAGCCACTTCGGTGATTCGGTCAGAATAGCTGATGCCGGTGGTTTCAAAATCCAGCATCACGATAGGGCGGTTGAATGAACTCATAAATCCTTTGAATAAATATTCACAACTTAAGGTGGGCAACAGGCGGCCGTGTTTCATCTCTTATGTAGGCTGGGCACAGGTGCCCAGCCTAATCGGGAGCTTGGTTTAAGGTTTGGGTTTATTTATGAACCCTATCCCCCATCAACGCCGCTTCTATCTGATCCAATAACTCCATGCTTGGGCGGTTGAAGTAGACGCCGCTTTGGCCGTTTTGCTCCCCCATGCCACGCATAAATAGGTAGTACACGCCGCCAAATTGATCGTCGCTAAAGTGGGGCAAGCGCTGGTGCAAAAAGCGCCTGACGGCTGCGCTGTAGATCAGGTATTGCAAGTAATAGTGGTGCTGGGCCATGGCGGGGATGAGTTGGTGATAGTCGCCAATTGAATTGCCTAGCCAATTGCTTTTGTAATCCAAAACGTAATAAGCGCCTTGGTATTCGAACACCAAATCGATAAAGCCTCTTAAAAAACCATTGATATGGAAAAAATCTAGCTGCTGTGCGGCCTGTTTAAATTCTGTGGGTAGGCTGTAGTGCTGTAGCGCAGCGATCAGGCTGGCGCTTTTGCAATGGCCTACGGCGTAAGTGAATTCCATTTCGGCCACGCGAGCCGATGCGGGGATGTCGCGTAGGCGTAGCGCGTTGCCATCTAGCGCTGCGCCTACGGTGTTTTGTACCATTTGGCTAACCACTTCTAACCAGTGCGACGGTATGCCGTGCCGCTCTAATTGCCTGCTGACTTCTAGATTTAAAGCGTCGATATTTTGCCAATCCCACTCTTCTAAAATGGCGTGCAGGCAAGTACCGGCCACGGTGGCGGCGGCTTCACGCTCTGGAAAGCTAAAAATGGAGCGCTCTGTGCTGATTTCGGGCGCGCTGCTTTGGCTATCGTGATCTGGGCCTTCCGTAGCATGATGGCGCTGACTAGATGTTAAGCCAGAAAAGCTGGCGACTCGCCATGTGGGATAAAGCGTTTTACCGTGATAGGGCTTAAATAGCAGCGGCTCGCTCGGCTCGGCTTTAAGCCCTAATCGGCCCTTGGGCGCGTCTTGTATGGCAAAAACGGCGGGCTGATCGATGCAGAGCTGGCTGATATCCGCCAGCAGGGTTGGGTGATCATAGCTTTTAAGCTGCTCTTTTTGAGCCTCCAGTGGATCATCCGTTTCGCTCTTAACAGGGTGCAGCAACCATGCCAGCGCCGATTGAGCCAAACCATCGCTAATCGTATAGCCGCGATTATCTTTTAGCCCCACATTGCCCCATACCACATAGCAGCGATTCCTTGCGCGGGTGAGGCCCACATACAGCAGGCGGAGTTTTTCTTCAAAGGCTTCGCGCTGGCCAAGCGCTTTGTGCTGATCCAAATCTTCGCTGCCTAAATCTAACCACGCTTGTTTATCGGCATGAAAACGTACCGATTTACTTTGGCGGCCCAGCAGGCGGCCATCCCATAAAAAGGGGCAAAACACGATGGGATATTCCAGACCCTTGCTGGCGTGCAGGGTAACGATGCGCACGCGGTCTTCATCGCTTTCTAGCCTGAGCAAAGCTTCATCGCCTGCATTGCGGCTTTGGCGGCTAAACCAAGCTAAGTGTTGCTCTAGGCCAGTGGCTTTGTGTGCTTGTAATAGCTCGGCTAATTGCAATAGATTGGTTAGCCGCCGCTCGCCATCCACGAGCGATAAGAGCCGCTGCGCCACATTTCGCCCATCCAGCCCTTGGTATTCCAGCCACTCTCTAAACATCGGAATAAACCCCTGCGCTTGCCAGGTTTTTTTCCAATGGGCAAAGGCATCCGAGATATTGTCCCAGCCACTGATTTCCAGCCGCAGCAGGTCCGCAGCATTAGACCCAAGCAGGGTAGAAATCAGCGCAGCCCGCAGCAAGCCTTGGTTGGCAGGCTCCGCGATAGCGGCCAGCACGCTGTATAAATCTCGTGCTTCTTGCGATTCCCAAACGCTATCCCTTACCCGCAGCACGCTGGCGATGCCCCGCGCACTGAGCGCGTCTTGCATGGTTTTAGCCCGGAAACGATCCGGCACCAGCACGGCAATATCGCCGCCAGAGATGGCTTTATCCACGCCTGCGCCGCTCATTCTTGCCACACCGCTGAGTAGTTTTTCAATCTCTGCCGCCGTGATTTGGGCGGCTAGGCTATTGGCGGCTTCTTTGCTCCAGCTGATTTGCACGCCTTTTTCTGAGACTTGCTCTGGCTCAGGTAAAAGCTGAAAGCGAAACGGCGCGCTGATCCCATCTTCTCCAGCGATATGTAATTCTGGCCTTGCTTTACTGGCCGCATGCACTGCCGTAAAGCTGACGTGTGGATCGACAAAGGCTTCCTTTGGTCTTAAAAAAAGCGTGTTCACCGCTGTGACTAAATGGGGCACCGAGCGCTGGTTGGTGTCTAGGCTTTCTTTGGCCTCAACCAGTTTTTCGGCTTGGTGATAGGCGTGAATATCCGCGCCGCGAAAGCTGTAAATCGCTTGCTTAGGATCGCCCACTAAAAATAGCGGAGTATTGCCATCGCTAAACACATGGGAAAAAATGTCGTACTGAATGCCATCAGTGTCTTGAAACTCATCAATCAGCGCGGCCTTATAACGGCGGCGTATGGCCGTAGTCAAGCGATCGCCATCTTGCAAACCTTGCCAGACGCGCAGCAAAAGATCATTGAAGGAGAGTTGCTGGCGGCGGGCTAGGCGCTCTGGCAGCTCGCTATCGCAGCGGCGGCGCAGCTCGGCCAAGGCATGTTTTTCTTTAAGCTGACAAATGCCGCTTAAATCGCTGATTAAGCCCGCCAACTCTTCTACCGCATCAAAAAACGCATGGCTTGGCGGCGTGCCGGTTTTTGCCGTACCGCTGGCGAGTTTACTGCTACTTAATTTGCCTAACTCCTTGCTGTCGATATCCTGCCAGCCGCCATTGCTGGCGATATGGTCATCAATCAGCAAAAAGACTTTTTCTAGCTGTTCTGGCTTATAGCTGGTTTGCTTGAGCTCTTTTTTAGCGGACATCTCGAGCAGCATGGGGCGGATGCTGGCGGCGTTTTCCAGCCAAAGCTGTTGGTAGCGCGTAAGAGTATGAGGAAGGGCGGCGGCCAGTGCGTGGCTATCTGGCAATGGCGGCAGCGCTACGGTATGCAGCAGCGGCTGGCCTAAATAGCCATATACCACCCGTAGCCATTCCTCTGGGCTGGCCTTACTTTTTAATAGGTATTCGGTGTAAGCACTATCCGCAGGGTAAACCTGCTCGCGCCAAAAATCGGCGGCGATTTCATCTAGCACGGGGCCAATATCGCTCAGAATCTCCATACCAAAATCGGCACCGCTTTCAAAGGCCGATTGCACCAACACCCGCTGGCAAAAAGCGTGGATGGTATGGATGGCCGCCTCGTCTAGGCTGGCAATGGCGCGTTGCAGGCGGCGGATGATTTCTGGGCGGCGCTCTCTATGCTGATCAAGCAGCGTTTGGCAAAAAGGATCAAGCGCCTCATCCCCCTCAAACGATTCCAATACCTCCGCCAGCCGGCCACGAATCCGATCGCGCAGCTCGGCGGTGGCGGCCTCGGTAAAGGTCACCACCAAGATCTCTGGCACTCTTAAACCGTGCTCAATCACTAGCCTTGTATATAAACCTGTAATCGTCCATGTTTTACCCGTCCCCGCGCTAGCCTCAATCATATGCGGGCCTGCCAGTGGCATATCAAATAGGTTTAAAGGGCGAAGATTCATGGGTATTCCAGAAGGGGCGGAGGATGAGCGGTAGGGGGATTATAAAGGGCTAGGCGGCCTTGGTGATGAAGCTGAGTGATATCTTGTTTTTTTTTGATGCTTAGACTGATGCATGATGGGAATAAGGGACATCTTCAATCGGCTTTGCTGTGAAATGATGAATGTTGATTGAGCTCGGAGGGGGTGTCGATATCAAAAAGCACTCCAGCATCATCTAAGGGCAATAATTGAAGGTGTTTTGCATGGGTTATGAGTTGTGTTTTGGCTCCGGAATCGCCGCTAAGTGAGATGAGTTCGCTGTAATACGCAGCGCCAAAGCCGACCGGATGGCCGCGCTGGCCGTCATAGCTGGGCGCAACGATTTTGTCATGCCTGATGTGTGCAGCGAGGTGGCGCAAGGTATCGTTTTTTAGATGCGGCATATCGGCAAGAGCAATGAGCCAACCTGCGGCGTCGGGGCGTTTTTTTACCCCATGAGCGAGGCTGTGGCCCATGCCTAGGGCCGCAGTTGGGCAATGGGTGTAAGCAATACCCACCTTGTCGAGTAGCGTGGCGTGCTCCTCATCTTGAGCTCCGAGTACGATCAGCGTGTCGGGCAGAACAACTTGCAAACGGCGCGCGGCGATTAGCATTAGCGGCTCACCATTAAGCAGTGCTAGTCGTTTGTCAGAGCCAAAGCGGCGGGACTGACCCGCAGCCAGTAATAGTCCACAGATGCCATGTTGGCGCATACATTCTCCTCGTCTCAATAGGGCAGGCACTTTTTGGGGGGAGGTTATCTTATTTACATGCCGATGCTAGGGAGCAGGAGGATAGCGGGGATTTGGCTAGCTGCTGATTACGGCACATCACGAGTTCAGCGAGGATAGAAATGGCGATTTCAGCAGGGGTGTGGCTGTGGATAGGTAGTCCAATTGGCGCATGCAAGTGTGCTAATTCAGCGGCGCTTACATCCAGCGTGAGTAAGCGTTCGCGGCGTTTAGCTGCACTGGCATGAGAGCCAATTGCGCCAACATAAAAAGCATTGGTTTTGAGCGCTTCCATTAACGCCATATCGTCAATTTTTGGGTCGTGGCTGAGCGTAACAATGACGGTGCGCTGATCGGGTAAAAACGCCAATACAGCATCGTCGGGCATCCCGTCTAGCCAGCACACTTCGCCTCCTTGCCAGTTCTGGCGTTGCTCGATTCTTGGGTCGTTCAAAAAAATAGCAAAATTGAGTGAGGGGGCCATTTGCGCTAAATATTCAGAGACCTGCCCTGCACCAATCATCAGTAAGCGCCAGCTTGGGCCAAAAACCTGCCGTAATTCCCCGTTATGGAAGGATAAAGGGCTGTCTTTGCGGGTAATGCAAATTTGTGATTTTTTGCTCTGAACATTGAGTCGTCGCTCGATCAATTGGCGCGTAGAAATGGCGTGGATAAGTTGTTGGAGCATTTCCAGATCGTTGAGCCGTTCAACCAGCAATTCCAGGGTTCCACCACAGGGTAATTGGAAATGACGTCCTTCTTCTGCGCTAAGGCCATAACGGATGACTTCAATTTTTTCTGGAAATTGGGCGGAAAAACGGCGTATTAGATCGTCTTCAATGCAGCCTCCTGAAACCGAACCGGCAAAATCACCTTCCATGCTGACTGCAAACAGCGAGCCGAGTGGGCGCGGTGCCGAGCCCCAGGTGCGAACGATCGTCACCAGTGCCACCGCCTTGCCCTGAGCCAGCCAGCCCAATGCGTTGTTTAATACTTGAAAGTCGACTGTATTCATAGGGTGTTAATTTTTTTGAAAAAGGGGGCTTTCCGATAGATTGTGGTTTGTTAAAGCATTCTGCTGTGAGTTGGCATTGCTGCAAAAAAGCAGTTCCCCTTGTGAAAGGGAAAATGACGCTACTTACTTGAAACAGAATCTGGGGATGTATCGCAGGGCTTTAATGTTTCTCGCTACGGAAGGCCTTGATCTGTTCTGCGCTTACATCTGCTGCTTGTCCACCCCAAGTCGCGCGTAGGAAATTCACCAGTTGCGACATTTCTAAGTCAGACAGTGTTCTGGCAAAGCCAGGCATTTCCTGCATCGTTACATTGTTTGGGAATTTTTGTTCAGCAATGCCGTCTAGCGTCGAGACGATCAGGTTTTGCGGATTGATATCGCGCAGCGTTGAATTGCCTTTCATTGCGACGGAAACATTGGGTTTGCCTTGGCCTTCAAGCCCATGGCAGCCTGCACAGACTGCAATATAAGTGCGTTGTCCCGCTTTGAGTAACGCGGCATCCGCCGAAATTGTTTTTAACGGTTGTGGAGCAGGAGGAGTGTCACCCATCAGATACGTGGCTATCGCAGAGATATCTTTACCACTCATATGCTGAGTAGAGAAGTGCACTACCGGATACATTTCGCCATAAGCCGAGCCTTGGGGCGCAACGCCTTTGGCAAAGAAGGTCGCGAGGTCTGTTGTCGTCCAGCCACGTGCGGCGAGGCCGCTTGGCGTAATGTCGGGTGCTCCGATGCGGTCGAGTTTGGGATTACCTTGGTAGCTTTGGGATAAATCAAGATTCCCTGCCATGGTGCGTGGTGTATGACATTCGGCGCAGTGGCCTAGGACATTGGTGACATAACGACCTCGCTGCCACTCGGCCGAGGCACCGCTTGAAACATCAGGCAGTTGATCTTTAAGAAATGCGCTTTGCCAGAAGAATAGCCCTGGCCGGAAGCTAAAAGGAAACGACAGGCCGTTTTCTTTATTGGCCAGAGCCACCGGTTTTTTCGTCATTAGGTAGGCATAAATGGCATCGCTGTCTTCCCGAGTCATCGATTTATATGAGGCATAGGGCATCGCTGGGAAGAGGCGATGTTTCGGTGTAATTCCTTCGGTGACCGCAGTGAAAAAATCGTCGGCGCTCCAAGCACCAATACCGTGTTCTTTATCAGGGGTGATATTGGTACCGTAAATAACGCCAAATGGGCTGTGGATTGGGTAGCCACCCGCGAAGGGAGCCCCGCTGCCGTCTTTGGCCGTATGGCAAACCATACAGTCCGCAGCCTGAGCAAGGTATTGGCCACGCTTGATCTGGTCGGCCGGCGCAGGTTTGGATGCGACCGAGTCGCTGGCTGAGCAGCCGCTCAATAATACGGCGGCTAAACCTGCTACTGCGAGCAGAGTACTTTTTATCACACCGCTCATTTGATCAGCCCAGGCGTAGTGAGAATGACATCTTTAACGGCTTCGAAATAGCGTACATAACCGGTGCAGCGGCAGAGATGGCTATCGAGTGCATGGGTGATGGTTTCTTCTACTTGCTCTTTGGCGACGGGTTCGCGTTGGAGTTTTTCAATCAGTACCGTTGCAGCATTAACAAAGCCTGGTGTGCAATAGCCGCACTGAAAGCTGTAATGCTCTAGGAATTTTTGCTGAATGGGCGAAACTGCAACCACTTCGCCCTTGTCATTTTTCTTGCCATGACCTTCGATCGTACGAATTTTCTTACCATTAAAAAAATGTGCACCCGTAATGCAGCTGCGGATTTCTTCGCTGGTGCCGTCGGTGTTATCCAGAATCACCGTACAGGCGCGGCACACGCCTTGGCCGCAACCAAAGCGCGAGCCGGTGAGGTTGAGGTATTCATGCAAAAAATCGATCATCATCAGGCCTTCCGGCACGTCAAGAGTGACGTTCTGACCATTGATATGGACGGTGAGTGCTTGCTGGGCGATGGTCATGCTAAGACCTTTTGAATTTTTTCTGGTGTGACGGGTAAGTCAGTAAAACGATGGCCGATGGCGTGTGCGATACCATTCACAATGGCGGCAACAACGGGGATCATGACCACTTCGGCGATGCCTTTGTTGGGGTCGGTTGCACTAATCGGCGGGAGAATGTCGCAAGTTTGCTTCCACACGGCGACGTCACGTGAGCGCGGTATTTTATAACGATTGAAGTTCCAAGTGCCGTTACCGGGGCCCTCTTCGTACAGAGGCAAGTACTCGTACAGGGCATGACCAATGCCTTGCGCCAAGCCGCCTTGTAGTTGGCCCGACACCAGTTGTGGCGAAATTTGATTGCCACATTCCATAATGGAATGATGCGACAGCAGCTCCACTTTGCCGCTTGCTTCATGAATCACCAATTCAACCAGCGTGCCCACGGCGCTGTAGTAAGTTACCGAGGCGTTATTCATTTGTGTCGTGGGTAAATAGACTTTGCTGCGATCCAAAACGTGGTAAGCACCCTTGGTCGTCATTTTGGCTTTTGTCGCCGAATCGGCACCGTCGCCATAATGCAGCGAAAGAGCATCAATCGGCAGGCGCGTGGTTTTGCCTTGCAATACAAAATCGGCTTCGGCCCATTGCCAGCGGTTGAAAACATGCACCGCAGCGCCAGTGACCAAGCCTAGCTCGTGGGCTTTTTGTGCCAATTGTTGTAGTGGCAGGGCTTGCATACCACCGGCGGAAAGCTTGCCGTTGACCCAACGTGCATCTTCCATGCGAACAACCATCGGATTAGCCTGACCACCGCCAAGACCTTGGCGCCAGATTGCCATTGCGGCGGGCCACAGGCCTTGGGTAAAGACGACGCGCGCTGCTTCTTGCGTACTATGGGTGTAGTAATACGCCGAATTGGTTGCACTGGCGGGGGATGCGTAAGCGGGTGACCAGCGCGGATTGGCCGAGAGTTTATCTTGCTCAGCCTGATTCATGATGTAGGGGTTACCCGAGCTGATGACAGGAAGATCATCCCATTCGAGTACCGAAGTGCGAATTTCATCGGCGGGCAGCCCCAGCCATTTAGCGACCGCAATGGCTTGCGAGGTGCTCATGCCGGTGCCAATTTCGGTGCCGGTGTGGTGCAGGCTAATTTTACCTGCGGAGCTGATTTCAACCTTTGCCAGCGAGGATTCAGCGCCGGAGCCAAAGTCTTTTTGTACGCAGGCAAAGCCGACCCCATAACGCTGACCAAGGTGAGCGGCTTCAAATTCTGCTTTTTTCTTGACGCGATTGAGCCACAGCGGATGGACTTTGGCTTTTTCTAGAATTTCATCAGCACGCACTGCGCCGCCCGGAACGGCCCCCTGTGTGTTTTTCATCCCTGATTTAAGGACATTCTTTAAACGAAATTCAATGGGATCAATGGCTAGTTTTTCGGCAATTTCGTCTACCGCCATCTCGGTGGCGGACATCGATTGCAAGGTTCCGTAGCCGCGTGCTGAACCGGCATCGATGGCACGCGAAGCATGGCCGACGGCGGTGAAGTCATTTTTTGGAAAGTAATAAATAGACTGGCAAGCAGTAGCCGCGACCATCATGATGGTTGGCGTGAAGTTGACTCGACCTCCGCCATCGCCAGAAAAATCCGCTCGAAACGATTGCAGTAGACCGGTTTGCTTATTGACGGCAATGCGATAATTTATTTTGATGGCATGACGTTTTAGTGCCGCTTGAAAATGCTCAAAGCGATCATAGGCGAGTCGAACGGGTTTACCATCACCGTATAGCGCACAGACGAGGCCATAAAAAGGCGTGTTGACATGATCTTTCGATCCATAGCCAACCGTGTAGCAGGGGTGGACAAAGAGGTTTTTGAGCGGAAAGCGGCTATGCGCAATCATTTCAGCAGCCTCTACGGACACTTCCATCGGGCCTTGCACCGCCAACACCATATGCATTTCTTGCTTGATGGGGTCGTACCAGCAATTGGCATTTTCTGGCTCGAGAGCGGCTAAATCACTCGATTGTGTTTGGTATTCACGCTCGAAGACCAGCCAGTCGGCGGGCGGCGTATCGAGTTCTTGTTTGATTTTATTGGCATAAAAAATACCTTGTTCGCCGACATTGCCATGGTCTTTGCCATCGGGCCAAACGGGTAGGCGTTTACGCATCATGCTTGGGAAAATAGGCGCGTCTTTCAGGCTAGAAAACGTATCGTCGGAAAACGGAGTTGCGCCGCCAACACGTACAAAGCGCCACGAAGCCCAAGGGTTGCGCTCTAGCGGGCCAGTTACGGCTCCGTAACGAATCACATCATCGCGAAATTGTAGTTTGTTATGCGCAAAACGGAATTTGGCAAAGTCATGAAAAATCAGAATGGCCACAACATGGCCAAGATACGCTGCCGTTTTTCCCTTAGGCAACAGCATATCGTCGCCATAAAACGGAGGGAATTTCACGCCATCGCGAGCTAAATCTTCAGCCGTTACAATTCGATCTGGTTTGAGATCGTCGCCGAGTATTGTAAGGTCAAAGCCTTCGTATGATCGATCGGCTTGCGTGGTGCGTAATAGCAGAGCGTGCGACTGTTCTTTTGGCCAGTTTGGCATGTCTTTGGCGCGAATATCGCGTGCAAATATTTTGGCTCCCGATACCTTGGCCAGGCCGTCAATCCGGAATTTTGCCAGGCCTTCCTGCGTGTTCCATTGTATTGGCTGCAGAATTTTTTCTTCAAATAAAGCGGCGTAGGCTTTGCTGCCAAACGACGCGACATATACCGAAACCCCAGCCGCTACACTGGTTTTCAGAAAGCCGCGACGTGACATATTAAGTGGATCCATTGTGGCACCTCAATAATATTGCTCGCCAAGTATTTAGTATTTTAAAAAGGCGCTTCGCCCCACCGTTGACTAGCAGCCTGTCGGACTTAAGCGATCGTAGCGAGGGAAAGACCGGTTTGAGACAGATTTCGTGGGTTTTTGAGGCGAATAGCTGGCTATTCAACGAGAAAATGCGTGAAATATGGCCAAATCCGGCTTTTCCGTAGTAGATCAGTCTTAAGTCCGACAGGCTGCTAGATAACCGAGTCCTCGTAGTAAGGTTCAAACCACACTTCGCAAAAAATCACGATCAAATTTAGTCAGTTTAAAATAATAGTGTGTCAATATAATGAAAGAAATCTATTGTCCATTTATACCATAGGTTGCCTAAACGAAAGAATTTTTCGTGACAGAGGTAAGCGCCCAGTTTTTCCCTCTACGCGGTACGGCCTTTTTTCTTCATGAATTGGCCGGTACTGTGCTAACGATCATTCACCCTCGTCGCCGCTCAGTGGCCTAGACAGGCCGAAATGATTTTTTCCCACCCTGCTTGTCGGCTGAAATGGCCCTCCAACATCGCCCCTGCCCAGCGAGAATTCCAATATATCGCCGTGGATTGACTGGCAAGGCATGTCAACATTTTAAGCGTTGAAGGAATAGCAGAAAAATAAACCTGAATTATTTAAAAAACGAGTTTATGAACAGGCCAGACTTAACGCTTAGAGATGACGCATGGCACGACCCAGCGGGTATTAGAATTTTTTTTCGCAAGAGGATGATCAATGATCGCCATTAAGCCGCAGAGAAGCGGGAAAGCATTAATAAGATCAATTTACTCTGCTAAATGGGCTAAATGGGCTGAATTTATTGATTATCCTATTTGCCGGATAATCTTGGCCGGATTGCCCGCAATAATCACGTTATTGCCAAAAGACTTAGTGACCACTGCACCCGAAGCCACAATGACATTATTGCCTAAAGTAACACCGGGGTTAATGGTGGCATGCCCGCCTATCCAGCAGCTATCACCAATATAAATAGGCTTTGCATAGCAGATACGCTGGTTTCTCTCTTGCTCGTCAATTGGGTGAGTGGCGGTATAAATACCGACCTGTGGGGCAATAAAGCAATTGTTGCCAATTCGCACTTCGGCTACATCTAGAATAACTAAACCAAAATTAGCAAAGAAGTTTTTACCAATATAAATATTGCTGCCGTAATCACAATTAAAGCTTGGCTCTATATAAGCATTTTTGCCACATTCACCCAGCAACGATTTTAGAATGCGTGTGCGTTTTTTTAATTTAATAATAGACGTCTGATTAAATTTTTCGGTCAATAAACGCGCCGCCGCACGCATTTTGATAAGCTCTTTATCAGATGGATCGTAATGCTGGCCAGCCCGCATTTTATCTGCTTCCTTCATTGAAATCACCTTTGTAATGCTCTATTTTGTTTGCGGTTAATGCTTAATAACCCACCGTAACTTGCTATTTTAATCCTCAACAGAAAGAACTGACTACGCATGTTTTTCTCTCAAGATCAATTAGGAAAATAGATTTTTATTTTATTGGCATAATATTTGATATTTAAATTAAAAAGTGCATAGAATGGCACTTCTTATCGTGCAAATCAGCTGATCCCTATGATTCTTCGTGGCCCTTATCTTCCTGAACTTTTGCGTGCAGAAACGCTTGCTGATTTGCTAGAAAGTACTGCTCAGCGTATTCCTGATCACCCTGCTATTTATTGGCAAAACGAGGTATTGAGCTACAGCCAGCTGAACCAGCGTGCCGATCTAGCCGCGCATCATTTAATTCACTTTGGCGTAAAAGCGGGGCAGATGGTTGGCCTGTGCCTGCCGCGTGGTGCTGAGCTACTCGTAATGCAGGCAGCGATTGCTAAGGCGGGTGCGGCTTGGCTGCCGTTTGAGGCAGATACCCCGGTAGAGCGCATGCAGGTTTGCCTAGAAGACGCAGCGGCGGTGGTGCTGATTGCTGAGGGCGATTTAAGCGCTGCGGGTGTAGCCGTATTAAGCGCCGCGCAATTATCTGCACCGGTGGCGGGCGTTTTGTTGCGCCGTGAAGGCTTACTGCCTAGCCATCCTGCTTACGTGATTTACACATCCGGATCAACCGGCAAGCCTAAGGGCGTGCCGATTAGTCAGGGCAGTATTTGCCACTTCTTGCGCAGCGAAAACTCAGTGTTGGGTGTGCGTCAGGATGATAAGGTTTATCAGGGCTTCTCGGTGGCCTTTGATATGTCGTTTGAAGAAATCTGGATCAGCTATTTGGTAGGCGCTTCCCTTTGGTTAGCACCTAAAATCCTGACAGGCGATCCAGATGCTTTGCCTGCAGTATTAAATCAAGAAAAAGTTACCGTGCTGCACGCCGTGCCGACCTTGCTGGCGCTATTTAGCCAAGAAGTACCCAGCTTACGGATTATTAATCTGGGCGGCGAAATGTGCCCAGAATCTTTAGTAGAGCGCTGGGCCACGCCAGAGCGACAAGTGTTTAATACTTACGGCCCAACTGAATGTACGGTATCGGCCAGCCTGGCCCAATTACGCCGTGGCCAGCCAGTAACCATCGGCAAGCCGCTGCCCAATTACGGCCTCTTGGTGCGCAGCGAAGATGGCCGCTTGCTGCCACAGGGTGAAACCGGCGAGCTGTGTATTATTGGCCCCGGCGTGGCGGATGGTTATTTGGGCCGACCTGATTTAACCGCTGAAAAATTCTTCGATAATCCCTTTTCAAATCTCGAAGAATTCCCGCATGAGCGGCGTTTATATCGCACTGGCGATTTAGCGCGTATCGATGAAGCAGGCCAAGTTCAATGCTTAGGCCGCACCGATGATCAAGTGAAAGTGCGCGGGTTTCGGGTAGAGCTGGGCGAAATTGAAGCCTCCCTTTGCCAGATTGCCGGTGTTGGCACGGCGGCAGTGCTGCTGCGCGAGCTGGCAGGCATCGATCAGCTGGTGGCGTTTGTGGTGGCAGATGGTGTGGATGCGGCTCTTTTAAGAAGCGAGCTAAAACGCAGCCTACCGCCTTATATGATCCCAGCCCGCTTTGAGTTTATGAGCGAATTGCCAAGGCTGACTTCAGGAAAAATCGACAGGAAAACCCTTAAAGCACGCGAGCTGATTCTGCCAACTGGCAAAAATATGGAAAGCGATGAGCCCGTAAGCGATGCAGAAAAAGCCTTGTTTGCAGCACTGGCCACGCTATTCCCCGGCCAGCCTTTACGCCTAGTGGGTGATTTTTTTGGTGAGCTGGGCGGGCATTCCTTACTGGCGGCGCGATTGGTCTCTATATTGCGGCGCAATCCAGCTTATGGCGGCATGACGGTGCAGGAGATTTATCAAAGCCGCACCTTACAAACGATTGCTACTCGGCTAGATGCTCTAGCACTAAGCCAGCCAGAAATCACGCAGGCAGAGCCAATACGCCGTGTGCCATTCATTAGGCGGCTGCTGTGCGGCAGTGCCCAGCTGGCTACGCTGCCGTTTTTAATTGGCCTGAGAATGTTGCTGTGGTTAGCGCCGTTTTTTACTTACCACTTTATGACCGGTGATGAGGGCGATAGCTTAGCTGTGGCGGTTGCTACGGCCATTTTGGTATATCTGGGCAGCCTATTATTTAGTTTTGCGATTGCTATCTGCGGTAAGTGGCTGATTTTAGGGCGGCTGGCGGCAGGGCGCTATCGGCTGTATGGCTTTACTTATTTCCGCTGGTGGCTAAGCGATCGCTTGCTGGATATTACTCCATTGTATTTTCTGACCGGCTCGCCTTTGCAATCGCTGTATTTGCGTGCGCTGGGGGCAAAGGTTGGCAAAAACGTGGCGCTATCGGCGCTTACCGTGCGGGTGTTTGATTTACTCAGTATTGACGACGGCGCAAGCGTGGGGGCATCGGTCAATTTTGAAAACTTCAGAGTGGTGGGCGATAGCTGGGAAGTGGGGCCAATCCATGTGGGCAAGGATGCCTATATCGGCTCTTATGCCGTGATGCAATCGGACACCAGCGTGGCCGATTTCGGGCGGCTAGAAGGCTTATCTGCCTTATCAGTTGGGCAAAAAATTGCCGCCAGCGAAGTGTGGAGCGGCTCTCCAGCGCGTAAAAGCAATGAGCTGATCCCAGCTGTGCCCACCCGCCCAGTGCGTAATTCTGCCTTGCGTGGCTTGCATGGTTTGGCCTATGCAGGCGGATCGGCCTTGGTTGCCATCTTATTTTTTGTGCCGGTCTTTCCCAGCTTTTTACTGATCGATTGGCTAGATGCGCATTGGTTTGATCTCACCGAGCAGGGCGTGGCGCTGCCTGAAGCGTTTATGTTTTATCTGATGCTGGCACTGCCTGCCAGTGCGGTACTGATTGTGCTGACTCTGCTCGGCTCTGCTGCGGTGCGTTGGATGCTGCTGCCGCGTAATCCGCTAGGAAGCTGGCCGGTGTTTGGACCTATGTATTATCGCCGCTGGCTGACCAATCAGATTCAGGAATCCAGCCTAAATATTCTGCATGGCCTGTATGCATCGGTGTATGCAGGCTGGTGGTATCGCCTGCTGGGTGCAAAAGTGGGCCGTGGCACAGAAATATCCAACGCCATTGGCGTCGTGCCCGATCTACTTACGCTGGGCGAAGATAGCTTTATTGCCGATGCCGTTATGCTGGGGGATGAAGACATTGATCGCGGCTGGATGACGCTGCGCCCAACCGTGGTGGGCAATCGCAGCTTTGTGGGCAATGGTGCTTATGTGCCCGATGGCAGTATTATTCCTGACGATGTGCTGATAGGTGTGCAAAGCCGCTCGCCCGCTAATGAGCGGATGCAGCCCGGCCAAACTTGGTTAGGTAGCCCAGCGTTGTCATTACCACGGCGGGAGCAAGTCAGCGGCTTTGCCGATAGCCTCACCTTTCGGCCAAGCTTGGCGCGTCGCTTAGCCCGTGGTGCGGTAGAAGCCTTACGCACCGTGATGCCGCTGGCGGTGATCATTACCGTAGGCTATCTCACCGTATTAAAAGTCATGCCCTTTGCCGAGCGGGAAGATTTTCATGGCGTATTTTGGGCGCTGATGATGGCCGGTGTTTTATACGGGGTGGGCTCATTCATCTTTATTGTGGCGCTGAAATGGCTAATGATAGGCCGCTATCGCCGGAATGAAGCCCCAATGTGGACTTCCTTTGTATGGCGCAGCGAAGCGCTAACCAGCCTTTACGAATCCATCGCCGTGCCCAACTTTTTTAACTTTTTACGCGGCACCCCGTGGCTACCTATGGCATTTCGCTGCATGGGCTGCAAGATTGGTAGTGGCGTATTTATGGATACCACCGACATCACAGAGTTCGATTGCGTCAGCATCGGCGACGATACGGTGATGCACGCATGGTCTGGCCCGCAAACCCACTTGTTTGAAGACCGCATCATGAAAATTGGCCACGTAGAAATTGGCCGCGGCGTAAGCGTAGGCACGCGCAGCACCATCCTTTACGACGCCATCGTCGGCAACGGCGCCCGCCTTGGCCCGCTCACGCTGGTCGTCAAAGGAGAAACCATCCCCGAAGGCCAAGCATGGACCGGCAGCCCCGCCGTACCTTGGCACACGTGCCGTAGCTGATTGTTTAATATTTGCTGTCACTGGCGCTGTTTAAAAACAGCGCCAGTGACAGCAAATATTGGGAATTATCTTATTTTTCTTACTTATAAAATACAAATTATTGTGTAGTATCCTTGTTTGAAATTGCGTTATGCTTACATATCTATCTTGATATTTATTTGGCTGCAATGATTCTCAAATCCCCCGATTCATAACAAGCCCAGCTTGACGAGCTTAATAGCCTGCTTACCCAAGCAAACCTAAGCGCTAATCAGCGCGACTTAATTACCAAAGAAATTTATATGCTCAAGCAGGGTGTGCTGGGTGAGCAGAATAGCGAATATGAAATTAATTTTTATCTGAAAGACTCAACAAAATGGGCAGTGATTCACGACCTGCGCATTGAACACAATGGCCGAGTGGCACAAATTGATCATTTATTGATTAATCGCTTTCTGGAAATCTATGTTATAGAAACCAAAAATTTTAGTGCAGATTTGCAAATCAATGAGTTGGGCGAATTTACGGCTTGGTATAACAAAAAGCCCATTGGCATCCCCAGCCCGCTGGCACAAAATGACAAACACATTGAAGTACTAAAAGCACTCTGCAAAACCCTGCCCTTACCTACCCGCCTTGGCCTTACCTTAATGCCAAGCTTTACCAGCGTGGTAATGGTCAGCAATAAGCAGCGTATTACCCGCCCCCAAAAATTAGATACCAAAAACATTATTAAAGCAGAGCAAATTCTGGAATGGTTAACTAAGACAAATGTTGATAATGCAAGTATTGGAACTGTTTTTGGTAGCTTAGCCAAGATGGTTAGCCCTGAAACAGTAATGGAAATTGCCGAGCTATTTACCAGACACCACCGCCCTTTAAAGCCCGATTTCAAAGCAAAATTTGGAATCAAAGCGCCCACTGAGGTTCCCGTCGTTCAAAAGCCTGAAGTGCAAGCGCCTGCACCGCAGCCAGAAGTGGTGACGGCAGCTATTACAGCAGAAGAAACAACCAAGCTCACTAGCTCCAAATTAGCCGCAAAACTTGGCCTTAAGAATACTCAGGAATTAATTGATCAATTGCTTGAGAAGGGATTTGTAGAAATTGTCGATGGCAAAACAAAAATTACTGATCAAGGGAAAGTAGCGGGTGGCGAGGCCAAATTCAGCCCTAGATTTGGGGCATATTTTATTTGGCCTGAGGGTTTGATTGGTTAGGGTTATTGGATATGGTTCTGGAGTATGCCGTTCTGACGCTAGCCCTACGGCAGCTCCCATCGTTGCGTGGCATATTTGCGTCTAAGTATTTGTAGGGCTACTGCTAGATAGGGCTGCCCATCAATTGGGTGTTGATATATGAACAGCATTGGTAAATTGAGCTTATGAGATTCCATTCCGACGGTCCTTCCATACCTGATAGTCTCTTAGAAAAAAGTGATGCACGCAGTGTCGTTTTTTTGTGCGGCGCAGGGGTTTCATTGTCATCAGGAATGCCAACTTTTTTCCAGCTAACTAAAGATGTTATTAGTTTTTTTGATCCGCCTGCTGATTCAGAGATTATGGCCGCATTTCAGCCATGGCTGAGAGAGGAAAACAAGGACTATATTGCGAATGCTCATCAATCTGCAGCGAATGTTCCTTTAGACCAGATTTTTAATTTACTTCACCTTGAGTATGGCAAAGATGAGGTTAACGCTCTGGTCACAGAGCGGTTAAGTATTCGCCAAGAAGGCAATGATTTTGGGAGTCAGCATGCCTTGATTAAGCGGATCTCTTCGAGTCAGAGTGGCGTGCCGCAGATTGTCACGACGAACTTTGATCGATTATTTGAGCTAGGAGAGAACGGAGAGCATCTAAAACGGCATGTGCCACCTGCTTTTCCTGATCTGAACTTTGGAGCGAATATTGAAGGGATCACGTACTTACATGGGCGACTGGTTGATGTCGCTTCTGAAAGTCATCCTTACGTATTAAGTAGCGCGGACTTTGGACGTGCTTACCTTTCGGAGGGATGGGCTACAAATTTTATTAGGCACCTTCTCGAACGATATACGGTCGTTTTAGTCGGCTATCAGGCAGAAGATCCTCCTGTTAAATATCTTCTTCAGGGTCTTAATCATGACGGTAAGTATGATCGGTCTAGACTCTATGCCTTTGACCTTGGGTCTTCTGAGAAGATCGAAGCCAAGTGGCGTGACCGAGGTGTTACTGCCATCGCTTTTTCTGCTTTTTCTGAACTATGGAAGAGCATGGAGGCTTGGGCAGACCGGGCCGATGATCCGCGCAAGTGGTGTGCATCCATAATCGCTAAGAGCCAGCAGGACCCGAAGGGTCTGGCCCCTCATGAGCGTGGACAAGTTGCTCACGTCCTTCGTACCGTGCAGGGCGCTAAATTATTTTCGGAGGCTGATCCAGCACCCCATCCAGAATGGGTGTGTGTAATGGATGCGAATATCAGGTCAACCACGTTGAGTAGTGGCTATGGTGATGATGCAGGAACCTTCGATCCTAAGGCCGCATATGGACTGGATGATGATGTGAGCGGTGCTCTTGAGGATGGACGTAAGCATGGCATTGGTAATCACAACCTCCTTGTCTGGGCCAATAAAGACGAGACCCCAAGTGATTTTTATCGAGTTATGGGGTGTTTCGAGGCGCTCCCCAAAAGGCTCGGGCATCTTATACCTTGGATCAGCAAGTCTATTGATAGCCCGATGTTGGCTTGGTGGGCGATTCAGCAGAGCAGACTACATCCCCAATTACGGCAAGCGATCGAGGGGCAAGTAGCCAATCCGGAGATACTTAGCGAGCGAGCTCGACATATTTGGAACCTCATCCTTGAATACCATCGTGCCCCTCGCAATCTTCAGAGGATAGACGACTGGTCTGCTTTGAAGAAACGCATCAAGGTAGAGGGATGGACTGCTGGTGTTTTACGAGAATTCCGGAGGGTTTCGACTCCACGTTTGGAGATTAAATCTCCTCGTGGCTTGAGGCAGTCAAGACCGCCGTGCTTGCCTTGGGATAAAGTTAATTTCGATAGCTTAGGGCAGTGGGAAGTTGTGTTCCTTGAGTGGTATCGAGAAGATTTATATATCCCAGACGATCTGTTGTCTCAGGTATTGGGCATCTTAGAGGATCAACTAACTATCGCCTCAGGTTTACTAGGGGATATCGGGACCGTTTACTTTCGCACTCCGACCTTATATCCAAACCGTGAGGTGAATGGAAAAGAACACATTACGAAAGCAGCTAAGGCTCTACCATGTTTCGTTCAACTTTTTGACCGCCTGGCCGCCACACAGCCAAAGCTGGCGCATGCACACGTAACGGCTTGGCCTGTGTCAGATAAGTTCTTTTTTCGGAAGCTCAAGCTGTATGCGTTTAGCAAGGTTGATGTCTTCGATGCCGACTATGTTGCCGAGCAGGTTTTGTTGCTAGATCAAGATACATTCTGGGATAGGGATGTAGTTCGAGAACTTCTTTTCCTAATGGCTGATCGATGGGGGCAGTTCTCTGAGGTTGGCCGAAATAAACTGACTGATCGCATTTTGACAGGCCCCGATCAGCGCCCCAACGGGTCTGATGAAGAGTTTCCAAGGTTGCGGGATGAGTTCGCTGCCAGATATGGCCGCTATCTCGAACTACAGGGGTGTGAGCTGGCGGTTGTTCGTAGTGAGCGGCTTGCTGAAATGATAAAGGGCATTTCGGGATGGAACGACGGTTGGGTTGCATCGGTGGTGACCAACTGGGGCTCGCGAATCGGGAGTATCAGTGTAGATAAAAACCCCGATGTTATTTTGAGTCTTCCTGTAAACGAAATAGTTTCCAGAGCAATGGAAGAGCACTCATCGGATTTTGGCAGTTTCACAGAGAAGCGACCTTTCGCTGGATTGGTGAAACTGAAACCTCGGAAGGCGTTATCTTCGCTGACTGTTGAAGGTAAGCAGGGCAACTATCCTGAGGTTTTTTGGTCGTCCATGATTAATGACCTTCAAGCAAATATCTCGCCTAGATTAAGACGGGTGTTCCTGCACCGAGTTGCACGACTTCCTAATTCGGTTACTGCTGAATTGAGCCATACCTTAGGGCGATGGCTCGAAAAAAGCTTGCTTACGGCTCTTGAGTTTGATGATGACCTTGGCTGGACTGTTTACGATCACATCGTTGATGGCATCTTCAGTGGTGACGAAGAGGCCGCACAGAGCAGTATTGGCGAAATCAGTTATGGTGGAAATGTCATTTTACGGTCGCGGCGCACCATTGACCATGCGATCAATGGCCCCGTCGGAATGTGCATGAAGGCCCTTTTCCATACCGTACCCAGAGATACGCAGGCGGCTGTGGCGCGAATCCCTGATCACATCAAGTCTCGTGTTGAGCGCCTGTTTTTGGCACCGGGTGAGGGCTCAGATCATGCTGTATCGATAGCAAGCAGCCAGTTGAACTGGCTCATGTTTGTTGATCCTGCTTGGACCAAGGAACGTCTTATTCCAATGTTAGATTTTGAACATCCAGCTGCGGAACCAGCATGGAACGGGTTTCTTCATAGCGGGCCTTTGCCTTCCCAGCCGTTGATAGAGATGATTAAACCGCTCCTGTTTAGTCTATTCCCGTGGGTCGAAGGGGGTTCGTGGGATCGCGATCTCTCGAGGGTGGCTGCTGAATGGCTAGGCGATATGCGGGTATTTCATCCTAATGAGCCAAGCGGTCTTTCAGGAGGCGAAATGCGCTCGGTCCTTCGAGCGATGTCTGATGACACTCGGAACAGCTTCATTTCATGGTTAGGTCATATTGGAAGGATAAGCGATAACGGTTGGGAACAACACGTGATCCCCTTAATTAATGGGGACTGGCCGAAAGAGCGTCGATTCCTGACTACCGCATCGATGAGTGCGTGGTTCGGCCTGCTGGTTGACACAGGCGATCATTTTCCTGCTGTCTACGAGGCGGTAAAAAAGTTCTTGGTAGCTGTTGATACCGATGATCTTCAGCTCTATCAGTTGATTGATGAGGGCGATAATCAAAAGCCGATTGCCGTCCTATTTCCTGAAACGACGCTTGATTTTTTGAACAGAGTTATACCTCCAGTTGTTCTACGATTGCCATATGAATTACCTGAAGCGCTTGCTCATATTGTAGAAGTTAACCCTGACCTAACTTCAGATCCTCGTTATTTGCGTCTTATCGATTTGGTTGAACGAAGCTAAATTTCGTATTTTTGGCGACCTGAATTGATTCTGACTTTCTGAACAACTCAGAGGACTTAGAGGTCGTAACCTTGAATGAAGTCGAACGTAAGCAAAGGCCGAATTAATGTCTTTGCTTACCTACGATTTTGTATCAGTGTTATTTGGCGTTAGCCTAAAATAGTCAGCGTTTGCGATCGCAAATCATCTAAGTTTTTGATAGCCATATATTTTCAGCCTTTTTTGCGATTCAGGAATCTGATTAACCTACAAACTCAAGCAGCAGCAATCAAGCCGAAAGCTCATAAGAAGTACTACGCCCACCCGATTCGGATTTATGCAGCACCCCCAGATTCAGCAATTCAGTAATGTCTCTGAGTGCGGTATCGGTGGAGCATTTGGCGATGGCGGCCCATTTTTTTGAGGTGAGTTTGCCTTCAAAGCCATCCTGTAGACGGTTGAGCAATTTGATTTGCCTTTCATTGAATGATGTTGCCGACCAGCGCTGCCAGAAATTCGCCTTTACGAGTACGGCATCTAGAGTGAGCTGGGCTTGTGCAATGGCTTGGAGCAGGGTGGCAAGAAACCAACTTAGCCAGTGTGTGATATCCAGCGTGCCTTTCTGGGTTTTTTCCAAGATGTCGTAATAGCCAGCTCGCTCGCGCTGGATTTGTGCCGACAGGCTGTAAAAGCGCTGAGTGTTGCCATCCGCACGCGCCAGCAGTAAATCACCCACCGCGCGGGCAATTCTGCCGTTGCCATCATCGAAGGGGTGCAGGGTTACAAACCATAAGTGCGCAATCCCTGCCTTTAAAATGGCGTGGTCTTCTAGGCTTCCGCTATTTAGCCAATCCAGAAAATGAGCCACTTCCTGCTGCAAGCCTTCTGCCGGAGGCGCTTCGTAATGCACCTTTTGCCGACCAATCGGCCCGGAAACAACTTGCATTGGGCCATCTTCATCTGCTCTGAATTCGCCAATCTGGATGCGGCTCATGCCGCTAAAGCCGGTCGGAAACAGGGCGGCATGCCAGCCGAATAGGCGATCTAATGTGAGGGCGTCTGCACTGTGGCTTGTTGCATCCAGCACCATCTCGACCACTCCTTCGACGTGTCGGTCTGTGGCAGCTAGTGCGCCAATATCAACGCCAAGGCGTCGTGCAATCGATGAGCGTACGGTGCAGGCATCAAAGTGCTCGCCTTCGATTTCACTGGTCTTAAGTACATCTTCGGTCAATACCAGCAGGCTGGCTTGCTCACGCAGATTCATGCCCACATCACTTAATCGCCCGAGCAGCATGCCTTGGGCACGGCAAACCTCAGCCAGTGGTTTTGCCAGCGCTGCCAGATCGTAATGCCAATTTGGCCAGTCGCTAGACTGCCATATATATTTGTAATCGCCGCTATTCATGCGGTGATTATGGAGTGCATTCACCGCAAGAGCAATATAATGTCTGCAAAATATGCGGTGAATAAATAAACTATTCGCCGCACTGTTACAATCCGACGTCTCTAATGGCCGAATCACTGTGTTTGCGTGCTCAGAACTTTGCAGTAGTGTTTCCTCTCTCCTTTTTAAATTACCAAACGAGGTTCTATGCGCTTTCAAGGAAAAATCAGTAGTTGGAAGGATGATCAAGGCTTTGGTTTTGTCGTTCAAAACGGCGGCGGTGAGCGGGCTTTTTTGCATATTAAGGCGTTTGAAAATCGCACTCAGCGGCCAGCAGAGGGCGATTTGATTACTTATGTGCAGGTGCGTGATGACAAGGGCCGGTTTCGGGCGGAGCAGGTTTGTTTTGTGGGGCAGCGAAGGGTGGCTGCGGCTGAATCTGGCTCTTGGCCTGTGATTTGGGTGCTGGTGTTTTGTGCATTTATAGTCTCTGCCTGCTATATCGGGCGTTTGCCGTGGCTGATTGCTGGTGGCTATTTGTTGATGAGCATCGTGGCTTTTATTGCCTATGCCCTAGATAAATCCGCCGCCAAGAATAACCGCTGGCGCACTCAAGAGAGCACTTTGCATTTGCTGGGGCTGTTGGGTGGCTGGCCGGGGGCTTTGTTGGCGCAGCGGGTGCTGAGGCATAAATCTAAAAAGGCTGCGTTTTTGGTGGTGTTTTGGGCGACGGTGCTGATTAATAGTGCGGTGTTGCTGTGGGTTTTGCTGCGCTGGCGTTGAGCGGCTTAAGGCCAAAGGCGGTGCGCAAGAGACGCGACTTGCACACCCGATACAAACCCATTCACAAGCTAGCAGCCTGTCGGACTTAAGCGATCGTAGCGAGGGAAAGACCGGTTTGAGACAGATTTCGCGGGTTTTTGAGGCGAATAGCTGGCTATTCAACGAGAAAATGCGTGAAATCTGGCCAAATCCGGCTTTTCCGTAGTAGATCAGTCTTAAGTCCGACAGGCTGCTAGCTAAGGTAGAACGGCACAGCGATATCGCATCTTTAATGCTATGCCACGTTACCATCCAAGTATTCCAGCCAAAGTTGAATCCAGATGGGCTGCTGCGGGATAATGTTTTGGGTACGGGCTAGATAGTCGGTTTCATGAAAGCACATGGTTTTTCCAAAAGAAATAAGTAATCTAGTCAACATCCCCTTTATGTTGCACTGCAACATTGATGCTTATCAATCTGCTGACTACTTTTCTTTATTTTACCGCTGAAATATCAATACTTTTCTAACAGTATATTTTGGTGTAATTACCGTGCAATTTTATGCTGGTTTATTTTTAATAATTATGTAAATAAGGTACTAGCAGCCTGTCGGACTTAAGCGATCGTAGCGAGGGAAAGCCCGGTTCGAGACAGATTTAACGGATTTTTGAGGCGAATAGCTGGCTATTCAACGAAAAAATGCGTTGAATATGGCCAAATCCGGCTTTTCCGTAGTAGATCAGTCTTAAGTCCGACAGGCTGCTTGGGGCTGGGGTGGGGGCAAATCAGCTATTTTGAAGTGGTGAAAGCTGCTGACTATGTTCGCCCCCGAGTTTAGCCTGCTGCAGCAAAGATATGCCGCCAGCGTAAATAACCATACATTCGATAAGGCTCTTGCCCAGCGTAAATAAGCCGCACACGTCGGCCTGTTTTGTACTCTTTGATTATTTTATTATTTTCTTCTATTTGGGCCGTGTTTTTTTCTTTGAGTCTTTGCACCTCTGTGACCGCAACGCCCGAACGCTGCAATAAATCTGGGTGAGTAAGAAGCGCTTCATTTCTTTGCTTTAACTCATGATTTTCACGCTGAAGCTTTGCTATTTCTACTTTAGTCTCGTCAGCGGCTTCTGCGCCAAGTGGCTTAAACCACGCTCTTGAATCATGCATTAATGTTTCAAAAAAAGGCAGGCACGGCGCTGGGCAGTGGCCTAGCCACAATGCTTTAATTCCCTCATCCCATTCTTTTTGTTTATCTTTCATTACATTAGCGACCGAATGCCGAGCAAGTAAACTCAGGCCCGTGGATACTATAGGGCCAGGAAAGACGCTTGTAGCAACGCTTGTTCCTCTAAGTATTTTTTCAATCACCGGATCATCAGAATTTAAATATTTAAACGAGGATTGATCCTGCAAAAAATCCAGCTCTAGCTTGAACTGCTGATCTGTCACCTTAAAATCAACAATATCTTGTGCCTTAGAAACGGCAGTAGATGCATTCAGGCTAGCCTGTTCATGGGCATGCCCCAGAATGGAGCGCCGCCATTGCAAAAAATAGCCATAGTGCTGATGTATCAGTTTTAGCAGGGGCATCGAAGGCTGGCGCTCAACAGGCCACATCGGGTCAATCGCCGCCAGGCTGGCTTTACTGACTGGGCTGCTCGATGGGGTACTAAGCTTGCTGGTAGCTTGCACATAGTCGTTAAATTTTTTAATCGTTTGGCTATCAATTTTAAAATTACTTTCCCGAAAGCCCTTCCATTCGCTTGGATTAGTCATCGGCACGCCCGCCATCAGCGCCTCTCGGTACATTTGTGCCAGCGTAATTTGCGAGATTTTTTTCTGATCTCCCTCGCTACCCTTACCATTCGCCCGCCCCTGATCATCCGGCAAATAACCGCCGCCAATATCGGAGTGCACTCCGGGATAAACCACCTCTTTCAAATGACGGCCACTTCCCACCGAATCCAAAGGAAACGAAGCCCTTACCTCGTGCGCAGCCACCAGATGCACACAGCGTTTAATACTGGAAGAAACGCTTAAATTCTGCTCGGTGGCCCAAGCATAATGACCATCTGCCCCAGGTGCAGACCGGGAAATCCCTACCGATGCTACGGTGTCAAACAAGCCAAGAAAATCAATACTCAGCGCTATCCCGCCCACCCCGCCGCCATAGGCATTCAGCAGCCAGTTACAAAATGCACGGGCCTCTGCCGCTCCGCGAGAAAACCCAAACACCGAAATCCTGACCCGCCGTAATGAAGGCTTATTGGCCAGCCTTACTTTAATTTTTTCGTGCAATGCCTGGCTGCGTTTAGCCAGCACCGTCGCTCGGCTAAAGTCCGCCTGCGGATTGGGTATTTCTAACCACTGACCCGGCTTGGTCTGATAAGGCTGTATTTTTAGCGTGGGCGGCAGCGGCTTTTGCTCCCCATACCAGCGATCAAGCATCTTTTGCGCCAGCTTGCCGTCATTATCCAGCGGATCAGTCAGGTTTTCACCCAGCAAAGCGGCAGAAATATGGTTGGTGACTTGCAGCAGAGCCCAGCACATTCTGACTTCTGCATGCATAGCCGCGGCCAGCCCGCCTGTTTTATCACGATCTTCACCGCTATCCCCCAGCTTTTTAAACGGCGTACCCACGCCGGGAATATAGGTTTTACGATACAAATACGGATCTGTTCCCGGCCCCTTTAGGTAAGGCTCATCCGCTTTGGCTGCGCCGCTGGTTAAAGCCAGCTGCGACACCGTGCCCTTGCCCGGATAAGCCTCGTATAAACGGGCCACATTGCTATGGCAGTATTCAGGCGTATCCCGATATTTATTGTTATTGGTGCCATCGAAAAAAAAGCCGAGAAAGATATCTTCTTCGCAGGTGAGGCAGGAGGGCTCATCAAAAGCTATGCCACTAACAATTTGCTCTGCACCATCTAGCATCAAAGGTAAGGGGCGGCAAAGCTCAGCAAATCGTGCGGCCATTTTTATTCTTCCTCAAAGGTTAATGAGCACATTTTTTTGTCAATATTCCACTTATCTAAACAGTCATTAATTAGCTGTTTACATGCTTCTCTATTTATTGGTGGATTGCTAGATGTTCTAATTGCCTTTTCTGTACACGACTGTCGCATTCTTGCGGCTTGTTCCTCTTTTGACCCAATTCCATACTTCGGCAACGATTGCATACAAAATTTCTTGGTGTTTTTTTGCAGGCAAGCATCCAGCGGAGGCGCTTTGATTTTGCCTGGCCAATCTGGGTGCGATGGCTCCACGGGCGAGGCAATTACTTCCAGCTGATGCTCGGGGTAAAACACCAGATACACATCGCCTGGCTTTTCATAGCGTGGTATTTCCTGCGTTTGCCGGTAGATTTCAGGGCGAATTTCCTTATCTGCCTCTTGCCACTCCACCTTAATTTTAATCCCCGGCCGCCAGACTTTAGGCAAGTTCACGCAGCAGCTTTTGGCCCCGCCTGCCGCCAGCGGCACAACAATCCCACCGGCAACTGCCTCTTTGGGGCTGCCGCCAGACACATCAAAGGCGGTGTATTTAATTTCTAAATCGGCGTTGTAATTCACCTGATCTACCGACACCGTTACGCTATCAGCAGGCACTTTACTGGCCGCGGCTAGCGCTTCTTCATCTGCTGAAATATCTTTTTGGCAGGCAAATAATAAAGGCACGAACAAAATGCATAGATACTGTTTAAACACTGTTATTTCCTTTGTGCTGCATCACTTATTTAAGGCCTGCTCTCTTGTAAGCGCGCCGTGCAAAAGGATGCCACTTCGGCAACCTCAGTTAAGCCTTCTGCCCTTGCCGCCATACACTCATTGCTTACCTGGGCATAAGCCAGCGACGCTTGTGCAGGAAGTAGCGCCTGTAATTGATCACGGTAGATTTGCTGCAATACCTGATCAGGCAGGGAGTGATCCATCATCTGATTGAATTGCAGTTCATTCAATATCAGCGGCTTATCCGCAATCTGCGGCTGATGAGCACCATTCACAACCACCAGCTTCGCTGCGCGATCAAAATAAGCCAGCTGCATAAAAGGGCGTAAAAACATGGCGCTTTGCTCTGGGCTTAAAGTAGCAAGCAGATTGGGCAAAATACGCGTATCCGCGTAACGCAAAATCATGCTTATTTTTTCAGGCAAAAGAATGACATCACAATAATTGGCAAAGTGGCTAAAAACCGCCTCTCTATCGAGCGGGCTAAGCCAGAAACTCAGCATGGGCTGCCCTGCAGTGATCTGCAGTAAAAGCTCAATCTGTGCCTGCAGCCCGCTTTGCGTATTGAGCGGGCAGAGCAAGGGCGAGACTTCCACATCCCCTCCCTGATCCTGATACAAAGCCGTATAGCTAATGCGATTCTTCATTTTAAGCAGCAGTTTTGGATCAAAGCTGTGATCCAGCAATGCATACAGGTGATTTTCCGTGCTTAGGCTCGGCTCTAGCCACTGCATCAAAACTTGGGCCGTTTGTTGCGGATAAAGATCAATCATCATGTTTTTCTCGCAAAAGGGCTGCCCGCATCTTTTGCTTTTAGTATGCAGGATTTACAAATTGAATGAGGAAACTGCGGCAAAGTTGGCATCATTTGCGCTGGCCCACTCCAATCATGGCTGCCGCCTTTAATGCTGATTTTCCCCGGTGCATGCAGCTCGATCTTGCCGTCTTTGATGCGGATATAAGCGCCACCAGCGGTCATCAGGATTTCTTGCTTGGCGTTAAACAAGCCCTTGCCTTTGATGGCGGTGAATTTGGTGTTTTTGTCGGCAGTGATTTCAATATCGTCGCTTTGCGCCTGCATTTGCAGCTGGCCTTTGGCGGCGATCAGCTTTAGGGTGATTTGGTCTTTGATACCACCCACAAACAGGCTGATGTGCTGGCTTACGTTATGAATCCAGCGGCGGCCGGTGCTTTGGTTGGTGTCACGCTGGGCGATTTGATCTAGGTTTGTGCCTGCGCTGAGGGTTTGACTTTGCGGGGTGGTGATGGCGATGCCGTCGGTCCCGTGCAGCAGGATGATTTTTTGTTGGCCGGTTTGCTCTTTGGATTTGCTTTTGCCGTCTTGATCCGTGTTGCTGCCTGCTTCAAAACTTTTGCTGGCGTGTACGTGGTGGTGCAGATGGCCGGTGGTGGCTTTGTCGCCTGCGCTGTTGTCGGGCTTGACGGTTTGATCGTCGTCGCCGGTTTCCATGCTGTCGGCGAGTTGTTTAGCTGCGTATTCACCGAGGTTTTTAGCGGTGTCTAGGGCCGATTCCAGCTGGCTTTGGGCGGGGCTGCGGTCTAGCTGCTTACTGGATGCATCACCTTTGGCTTCGGTGCTAATCAGTAAGCCGCTGGCGCGAATGGCACCTTGTTTGTCGCTGCGTAATTCAAAGCCTTCACCGCGTGCTTCGCCTTTTCCATCAGTACGTGGGTGGATTAAGTAGCCAAGGTTAAGCTGGGTTTTACCGTGCTCGCTAGATAATTTAGTACGGACTTCACCCTTGCTATCATCAAACAGCAGCTCGCCATACTGGCCGCCCTCAAATTCTTTGGTTTTGATGCCAGATAGCGTTTTATTGGCGGGCAAAGCACCTGCGCCGCTAAATGTGGGTACAGGATGACTACCGTTGTGGACTACGCCGGTGACGATGGGGCGGTCGATATCATTTTCGAGGAAATCCACCAGAACTTCCTGGCCGATGCGCGGAATAAACTGGTGACCAAAGCCTGCACCGGCACTTGGCATGGAGACGCGCACCCAGCAGGATGACTTATCATCCATATTTGCGCCAAACTCGGGGTGCTCCTTAACCCTCTGCCAGTGAAAATTTATTTTTATGCGGCCGTGCTCATCCGTATGCACCTCTGCTTGTTGGCTAGAGTCGGCACCGCTGCTTTGTGGGCCAACCACGGTGGCGGTTTGTACGCCTAGGCTTTTGGGTTTGCTGTGTTCGGTATGAGCAAAGTTAGGTGTAATCGGCTGGCCGCGCCTTTGGGCGGTGAAATCGGCTTGGTAGGGCTTGGCGGCCGCAGGGGCTAGCAGGCTGTGGGCGACTAGGCCAAGTTGCTGAGTTAAATCTGCTGGCAAATTATTATTGGCGGTGAATTTAAGCTCAGTGATGGCGAATTCCCGTTGCTCGGCTGAAGTCCCCTCATGCGCTGGGTGGCCTTCTAGGCGGAACCATTGCCCGGCTTGTAAGCTGCGCAAAGTACCAGAGCCGGTGAAGGATTTCTTTTGCGCGTCCAAAGCTTGCTGACGCAAGTTGGCATAGTGGCTGAGGCCCTCTGTATCGCTGGCGTAATAGTGGGTCTGGGTATCGTAATCTTCAAGGCTGGTCTGGATTTGCTGCCCGCCATCGCCTTGATCAATGCGGCTTTCATCAAAGCTTTGATTCGTTGTGGTGGCTTTGTAATCGAAGCTGGCAAGGGAACCCGAGCTGCTGCCGATTTGCCGCTGAGTTGTCCATTCGGTAAGAGAATCACTCTCCTCCGTAGCGTCAGCACTATGAAAGCTAACTTGCATTTCTTGCGCCTCTGGGATAGCAAAGGCGTCATCAAATATCACGAGTTGTACTTGCGGATTATCGCCAGCTAAATGCACGAATCGCCATGCCAAGCCTTCCTCGTGCATGAGTCGCGTTAAGAAATCAAAATCAGATTCTCGGTATTGCAGGCAATAAGAGCGCGGCAGGTGCGTGTCGGTGAGTTTAAAATCCAGCGTTTGCACAGCAGCAAACACGGGGTTTATCGCCTGATGCTCGGCCAGTACCTGTTTAATGATGTCTGGAACGCTTAAATCCTGAAAAGCGCGTGAAGTGCGGCGATAGCGCAGCAGGGCAAACGGTGGCTCTATGGTTAAAGCATATTTAGCAAAGCCACCATCTGAGCCAAGTAACTGGGCTTGGGTAATCACCCCGCAACGCTCAATCTTGCCGCCATCGGCATCGCTAATTGCAATCACTACTGGCAGACCCAATAGCGATTTCAGCTCTAAGGAGCCATCGGACGATAGGCAGTCAATTTGATAGCGATAAGCCTGGCTAACGCCCTCTTGGCCGCTTATCGTTTGAGGCAGCAGCTGCTCACCCCATACCCCGCCATCGCCAAGTTGCAGTGTAATAAGGCGATTGTCTTGATTAAAGGCAGCGGCGAAGGAGGCAAGTAGATCGAAGGTCATGTTAAACCAAGGACTTATAGTAATAATTGCATATTACACGAAGCTGTATGCTCTCTACGCTAGGATTTCGATAGTTGTACGGTGTAATTATAAACGAAAGTAGTTTTTGTAAGGTTTACTGCTTATTTGGGGCTTTTAAGGCTGGCCACTAAATGTAGACAGCCTTATGGCCTATATTTAGTGGCCTTTTACCTCGCCCCCATGCATCACAGCTCAATCACTCCGCCGCCTACGCGATGTGCGTTGCCGCCTACTCGGATGACTCGGTTTTCGTCGACCTCTACCAAGATCACGCTGAGGCGGGATACCAGTCTGTGGATGGTGTGGCCTTGCTCGATGCGTAGCGAGAAGGGGGCACTTTGGCCGGAGGCTAAGAGCCAGCCGGCGATACTGGCTGCGCCGGTGCCGGAGCCAAAATCCTCATAAACGGTGAATGCATCACATGAGAAAAAGCGGAGCGTGATTTGGTTGTCGTCTCGGCACCATACGGCGGCTTGCGGCAGGTTTTTGCTGGATTGGGCCAGCTTGGCTAAGCCTTGTGGCTGTGGGTTGGCTTGTAAGACGGATTGCTGCGATTTAACTTGCACAATCAGTTGCTCTAAGCCGCAATCTACAAATAATGGCCTGCCAACAATATCTTTGGGATTAAGCGCCAGTGCTTCGGCGATTTCTAATGCGCTGTGTATCGATTGCCTTGTATGCGGCGTGTTCATTTGGTTCCACCAGCGATCTCCTTGACGCAATAGCCATGTTTCCCCTAGATGCGTTTTAAATACTTGCGCAGCTAGGCCTATTTCATTGGGATGGGTGGCTTCGGCGGCGGAGAGCAAGGCTTGGCTAGAGAAGGGCAGTGCGTATTGGGGAGAGTGCACGTGGACTAGGGTATCGGTATTGCTGATAAAGGCGGTTTCGGCCACGGCCATTTGGTAGGCAAGCGTTTGCCGAGTTTGTTCATCAGGCATCTCGGCAGTGGTAAAGACCACCACAGGGTTTCCACCTAAGCGGCGCTCTGCAAACATATTAATAAGGTGGAAGGGGTAAGACGTCATTTTTTAGACCTTGGTAAGTGGTACATGTTTGTTATTTAATTTAATTATAACTTTCTTATATCTTGCGTATCTTATTAAAATACTTACTAATTATTTTAATAATTAAGTAAATCGCTGACTATTGTTAAATAATTGCACTGGGTGTGAATGTTTACACTTCGGCTTTTATGCATTTTTTAGGTGGATGTTGAGTGGATATCTGTGAATCATCTTCATAAGTGCCACACTGCGCTTACATTTTTTATTTATCCTTTTTGCATATCCTCTTATAGATCAAAGCTATATTTGAAATGTAGTCTGTCTATTTGCATTACATATTTATTTGTAAATATCTATCCGTGAAAACCGCAGCTTCTTGTTAGAATGAATCGTGTTTGCCCGATTCAATCAATGAACTGGATTACTAATGTCCGTACTCGAAACGATTGCCGATAAAGATCTTCCCCTCAAGCGGGATCTTGAATTACTCGCCGAACTTCTCGCTGCAACTATAAGGGAGCAGGCTGGTGTTGCTACTGCTGAGCAGATTGAGTCCATCCGTGCACTCGCTCTGTCTTATGTGCAAGAGAGCAATCCAGAGGCGGGTATCAGTTTAGCCAAATCGCTGGCTGATTTAGACCCCGCTTCCACCGTGGCCTTGGTGCGTGGTTTTGGTTATTTTTCTCATCTATCTAATATAGCAGAGGACTTACACCATAACCGTCGTCGACGCGCACATAAAATAGCGGGTTCCGCACCTCAACGCGGCAGTATTGCAGCAGCAATTAATAGCCTTACTGCAAGAGGCGTTAAGGCCACCGACATTATTAGTATGCTGGGTGAAAGCTTAATTGCCCCCGTGCTTACCGCTCACCCTACTGAAGTAAAGCGCAAAACGGTGCTGGATTCGCATCGTGCCGTGGCCGAGTTGCTAGCCGAGCGCGATCGTTTTGCGATGACACCAGAAGAGCTCGCGGATAATCAGGCCGCTTTAGAGCGGGTGCTGTTGGCGATGTGGCAAACACGGGAAATCCGTACTTTCAAACTTACGGTGCAAGATGAGATTGAAAACGGTGCGGCTTATTTCCGCAATACCTTTTTGCATGAGCTACCGCGCCTTTACTTAGATTTAGAAGACAAGCTGGCGGAACTCTGTGAGCAGCCTGTCCAGCTGCCTAATTTTATTCAAGTGGGTAGCTGGATTGGTGGAGATAGAGACGGTAATCCTTTTGTAACGGGCGATGTGCTGCGCTATGCGGTATCACGTCAGGCTGGGATTGCGCTGGATTACTACTACCAGCAGTGCATGAAGCTAGAAAATGAATTATCGATGTCAACGCGCATTGTGGCTGTAGATACGGCGCTGCAAAAGCTGGCCGATTCGGCTACAGACGAGAAGGATCGTAAATCAGAAGAGCCCTATCGCTTGGCGGTGTCTTCGGTGCGGGCCAGAATCTTTGCAACTGCAGTAAAGATTGGCACTTTCCATCATCAGTTGCACGATGTGGCTAATGCGGCCGAGTACCAAAATTCCGAGGAATTACTGAATGATTTAGCCACAGTTGCCACCTCGCTAAAAGCGCATGGTGCGGCATTGTTGGCGGGCGGGCGTTTACGCCGTTTACAGCGTGCGGTATCGGTATTTGGCTTTTATTTAGCCCCACTGGATATGCGCCAGTTTTCTGGTACGCATGAAAAAGTGATGTCTGAGCTATTTGCCCACGCAGGTTTAGAAGATTATATGCGTTTGGATGAAGCATCGCGCCGTGCCGTATTGCTGCGTGAGCTATCCAGTGCACGGCCTTTAGCTTCTGCTCACGTTGAATATAGCGAAGAGGTGCAAAAAGAGCTGGATATTTATCGTGCAGCGGGCGAAATGCAAGCGCGCTATGGCGAATCGGTACTGCCAAATTACATTATCTCTAACTGTGATTCAGTTTCGGATATGTTGGAAGTGGCCGTGCTGATGAAGGAAGTAGGCTTGGTGCAATTAGCGCCTAAGCTTGTTTCTAAGATTAATATTATTCCGCTGTTTGAAACGATTCCTGATTTGCGCAGTGCTGGCAAAATCATGACCGAGCTATTTAATATCCCGCAGTGGTGCAAGCTTTTATCCTGTCGGGATAATGTGCAAGAAGTCATGCTGGGTTATTCGGATTCGAATAAAGACGGCGGTTATCTTACTTCTAATTGGGAGTTATACAAGGCTGAGCTTACCCTTGTTGAGGTCTTTAAAGCCGCCAACTTTAAGATGCGCCTATTTCATGGCCGTGGCGGTACGGTTGGCCGTGGTGGTGGCCCCGCTTTTGATGCGATCTTGGCCCAACCAGCAGGCTCGGTAAATGGCCAGATTCGGATTACCGAACAGGGCGAAGTGATTACGGCTAAGTATGCGGATCGCGAAGTAGGGCGTCGTAATTTAGAAATTTTGATTGCGGCTACGCTTGAAGCCAGCTTTCCAGAAGAGTCACCACCATTAAATGACATGCTGGAGCGACGTCAGTTAATGGAAAAACTAAGCTTAAGCGCCTATCAGGCTTATCGTGATCTGGTTTACGCCACACCCGATTTTATTACCTACTTCCGTGAAGCCACGCCGATTAATGAGATTCCTAATCTTAATATCGGCTCACGGCCTGCAGCGCGAAAAAGCACCAATAGTATTGGGGATTTACGGGCGATTCCTTGGGTGTTTTCTTGGAGTCAGTGCCGCTTGATGCTGCCAGGTTGGTATGGTTTTGGTACGGCGATTAGTGAGTATCTGCAAGAAGCTGGGGACGAAGGCTTGGCGCTCTTGCAACAGTTATATCGTGATTGGCCGTTTTTCAACTCCACTATCTCGAATATGGATATGGTGTTGGCAAAATCCGATATCGCCATTGCCGCGCGTTATGCTGAGTTGGTGCAAGATCAAGAACTGGCACAGCGTATTTTTGGCCGTATCAAGGCTGAATGGCAGCGCAGCGTAGATGCTGTGCAAGCTATTTCTAAGCATGGCGAACTATTGGCTGATAATCCCAAGCTGGCACGTAGCTTGGAGAATCGTTTACCCTATCTTGATCCGCTTAACCATTTGCAAGTCGAGCTATTAAAGCGCTTGCGTAGCGGTGAGGCCAGTGAAGACGTGCAGCACGCGGTGCATTTAACCATTAATGGTATTGCGGCGGGCTTGCGTAATAGCGGTTAATCTTAGGGTCTGTTGACGTTTCATTCGCCATTGCGCTGAGCCGGAAAACGGCTAGGCACAAGGCATGTGACGAAGGCAATAACGGGTTATTATCGAGGAGCATAACGCAGTGAATGGCCATTTTCCGGCTCAGCCCTTCGGGTTTGGCCCGCTTTTGGGGCTGCACGGCGTTAAAAATCGCTCATGGTACTCGTACCATGTCGCCTTTTCTCCTTGTTCAGCCCCAAAACTGGGCCAAACGCAGCCGTGAATGAAACGTCAACAGACTAGCAGCCTGTCGGACTTAAGCGATCGTAGCGAGGGGAAGACCGGTTTGAGACAGATTTCGCGGGTTTTTGAGGCGAATAGCTGGCTATTCAACGAGAAAATGCGTGAAATATGGCCAAATTCGGCTTTTCCGTAGTAGGTCAGTCTTAAGTCCGACAGGCTGCTAGGGGCACGGTAGACGTGCCCTTTTATTTTATGAGCGTTCTTATTGAATTGGTCTATGCGCCCGCTGCAATTACTCATTCTCTTTTGCCTTGCTAGCCCTGCATTTGCTGCTGGGCAGTTGCCAACTCACTTTGGCGATAAGATGGAGGCGGCTTTATCTTGCCGCAGCGAATGGTCTAATGACTGGTGGCGCAGCTATTTTCGTCAGTATTTAGGTGACCCGTTACGGGTATGGGGCGAGGCGGAGTGGTTTGAAGCGCAAAATGCCAAATTAGGCGACAATACCGTGAGTGAGGTGTTTGTTAGCCTGCCTACATCGGGAGCCTTGATGGTAGGGGCGTTGATCCCCGATCAAATTGAAACCGTGCGTAAAAAGATTGAAGCTTCCATGGGTTTCGCCTTTGTCCCGCTGGCGGGCAGTTATCCGCGTTACCTTTCCAAATTTGGTAGCGTCTTGGTGGGTCTACCTAATGATCAAACCAAGTGGTATTGCGCACGCTGGAATCTGGGCAACCGCCCTTAGTTTGCCCCTTGGCTTGATTTACCGTGAGCTACGGCGGGCCTATCACCGTCCATATCCATACCCTCTGCACGAGCCTACTTTTCCCTGTACAAGCGCTTTAGACAAACTGTGCTTAGCCGGTACGCTTTAGGTTTTTTTTTGCCACTCTTTAACATCAATTTATTCATATTACTAATACCAATAGGCCATTATTAATACACTACTGGTTGTCGTTGCATGTGCTGTTTATAGCTTTTATTTACCTTCTCATCTTGAAATTGTTTTGTACGATTCAAGAAAGAATTCCTTAGGTATCAGTTGTTTACTGTGTACGGTTGTTGCTAAACGTGCAGCAGTTTGATGAAATATTTATGTAATTTTCAAACGAAAACTACATTTTATTTATCTACTTTGCTACATGGGGTTTTTTTCATGCTGCAGTGCATGAATTGCATGATCTCTATATTTGCTAGGAATGACAATATTTTATTTTTCTTATGTTGCAACGCGTCATGAGTAATTGGCTGATCTTTTGTAGTGATGCAGATAAGTCATGCCATTTATACTATCGGTTTGTTTTGCTTCATGATTTTGAGAGCTTGACAAGAAAAATAGAATGGTTAGTAATGAATCTCGTCACGACCAATTACAAATAATAATGGCGTGGCGAAGCCTAAATACAGGTAAAGCTTTCATAGAATTGACAGCCTGTAGAAGAGCAGCAATACCAGTTGAGATGCGTGAATAACGCCAATCGATTTAAAGGATGGAGACTCCCTTATGTCAAATTACAGTCGTTTAGTAGCAATTCCTGCGGCCTTTATTGTTATGCAGGCTTTTGCAGCCCCTGCGTGGGATGCTGCAACAACCTATACCGGTGGCGAAGTAGTAAGCTACGCCGGTAAAGATTGGAAAGCTCAGTGGTGGACCAAGGGCAATATACCTGGTGCAGAGCAATGGGGCCCTTGGGCTCTGCAAAGTGGCGGAACACCAACACCAACGCCAACGCCAACGCCAACGCCAACGCCAACGCCAACACCAACACCAACACCAACACCATCAGGCTCTAAGCAAGTGGGTTCTTACTTTGCTCAGTGGGGCATTTATGGCCGTGGTTATTTAGTGAAGCATGCTCAGACTAGCGGCTCTGCGGCTAAGATGACTTTCTTGAACTATGCCTTTGGTAATATCTATGCCAAAAACGGTGGCTATGAATGTGGCATTGTGAATAAGGCAGAAAATGGTGGTCAGGATGGTGGTGATGGCTGGGCTGATTACCAAAAAGGCTTCAGCGCCGGTGATTCCGTGGATGGTGTGGGCGATGTTTGGGGTGAAGAGGGTAAGGGCGGCTTAAAAGGTAACTTTAATCAGTTGAAAAAACTGAAAGCCAAAAATCCAAATCTAAAAGTATTTATCTCCTTAGGCGGCTGGACTTGGTCTAAGTGGTTCTCTAACGCAGCCTCTACCGATGTTCTGCGCAAGCAGCTGGTTTCTAGCTGTATCGATCTCTACATCAAGGGCAATATCCCTTACGATGGAGGCTCCAATGCTGGGGGCGCAGGCACGGCTGTAGGCGTGTTCGACGGGATTGATATCGATTGGGAATACCCAGGCGTGCAGGGAATTGGTACTAACACGATTTCTCCAAACGATAAGCAAAACAACACGCTGCTGCTGAAAGAATTCCGCGCTCAGCTGGATGCATTGGCCGCCACAACTGGCAAGAAGTATGGCCTGACCGTAGCGATTGGTGCAGGGGCAGAAAAGATTGCGATGACCGAGCCAGGTGAGTACAGCAAGTATCTGGATTGGATCAACTTGATGTCTTACGACTTTAACGGCGGTTGGGATGCGAAGGGCCCAACTGACTTCCATTCGCATCTTTACAATGACCCGGCCAGCCCACGCTATCTTGATCCTCAAACCGGAAAACCAGGTTTAGCTGCGCAATATAATATTGATAGCGCTGTCAAAAATCTGATTGCAGCAGGTGCACCGGCTAGCAAAATTGTATTAGGTATTCCTTTCTACGGCCGTGGCTGGACAGGTGTTCCTAATATCAATAATGGCCTGTACCAATCTGCAACCGGCCCAGCCAAAGGCACGTATGAGGCAGGGATTGAAGACTATAAAGTGTTGAAAAATGCCGCTGGTTCGGTATTTGTGCATCCAATTACCAAGCAATCTTGGAAATATGATGGCAGCACATTCTGGTCTTACGATACTACGGATGTGATCCAGACCAAGCTTGATTACGTGAAAGCCAATGGCTTGGGTGGCGCGTTTAGCTGGTCCTTGGATGGTGACGATAGTGCGGGTACTTTGATGGACGCAATGAGTAAGGTTAGTCAGTAAAAATGCAGCCTGCTAAAGCTCGACAGGTTGTTAATATTTAGTAAGCTTCAACCCTCATGCCTCGGCATGGGGGTTTTTTTTGTCTAGCTAGGGGATAATCCCCCCTTTGCCTGATCAAATGCCTCCGCTATGTTACCCATTCAGTCTAACTTCAGCCTTCAACACGCCAATACACTGGGTTTGCCAGCGATCGCCCGTCATTTTTTGCGGCTGACGGATACTCAGCAATTAGCTGAGCTTTGTCTCGATCCGGTGCTTAGCGTTTTGCCTTGGCGCATCTTGGGTGGTGGCAGTAATTTGGTATTGGCCGATGAAATTAATGCCTTAGTGATAGCGGTGGAGTTAAAAGGTCGGCGCTTATTAAAAGAAGACGATGACGCTTGGTATATCACTGCTGCCGCAGGTGAAAATTGGCATGAATTTGTGCAATGGACTCTCGCGCAAGGTTGGGCTGGATTAGAAAACCTATCGCTCATTCCCGGCACGGTAGGCGCAGCACCGGTGCAAAATATTGGTGCTTATGGCGTAGAGATAAAAGACAGCCTATTTGAGCTTACGGCCTACCGCCTTAGTGATGGACAGGCGCGGGTATTTAGCGCAGCAGAATGCCAATTTGCTTATCGTGATAGCTGTTTTAAGCAGGCCGAGGCGGATCAATGGCTGATTGCCGAAGTGGTATTTAGATTACCAAAAATCACCAGCCTAAAAACCAATTACGGTGATATTGAGCAAGAGCTACAAGTGCTAGGGCAGCGCACGGCCCAAGCGGTGGCGCAGGCGGTGATTCATGTACGTCAGCGCAAATTACCCGATCCTGCCGTGATGGGTAATGCGGGCAGCTTCTTTAAAAACCCTATCGTGAGTAACGCGCTGCGTGCCAGCGTATTGGCCGCGCATCCTGAGCTAGTGTCTTATCCAGCTGGCCCAGCGCATTACAAGCTGGCCGCAGGCTGGCTGATTGAGCGTGCGGGTTGGAAAGGCCGGCAACTCGGGCCAGTGGGCATGTATCAAAAACAAGCTTTAGTATTAGTGAACCATGGCGGTGCAACCCAGCACGATGTTGTGCTGCTAACCCAAGCCGTACAAGCCGATGTGCGCGCACAATTTGGCGTAGAGCTAGAGGCTGAACCAGTCTGGTGGTGATGTAGGGTAGGCCCCGTGCACACTCATCTGTATATGTATGCAATGTTGCGTGGGCACAGGTGCGCGGCTAAGAGAAGGAAAAAACCATGTGGATAGACACTCACTGCCATTTAGATGCACCTGATTTTGCGGCAGATCGGGATGAAGTGGTCGCGGCGGCTAGGCGGGTGGGGGTGGCCCAGATTGTAGTACCGGCGGTTAGCGAGGCCACGTTTGCCGATGCAATTACGATGCGGGAACGTTATGGTTGTTTTCCTGCCTTTGGTCTGCATCCTATTTATACCGCTGTGCATCAAGACGCGCATTTATTGACCTTGCAGCATTATTTGCAGCAGCATCAACCCGTTGCAGTGGGTGAAATTGGCTTAGATTTTTATCTGCCCAGCTTAGATAGCAATAGGCAGGTAGAGATCTTTGAAGCGCAATTAAAATTGGCCCGTGATTTTGATTTGCCTGTGCTGCTGCATTTACGCCGTGCCCAAGACCCAGTACTTAAGTATTTGCGTAAGTGGCGAGTTAAAGGTGGCATCGCTCATGCCTTTAATGGCAGCGTGCAGCAGGCGGATGTGTTTATCTCGCTAGGGTTTAAGCTCGGCTTTGGCGGGGCGATGACTTACGCTGGCTCGCAGCGGATTCGTAAATTGGCCCGTGATTTGCCCTTAGAGGCACTGGTGATGGAAACCGACGCCCCTGATATTCCACCTGCGTGGTTAGATCGCCAGCGCAATCAACCCGCAGAGTTAGTCAAAATGGCTGAAGTGCTGGCTGAGCTGCGCGGCATTAGCCTTGCAGAGCTGGCCGTGGCTACTTCGGCCAATGCCAGAGCCGTTTTACCTAGTTTGCTGAGCGTCTAAACTGATTTATTGGCTGAGTTTGGCCATGCCTCTTAACAAAGTCAGTAAAGGTAGATTGTCTACGGCTCGGTGGTCACACCGCCTCCCTAAGCTTCTCTTTTTTAAGCCTTTTTGATTTGCAACAAATTTATTGCTTGGCAGTTTTTTTATTGCAAGAGATACTGTCGTTACAAAATGTTACCAGTAACATTAAAAATGAAAACCTAGATGAAAACCAATCAGGAGTCGATTCCATGAGTCAGATCGATCAAGCTACACCACACCAAGTTTTTGTTGTAATGGGCGTTTCAGGCAGTGGTAAGTCTGCTGTTGGAAGCGCAGTTTCGCGCATGTTGGACTGTGGTTTTTTGGATGGCGATTTTTTGCATCCACGGGCCAATATCGACAAGATGGCTTCGGGCCAGCCTTTAGATGATAACGATCGTGCGCCTTGGCTTGCGGCATTAAGCACCGCGGCCTATGCGATGCAACGGACCCAAGTTGTATCGGTGATCGTGTGTTCTTCCTTAAAAAAAGCCTACCGCGATATTTTGCGTGAAGGTAACCCCAACCTCTCTTTTATTTATTTGAGCGGCAGTTTTGAGCTGATTGAATCTCGCTTAAAAGCGCGTGTTGGTCATTTTCAAAAGCCAAAAATGCTGGTTTCGCAATTTGCCACGTTAGAAGTACCGGGCGCAGATGAGCCGGATGTGGTGCATATCGATATCGCCCAGAGCTTAGAAAACGTTGTGGCCGCTGCCGTGCAGCATATTCGCCCTGCTCAGGAGTAAGAGAAAATGGATACATTAACACTGGTTGTTACAGCGGTTGGTTCGGTTTTGATGCTGCTGTTTTTGGTGATGAAAGCGCGTTTGCATGCTTTTGTGGCGTTGATGCTGGTCTCGATTGCTGCTGGGATAGGCTCGGGCATGCCGCTGGATAAAATTGCCGACACCATGCAAAAAGGCATGGGCGGTACGCTGGGCTTTTTAGCCGTGGTGGTGGCGTTGGGGGCGATGTTTGGCAAAATATTGCATGAAACGGGGGCGCTAGATCAGATTGCCGTTAAATTACTCGACCTATTTGGGCAAAGCCGCGCTAATTATGCCTTAGGGATTGCTGGGTTAATTTGCACCCTGCCGCTGTTTTTTGACGTGGCGGTGGTGCTGTTGATTGGCGTAGTGTTTGCCGTTGCCCGACGCACCGGTGGCAATGTGGTGAAGTTAGCGATCCCACTGTTTGCGGGGGTGGCTGCAGCAGCGGCTTTCCTGCTGCCAGGCCCAACCGCTATGTTGCTTGCTTCGCAAATGAAGGCTGATTTTGGCTGGATGATTGTTTTAGGCTTGGCTGCGGCTATCCCTGGCATGCTGCTCGCTGGCCCAATTTACGGTAACTTTATTAGCAAACATGTACACCTGCCGCTGCCTGCAGATGTGAGTGAGCCTAGTTTGGGCAAGGGCCAAATGCCTTCGTTTGCTTTTAGCTTGGCGCTGGTGTTGTTCCCGCTTGTTTTGGTCGGGATGAAAACCATTGTGGCGCGTTTTGTTGATCCAACGGGCACGGCTTATCAGTGGTTGCAGTTGATTGGCCATCCCTTTATTGCCATTTTGGCAGCGTGTTTACTCGCCATTTATGGTCTAGCTTTGCGCCGCGGTATGAGTAAAGATAAGGTGATGGAAGTCTGTAGCGCTGCCTTGCAGCCAGCAGGGATTATCTTGCTGGTGACAGGCGCTGGAGGTGTGTTTAAACAAGTGTTAGTTGATTCTGGCGTAGGCCCAGCACTCGGTAATGCTTTGATTGGTGCAGGTTTGCCAATTGCTGTGGCGTGTTTTGCCTTGGCAGCAATGGTGCGGGTGATTCAAGGATCGGCCACCGTAGCGTGTTTAACCACGGTGGGTTTGGTACTGCCGGTGATTGAGCTGGCTGCTTATTCAGGCGCACAGTTGGCGGCATTATCAATTTGTATTGCTGGTGGATCGATCGTACTGAGCCATGTGAATGACTCTGGTTTTTGGTTGTTCGGTAAGTTTACTGGGGCTAATGAGCTACAAACTTTAAAAACATGGTCAGTGATGGAAACCATCTTAGGCACGACCGGTGCTTTGGTTGGAATGACTGCGTTTAGTATGCTGTAAAGTGCTTTGAGGCTCGCTGAGTGATCAGCCGCGTGGTTTATTGCCGGAGACTACGCGGCCTTTGATGAAGCGCTTAGCGGGTTAAACCTCGTGAATTTAAACGTGAATTCAAATAGTCAATGCAACGCTGGGTAGGTTCATCCATTCAGTGACGCACCCTCGTTGAATGCCTGAGCTGGGGGTCGAAACCCCAACCGTTTTCGTGGCCGATTATTTAACCTTTTTTCCAAATGAGCAATTTCTGGGCGACTCACCTTGCTGAAATCACTCTTTTTCTTCGGATAATACGGACGAATTAAGCCATTCGTATTTTCATTACTCCTTCGTTGTCAAGCGCTATACGGATCTGCAAAATAGCAATTCGCAAGCAATGCCTTGGCAATTTCTTCATGCCTCGCAAATTCTTTGCCTTTGTTCATCGACTCGGTGAGAGGCGGAAGCAAGGAGAACACGCTTTCGGTGTGCACTACAGCACCGTTAGCTGCGCCATCCGTCGAGCGGAGCGAATACTCGGTAAGTGATAGAAATTTGTCGTTTTGTACCGCAGAATGAATATGCAGGTATTTCTTATTTAATGATTGGGATTTTAGTAAATGTGCGACAGCAAGATCTGCACCTTACTACTGTTTCACGTTAAGAAGGCCTTGATATGCACTTTCTAAAGATTGGTTTTTATCCTCTGTGTTGCTTGGTTCTCCTCGCGGTGAGCCTCTGCCCCCCAACGGTGCAGGCCGGCCCAGTGAATTGCGGGGACAAGCCGATTCGCTTGGCGTTTTATTCGTATGGGTATCTCTATTTCAACGAAAATATGGGCGGCCAGGGCATAGACAAAGACATCGTGGATGAACTGGCAAAGCGCACGGCTTGCAAGTTTGACATGCGGGTCATGCCACGGGCCCGTATTTGGTTTGATTTGGAGAATGGCGGGCTTGATATGAGCGTCTCGGGCATTCAAAATCCCGTGCGCGATCTTTTCGCTTGGTTTGCACCTTACCTCAGCATGAAGAACTACGTTGTTGTACGGGCCAGTCTCGCTGCCAGTGTGCCCAGCGCAGAGCGTTTTATCAATCAGCCTACCTTGCGCTTTGGCGTGGTGCGATCGTTCAAGCATGGCGTCCAGCAGGACCAGTGGCTGGAGCAATTGCGAGCTAGCCAGCGGGTCGAAGACAGTAACAGCATCGAAACGCTGTTTAAAAAACTCCAAGGCAAACATATCGACGCCCTGTTTTCCCCACCACTTGTGTATGCTAAAAGCCTTGAAGATTTGGGCTTCAAAAAAGAAGCTGCGATACTGGATTGGACGCCACAGGAAAAAGGTGTGCACCTCGGCCTCATTTTGGCAAAGTCGCGATTCAATGAGGTAGAGGCTAAAAAGTGGCAGGCGTTGGTTAATGGCATGCGCGCAGATGGCAGTTTGCAACGCATTTACTCACGCTATCTCAGTGCTGCCGAAGTGACTAATATGCTCGACTTTTAAACCACATTGCAGCTCTGCACCCTCGCTCGCTCGTTCACCCGAAAAATAAGCTCATTTTTAAGTAGAATTTGCTCGCAGTCTTTGAGGGCGCGCAGCACAACCGATGAATGAGTGCTCGGTAGGAAGCGTTTATTTTCTCTGTTTTTTTGCTTTACTATCTGGCACGACTGCAGCAATCAACGTTGATTTTGCGAAGATCGGCTGATTGTCCCTATTTTTTTAGATAAATAACGAGAGCCAAAGCGCATGGTTTTATCGAAAAAATAGGGGCCCTGTCAAAAGTATATCAACGGCAGAGTATCAACTTTATCGAAAGTGGCTGAATTTAAATGATGAAGTGGTTTTCATTCAGGTACTCGACATCACGCGGTTACGTCCCTGATCTTTGGCAAGATAAAGTGCCTTATCGGCGCGTGTTTCTACCATGATCATTGTGTCGCCTTGCTGATAACTGGCCACGCCGAAGCTGGCGGTGCAGCGCCCTATTGATGCGAAGTCGTATTGTTCGATGCATAAACGCAGTTTTTCGGCAACTTTAAGCGTGTCGGAGAGTGATGTATTAGGGCAAAGGATGAGGAACTCCTCGCCCCCCCAGCGTCCAACGACATCGCTCTCTCTGACGTTTCCCTTGAGTATTTGGCTAATGCCTTTGAGGACTTCGTCTCCGGCATGATGGCCGTAAGTGTCGTTCACGTGTTTGAAGTGATCTATATCCAGCAATATTAATGAGAGTGTGGTGCCGTGGCGGCTTAGTGTGCTGAATTCTCGCGCTAATACTTGATCAAGAAATAGCCGGTTATAGAGGCCTGTCAAACGATCTGTGACAGCCAATTGTTCTAATTCTTTATTCTTTTCGACCAGCTCATGTGTGCGCTCGTCCACGATTATCTCTAGCTCATTATTGATACGCTGTAATTCTTGATTTTGTAGCTCTAGCTGATGATCCAACTCGTAGGCTCTGATGGCGGCTTGTATGGTGAGTACGATATCTTCGTTTTGCCAAGGCTTTTCTAAAAAGCGGAATAAATTAGCTTCGTTGATGGTGCGCTTTACGCCGCTTAAATCACTTTGCCCTGTCAGCATAATTTTAATCGTATTGGGCAATAGCTCGTGCACCCGTACGAGGAGTTCATCGCCTTTCATTCCCGGCATGATGTAATCAACAATAATGACGCTGAGCTCAAGCCCGTCTTCGGCGAGTTCGGCAATAATTTCTAGCGCTTCTACCCCATTTTCGGCAATTTCAACTAATTGATCACGCTCTAAGCGCTGGCCCAATAAAGAGCGTAGGGCACTTAGTATGCCACTATCATCATCTACGCATAAAATGGTTGCCATTTGTAATCTCTAAATTAGGTTTTACTGGAGCAATATGTATTTTGAGTTGATTTTTGTTTTGTAGTCCAAAACAAGGCGCTATGCAGGTTTTTTACAGAGCATGTCTGAATCTACTCAAGCCCTATTTCGAGGATAGAGTGAGTTTAAACGGCGATGTTGGCGAGGTAGGGCAAGTAAATAGTAAAGGTGCTGCCTTGGCCTACTTCGCTCTGTACTTCGATTCGCCCATGATGCTTGGCAATGATTTTTTTGACGATATCCAGCCCCAGCCCACTGCCTTCTCCTGCGGATTTAGTGGTAAAAAAGACGTCAAATATTTTGGAGCGGATGTTCTCTGCAATACCACAGCCGTTATCAGAAATCACCACCATGGCGTCATTGCCACTTCGGCTGATTTCTACCTTAAGTACGCCTTTATATTGCATCGCTTGTAGTGCATTGTGAATGAGATTGGTCCACACCTGATTTAGCTCGTCAGGAAAACAAAGGATGGGCTCGATATCCTGATAGTTGCGGATAAGTTCGATATTTTGTTTGATTTGATTTTGATAAATGGTTAAGACTGTTTCTAGGCCATCTTTTAAATGAGCCTCGATGCTGACGCCTTCGCGATTAAAGCGGGAGAAGGATTTCAGCGCAAAGATAATCTTGGAGACGCTTTCTACCGCGATATTAATATTATCCGTATTATTAATAATGCTGGCGATGCTGTAAGCCGTATCAAGGATGAGGCTGCTTTCAGGGTGCTGGAGTAGGGGTAAATACTCAGCAAGATGGTTGTCGGCGTGTAATTGAACCAAGATCCCTGCTGTGTGGCGTGGGTTTATGATTGCAGCGTCTGCCAGCTGTTGGCTCAGTGCGCGTGTTTTGTTTCTTTCTTCTCGGGTGCTGAGCAGAGGCTCCGCTTTGTGCTTGATCAATTGCATAAAGCGCTGCTGATCATTTGTATCCAGAAATTGAAACAGCTTGGGGAGGTTTTCTAAGGCGTGGCTTAATGCATCGGCAATGTTTTTTCCGCTAGATTTAACCGCGCCAATCGGCGTATTTATCTCATGGGCCACGCCTGCAATTAATTGTCCAAGGGCCGCCATTTTTTCGGATTGAATAAGCTGGCTTTGTGCTTGGCGTAAATCTTCTAAAGCATTGGCTGTTTGTGCTCTTGATGCTTCTGTGGCTGCATAGGCCGTTGCGTTGGCGAGCGCAATGGCAGTATAGACTGCAGTAGAGCGTAAAATGTCTAACTCCCTTTCTTGAAAAGCATTGGTGTTATGGCTTCGGATCGAAAGCACACCAATACGCTGGTTGTTTACAATTAAGGGGCGTAGCACCGCAGTGCGCATGGGGGTGTTGGGGGTAATGCCTTCTGGTATAGGTGCTTTTTCTATCAGCGCTTCATCCGCTATAACCAGCTCACGCTCCTCACGAAAGGCTAAGGCGGAGAGGGATGAGGGGTGATCAAGCATCACGTATGAGGGGCAGGCGACGTTGCCGTCTTCGATGTAATAAATAAGGTTTAAGCGATCCCCTTGCTCATCAAGCAACGCAACACTAAAAGCATCGAGTGGCATTAAGGCGAGTAAGTGCCGATAGAGTGTCTGGCAAATAGCGTGATGATTCAGGCTGGTGGTTAGCTCCTTTCCAATATCACCTAGCTGACGTAATGTTTCTGCTGAGCTGCCCAATGCTTTATTGGCGGCGAATAACTCTTCGGTACGCTCCGCCACTCGGTCGGCCAAATGATCTCGGTGCTCGGCTAGCTCTTGTTCGTAGAGCCGCTTTTGTTGTAAGTATTCTAGCAGGCTGTGCTGTAAGTGGTTGACGCCAGCAACCAACATACTTAGTTCATCTTGCCGTGTAGAGCGTTGCATTACCAGAGGATGGCCCAAGTTTTCAGGGCTTAATTGGGCTAAATGGTGGGCAATACGTTGAACATGCACCGTCACAGAGCGGTTAAAGAGCAGCATAATAAATCCTGCCAGTAATAAGGACTGGATAATTTGCGTGACAATAATCGACACTACTTCACCGCGTAAACGTGACCACAACACGTGCTCATCACCATAAATAATCAGCTTGCCTACTTGCTGGTGACGGGCATTGGGAAAAGCTTGGTAACTTAGAGTCAGTTGTAGGGAGGGGGCAATAGTTGATTTTTTCCAGGTGGTTTGCTTGAAAGTAAAGGTTTCTGTTGCATGCTGATCAGGCATTATCATGATAACAATTTGGCCTACTGCTGAGATTTTAGAGGCGCTGGTCAAATGAGTTTTTAGCGTATCTCTATCCATTTCCCAGATTGCTTTGCTTAATGTGAATTGGTAAACCTGCGCGATCAGGTTTAGCTCCGCACGCATGGTGGCTATGTTTATTTGCCACGTAGACCAGGTTTTGACGGCCACTGCACCCAGTGTAAAAACAAAACAAAAAAGGAGTGTGGCCAAAACCATACGGCTTCCAAGCGATTGATCCGACGGAGTGATATGTGGCATGGTTGGCTTTTAATTAAGGATTGGGTTTTTATGAGCAAAAAATAGTTAATTTGTTTTTCATGGTAAAGCGAATGTTAATTAATAATTCAATCTACATTTTCTAATGCCCACTTATTTTTTATTAAATTTAATATGCCATTTTTTTTTATATTCTCTAGTCCAATATTGAATCGGTCTACTATCTTGTCAGAGGTTTTATGACTGAATGCAATGAAATATCTGCTTTCATCTAGTTGAAGTTTATAGGTTTTTATGAGGATTTTTTCTGGATCATCACCTGCTTGGCGAACAAGGTGATAAGCCGCTATGTCATTCATTGCCCATAAATCAACACGGCCTAATTTTAATTTTTCGTAATTATGCTGATATTTTACGCTAGATTGCAGGTTTGTTCCTTTGGAAAATCCTTGTGACTCTAGAAATTGCTCGCGAATGTCTGCGTTGACACTCGCAATTTGATATTTTTTTGCATCTGCTAATTGTGATATTTTTATATGGCTGCTAGCCAGAGCAAAGAGATAATTATTGGCATGAGCAATAGGGCCTATCCATTTAAATTGCATTTCTCTTTGTGGTGTACGACCAATTGAATAGATCAGTACATTTTCATTTTTTAGCGCAATGTCATAAGCTCTCGCCCAAGGCATCGATTGAAAATCGCCTTGAATATTTATTTCTTTGAGAATAGCTTGAACGATTTCGGTACAAAATCCAGTTAAAACACCTTTCTCGGTATAGTTATATGGGGCAAGCTCCTCTGTGACTACTTTAATTGTTTCTGCGAAAACCAACCCTTCAAATGTTAGGTTGAGTAATAGCGATAAAAAAATGCACTTTAGCCTCAGCAAGATCATCTCCTCTTAGCGTGGCAAGGGGGGCGTTCTATTATTTTTTTTACTAGGCCTTCTGCTTTTAATTTTTCAAAAGCATCCTGAGTTTGTTTAACTAATGAATCAGGTGTTTGCTTACTAAATGCCATATATATCCCATTACTAAGCTCATTAAGTAAGAATAGTTTCTCGAGTTTATTGCAGTCAAATGATTGCTGTTGGCAGAGACGAGGCATATCTGCATCAAATAAAACAATAAGGTCTAGTTGATGATTGACTAATTGCCTAAAGCTATCTGATTGCTGGGATGAAATACTTAGGTTGGTTAATTTTCGTTGCTGCAAAAACTGATGGCGCACATCATTTCTGACAACCCCAATAGAATAGTGCTTTGTGTCTTCTAGTTTATTAGCCTTGATATCCGTTCTTTCTTTTAGTTTGACCAAAAAACACTGTGGTTTGCTCAGCTCACCCACCCATTTAAAATCTGTTTCTCTGCTGGGTGTGCGGGCAATCAGGTAAATCAGCACATTCGCTTCTTTTAAAGCGAGATCATACGATCTTGCCCATGGATAGATATTGATACTGTAATCGACGATGCCTGCTTTTTTAAGGCTCAGCTCAACCACTTCTGTGGCAGGTCCTGCCACTTTTCCTTCCTTCATATAAGAATAAGCTGTTGTTTCAGTAACAACACGAATGCTCTCTGCATGGCTATTCATGGAGTAGACGATTAGCCATAGCGCTAGGAAGGAATGGGTCTTCATAGGGGATTAAACTTCAGCGATTAGGATCTTTGAGTAGCTAGTTTGTGTTCATACACATAGCAGAATAGATCATAGGGGCGATCATGCAAGCATGGGGGTGATTTATCTTAGATATCTTTCTGACAATATAAAAAGAATGGGGGTGTGAATTCGCTGGAATGGCGTCAGCAGCATGCCTATACATTGAAATTATCGGGTAAAAAATCGCTATATCTTGCGTAGGATAGGCTTAAGAATGTGGCTTGAATTACGTTTTGAAATTGCAGGCCTAATAAAAACGTCGTCACCCACAAGCGGGAGTGACGACGTTTTACCTAGCAGCCTGTCGGACTTAGACGGTCGAAGCGAAAAATCGCATGATCGAGACCAGATTTTGCCGGATTTGCAGCGCCAATAACGAGTTATTGGTCAAAAATCTGGTGAAATATAGGCCGATCAGGTGATTTTGCAGCTGGCTGATGCTAAGTCCGACAGGCTGCTAGGGATTAGCCCTGAGCGACTTGCAGTACAATCTTGCCACGGGCTCGGCCGCTTTCACTGCGCTCATGGGCAAGGGCGGCTTGGGCTAATGGGAACACGCTGTCGATCACCACTTTGATGTGTCCGGCATCAAGCAATGCAGCAATTTCACTTAACTGAGCGGCATTGGGCTGCACAAAGCAAAAATGCCCGTGCACATGGTGTTTTTGCGCGGTAGCCGTATCGGGCTGATCGCAAATTGAAACAAGGCGGCCACCTGCTTTTAGTGTCTGCCAGCTTTGGGCCAGAATATCACCACCCATGGTGTCAAATACCACATCCAGATCGCGTAAATCTGCGAAGTTGGCTTGGGTGTAATCAATCACATGGTCGGCACCGTGTGCGGTGACCAATTCGGCGTTTTTACTGGAGGTGGTGGTATACACCTCGGCACCGCGCCACTTGGCGAGCTGAATCGCAAACAAGCCCACACCGCCTGCTCCGGCATGGATGAGTACTTTCTCGCCTGCTTGCAATTGGGCTATTTCAAATAGCGCTTGCCATGCAGTTAGCGCGGCTAAAGGCACGGCTGCGGCTTGTTGCCAGTCTAGGCTTTTGGGTTTTTTGGCAATTTCGCTGGCTCTAACGGCAACAAATTCGGCATAAGCGCCATTGCGGGCAATCTCTGGGCGGGAATACACGGCATCGCCGATCTGCCAGCCTGTGACTTGCTCGCCTAGGGCAACAATTTCACCCGCTACATCCCAGCCTAAAGTGAGCGGCATTTCATGAGACATGATGGATTGCAAATAGCCTTCACGGATTTTCCAATCCACTGGATTAACCCCAGCTGCGTGGACACGAATCAATACATCATCAGGGTTAATTTGAGGCATTGGAACGTTTTCTAGCTGTAATACATCGCGTTGGCCGTAGCTGTGTTGGCGAATGGCTTGCATGCTTGTTGTCATTTTTATTCTTCCAGTGGGTAAGTGAATGGGGCTAGTTTATCGATGAATCGCTGGATTGATTAGTACTGACAAAGGCATTACATTGTTGCCTCAGTAGAATCAATCAGCTCGCAACGTTAAAGGAAGCATGGATGACTCTTTCTCTAGATACTTTGCCAGGCTTGGCGCTGTTTTCCTGCGTGGTACGTCATGGCAGTTTAACCGGGGCCGCCCAGGAGCTGGGCCTAAATCGCTCGTCGGTGAGTAAGCAGCTGGCACGGTTTGAAGCTCAGCTTGGCGCAAAATTATTACAAAGAACAACGCGCAAGCTAGCACTGACCGAATTAGGCGAGCGGGTCTGGCAAGAGGCGCAAACGGTGGCTGCGGCGTTGGGTAATATCGATGCGATTACCGATGATTATCGGCAGAACGTGCGTGGGCGGCTGAAAGTAAGCTGCTCGTCGTCGTTAGCTCGGGTGCATTTAGTCCCCTTACTGCCCTTATTTTCCCAGCGTTATCCAGAAGTTGATTTGCTCTTGCAATTAGAAGATCGCTTTGTGGATTTAACGACAGAGCAAGTCGATATCGCTATTCGAGTGGGCCATTTGCCAGATTCATCCCTGGTTGCGCGTAAGCTGGGTGAATTGCAGTTACAGCTGGTTGCCAGCCCAGCCTATCTGGCAAAACACGGCACGCCACAAACACCGAGTGATCTGGCGCAGCATGCTTGCCTCTATTACCAAAATGGCTCGCGCGCTATGAATCTATGGACTTTTTCTGGGGTATTGGGGGAAGAGCAAGTACGGGTAAAGGGGCCTTTAGCGATGAATGATGCTTGCGCTTTGGTCGATGCAGCCATCCATGGGCTAGGCTTATTATTGATTGACCGCGCTTTATTGGCCGCACCGCTTGCCAGTGGCCAATTACTGGCGCTGCTGCCTAATTACCAGCTAGCAGTGGGCTTACCTGTGTATGCCGTCTACCCCGCACGGGATTGGCTGCCCGCCAAAGTGACGGCCTTGGTTGAGTTTATCGTCAGCGAATTTGCGCCTAGATTAGCAGCGCCCCGATAGTGAAACCCAAATAAGGAGGGATCAAGTTTCATCATCTCTTGGGGGCGCTTTCGAAGGCGCTGTGGTTTTTTACAAGCCGCCGTTTTCCATCATGGTGCGAATAACGCGGTTAAATGGCTCGATCCAGTCTGAATCAAATTGCAGATCAGATGCGTTGACTTCTGCAATGGCCCGCAATACAGATTTATTTTGCCCACGATGGCTGTGTTTGAGCATGACGGCTTCAAAAGCATCGACCAGCGCTATGATTTTTGCGCCCGGCACAATATCGTTGCCACTGAGTTTATTGGGGTAACCCGTGCCGTTGATGTTTTCGTGGTGCTGCAAACACATGGTTGATGCATCATGCCAACCATCCATACGGCTCAATAAACCGGCGGCCCAAGCTGGGTGATCAATCAGTTGGGCCCGCTCGGCATCGGTCATTCTTCCAATTTTTAACCATAGTGATTCAGGCAAAAACATCATGCCAACATCGTGCATATAAACGGCAGCCTCTAGCTGGGTGCTAGAAACAACGCCGCCCGCGGCTTTATTTGTATTTAACGCTAATTGCAAATTACGTGCGGTTCGGCCACGAAATAAGGGTGAGCGCATCTCTAATTGCAGTGCCATATTGCGGAAAAAACGCAAATCTTGGCTACGCTCTTCATTTGAGCGCTCCACTTCATTGCGTGAGCGATCAGGCATGACAACAACAGCGGCATGTTTAAAGCCTGTTACCGCTTCAATCAGCCGAGAACAAGCGGGATCAAGCTCTTCGGCTTGCAAAGTGGATAAGCCATCTAAGCCACGTGCCAGTGTGGGTAAGTGCAAACTACTGGCAGAAGCATTATTGCTAAGCGATTCTACGGCTTGCTCTAGCCTATCTAGGGTCAGCAGCAGTACTTCAGAGAGCACCTCAGTGAGTTGAATTTCACCTGCGCGCATTCTAGAAAGTAGCGTTTCTATTCCATGCACTAAGGGAATAACAAACTCTACTCGGCATAATCCAGCATCCCCTTTTATATTGTGAAAGGCGCGGAATAAATCAGAGATTAATATCATTTTGCCTGGGTCACGCTTTAGCTCGGCAATGATTTGCTCAATGCGCGGCGCTAAATCCCCTAGGCTTTCCCGAAAATCTTGGAAAGTGTTGATATCGTGTATTTTGGGAACGAGTAAGCTGTCGTAGTTCATGGCGAGCTCCTTGGGGCTTATATAGCTTAAGCATAATTCGCCATTACTGCAGAAGATATTCAAATTTGGGCTTTAATCTGTGCAGCGGCAGTTTTAGCTTGTATTTGCTGGGTAATATTCGCGGTATAGGATGTTAATTCTGCAACGACGCTGCAGGCGTCAGCATTTAGAATGCTGGCTGCTGAAACGGAATCTTTGCATTGAATTGATTTCGATGTTGTTTCATCTCTCTCCTCTGTATGTATTTGCGCCACCGAATCGGTGGCGTTTTTTTTTGCCTTAACGGGTACAATGGCAGATTGCTCTTAAGAAAAGTTTCACGACCATGACTGAATCCATCCGCTTATCCAAACGCATGACTGAACTTGGCATGTGTTCACGCCGCGAGGCCGACGAATTTATTGAACAAGGCTGGGTAAAAGTCGATGGCGTGGTGGTGAACACGCTGGGCAGCCGTGTTGTTCCCGAGCAAAAAATCACCCTAGAGCGCCAAGCTACTTTATTCCAAGCTGAGCGTGCCACCATTCTGATGCATAAGCCTGTTGGCTATGTTTCTGGCCCTGCTGAGCCGGGCGATCGCCCAGCTTGGACATTGATCAAAGCGGAAACACGTTTTATTGCCGACAAATCAGGCATCGTTTTCCTCAAAAAACATATGCATAATCTGGCCCCAGCTGGCCGCCTAGATGTAGATTCATCAGGCTTGTTGGTGCTGACGCAAGATGGCCGAATTGCTAAAAAGCTGATGTCGGATGCAGATGTAGAGCGTGAATACGTGGTGCAGGTAGAAGGCTTTTTATCTGATGAAGGCATGAAGCAGCTTAATAATGGCTTAAGCCTAGATGAAGAGCGCCTCAAGCCAACTAAGGTAAGCTGGCAGAGTGAAGATGCATTGCGCTTTGTACTGCGCGAAAACCGCCCGCGTCAGATTCGCCGTATGTGCGAATTAGTTGGTTTAAAAGTGATCGGCATTCGTCGCCTGCGTATTGGCCGTGTATCGCTATCTGATTTACCTGTAGGTCAATGGCGTTATTTGCGGATGGAAGAGCGGTTTTAAGCGGATCTAAGAACTCGCTTTATCTCTTTGTACTCACGCCATGATCGTCATCCCCGAATAGTTTTATCGGAGATCCAGTAGAGTTGCTGGGTTCCCAATAAAACGTTCGAGCCTGACGGTTTTATTGTTTTTAAAAGCTCAAATGTTGATCTTGGGCCTTGCCTTATAGTTCTTCCCTGCATTGATACATCGTTAGCAACAGCGTATTCGCCATCTCGGCAAATCCCTCATCGCTCAGCAAGCTTTGCCCACGCCAAGCCATTTCATACCACGGCTCGCTTTCTTCCCCGCTAAAGCCACGCAGGCTGTTACCGTGCCAAGATTCTCTGGCCGCGGTATCTGCCTTGGTTTTGTCATCGTCTGTATAAAGCGCTTCGGCATATTTGGCACTGCTGCGGGTGGCAAAGGGCAGGCGCTCAGCTTGGCCCTGCCAGTAATATTGCAGCCATTTTTCTAGTTGGTGGCTGGCTTCTGGCTTGGTGAGCGGGGCAAAACGCCAATGACCTTTTTGACTGACGATGCGGGTTTCAAGCGCCACGCCTTCTGGGCTGGCAAGACAGAGTGCCAGGTGCTTTAGCCAGCAGGCGATCAGCTCAATCGGTGAGCTGTGATCGGTCCAGATCATCACTTGGCCATTAGGGCGTAACTGATGCAAGGCACCAGTCAAAATCTGCCCTGACAACTCAAAGCGGAAAGAGTACGGCGCAAGCGGCACATCATGAAGCAGTGGCTCGGCGGTGTTGTACAGCTTAATCATGCTGGCAGATTGTTTGGCGGCGCTGATATTGCCAAAACCGCCGTGTGGCAGTAGGCCAGCAGCGCGGCCAGTGGCAATGGCATCCGCACTCCAGCCCTGCTCTAAGGATTGCCAAATCACACTGTTTAGTTCGCTTTTGGCAGAGAAAGAAAGGCTAAATGGCTCATTGCCTTCAAACTCGACGGCCTCTGTTGCCAAGCGAATACCGAGGCGATTTCTGAGTAAATAGCGGGTTGGGTTACGCCAAAAAGCGAGGAAATCTACAAAGGCAATCGGCTCCATCTCGGGTAGCGGCAAGGTCTCGCTTAGCACCGATAAAGGCGCGCTTTGTGGCTGGCCCAGTTGCGAGGCGGCGATAAACCACAGTGGCGAATAGGCTACCAGCCGCTGGTCTTTAAAATAGCGCGGGCTAAAGGGCTGCAAGGGATGTTCGATAATCAGATGCGCGAGCAGGCGTTCCCGCTCTAAGCGCCGCCATTTCAGCGCCTCATTGCCCAGCGCAGGCATGGGGGCTGCGTCTTCCAGCACAAAGCTTTTACTGACTGCATCAATTAAATCGGATACCACTACCGATGGTGGGATCCGATTGTTGTCCTGGATGCCGCGCCCTACATAGCTCAGATACAGCACATCGCTGGCTGAAAGCAGCGTTTCTAAAAATAGATAGCGATCATCGGCACGGCGTGAGCGATCGCCGTACTGCGGGTTGTGCGCCATCAAATCAAAGCCCGGTGGGCGCGATTCACGCGGAAAAGCGCCGTCATTAAAACCTAGCAAGGCAATCACTCTAAAGGGGAGGCAGCGCATCGGCACCATAGCGCAAAACGTCACCGCGCCGGTTAAAAATCCACCGCTAGGAATCTTGCCGGACAGCGCACCATTGAGCCAGCTGCGCGGCACGGATAAATCCACTGGTGCATCGTAGCCAGCCTCTTGGCTTTGCAGGGCAAATTCGATCACTTGCTCGCGCAGCTCGGCTAGCAAGAGTGCTTCTTTTTCATCGGTCTCGTCCGGCGCAAACAGGGCCTCAATCAGAGCAATCAGCTTGATATGCCACTCTGCTGGGGTGTGATCCCCTGATAGGGCCTGGGCTTGGGCAAACAGCGTTTCAGCAAAGGCGGCTAAGCTTGCCGCTAGCTGCGCTTGATTACCCGCCACACCGCTGCCCGGCAGGGTTCCGGCAAACAGCGGCGCAGCATGGTGGGCCACGCCAGCGGGTAGAGCAATGCTTAGCAACAGCCTATCCAGCCCAAAGCGCCAAGTGTGCTCAAAGGTAGGTGGCAGGCCTAGCTCGGCCTTATGCTCGCCGTCTCTGCCCCAATGAATGCCCAGCTCATTCATCCAGCGATGAATTGTAGGCAGCTCGCTGACGGGGATTTCAAAGCGGCGGGCAATGGCGGGAATATCCAGTAGTGCCATCATCCAATCGCTGGCAAAACGGCATTGCGGCAGTATGAGTAGCTCTAACAGGGCTTGAGCTAAGGGGGCGGAATCCCGCAGGCTGCGATCGGCAATGGCAAAGGGGACGTGCGGGGTTTGATTGGCCTTGGGGCGCGGATCTATCCCCGTGCGGCCGAAGACCGCCTCAATATAGGGGATGTAATGTTCGATATCCGGCATCAAAACCACAATATCGGCAGGGCTTAAGCTGGCGTCCCGTTCAAATAAAGCCAGTAGCTGATCATGCAGTACTTCTACTTCGCGCATGGCTGAATGGCAAACGTGGATTTGCAGCGATTTATCGTCTAGCGCTACCCTTTGTGCGGTTTCTGGTGAGCGGGCGACCAATTCCAGTACATCGCTTTTCAGTGTTTGCAGTAGCGTTTCATGGTTGCCGGGAAAGGGCGTGAAATATTCCATCATTTCTGGCTCGGCAATCAGCTGGTTAAAAAACTCCCGTCCCTGCTTACCCCACACCGCCAACAGCGGATTACCCACTTCCAGATATAAATCATCCGGGTCATAGCCATCAGAGAGCCGCGCTATCTCGGCCTGATCCCGAATCTCACCCCATGGAATACTGCAAGGATTAAGCGCATGGATAAACACCTCGCAGCGCTTGGATAGCGCGCGCAAAATCTCCATATACACCGGCGGCAGGCTGGATATGCCAAATAGCGAAACACGGCTGGGCAAATCCAGCGGGCGCGGGTCGAGCAGCCGCTTGTGGGTGGCTGCCAGCAAAGCGCCGCGATGGCCGCCATCCACACGAATATCCAGCTCGTCTTTAGATAAATAGCGCCACAGCGCCGCCTGCCAAGCCTCATCGTCCCCCAGCCCTAGGCTCTGATTTTTTTCCCAAGCCAGCAGCCAATCGGCGCGGTAAACCAGATACTGATCGAACACATCGGCAATCCGCGTGGCGAGTTCAAAGCGCCGAAAATCCCCGCCTTCGCGCAGATAATTAAGCAGCACCGGCGCATTGGGCTGCGAATCCAGCCAAGCCAACACCCGCCACCCCATAATCTCCCGCGAAAACGGCGACTTTTTCGGCAGATTGCCACCTAGCGTGCGCTGCATTAAATCCCAGAAAAAAGACGCCAACAGCGGATAGCCCATCTGCGCCGTCATCCCTTGCTTTTCTGCCAAGCGAAAATTCAACCACCTCCCCATCCCCTTAGACTGCACCACAATCTTTTCCTGCTCGAAAGGGGAAGCCAAAGGAGAAGTCTCTAACTGATGCGCCAGCGCCGCCAGCAGAACATCGATACGGTTGGATTGGAATAGATGCAGCACGGGAAAGTCTTATTAAATGGGCTTGGAGGAGAGGGTAGCGGAAAGTGGGGGGGAATGCAGCAGGGGCAGGTGTTTTTTGATAAAAATTTGGCCAATGCATGGAAATCAAATAAAGCAAGGGCTTGAAATAAAATATTTTCGTGTTTTAATTGAAATAGTTTCAGAATGTACTGAAACTATTTTTAATAAAATATAAGGAAATATATGACTACTGATGTAATGAAATTGATCCTTGAGTGGGCAGGCCCTTTTTCTACTTTTCTCGTTGGAGTTCCTGCTGTTTATTTTGCAAGGAAAAGTGCTAATCAACTTGAAATTTCAAATAAATTAGATAACGCAGTTTTAACCGTAAGAGCTTTTGAAATACTTGTTGGACATGTTACGCGAGAAGATACAAGCATAGATTTAGAATATGTTGTTGCTTTTTCTGATTATAATGTAAATGTGCATAAGTTTTTTAATAAAAAAACAACTCGTTTTATTAATAAATATTACGAAAGAGTTTATCAGTATTGTTTTTATTTGCGATCTAATCGTAACGATGCTGTTGAACAATATGCTGAGAGTGATAGATTTATTGCGTTTAGAGATGAAATTATGCCAAAAATTAAAAAAGAATTAAATAAGCTGCCTATACCTATTAGTGAAATATTCAACACACCCACGAAAGAAAAATCAGGGTTTTATTCATGGTTTTTACAAAAGTTACCCCATGCCTAACCCCAAACTCCCCCCATTAAACGACGCCATCCGTGCCGATTTGTTTACCCATCTGGCAACGATGGAGAAAGCGGGCTTGCCGGTGGCGCAGGCTTTTTTGTCGCTGCGGCTGGCAAAAGCTGCCCAGCCTAGAGTGGATGAGGCGCGTAAGTGGCTGGGGCGGGGGAAGGATGTGGCGGCGGCAGGGCGGATGGCTGGCTTGTTTAGCGATTTGGAAGCGGATTTGTTGCATGCGGCGATTAGCGCGGGCAGCCCGGCACGTACTTACTTTCGCTTGGCTGAGCGCTATACGCTGAAAGCCAGATTAAGCAAGCAGATGCGCTCCAAAATGATGCTGCCCATCGTGGTGTTTGTGCTGGCTTTACTCGTACAACCTTTGCCTGATTTGGTTTTGGGCACACTTAGCTCGGCTGCTTATTTGTGGCGCTGCCTGCGGCCAATACTGTTTTTTATCAGCCTCTATGCTTTGTTCAGAGGGATTTCGGATTGGCTGGAAGTCACGGGGCCATCGCGTTTAAGGCTGCAGCTTGAAATGCTGTTGATCAAAATGCCGCTATTCGGAGCAATGCATGTGCGGCGCAATGCGCGGGATTTTTTTGAAAGCCTGGCCTTGATGCTGGAAGCGGGCCTGCCGATGTTTGATGCCCTGCCTAAGGCGAATCGGGCGATTCATAATCAGCTGATCCGCAGCGAATACAGCCGTATTCTGCCCAAAATGCAGCGCGGCGATAGCTTAGCTAAAGCGCTGGATCATCAGTCTTTTTTAGGGGAAGAGCGGGTGATGGGCTTTGTGCAAACAGGGGAGGCCAGCGGTACTTTGCCTGAAATGCTGCTGCGGCATGTGAATATGGAAAGTGCTTCCATCGCGGATTTTCAAAGCAAAGTGGCCGAGTGGTTTCCAAGGATTATGTATGGCTTACTGATGCTGTGGATGGCTTATGGCATGGTAGTGGGGAGCGGCGCACCGCAGATACCCACTGATTTGTAAGGATAAAAAGAGGCAGAGCAATATTGAAATGTATTTTTTTGCGGAATTTTGACAGTTTGATTGACTAAATTGTAAGTGATTAGGTATGATTCGCAGTCTTGATGGAGAGTTGGCCGAGTGGTCGAAGGCACTCCCCTGCTAAGGGAGCATACGGGCAAAACCTGTATCGAGGGTTCGAATCCCTTGCTCTCCGCCAAGTGCAGTTTGCACTGGCAGAGTCCGGTAAATCATTGGTAAGCAACATTCGGCATTGAGTGGGTTTTAAATACCGTTGCATTGCTTGCATAAGAAAACAGCCCTTGTTAATCAAGGGCTTTTTTTCGTCTGAAGTATGGCTTCTGCTGATCGCTACTTGTTTTGCATACTACCTAGTAGCCTGTCGGACTTAGCATCAGTCAGCTGCAAAATCAGCTGATCGGCCTATATTTCACTAGATTTTTGACCAATAACTCGTTATTGGCGCTGCAAATCCGGCAAAATCTGGTCTCGACCATGCGATTTTTCGCTTCGACCGTCTAAGTCCGACTGGTTGCTAGCACCCTTTTTCCTCTAGTAAGGCTAAAATTAGCTAATAGGGGGATTTATGACTGCATCCTTTGATTTTAATCGTTCACCTTTTAGCTGCCTGACTGCTGCTGAGCGCGATCGTTTGTCTGCAGCGCTGGATATCTCCTACTTTGCAGCGGGCCATTCTATTCAGCAGCTAGGGCAGCAGGTGGATGCGCTACTGGTGGTGATGAAAGGGCTAGTCAGTGAAGAAGGGGCAGGGGATGAGGTGGTTTTTTACGGCGCTTTTGATGTGCTGGATAGCAAATCGCTGCTGAGTGCTAAGGCTTGTTGTACTTTGCGGGCGGTTGAGGACACCCTGCTCTGGCATATTAAACGCGATGTGGTGATGAAAATCAGCGATGGCAATAGCCAGTTTGCTGCGTTCTTTTATGCGGATGTTGCCCGCAAGCTGGCCGCGTTAGATCACCCCTTGCAAGAGCTGCAGCCACGGGTAGGGGATGCTGTACTGCATCCGCCTTGCTGGCTGGCGGAAAGCGCCACTGTGCTGGATGCCGCAAGGCTGATGAAAAGCATGCATAGCCGCGCAGTGCTGGTGCAGGACGCATCAGGGGTGGGGATTTTTACCCAGAGCGATTTACGCAATGTGGTGGCGGATGGGCTGGATGCGCAGCAGGAAGCCATATACCGCCATATTAGCCGTCAGCTGATTTGTGTAAAGGCCGAGGATGATCTGCACCACGCCATGCTGCTGATGATGCGCCATTCGGTACAAAGGCTGATTGTGCAGGAAGACGAGCAGATTTGTGGCGTACTAGAACAGATTGATCTCATGTCGGCGCTGGCAAATAATCCGCGTAGCATTACCGCCCAAATTGGCCGAGCTCACCATCCGGGCGCACTGCAGGCTGCGGTTAAAAGCACGCAGCAACTGATTATTTCCCTGCACCGCAATGGTATGAAGATTACTTTATTGGCTGAGCTGCTGGCCGAAATTCGCCATCGATTATTGAGTAAGCTCTTTAGCTTGTTGGCCCCGCCGGAAATGCTGCCGTATGTGTGCCTGCTGGTTTTAGGCTCCGAAGGGCGGGGTGAGCAGATTTTAAATACCGATCAGGATAATGCGCTGATTATTGCCGATGGTTATCAGCATCCAGATTTGCAGCGGGTTTGCGATGATTTTACCGCTCACTTAATTGAATTAGGCTATCCGCCGTGCCCCGGCGAGGTGATGGTTTCTAATCCCGTTTGGCGGCAAAGCGTGACGGCTTATAAGCGGAAAATGGATGAATGGAGCCGCTCTGCCAGCAGTGAAAACGTGATGAATATGGCGATCTGGCAGGATGCTCGGCCTGTTTGTGGGCAGAGTGCTTTATTTGATGAGTTACGCGATTATTTAACTCAAGGCGTGGCAGATAGCGCGGCTTTTTTATCCCGCTTTGCATTTCCTGTAGAGCAATTTGCCACGCCAATTAATTTGTTTTCTCGCTTAATTACCCACGCTGGTGCGGATAAAAACTGCTTAGATTTAAAAAAAGGCGGTATTTTTCCGCTGGTGCATGGCGTACGCAGCTTGGCTTTGCAATATCAAATTAAAGAAACAAATAGCTATCGGCGGATTCAATGCCTGATTGCGCTCGGGTATTTAAACGAGAGTTTTGGCCGTGATATGAGCGAATCTTTGGCGTTTTTACAGGGCTTGCAGCTTAAATTAGGGCTGGCTAGGCTGGCGATGGATAAGCCGATCGATAATTTGCTTGATCCGGCACAGCTCACCACTTTAGAGCGAGAGTTGCTTAAAGATACGCTTGGGGTGGTGAAGCAATTTCGCCAACTGATTAGCCATCATTTTAAGTTAGGCATGCTATGAATTGGCTGCAAAACTGGCGGCGATCCCGCAAACTGGCCGCCTTACGTGATCCACAATTTGCATTTTTATGGGATAAGCCACCGGCGGGGGAATATGTCAGCTTAGATTGTGAAATGAGCTGTTTAGATCCAAAGCTGGCTGAAATTATCAGCATTGCGGCGATTCTCATAAAGGATCAGCGCATTTTTCTTTCAGAAACATGGAAGGTTCTGGTTAAGCCCGCAGGGCAAATCGACCCAGCCAGCATTCCCGTGCACGGTTTACGCCACCAAGACGTGCAAGGTGGAATAGCGTTATCAGACGCCTTGGCGCAGCTGCTGCACTTTATCGGGCCCAGGCCTATCGTGGGCTACTATCTAGAGTTTGATCTGGCGGTGATTAATCGCAGCTTAAAGCTAGGCGTAGCGCTGCCGAATGCGGCGATTGATATCTCTGGGCTATTTTATGATCGAATGGTGAGCGCGCACCGTCCAGATGTGGATCTTAGCCTTAGCCATATATTGCAAACGCTAGATATTCCTGATTTGCCTCGGCACAATCCAGTCAACGACGCTTTATTGGCCGCGATGGTGTTTTTAAAGTTGCGGGCTTAGCGTGGTGTGGCTTTGGGGATTCAGCGCTTAAGGGAATGCCATGAAAGGAAGATAAGGCAGGGAGGATCAAAACCGTTCGCTTTTACGCTCTGTGTAAGCATGGAATAAATTTTTACCCACAGAGAGCACAGAGAAAGCCCTGTTTAGAGCCTTGTCTGTGTTTGCCTCTAGTCTGGTGGTTATTTCCACATATTTAAGGTTTTAGCCAGATATTGCCCAGTATGGCTTTCGGTGCAAGCCGCTAGCTCTTCCGGTGTGCCGCTCATCAGGATAAGCCCACCACCCGCGCCACCTTCTGGCCCTAGATCAATCACCCAGTCTGCAGTTTTTACCACATCCAGATTATGTTCGATCACCACCACGGTATTGCCGTGCTCACGCAGGCGATGCAGCACCGTCAGCAGTTGGTCAATATCGTGGAAATGCAGGCCGGTGGTTGGCTCATCAAGGATATACAGCGTGCGGCCAGTGTCGCGTTTAGATAGCTCCAGCGCCAGCTTCACGCGCTGTGCTTCACCACCAGACAATGTGGTGGCGCTTTGGCCTAAGCGGATGTAATCCAAGCCTACATCGGTCAATGTTTTGAGCTTACGTGCCACCGTAGGTACGGCTTCAAAAAACGCCAGTGCTTGCTCTACTGTCATCCCCAATACTTCGGTGATGTTTTTGCCTTTGTAGAGCACTTCCAGCGTTTCGCGGTTATAACGCTTGCCGTGGCAAACATCGCAAGGCACATACACGTCTGGCAGAAAGTGCATTTCTACCTTGAGTACGCCATCGCCCTGACACGCTTCGCAGCGGCCGCCTTTTACATTAAAGCTAAAGCGCCCAGGCCCATAGCCGCGTTCACGGCTGGTGGGTACACCGGCAAATAACTCACGAATCGGCGTAAACATGCCGGTATAGGTAGCAGGGTTAGAGCGGGGGGTGCGGCCAATCGGTGATTGATCGACGTTAATCACCTTATCAAAGTGATCCAGCCCTGTAATGCTTTCAAACGGTGCTGGCTCGCCCGATGCGCCGTTGAGTTCTTTCGCGGCGATGGTGTAAAGCGTGTCGTTGATCAGCGTAGATTTACCCGAGCCTGATACGCCGGTGATGCAAACAAACAAGCCCACCGGTAGCTTAAGCTCAACTTGTTTCAGGTTATTACCCGAAGCACCTTTCAGCGACAGCCATTTGTCTGGGTCTGGGCTGCGGCGAACCTCTGGGATCGCGATTTTGCGAGCTCCCGATAAAAACTGCCCAGTGATCGAGCGTGGCTCGTTCATGATGTCTTCTGGCGTACCCGCTGCCACCACTTCACCGCCATGTACACCTGCGCCTGGGCCCATATCAACCAGATAATCGGCCATGCGGATTGCGTCTTCATCGTGTTCAACCACAATCACGGTGTTGTCTAGATCGCGCAGATGGCGCAGCGTGCCGAGCAGGCGGTCGTTATCGCGCTGATGCAGGCCAATCGACGGCTCGTCCAGCACATACATGACGCCGGTTAGGCCAGAGCCAATCTGGCTGGCAAGGCGAATCCGCTGCGCTTCGCCGCCCGAAAGCGTATCTGCGCTGCGATCAAGGCTAAGGTAATCCAGCCCCACATTGACCAAAAAGCCTAAGCGTTCACGGATTTCTTTAACAATTTTTTCGGCAATCTGCGCTTTAGCACCAGTGAGCGTTAAGCCCGCAAAATAGCCAGCGGTTTCTTTCAGCGCCATTTTGCTGACTTCGTGCAGATTACATTCGCCGACGCGCACATTACGCGCTTCAACCCTTAGCCTTGCGCCTTCGCAATGCGGGCAGGGCTGGTTGTTTTGATACTTGGCTAATTCTTCACGCACGGCCATTGAATCGGTTTCAACATAGCGGCGTTCTAAGTTGGGGATAATCCCTTCAAAAGCATGCGAGCGCGATACTTTATTGCCGCGCTCGTTCATGTAGGTGAAAGCAATTTCCTCAGTACCTGAGCCGTGTAATACCGCTTGTTGTACTTCGGCAGTCAGCTCTGTCCATGCTTCACTGACATCAAAGCCATAGTGCTCAGAAATACTGGTCAGCATCTGGAAGTAAAATTGATTACGCTTATCCCAGCCCTTAATCGCGCCTGCCGCTAGGCTTAAATCAGGGTGAGCCACCACACGCTTAGGGTCAAAGAAGGTGATCTGGCCAAGGCCTTCGCACTTAGGACAGGCGCCCATCGGATTATTAAATGAGAACAGACGAGGTTCTAGCTCTGGCAGGCTGTAGCTACAAATTGGGCAGGCAAACTTGGCGGAGAACCAGTGCTCTTTACCGCTATCCATTTCTAAAGCAATTGCACGGCCTTCGGCGTGGCGCAGCGCGGTTTCAAAGGATTCGGCCAGACGCTGCTTAATGTCTTCGCGCACTTTTAGCCGGTCAACCACTACTTCGATAGTGTGTTTTTTGTTTTTATCCAGCTTAGGCGTTTCTTCCAGCTCGCAGATTTCGCCGTCCACGCGAACCCGTACAAAGCCTTGCGCGCGTAGCTCGTCAAATAGATCGACGTTTTCGCCTTTTTTGCCGACTACAACCGGAGCCAGAATCATCAGCTTGGTTTCTTCGGGCAGCGCTAATACGTGATCAACCATCTGGCTGACCGTTTGCGATTGCAGCGGCTGCTTGTGCTCGGGGCAATATGGCGTGCCGACGCGGGCAAACAATAGCCGCAGATAATCGTGGATCTCGGTTACCGTGCCAACGGTGGAGCGCGGATTATGACTGGTGGCTTTTTGCTCGATGGAGATCGCTGGGCTTAAGCCCTCAATCAGATCGACATCGGGTTTTTCCATCAATTGTAAAAATTGCCGCGCATAAGCCGACAGCGATTCCACATAGCGACGCTGGCCTTCGGCGTAGAGCGTATCAAACGCCAAAGACGATTTGCCCGAGCCAGAAAGCCCCGTAATCACAACTAAACTGCCGCGTGGCAGGTCGAGATTAACGTTTTTTAAATTGTGCGTGCGAGCGCCGCGAATACGAATTTGCGGGGCTTCGGATGATTCGATACGACGGTACGACATAAAGGCCGGTATCTGCAGTAAAGAGGAATCGGATAATATACCGGACTTTCCTGTCAAAAGCGTGTTGGAAGCATTTACTTGACCATGACATTTGCTGCAGATGGGTAGGGTGGGCCGTTTTTATATGCCCACGCGGCTCTGTATGCATAAACGCGTGGGCAAGATACCCACCCCACATTGATCTCTGATATTTGAAGCCCATGACTCCTATAGAACTACGTGCCTCGCTTGGCTTAGCTGGGCTTTATGCCCTGCGTATGCTGGGAATGTTTCTGATCTTGCCGGTGTTTGCTGTCTACGCTGGCAAACTACCTGGCGGTGATAATCACGCCATGGTTGGCTTGGCGTTTGGCGCTTACGGCCTGACGCAAGCCTTATTGCAACTGCCTTTTGGCATGTGGTCGGATCGGGTTGGCCGCAAAAAAGTCATCTATATTGGCCTTGCCCTGTTTGCCGTGGGTAGCGTGATGTGTGCTATGGCGGATCATGTGGCTTGGCTGATTGTGGGCCGCGCGGTGCAGGGCGCAGGGGCTATTTCTGCTGCCATCACCGCCTTATTGGCCGATTTAACCCGCGAAGAAAACCGTACCAAAGCCATGGCGATGATCGGCGGTAGTATTGCCAGCACCTTTGCGATTTCTTTGGTGGCCGCGCCCACGCTGGCTGCATGGATTGGTTTACCTGGCATCTTTTTGCTGACGGCCGGTTTAACCATTGCCGCCATGATCGGTGTGAAGCAGATTATTCCTAATCCAACCATTTCGCGTTTTCATTCTGACGCTGAAATCAGTGCCACCCGCCTGCCCGCTGTATTGCGCCATCCACAGCTTTTACGCATGAACTACGGCGTATTTGCCCTGCACGCTGCGCAAATGGCCATGTTTACCGTCATGCCGCTGCTGCTGACTCAATTAGGCGGGCTAGAGCTTACGCATCACTGGTGGGTGTATTTACCCGTGGTGCTGGTCAGCTTTGTACTGATGGTGCCGGCAGTGATTTATGGTGAAAAAAAACAACACTTAAAAGAAGTGTTTATTTTTGCAATTAGCCTGATGCTACTTGCCCAGCTGGGGATGGCGCTGTATATGCCCAATCTCACCATGATTGTGGTGTGGTTGTCGGTGTACTTTATTGCGTTTAATATTTTAGAAGCCACCCAGCCTAGTTTGATTTCTAAAATTGCCCCAAGCGATGCCAAAGGCACAGCGATGGGCGTTTACAACACTTGCCAATCCTTGAGCATGTTTTTAGGCTCCGCAATTGCAGGTTGGCTGTATCAGCAGCATGGTAGCGTTACCGCCATCTTCTTGCTGTGTGCCGCGTTGATGGTGATTTGGTTGTTTTTTGCCGCAGGCATGCAGCCACCGCTACCCGTTAAAACACAAATGTTCCATATTGGCGATAATTGGGAAGGCAGCGCACAGGCTCTGTCTGTTAAACTTGCCGCTATTGACGGCGTAAAAGAAGCCGTTGTGTTAATTGACGAACGCGTGGCCTTGCTGAAAGTCCTGCAAACAGGCTGGGACGAAGCTGCGGCGCGGCAACTTATTGAAGAGACGCGGCAGATTTAACTCCCCCGTCTATCCCGTAAAAGACAAAAGAAGAGACAAGCAAATGGCTTCATTGAATAAAGTAATTCTGATCGGCAACTTAGGTAAAGATCCTGAAAATCGCTTCATGCCATCGGGCGGCGCAGTGTGTAACTTCAGCATTGCCACTACCGAAAGCTGGAAAGACAAAGCCACAGGCCAAAAGCAAGAAAAAACCGAATGGCACAACATCACCATGTACAACCGCCTAGCTGAAATCGCCGCGCAGTACCTGAAAAAAGGCTCATCGGTTTATATCGAAGGCCGTCTGCAAACGCGTAAATGGCAAGACAAAACCACCGGCCAAGACCGCTACACCACCGAAATTATCGCCGACCAAATGCAAATGTTGGGTGGGCGCAGCGGTAATAGCAGCGGCCCAGCCGATACTGGCTACGACGACGGCGGCTTTAATCAGCAGCCCGCCTATCAGCAACAACAAGCCGCCCCAGCTCCAGCCCGCCAACCAGCACCCGCGCCAGCTGCCGCAGCACCGAAAAGCTTTGATGATTTTGAGGATGATATTCCGTTCTAATCTGCAGCATTTCTTGAGTGAAAAGATTTCAACCCCTCTTTATGAGGGGTTTTTCTTTTTCTTGGCAATGGGAAATGGATGTGGGGGAAATAAGCGTTTGAATTCGGCCTAAGTCTCTGTAGATCCTCGCTCCATGCTGCGCTTTGCCAGTTATAATCTGACGCAACCTTTCGCTAGACATAAAGAAAACAAACATGCTCCAAGACATCCAAAAAACGCTCTGGTCAGCAGCGGATAAGCTGCGTGCCAATGTTGACGCGGCAGAATATAAACACATCGCACTCGGCATGATTTTTCTGAAATTCATTTCTGATTCGTTTTCCGCCCGCCGCGCTGAACTCACGCGCCGCTTTGCTGACGAAAACGACGAATATTTTTTGCATGATTGCGATGAGCAATTACTGGCCGAAGAGCTGGAAGACCGTGATTACTACAAAGAAGTCAACGTATTCTGGGTACCGGAAGGCGCGCGTTGGGAAGCTTTGCGGGCCAATGCTAAGCAGGCCGACATCGGCAAACGCATCGATGATGCGCTGGCGATTCTGGAGCTGGAAAACCCCAGCCTGAAAGGGATTCTGGATAAACGCTACGCCCGTGCGCCCTTGCCGGATGGCAAGCTCGGTGAACTGGTTGATTTGATTTCTACCATCGGTTTTGGCGAAGACCAAGGCAAAGCGCGCGATATTCTGGGACAGGTATACGAATATTTCCTCGGCCAATTTGCCAGCGCCGAGGGAAAAAAGGGCGGGGACTTTTACACACCTTGGAGTGTGGATTGGCTGATCGTGTCAGTCCTTAGTCCAATTCGTGGCAAGGTTTATGACCCGTGTTGCGGTTCAGGAAATACTTTGGCGCTCGCGCAAAAATACTCACAACAAAATGGCGGCAAGGCTGGAGATGTTGCACTGTTTGGTCAAGACTCCAACCCAACTACTTGGCGACTCGCGTCTATGAATCTCGCCCTTCGCGGCATCGACTTCAACCTTGGCCGCGAGCCGGGCGACACCTTCACTAAAAACCAGCATCCAGACCTGCGTGCCGACTTTGTTGTAGCTGGACCGCCGTTCAATATCAGCGATTGGTGGCATGGCAGTTTGGAAGGCGACTCGCGCTGGGTGTACGGCACGCCGCCGCAAGGCAACGCCAACTATGCGTGGCTGCAGCACATGCTTTACCACCTTAAATCCGATGGCCGCGCCGGTATTGTGCTGGCCAATGGCTCGATGTCGTCCAGCCAGAATTCTGAAGGACAAATCCGTGCCGCCATGGTCGATGCCGACGTAGTCGAAGTGATGATTGCGCTGCCCGGTCAGCTGTTCTTCAACACCCAAATTCCCGCCTGCCTGTGGTTCCTCGCCAAAAACAAAACCACCCGCCAAGGTGAAGTGCTGTTCATCGACGCGCGCAAGCTCGGCAAAATGATTTCGCGCGTGCAATGCGAGCTGGATGACGAGGCGATTACCCGCATCGCCAATTTGGTGAAGGCTTGGAGGGGAATAGAAACCGAGAGTACCTACCAAGACATCCCCGGCTTCTGCCGCAGCGTGAAGCTGGCCGAAATCGCCGAACACGGCCACGTACTCACCCCTGGCCGCTATGTCGGCGCGGAAGAAGTCGAAGACAACGACGAAGACTTCGCCACCAAAATGACTGCGCTCACCGAAAAGCTGGGCGAGCAAATGGCCAAAGGCGCAGAACTCGACCTACTGATCCGCAAAAAACTGGGGGAATTAGGGTATGAGTTTTGAATGTGAAGAAACGGTTCTGATTCTTGATGAAATGGTCAACCTTGATAAAACCGAACTGCCCTTTGGAAAACGCTGGGGCGGACAATTAGTGCGATTAACTCCAGCGCACCTTGAAGCGCTGCAAGCTGGGAAATTTCTCGCCATTGATGACCAAAACGAATATGTGGTTTATTTAGCATTGGAAAAGGATAAATCATGAGCGGTCAAACACTCAGCAGTAGTGAATACACGTATTGGCTCCGCGAACTGAAAAGTCGTTTCTCTAGCCTGCAACTCAAAGCCGCCGTAGCCGTTAATACCACGCTGCTGCAGTTTTATTGGGAGCTGGGGCAGGATATTGTGGCCAAACAGCAAAATCACGCATGGGGCGATGGGTTTCTGGCGCAGCTAAGCTAAGACTTAAGGCGTGAATACCCTGAAATTAAAGGATTTTCGCTGCGAAACCTTAAATATATCCGCCAATGGTTTGTATTTTGGAGTGATCAATCAATTGGGCAACAGGCTGTTGCCCAATTATCGCCCCCTGCAATTGCGCAACAGGCTGTTTCGCAATTACACAGCATCCCTTGGGGCCATAATTTAGCTATTATTGCTAAATGCAAAGGCCAGCAAGAAGCGCTTTATTATGTGCAGAACACGCTGGCTTACGGCTGGAGCCGCAGTGTTTTAACCCATCAGATTGCAAGCGGGCTGTGGCAGCGCGAAGGTAAGGCCATCAGCAATTTTGCGCAAACTCTGCCTGCCGCCCAATCTGATCTAGCCACGCAAACGCTAAAAGATCCTTATGTATTTGATTTTCTTTCGCTAAGCAAAGAGCACAGCGAGCGGGAACTGGAGCTGGGGCTGGGGCTAATCCAGCATATCACCCAGTTTTTATTAGAGCTTGGCTCAGGCTTTGCCTATATCGGCCGACAAGTGCCCTTGCAAGTGGGCGAGCGCGATTTCTTCCTCGATTTACTGTTCTATCACACCCGCCTGCACTGCTATTTGGTAATCGAGCTGAAAACGGTTGAATTTGAGCCGGAATACGCTGGCAAGCTTAACTTCTACCTCAAAGCCGTGGACGAGCAGCTGCGCAGCGAGCACGACCAGCCCACCATTGGTCTGTTGCTGTGTAAAAGCAAAGACAAACTGGTCGCCGAATATGCGCTCAGCGACATCCACAAACCCATCGGCATCGCCGAATATCAACTGCTGCGCGAGCTACCCGCAACGCTAATCAGCAATTTGCCGAGTATTGAAGCAATTGAAGCGGAATTAAGTGGCGAGATGGGGAATGGCGATGAGGAGTAATGCAATTGTGCAAGCGGCGCTTGCACAAATTCGGTATGTCAGCGAGAACAAGCCCATATGTAGCTTTGATGAATATACTAATGGAACGATGGGAGGACTGGGGTATGAGTTTTAAACCCTCAATTCATCATCGGCAATCAATTCGCCTGCAAGACTATGACTACAGCCAAGCGGGAGCCTATTTCATCACCATTTGCACACAAGGCCGTGAATACAATTTAGGTGTGATTGAAAATGGCGCCATGCTTCTATCTTTAGTGGGTGAGTGTGTCTGTGCCGCATATCATGATTTACCCAAACGATTCCCGAATATCTCGCTCGACGCTTTCACCATCATGCCCAACCACCTGCACGGTATTTTGGTCATTACCCCCGTAGGGGCGCCGCTTGCTGCGCCCTTATCCACTATTGCGCCAATCACAAGCAAGGTCGCAGCAAGCAGCGCCCCTACGGTCGGCGAAATCATGCGCGCATTCAAATCATTGTCGGCTATTGCCGCAAATCGCCTATTGAACCGTGTAGGTCAGCCGTTCTGGCAACGCAATTATTGGGAGCATGTCATTCGTGATGAGAATGAGTTGAATGCTCTGCGCGAATATATTCACCACAACCCACAGCAATGGGAGCAAGACAAGTTGTATGTTTCCATGGGAGCTGGGGTATGAGCTCTGAACACAATGTCGTAGGGGCGCTGCTTGCTGCGCCCGCCGTTGTGCCCTTTTCCAATATCGCGCCAATCACAAGCAAGGGCGCAGCAAGCAGCGCCCCTACGGTGATTGCACTTATTGGGTATGTGGCTACAGCTTTCTATAAATTTGACCCGCAGAGATATACCTATAGCAACGGATACAGTAATCGATGCGCTGATTCGTCAGAAACAAGGAGGGCTGGGGTATGAGTTCTGATGTGCAAACTTGGCCGCTGGTAAAACTATCTGACTTGATTACCATCAAGCATGGATTTGCCTTTAAGGGTGAGTTCTTTAGTGATGTGCCAACGGAATTTCAATTAACCACGCCTGGGAATTTTGCAATTGGCGGTGGGTTTCAAATTGGAAAAGGGAAGTACTACGCGGGTGAGTGCCCCGCAGAGTATGTTCTAAAGCAAGGTGATTTAATTGTCACCATGACGGACTTGAGCAAGGCTGCTGATACTCTTGGATATGCTGCAATTGTTCCAGAAACAGAAGGAACAACATGGCTTCATAATCAACGCGTTGGCTTGATTCAGATAAAGCCAGATGCGCCTGTGGTACTGGAGTTTTTACATTATTTGATGCGGACAGCAGAGTACCGTCATAGTGTTGTTTCAACAGCAACTGGTTCGACAGTAAAACACACATCACCTGGCCGTATTTGTGAGTATGAATTTCGGTTGCCACCTGAATGGATTCAGGTAGAAATAGGAAAAATACTCACTGCGCATGACGACCGCATTGCGCTGTTGCGTGAGACCAATGCGACGCTGGAGGCGATGGCGCAGGCGCTGTTTAAGTCGTGGTTTGTCGATTTTGATCCCGTCTACGCCAACGCCGGTACCAAGCAAATGATCAACCCTGCGTCATCCCCGAGTGATTTTGTCGGGGATCCAGCCGCGCCACTGGATTCCCGCCTACGCGGGAATGACGATCTACTCCCCCCGAACTCCAAACCCTCTTCCCCGCCACCTTCACCGAAACCCCACAAGGCTTGGTGCCGGAGGGGTGGGAAATAGGGGCTTTACAAGATTTACTAGTCCTTCAACGGGGATTTGATTTACCTGCATCCGATAGAACAGAAGGGCTCTATCCAATTATTGCGGCCAGTGGTCCTAGCGGCTCGCATGAAAAAGCAATGGTAAAAGGCCCCGGAGTGATAACTGGACGCTCAGGTGTTTTAGGAAAGGTATTCTTCACTTTGGAAGACTACTGGCCACTCAACACAACGCTATGGATTAAAGAATTCAAGCGTGCGACGCCGTGCTATGCACTTGAAGTGCTTAATCGACTAGATATGCTGTCATTTAATGCAGGCTCTGCTGTTCCGTCACTCAACCGAAATCACATTCATGGCTTGCCATATTTGTTACCTCCGATTGAATTGGTTAATCACTTTGAATTGATAGCAATGCCTATTCAGCAAAGAATGCATGCAAATAATCAACAAGCCCAAACCCTCGCCACCCTGCGCGACACGCTGCTGCCGCGCCTGATCTCCGGTCAGCTTCGCCGCCTGCCCGAAGCTGCGCTAGCGGAGGTGGTGTGATGTTGAATAGGTCTATATTGCCCCGCTGTGCCTCGGTGGCTTACGCCGCGAAGCATATTTCCTTGAACACATGCATCGCGGCTAACCCACCCTACAAATCGCCTCATCTCCGGCCAGCTCCACCTGCTCGAAGCCGAAGCTGCACTAGCGGAGGTGGTGTGATGTTGAATAGGTCTATATTGCCCCGCTGCGCCAAGGCGGGTTACGCCGCGAAGCACATTTCCTTGAACACATGTATCGCGGCGCGGCTAACCCACCCATTAATTCAAAAACAGGGCTCAATACAATGGCTAAATTAGGTAGATGGCAGCCTGTGCTTGCTGAACAGCTCCACTGATAGAGCGATGAAATCGATACATCAGCAAAACGTGTCGATTTTTGGTGGTTTTTTAAACATATTGTTTGGGCGTGTCGATTAAATCGACATGATTGGGAGTGGTCATGCTGGTTTTTCATTATTCAACAGCGGCGGGTGCGGAATTGAAAGCGCCCGAGAAAAAAGCGGCTCAGTCTGAAGCTGCGCTGGATATTCCTCAGGATGCATGGCATTGGCAGCTGCATGCAGTACGCATTAAGCGCAAGCTGGTGTTTGTGGTCATGGAGCAGCAAAGCCGCTTTGTGATGGTATTTTGGGAGCTGAAAAAAGGCGATGTTGTTGGTTTGGTTCAGCAGTTTTTAGAGCGTCTGCTCTTTTTGCTGGGTATGCAATGCAGGGAAACGGGGGCGCTAGACGAAGCCAGTATGCAGTTGGCTCTGCAGCGGGTGGTGGAAAAGTGTCAGCAAATCCACTTTACCAAGGGAACCGACCGCAGCGTACAGGCGCACATCAACGAAGTCATTATGGTTTGCCGTCGTGAAGTGGGAAGCTGCGGTTGCCTGCCTGATGGTATCGCTGAGGCGGCTTGGTTTGATAATAACCAGAACGGGTTTCTTCGCACGGTACGCGGTGGCGCTTATTTTTATCCGAAAGAAGCGCTGTTTCGTAGCTGGTTACACAGCTACAGCACGCAGAGCGAGGATGATATTAGTGCCGCCATCGCGCGCCATCAGCAATTGCGTCTGGAAGAATTAGCAATGCGACTTAATCCAGTGTTGACGCAGAGCCTGCCGGACGATGTTAACGCGAACGCTGCGGTGCAGGCGATGATGGCGAAGCTGATGAATAGGGCTGGCAACTAGCAGCAATAATCAGATTTAAACAGGATTGAGTATGACCGAAGACCAATTAGAACAAGAAGCCCTGAGCTGGCTCGTTGAAACAGGTTATCGCCATCTCTGCGGCTATGATATTGCGCCCGATGGTAAAGACGCTGAGCGTGGTGATTATGTGCAGCCGGTTTTAATTGAACGTCTGCGGTCTGCTATTGCACGATTAAATCCTTTGATTCCCTTGGTGGCGCGTGAAGATGCTATTAAACAGGTGCTGGATTTAGGAACACCTGCTTTATTGGCGGCGAATCGGCATTTTCATGGCCTGCTGGTGAATGGTGTGCCAGTGCAATATCAAAAAGATGGCGAAACGCGCGGAGATTTTGTGCGGCTGATTGATTTTGCAGAAGTTAGCACAAATGAATTTCTGGCGGTTAATCAGTACACATTGAAAGGCGCAAAACATACCCGTAGGCCGGATATTATTTTGTTTGTAAATGGCTTGCCGCTGGTGCTTTTGGAGCTTAAAAATCCTGCCGATGAAAATGCGGATATTTATAAAGCATTCGAGCAGATTCAAACTTATAAAGCGCAAATTCCTGATGTGTTTCAGTACAACGAAATTCTGGTGATTTCGGATGGGTCTGAGGCGCGGATGGGATCTTTATCAGCTAATGCCGAGCGCTATATGCAATGGCGCACGATTGATGGCATTAGCCTTGATCCATTAGGGCAATTTAATGAATTAGAAACGTTGATTCGCGGCATTCTTGCACCGGAATATCTGCTGGATTATTTGCGCTTTTTTGTACTGTTGGATGATGATTTCTTGGCTGAAGTGCGTAATCTGCCTGAGAGAAATCTGGCCGTAGAATTGCTGGAGCGCTTGCTGGAAGGGGAAATCAAATCCAAGTTTGCCAGCAATGTGGTGCAGCAGAAGAAGTTTTCTGAGCTACTGACTGATGTGGTTAAACGTTATCAAAACCGTAGCATCGAAACCGCACAAGTGATGGAAGAGCTGGTCGCCATGGCCAAGAAATTTCGTGAGGCGGCTTTGCGTGGCGAATCCTTGGGATTATCAGAAGACGAAGTGAAGTTTTATGATGCACTGGCCAATAATGAATCGGCAGTACGTGAGCTGCCGGACGAAACCCTTAAACGCATTGCGCATGAGCTTACGACCAATTTGCGAAAAAATATCAGCGTGGATTGGTCGCAACGGGAAAGCGTGCGTGCCAAATTGCGGATTATGGTGAAACGCATCCTGCGTAAATACGGCTATCCGCCTGATTTTCAGGAAGAAGCGATTCAAATGGTGCTGCAACAGGCTGAGGCACTGGGGGCGGAGTGGGTGTGAGCAAGTAGCCCAATTCTATCAAATGTAGATGTCTGCCACCCACGGTGTGGGTGGCACTTGCTTACAATTGACCAGCTTGGCTGGTTTTGCGTTGCTGAGCCATAGCCCCATGCGCTTACTGATCACCGTGGCCTTGTTCATATTTTTTGATCGAAAAGCCAGCCGAGAAGCGTTATGGCTAGAGGAGCGTTGCCCCACCTATCCGGCTTATAAATTGCGGGTAAAAAAAGTGAATTCCGTGGCTGTATTGATTTTGAATTGCAAGCAATAGATGGGCGTTTTATTTGTGATCGTTATGCCGTTACGCCACTTTGCTAACGCTACGGATAGTAAAACGGGGAGGCATGTGCTCCCCGTTTTTTCTAGTCGCTCATTATTCAATCAGTGTTTTTTACCCCACAGCCATCGCAGCAAACTCACGCCTCCAACGATCATTGCAATAGGGTCTAGCATGGCATCCCATAGGTTGCGGCTTTCTAAAACGCCTAATGAGTAGAGTGCCAGGGCGGCAAGCCAAGCGTAGGCGAGGGCGCGGTGGCCTTGTTGCCAAGCTAGGCCTAGCGAAATAGCACACCAGATTAATATGACTTGGGGTGCATAGCCTAGGGCGTAAATATCGTAAGCGATAAAGCCGAGTGCAGAGGCATAAAGTACTAGGCCGCTTAGCAGCAGCCAAGCTGCCAGTAGTGGGCGTAGTTTGTGCTTCAGTAGCAGGCCAGTGGCCAGCCCCAGCGTGGCCAGGCTGGGGAAGCTAAGCAGGCCCAGCAGCCAGGGGGAAGCCAGCAGAATCAGCAGGCCAAAGCCCCTCTGTAGACGGTTGTTGCCTGCGGCGATCAGGCTGGTGGCGGTCAGCGCCCACAGTAGTAGCCCGCTAAATGAGGCCATCATGGCTGAGCTCCATCTAGCCAAGCGCGGTTAAAGCGCACATGGTGGATCTCAGAGCGTTCCCATGTGTAGACTAAATCCATGATTTCGTCGTTAACCAGCAGGGTGGGGTAGGAGAATTCCATGCCTGGGGTGTTTTCGATCACTTTGATTTTTTTCCAATTTTTGCCGTCTTGCGAAACACTGAGCGCCAGCTCGCTGCGCCCGTCACTGCGCGGGTTATGCGCCATGATGAGCCGGCCATCTGGCATGCGTTCTACTGCAATTGCGGAGTCAGGATTTTTGATGTTGAGCTGTTGAATCGGGCTCCAATGCGCACCGCCATCATGGCTTTGTTGCAGCATTAATTGGCGGCTTGGGCCGCTGTTTCTTAATAGAGCAAAGGCATCGGTTGGGCTGTGGGCGATTACGGCGGGTTGCAGGTTTTCGCCCTCGGCATTCATGCGAATTTTGCGTACCAGCTGGCCTTCGCGGTTAAATTGCAGTAGCTCACCAAATTTACGCGCTAGCTCGTGATACACCGGTAGCAAAAAGCCGCCGTCCTCCAGCTGCACGGCGTGGGTACGCACCAGTGTGGATAAGTTAAAGAAAGGGCTGGTAATTATTTTGCTGGCAGGGCCCCAGCTCTGGCCGTTGTCGGTCGAGGTCATGCGGTTGAGCGTGCTGGTCGCCCAACCGCCCATGGATACCGATACATAAAACAGCTGCAAACGCCCTTGGCTATCGAGCACAGGCACAGGATTGCCCACTTTTTTAATATAGCGCCATTGGTCTTTTGAGCTTTGCGCGGGCGTGGCCACAATCCAAGGCTTAATCCATTTGCCATTTTGATAACGAGAAGCCCAAACGCTGACGTCGGTAGCGCCTTCACGCGAGCCGCCAAACCAAAATGCGATGCGCTCACCGTTACGTAGCGCGATGATGCTGGCGCTATGCGCAGCAGGCACAGGCGCACGCAGGCGTTGCACTTCCATTTGCGGCGTGCTGGCGGATATTTTAGGCTGCTTGGCTAAGGCAAAGCGCATTTCACTTGGCGCTTTTTGGGCGTTGATGGCAAGTAAGCAGGCTGCGGCAAGGCCAAACAGCAAAGTCCCTTTAAACGTCATTATGCTTTGATCAATCGTGTTGGGGCTGCAAGTTTACCTGAAACTTGGCTTAAACCATTCAGCGACATCCTTGATTTGTGCATGAAGCATGCCCATCTCTATTGATATCTTCCGCTGGAATTCGCCTATGTTTGATTTTTTGCGCCAGCGCCGCAGGCGGCAGTATTTATCTAGGCAGCCGATTAAAGACGCTTTATGGCAAAACATGCTGGCACTGCCATTATTGCGCGGCTTAAGCACGGCCGAGCTTGCGCAGCTCAGGGATCATGCCGCGTGGTTTTTACATACAAAAACCATTACACCCGTGCATGGGCTGGAGATTAACGATGAGCTGCGTTTGCTGATCGCGGTGCAAGCCGCCTTGCCGGTGATGAATCTAGGCTTTGATGCCTATGATGATTGGCAAGAAGTGGTGCTCTATCCTGGGCGCTTTATCAGCCGAGATCTATATACAGATTCGATTGGCCTTGTGCATCAGGAAATGCGGGTGTTATCGGGGCAAGCGCGGCATAAAGGCTCGGTATTGCTATCGATGCAAGACGTGATTGAAGCGCCCTATCATCCAAGTAGTAATGTGGTGATTCATGAAATGGCGCATAAGTTGGATATGCGCTCCGGTAGCGCTAATGGCTGCCCGCCTTTGCACCAGGGCATGAGCTATGCTCGCTGGAAAAAAGTGTTTTCTCGCGCTTATTTACAGTTAAGTAGGCGGGCTCAAATGGGGGAAGAAAGCACAATTGATCTCTATGCTGCAGAAAATCCGGCAGAATGTCTGGCTGTGTGCAGCGAAACGTTTTTCGCCGCCCCCCATTTATTGCTTGAGAGTTATCCTGACGTGTACCAACAACTCAATTTATTTTATCGCCAAGACCCAGCTGCACGTAGGCCGCAGTATCAATACAGACCCGTGTTTATGATGGGAGGCTGGGCATGATAGGCCTATTGCAAGCGGGTGCTAGCCCTGAAATATGTGAGCAAATAGCCGCCTTAGGACTGCCGCTTTGGAGTGAGTTGCCTTGTGACGCTGCCCATTATCTTTGCTGGCAAAATGAGCGACTAGAGCTAGTCACGATCGGCGAGAAAGGCACGGTTGCGGTCGATTTTGTTGGCGGAGCGGCGGCGCACCGTCGGCAATTTGGCGGAGGCCGTGGCCAGCCGGTGGCCAAAGCGGTAGGAATTAAAGGCGAGTACGTGCCAAGAGTTCTCGATGCTACGGCAGGTCTTGGCCGGGATGCTTTTGTTTTGGCATCTTTAGGCTGTGAAGTCACGCTGATTGAGCGCTCACCTGTGGCCGTGGCCCTATTACTAGATGGCTTACGCCGCGCTCAGGCCGATACCACCATTGGCAAGATCGTGGGCCGAATGCGTTTAGTGTTTGGTGATGGCCATCAAGAGCTGGCTAAACTACTGGCGGGGCAGGCGTTTAACTATTTATTTAATCCACCTGCTACCGTGCCTGAATTTGACGTAGTGTTTTTAGACCCGATGTTTCCAGACCCAACAAAACGCGCCAAATCTAAAAAAGAAATGGCCGCGTTTCAAACCGTGATTGGCGACGACCCAGATGCGAATGATTTGCTGCTACCCGCAAGGAAAATTGCTAAAAAACGCGTGATTGTTAAACGTCCTCGCATTGCCCCCCTTATGGCAGGGGTAAAGGCTGATTTTGTATTGGGTGGAGAAAGTACGCGTTTTGATGGCTATTTGCCATTGAGCCGCTAGCATCGAATCACGCAGGTGGCTGTGGCATGCGCTAACAGGGTGCTATCGGCTGATTTGATTGATCCTTCTGAAACACCGATGCTCTTGGAAATATGCAAAACCTTAACCTCTGCCAGTAGCTCGGTGTTTTTAGGAATTGCTTTTACCATTTTCACATTTAAATCGACAGTGGCGTAGCTTGCCCCTGCTTCTAGCATGCTGTGTACGGCGCAGGCGGTGACTGAATCTAGCACCATGGCGGCAAAGCCACCGTGTACGTCACACATAGGATTCAAACGTCGCTCATCGGCCTGTGCTGTAAAGCGTACCGAGCCTTCGTTGGTGCACTCCATGCTTTTGCTTTCATGGAATGGTTTGTGTGATGGAAGAAGCAGGAAGCTTGCTATCGGCCATGGCTTGCAGTAATTGCAGTCCGGTGAATTCTTTTGGATGCATAAATTAAGAGTGGTACTTGAAGATAAGGAAAGCTCAAAGTATCACTGTTAGCGGAACATGGGTGCAAAAAAACCACAGCCTAGGCTGTGGTTTTTTTAACTGGCTCCCCGACCTGGACTCGAACCAGGGACCTGCGGATTAACAGTCCGTCGCTCTACCAACTGAGCTATCAGGGAATAAAACTTGGTATTGTTTACTGAGTAACTAAAATATGACTCAGTAATAAGTGCTGTCTTTCAACAGCACTTTGAATTTTGGCTCCCCGACCTGGACTCGAACCAGGGACCTGCGGATTAACAGTCCGTCGCTCTACCAACTGAGCTATCAGGGAATAAACTACTCTACCTCATCGGAGCTTACTATCGTAAAATAGCTTGGCTCCCCGACCTGGACTCGAACCAGGGACCTGCGGATTAACAGTCCGTCGCTCTACCAACTGAGCTATCAGGGAATCGATGAAGGCCCGTATAGTAGAATCCGAAGTTCTTTCTGTCAACACAATGCGTAATATATTCGAGATGGTAATATGAAAAAGATAAGAATGATGTTGATTTGTTTGCTTTTTTTGTTTGTTTTAATTATTAGCTTACCTTTGCTTATTCCCTTAAATAGCTATAAACCGCAGCTAGAAACACGCCTTTCTGCACTACTACAGGCGCAAGTTCAGCTAGAAAACATCGAATTTGCCTATCAACCACTGCCTGTTTTTAGCCTAAATGGCGTAAAAATAGATGGTGGGGCTGGCTCTATTGAAAAAATTCGTGTGCCTTTAAGTGTTTTTAATTTGTTTCATTACGGAAAAAGTTTGAAAAATGTTGAAGTTGATGGGGTGAGATTGTCTCCGTCCTTTGCTTTTTCTTTGCCGAAACGCTTTGCAGCTTTAGAGCAAGGGCGTATTACGCTGGGCGATGTGCTGCTCACTAAATCCAGCGTGGTATGGGATCAAAATGAATTAGGCCCGATTGATGGGCTGATGAAGTTTGCTGCTAATGGGGCGTTTGCTGATTTGCAATTGGCCGATAAGCAAGGTCATATTGAGGTGCATATCCAGCCAAGCGGGGAAAATATTCGGCTGATAATGCAAGCCACAAGCTGGGAGATTCCTTTAGGTTATCCCGTGGTGTTTGAAAAGCTATATATGAGCGGTGAAGGATCATCTACTGGCTTGTTGATCGATGATATCCGTGGTGAATCTTATGGCGGCGTATTACGTGGCAAGGCCCTGCTCACTTGGGACGATGATTGGGTGCTGGCGGGGCAGGTCAGTGTAAAGGGGGTACATACCGAGCCATTTAGCAAAGTATTTAGCACAACAACCTTTGTTTCTGGGCGTATGGATGGGGAGGGGGTGTTTAATTATCATGCTAAAGATTATTTAAAACTGTTTGCTTACCCTATGGTGGATGTCGATTTCTTATTGCGTGATGGTGCTCTGCATAATCTTGATTTAATTACGCAATTAAGGTCTGGTAGCCCAGCATCTGGGCGGGGTGGGCAAACACGTTTTGATACGCTTAAAGGTAAAATGGTGTTTAAAGACAGTACATTACAGCTCAAAAACTTAGCCCTAGATGCAGGTAAATTTAGTGCGCAGGGTGCTGTCAGTATTGCTAAGGCAGGGCGGTTAGAAGGCGGTGTTTCAGCGCGTTTGCAAAGTGGCGTTTTAGCGATTTCTAACCATATTCGTATCGGGGGGATTTAAGCCGCCCAGCGCTTAGCTCCGGAGATGCAGCAAGACCCACAGCAGAGTAGCAGCACCGCATGCCGTGCCGGTGTGCTATCCCAAGGAGGAATGCCACAGCCATGCGTTTTGGTCATTTCTCCACTCTTGCCCCGCCTGATGCATGCCGTGCTGCCTACCAATGTTCTATATAATGGCGGTTTTTCTAGCATACGGCGGGGCATATCATGGCTTGGACTGATCTTTTGGCGCATACACCACTCGATGCGGCTCTCGCCGATTTAGAGCAAGGCGCTGTGATGAGCCCGCTGGATGCGTTTGGCGTGATTGCGTTTAGTGGTGAAGAAACTCAACCCTTTTTGCAAGGGCAGCTTTCTAGCGATGTGCGTGCCTTAAGGGAAAATGCGGCTCAGTACTCTAGCTATTCCACGCCTAAGGGCCGGATGTTGGCGAGCTTTTTAGTGTTTCGCCGTGGGGATGATTATTGCCTGCAAGTGGTCGCAGAGTTGCAAGCCGCCATCCAAAAGCGTTTAAGCATGTTTGTGATGCGCTCCAAAACCAAGGCCAGAGACGCCAGTGGTGAGTTATTTTTACTGGGCGTGGCAGGCCCTTTGGCTGCAGCAAAATTAGCCAGTGTTGTAGGCGCATTGCCTGAGAGTGATTTTAGCAGTGTGCATAGCGAGCAATGCACGGTGATTGCTTTGCCTGGCCAGCGCTATCAATTAGCGATTGCCCACGATGCCGCCCTAGCGCTTTGGCAGCAGTTGTTGGCAGCGGGAATTTTGCCAGCCGATGAATCACTATGGCGTTTAAGCGATATTCGCGCAGGCGCTCCTTGGGTTACCACGGCAACACAGGAAGCCTTTGTTGCGCAGATGGCTAATATGGAGCTAATCGGCGGTGTGAGTTTTACCAAAGGCTGCTATCCAGGGCAAGAAATTGTGGCGCGCACCCAATATTTGGGTAAATTAAAGCGCCGCATGTATCGTGCTAGCCTTGCAGTAGATCACGCTGAAGCTGGGCAAGATGTATTTAGTAGTGAAATGAATGGCCAAGCAAGTGGTAAGCTAATGTTGGCTGCAAAGGCGGGTCAAGGCCGGTGGGAAGTGCTGGTGGTGGCACAAATTGCTAGCTTAGAGCATGGTTTACACCTTGCTGCAGTGGATGGCCCTGCGCTTGAAATCCTTGATTTACCCTATGCATTAGCGTGAAATAGCGCCTTTTTGCGCAGGTTTGCAGCGCTTATCTTACTTTTATCGCCAGTGATGCAAGTAATTGATTTGCTTCATTGGCGTACATTGATGCGGTTTCGTCTATAATCCGCCCCCTGTGTCTTAATTACATATTAAAGGTGTTTGTATGGGCTTTCTCGCCGGCAAAAAAATCTTGATTACCGGTCTATTGTCAGACCGCTCTATTGCCTACGGCATTGCTCAGGCAGCTAAACGTGAAGGTGCTACGCTGGCCTTCACTTATGTAAGTGAAAACTTGCGTCAGCGTGTAGTTGATCTGGCAAAAGACTTTGATACCGATTTGGTACTGCCCTGTGATGTAGCCAGTGATGAGCAGATTACTGATTTATTCGTAGAGCTTGCTAAGCATTGGGACGCAATTGATGGCTTGGTTCACTCGATTGGTTTTGCCCCACGCGAAGCCTTGAAGGGCGATTATCTGGATGCGGTCACGCGTGAATCTTTCCATATTGCGCATGACATCAGCTCTTACAGCTTTGCTGCTTTAGCTAAGGCCGCGCGCCCAATGCTGAGCGATGGTGCTTCGCTCGTGACCATGACTTATCTGGGCGCTGAACGTGCTATCCCTAGTTACAATGTAATGGGCTTGGCAAAAGCATCATTAGAAGCCAATGTACGTTATATGGCTGCAGCATTAGGCCCAGATCGCGCGATTCGTGTGAATGCCGTTTCTGCAGGCCCGATCAAAACGCTAGCCGCTGCTGGGATTGCCAACTTTGGTACGCTGCTGAAAAAAGCGGCCGAGGGCACTCCGATGAAGCGTAATGTCACGCAAGAAGAAGTCGGCAATGTAACCGCCTTCTTGTTATCTTCGCTGTCCTCAGGCATGACGGGTGAAGTTGTGATGGTCGATTGTGGCTTTAGCCATGGTGCGGGCTCAAGCGGTGAATAAGTGGTACTAATCATCGAAAAACGCCCATAAGTGGGCGTTTTTTTTTGTAAAAGGAATACGTATGTGCCAATTACTCGGTATGAATTGTAATGTGCCTACCGATATTGTGTTTTCGTTTGAAGGGTTTCGCCAGCGTGGTGGTTTGACCGATCAACATTCTGATGGCTGGGGCATCGCTTTTTTTGAAGGGGATGGTTGTCGCATGTTTTTGGATTATCTGCCATCGGTTAGCTCACCGATTGCAGAGTTTGTGCGTGCTTATCCCCTCAAATCGACCAATGTGATTGCGCATATTCGTAAAGCCACGCAGGGGCAGGTTAGCCTTGCCAATACCCATCCGTTTCGGCGTGAGCTATGGGGGCGTTATTGGATATTTGCACATAATGGTAATTTACCAGAGCCGCCAAGCTTAACAAGTAGTCGTTTTCTACCTGTAGGAAGCACCGATAGCGAGCATGCATTTTGCTGGATTTTATCTGAGCTAGCCCAACGCTTTGTGAGCTGCCCACCCTTGGCGGTATTAAAACAAGCATTGGCTGAGCTGGCGCAGGTCTTGATGGCTCTAGGCACGTTTAATTTCTTACTTTCTAATGGCAGCGCTCTGTTTGCCCACTGTAGTACCGATTTGCACTATCTGATTAGGCAAGCGCCTTTCACGCTTGCACACTTAAATGATACCGATGTCAGCATCGATTTTTCTGAAGTCACCAGCAAAAATGATAGGGTTGCGGTGATTGCCACCCAGCCACTCACTGATAATGAAACATGGATCAAAATGGCACCGGGAGAATTGCTATGCTTTGTGGATGGCATGCCAAGCGCTTAAAAGAAGCTAAGGGCAAAACGCTTGCCCTCAGCTTGGTGTAGTTTGCTTACAGTTCTAGTGCAATTAATTCTTGTACCGTTTGACGGCGGCGTATTTGGGTGATGGTCTCGCCATCGACCAATACTTCAGGGATTAAGGGGCGGGAATTGTAGTTGGACGACATGCTGGCACCGTAGGCTCCGGTATCGTGAAACACAAACAGATCGCCAATTTCGCAACTGGGTAAGTTCTGGCTGGTCACTTCGCCGCCCTCAATCTGGGTAAATACATCGCCTGATTCACATAGCGGCCCAGCCACAACGGTAGGGTGGGGGGCAGAGCTGCGGGGGGTGCCATCCGGTGCATAAGTGCTGATACGGTGATAGCTACCATACATGGCGGGGCGGGCCAGATCATTAAAACCCGCGTCGACCAGTGCAAAGAAGTTATTCCCCACTTGTTTTTGCGCACGTAACTCAGAAATTAAGCAGCCCGATTGCGCCATTAGAAAGCGGCCAGGCTCGATCTCCATGCTGATTTTATGCCCTAAAAAGGCTTCAATTTCCTGGCGTGCGCTATTCCAAATCTGAAAATAATGATCGGTGTCGACTACATCCTCGCCATCTTGATAAGGGATAGACAAGCCGCCGCCAATAGAAATGGCCGATAAATCGTGAGCGCAGCTTTTTACTTGGGCAATCATCGCATCGCACACGCTTTGCAGGTGATCGTAATCCACGCCGGAGCCAATATGCATATGCAAGCCAATTAGCTTTAGGCTGTACTGATCGATAATGGCTAAGCTTTGCGCGAGGTGTTCAAACCAGATGCCATGCTTACTTTGCTCGCCACCGGTATTGGTTTTACGGCTATGGCCGTGTCCAAAGCCTGGGTTGATTCGTAGCCAGACTGGATGCCCTGGATGAGCTTCACCCAGCTGCTGCAGCATCTGTGGTGAGCCACAGTTCACTGGGATATTGAGCTCAACCACGCGTTGCAGCGCGGTTTTATCTAGCAAATCTGCAGTAAAAACAATCGGTGCGTGCTGGGCTGCATCATCTGGCACGTAGCCCGCCACCAGTGCACGCTCTACTTCACCAACTGAAACCGAATCCACCAGCACGCCTTCCTCACGCATCAGTCTTAATAAATGCACATTGCTGGAGGCTTTTTGCGCAAAGCGAATCACATCAAATTGGCGCAGACGGGCGATTTGTGCGCGGATGACTTTGGCATCATAGGCCCAGCAGGGGGTGGAAAATTGTTCGGCAATCTGGGCAATCTGGCTGTTAGCAATCATGGCGTGACTCTGGCGAGTGTGTGGGTGAGATTGCTGATAATTTAGCAAGTGATTGCCTTGTTATGAAGGGCAAATCATCGGTATATTGCCGAGTAGCCCTTGGATTACCTTGAAATAAGCGATAAATACCTATGAATCCTAAAATTGACTCTTTTGACCAGAAAATCCTGCAACTTTTGCAGCAAGACGCAAGGATATCGCACGCAGAAATTGGCCGGCAGGTGCATCTAAGCCAACCTGCGGTATCGGAGCGGATTAAAAGATTGGAGAGTAATAATGTGATTCGTGGCTATCGGGCCGATATTAACCCACGGGCGCTGGGCTATCAGATTACGGCGATGATCCGGCTTTCTACCCAGCAGGGTAGGCCTTACGAGCAGTTTGCGGCAGATTGCCCAGAAATTATTGATTGCTATACCGTAACGGGCGAAGACGGCGCAGTGATGCGGGTGCTGGCCACCGATGTAGAGCACTTGCAGCGCATTATCAATAGGCTGAACGCCTTTGGCTCCACCTCTACCGCCATCGTATTAACCACGCATGTGGTGGGGAAAACGATTTCAGTGCCGTGATAATGGTTTAAGCCCTCATCTTGAGCCACTGAGTAAATATCACTTTGATTTTCTCTGTGATTCAAGATTTGGCTTTGGGAGGTTTACTGCCCCGACACAGCAGAGGCGACGGGTGCGCTGGCCGTGCTGTTGGACTTCGGTAAGTAAAGGCCGCCTTTAAAGCCGCAGGCGGCGAGGGCGAGGGAAGTCAGCAGTAATATGAGTAGTGCACGCATCATTTGGTGTCGCGAAGTGAGTTAAGTGGCAGAATTGCGATTCTAACAGAGGATTTTCGAATGACCGAATCAGAGTTTCTTGATCTTAGCGATAGTGTATTTGCCAAAATTGAAGCCGCACTGGATAACAGCGATTTAGATGTCGACACACTGCTGTCTGGCAATGTATTAGAAATTGAGTTTGCAGACCGTAGTAAAATCATCGTCAACCGTCATAGCGCTAACCAAGAGTTATGGATTGCGGCGCGTTCTGGTGGCTATCACTACCGCTTGGTGGATGGCGTTTGGCAAAGCACCCGTGAGGCCGGCGAGTTTTTTGCTGATCTAAGTACTGCCATTAGCGCACACGCAAAAGAAGAATTTAGCTTTTGATGTTTGAACCTGCATGGCTGGCTGGGCTGTTTGCTTCGGCCTTTCTTTCCGCCACGCTATTGCCTGGTAATTCTGAGGCGGCCTTGCTGGCGTACCTGCACTTTAATGCCCAAGGTGTGCTGCCTGCGCTGTTGGTCGTGACCGTCGGCAATACCTTGGGAGGCCTGCTTACGGTGTGGATGGGACGTCGATTACCCAAGGCGCCACAGGGCCGAGCTGTGGCCTGGGCCCAGCGGATTGGCCCAGTGAGTTTATTGCTGACTTGGCTGCCTATCGTTGGGGATGTGCTCTGCGCTGTAGCAGGTTGGCTGCGCTGGCCTTGGCGGCAGGTAGTGTTGTGGATGTTATTGGGTAAAGCTGCACGCTATCTATTACTTGCCTTTGCTGCAAATTCAATAGGAGCATGATTTGTCACGACGATTAATCGGTTTAATGTTGGCCATCAGTTTAATGGCTGCTCCTGTGCAAGCAGATCTACCCAATTTGGGCGAATCTTCGCAAGAAAACCTAAGCCCGCTACAAGAACGGCAAATTGGCGAATCGGCTATGCGCGAGTTAAGGCGCAGCGGTGCGATGAGCGAAGATCCTGAACTGGTGGCTTATCTCAGGCAATTAGGTGGGCGTTTGCAAGACGCCAGCGGTGAAACCGAAACCTCGTTTGTGTTCTTTCCCATGCTGGATCGCTCTATCAATGCCTTTGCTATCCCAGGCGGCTTGGTGGGAGTGCATACCGGCTTGATTGTGTTGGCGCAGCATGAATCTGAATTAGCCTCAGTGCTATCACACGAAATTGCCCACGTTACCCAGCATCACTTTGCCCGATTATTAGAAGGGCAAAAAATGGCACCTTGGATGACCTTGGCTGCAATTGGTTTAGCCATCGTGGCGGCCAGCAAAGGCAGCGGTGATGTGGCGATGGCCAGCTTGATGGGTAGTCAAGCTTATATGATTCAGCGTCAACTGGATTACACCTATCAATTTGAGCAAGAGGCGGATCGAATTGGTATGCAAACTTTGCAAAAAGCCGGTTTTGATCAGGCGGCGATGCCGATGTTTTTTGAGCGCATGCAAAAAAGCACTCGCTTAGGCGAGGGTAATGCGCCAGAATTTTTGCGTACTCACCCTGTTAGCTACAAGCGGATTAGCGATGCGCAGTCGCGGCTTAAAGATAAGCCTTATCAGCAGGTAAAAGACTCTTTAGACTTTTTATTTGCGCGGGAAAAAGCACGCTTTTTACAGATGGATGAGCAGGATGCACTGAATTACTACCGCAAAACACTGAGTGAAAAAAAATATACTCATCTGCCCGCCCATTTATATGGCCTTGCCCAAGCGCAGTTGGCGGCATTTGATGCCGAAGAGGCATGGGCTACTTTACAAAAAGCAAAGCAAGCCCTAGGTAAAACGCATGCTTCATTAGAGTATCTGGCTGGCAGCATCCGCCTTTCGCAAAAGCGCCCAACGGAGGCGCTGCAAATATTTAAAGATGGCAGTAAACGCTTCCCCGCCAGCAGAGCACTGGTTTACGGCGAAATTGATGCGCTGATTGCTAATAATCAACTGGCCGATGCATTGGCTAGTACGCAATACGCGATCGAGCTTTACCCTTCAGATGCTTATCTATATCAACGCATCTCTAAAATCCAAGGCGCGCGTGGTGATGTCATCAGGCAACACCAAGCGCAAGCTGAGTATTACAGCCGCCTTGGTGAATACACTGCCGCTATCGAGCAATTACAGCAGGCACAAAACACCGGCAATAATGATTTTTACCTGCTGTCAGCCGTGGAGGCGCGTTTGAAAGAGCTTAAGCAACTACAAATGCCTTTGAGCAAATAGCTATTTCAACTGCCTCACCTTAAAACGCAAAATCTCTAGATAAACTTCTGGATCGGGTGGGGTGTTGTTTCTTTGGGCTTGCCACATCATTTCACCCAAGCCATCCATCATGGCGTGCAGGGCGGTGTGCTCTAGGGATAATCGTTCACAAAGCTGCTGGTACAAGGCTTTTACCCCAGCAGGCTGATCGATTGAGATTTGCTCTTCAATTGCCAGATGCATGCTGATATGTAAAAAAGGATTGGTTTCACCATATTCTGGTGGCCAGTCTTTATCTAAATATTCTTCAGCTAAAATGGGCTGGTATTCTGGGTGATGTAGCAAAATGCCCGCGATTATTTTTTCGATGCCGGCCAGTGGTGCATTGGCCTGATGCTTTTGCCAAGCTTGAATAAAAAAGCGGCGGGCTTCATCGCGGGACGGGTTAAATAGCATATTTTCTCTACTAAGGATAAATGATGAGCAATATCGGTGATTTTAGCGTGCAAGGCATAGCAGGGGAAACGGTTGATTTGGCTCAGTACGCCGGTTCGGTGGTTTTGGTGGTGAATGTGGCTAGTCAATGCGGCTTTACGCCGCAATACGAGGGCTTACAAGCGCTCTATGAGCGGTATAAAGATCGTGGCTTGGTGGTGCTGGGCTTTCCATGCAATCAGTTTGGTGCGCAGGAGCCGGGGAATGAGGCGGAAATTTTGGATTTTTGTACGACTAAATTTAACGTGAGTTTTCCGCTGTTTGCCAAGGTGGATGTGAACGGCGAAAACGCTGCACCGCTCTTTACGTGGTTGAAGGGAGAGAAGCCAGGTTTATTGGGTATTGAGGCGGTTAAATGGAATTTCAGTAAATTTTTACTAGACAAGCAAGGTAAGGTGGTCGATCGCTTTGCCCCGATGACAAAACCGGAAGATCTGAGCGCCGAGATTGAAAAGCTGCTGTAAGCCTGCAATCTATTCGTAATGAATTTGGCTTCACATTGATAGATAAGGGTTTTTGCGGTAGAATGTGGCTCAATTTTGTGCGGGCGGGATAGCGGAAGCTATCCCGTTTTGCCATCCTCAGAAATATCCGAACTCAATCTTGTGGGCGCAACGCCCAGGAGCCGCCTGTGTCAAAACCAGCCCTTCTTGCGCTTGCCGACGGCACCCTCTTTCATGGTATTTCCATCGGAACCGATGGCACAACCATTGGTGAGGTCGTGTTCAATACGGCGATGACCGGTTATCAGGAAATCCTGACAGACCCTTCGTATACCAAGCAAATGATCACTTTGACCTATCCTCATATCGGTAATTACGGCGTAAGCCCGGAAGACGTAGAGTCGCATTCCGTGTTTGCCGCTGGCCTGATCATCCGTGATTTACCACTATTACATTCTAATTTCCGCGCTGATATGAGCCTTGGCGAGTACCTCGTTAAGAATAATGTTGTGGCGATTGCAGATATTGATACGCGTAAGCTCACTCGTATTTTGCGCAGCAAAGGCGCTCAGCCAGGTTGTATCGTTACTGGTGATAATATTGATGCAGCCGCTGCCGTAGAAAAAGCTAAATCGTTTGGCTCCATGGCTGGGCAAGATCTTGCCAAGGTCGTCACGTGCAAAGAATCATTTGCATGGACAAAGCGCGAATGGAAGCTGGGCGCGGGTTACTCCGAGCAAACTAATCCAAAATTTCATGTCGTGGCTTACGATTACGGTGTGAAGTACAACATTCTGCGCATGCTGGCTGAGCGCGGTTGCAAGCTCACCGTCGTGCCTGCGCAAACACCGGCTGCAGATGTACTGGCACTGAAACCTGATGGCGTGTTTTTATCCAATGGCCCTGGCGATCCTGAGCCTTGTGATTATGCGATTAAGGCGATTCAAGCCATCTTAGCAACTGATGTGCCTGTATTTGGTATCTGTCTGGGGCATCAGCTCTTGGGCCTTGCCAGCGGTGCTAAAACCAGCAAGATGAAGTTTGGTCATCACGGTGCCAATCATCCGGTGCAAGATTTGGCCAGCAAACATGTGATGATCACCAGCCAGAATCACGGTTTTCAAGTAGACGAAACCAGCTTGCCTACCAATGTGAAAGTAACTCATCGCTCCTTGTTTGACGGCACAGTGCAAGGGATCGCACTCACCGACAAACCAGCGTTTTCTTTCCAAGGCCACCCAGAAGCAAGCCCAGGGCCGAATGACGTGGCGTATTTGTTCGATAAATTTATCGCACTGATGGCTGAGCGTAAGCCAGCTTAATGATGTGCGACCAGCCGCAGGCTGGTCGTATTCGATAAAATTCGCGCAAATTAAGCGTAAGCAGTTTGAGGGAAGAGCAATGCCAAAACGTACAGATTTAAAAAGCATCTTAATCATTGGTGCTGGCCCGATTGTGATCGGTCAGGCGTGTGAGTTCGACTATTCCGGTGCACAAGCGTGTAAGGCGCTGCGTGAAGAGGGTTACCGCGTTATTTTGGTGAATAGCAATCCTGCCACCATTATGACTGACCCCAATATGGCGGACGTGACGTACATCGAGCCAATTACTTGGCAGGTTGTCGAAAAAATTATTGAGAAAGAGCGCCCAGATGCGCTGCTGCCTACTATGGGCGGCCAAACCGCACTGAACTGTGCGCTTGATTTATGGCGTCAGGGTGTGCTGGAAAAGTATAACGTCGAGATGATCGGTGCTAAGCCCGATGCGATTGATAAAGCCGAAGATCGTGGCAAGTTTAAAGATGCAATGACCAAAATTGGCCTCTCCACGCCAAAATCGGGCATTGCGCACAATATGGAACAAGCCCTAGCCGTACAGGCTTCGGTTGGTTTTCCAACGCTGATTCGCCCATCCTTCACTATGGGTGGCTCGGGTGGCGGTATTGCTTATAACCGCGAAGAGTTCTTAGAAATCTGTGATCGTGGTTTTGAAGCATCGCCAACCAACGAATTGTTGATCGAGCAATCGGTCTTAGGTTGGAAAGAGTATGAAATGGAAGTTGTTCGCGACCGCGCCGACAACTGCATCATCATCTGCTCTATCGAAAACTTCGATCCGATGGGCGTGCACACCGGTGATTCGATTACCGTTGCCCCTGCACAAACGCTAACGGATAAAGAATACCAAATCATGCGTAACGCCTCTTTGGCGGTATTGCGTGAGATTGGTGTGGATACCGGTGGCTCGAATGTGCAGTTTGCGACCAATCCAGAAAATGGCGAGATGATCGTCATTGAAATGAACCCACGCGTAAGCCGTTCTTCTGCGCTGGCTTCTAAAGCAACGGGTTTCCCGATTGCTAAAGTGGCAGCCAAGCTGGCGGTGGGTTTTACGCTGGATGAGCTGCAAAATGAAATCACGGGCGGCAAAACACCGGCTTCGTTTGAGCCTTCGATTGATTACGTTGTAACTAAAATTCCACGTTTTGCTTTCGAGAAATTTCCACAAGCCAACAATAAACTGACTACACAAATGAAGTCAGTTGGCGAAGTGATGGCCATTGGCCGCTCTGTTCAAGAGTCTATGCAAAAAGCCCTGCGTGGCTTAGAAACCGGCATGTCTGGTTTTGATGAAATGACAACCGATCGCAGCGTGATCGAAGCAGAGATTGCCAATCCAGGCCCTGAGCGTATTTGGTATGTCGCCGATGCTTTCCGCGTGGGCATGAGCTTAGATGAAGTGTTTGCGCTCACTAAGATTGATCCATGGTTCCTGCGTCAGATTGAAGACTTGGTTCAAGAAGAAAACGCGATTCGCGGTACAGCGGTTGAAAGCATCGATTACGCAACTATGCGTCGCCTTAAGCGTAAAGGTTTCTCTGATCGTCGCTTAGCGGTCTTGCTCGAAACAGATCAAGCTGCAGTACGTAAGGCCCGTCACGCGTTGAAAATTCGCCCTGTGTATAAGCGGGTGGATACTTGCGCGGCAGAATTCTCGACGGATACCGCTTATATGTATTCGACTTATGAAGAAGAGTGCGAAGCGGCTCCAACTGATAAACGCAAAATCATGATCCTTGGCGGTGGTCCAAACCGTATCGGCCAAGGGATTGAGTTTGACTACTGCTGCGTACACGCGGCGCTGGCGCTGCGTGAAGATGGCTTTGAAACCATCATGGTTAACTGCAATCCGGAAACCGTATCGACCGATTACGATACTTCGGATCGTCTTTACTTTGAGCCGCTAACGCTCGAAGACGTGCTAGAAATCGTTAATATCGAAAAGCCAGAAGGCGTGATCGTGCAGTACGGTGGCCAAACACCACTGAAACTGGCGCGTGCCTTAGAAGCGAATGGCGTGCCGATTATCGGTACAACGCCAGACATGATCGACGCTGCGGAAGACCGTGAACGCTTCCAAAAGCTGCTACAAGACTTAGGCTTGCGTCAGCCGCCTAACCGCACTGCACGTAATGAGCGCGATGCCTTGTTGCTGGCTGCTGAAATCGGCTATCCGCTGGTGGTTCGTCCTTCTTATGTATTGGGTGGCCGCGCGATGGAAATCGTGCACCAGCAATCCGATCTAGAACGCTATATGCGTGAAGCCGTTAAGGTTTCTAACGATAGCCCTGTACTGCTGGATCGCTTCTTAAATGATGCGATTGAAGTGGATGTAGATGCGATTTGCGATGGCACCGATGTGTTGATCGGCGGCATTATGGAACACATCGAACAAGCTGGCGTGCACTCCGGTGACTCGGCTTGCTCTTTGCCACCCTTTAGCCTATCGAAAGAAATTCAGGACGAGCTGCGTCGCCAAACTGTTGCTATGGCCCACGGTTTGAACGTGGTTGGCCTAATGAATGTGCAGTTTGCGATTCAGGGCAAGGGTGACGATGCGGTGGTGTTTGTGCTGGAAGTCAACCCACGTGCATCCCGTACCGTGCCTTATGTTTCTAAAGCCACAAGTTTGCCGATTGCTAAGATTGCCGCACGTTGCATGGCTGGCCAAAGCCTAGTTTCGCAAGGCATGACCAAGGAAGTGATTCCACCTTATTACTCGGTAAAAGAAGCGGTATTCCCGTTTATTAAATTCCCTGGTGTAGATTCAATTCTGGGACCAGAAATGAAATCAACCGGCGAAGTGATGGGCGTGGGTGACACGTTTGCCGAAGCTTTTGTAAAATCACAATTGGCCGCAGGTGTTGCTTTACCTACACAGGGCAATGTGTTTATTTCGGTGCGTGATGGTGATAAAAACGGCGCGATTGAATGTGCACATGTGCTAGTGGCTCTTGGCTTTAAAGTCTTTGCAACTAAGGGCACTGCAGCGGCCATTGCTGGGGCGGGTGTGGCTGTACAGAGCGTCAATAAGGTGACTGAAGGCCGCCCACATATTGTGGATATGATCAAAAATGGTGAAATTGCCATGATTGTGAATACTGTCGACGAACGTCGCCAAGCGATTCAAGATTCTTATTCTATTCGACATGAAGCCATGAAGGCCCGCTTACCCGTGTTTACAACGATTGCTGGTGCTAAAGCAGCGTGTATTGGTATGCGTGATTTAGGTGAAATGCGAGTTTATGATCTGCAGGGCTTGCATCGCAGGATCAAACACTGATAATTTACGCCCTAAGGTTCGTGAATCGTGTTTCATTTTAATGAAGCATAAGCACTAGAACTTAAGTAAAAGCCGCCGTCCTCTTGTGACGGCGGCTCTTCTTTTTGGATGGAGACTGTAAAGAAATGATAAAAATTCCGCTCACCGTACAAGGTGCGGTAAAACTGAAAGCCGAACTGCAAAACCTAAAGAGCGTAGAACGTCCTTCAGTGATTGCAGCAATTGCCGAAGCACGCTCACACGGTGATTTATCGGAAAACGCTGAGTATGACGCAGCGAAAGAGAGGCAGGGCTTTGTAGAAGGCCGTATTGCTGAGCTAGAAAGCAAGCTTTCTAATGCACAGTTAATTGAGCCCGCTAGCCTTGCTGAAACCGCTGAAGGCCGCGTAGTGTTTGGGGCAACAGTTGATTTAGAAGACTTAGAAACCAGCAATAAAGTCACTTACCAGATCGTGGGTGATGAAGAAGCTGAAATCAAAGAATTTAAAATCTCAGTGTCTAGCCCGATTGCACGAGCGCTAATCGGTAAGTATGCCGGTGATGTGGCCGAAGTGATGGCTCCAGGCGGCATCCGCGAATATGAAGTGCTCAATGTAAAATACATTTAATACTCCTAAAGGGAATGCAATGGGCTTAGGTTTAGGTTTAAAAAACCTACTCACCGTACTGTGGATTGGCGGTATGTGGACCATTGGCGTCATCGCAGCCCCTGCGCTATTTGCTGGCTTAGATAAAGCCACAGCAGGGATGGTGACCGGAAAGTTATTTCATGCGATTGGTTGGGTAGGAATTGTAGCTGGTGTATATCTGGCGATTTGGTGTATCTGGCAGATGGGGATGCGCGGCTTTCAAAGTGGAAAATTCTGGCTGGTGATGGGGATGCTGTTATGTACCTTGGTAAACCAGTTTGCGATTTTCCCAATGATTTCTAGCTTAAAACCCGCTGTAAGCACTGCCGCAGAAGGTATGTTTGGAGGGGGTTTAGCGCAATGGCATACTCTTTCTAGCTTGATTTATCTGTTGCAGAGTGTGTTTGGTATAATTTACATCTGGTCTGATACCGATCGCTAAGCGAGCAAATAGTGCCGCTTGGGTGATGTGTTTTAATGCATAGATGGAAAAAAACGCTAAAGTATTAGGGCGACCTGAGTCGCCCTATTTACATTAAAGCCCGTTTATTTGGCTTTTTTTGCCTTGGGTAGTACGATTCGAGGCTTATCACTATTTGAAGCGCGATAAACAATTAATAACTTACCAATGTGTTGAACGGCTGATGCGCCCAGTTCAGAGCAGATCTTTTGCATGTATTCTTCACGCAGGGCACGATCATCACCTAAAACTCGAATTTTAATGAGTTCATGTGCATCTAAATTAACAGCAATTTCGCGGATTACCGCGTCTGCTAGGCCATTATTACCGATCATCACGACTGGATCGATATGATGAGCCAAGCTTTTCAGATGGCGACGCTGATCCGATGTGAGTTCCATTGTTTCAAATCCTTGACTAAACAGGCAATTTTACCTCATGGCTCGTAGCAATTCCAGTAATGCGTGGTTGAAGGAACACGTCAACGATCATTATGTCCATCAAGCAAAAAAAGAGGGTTACCGCGCACGTGCGGCTTTCAAACTGCTAGAGATCAATGAAAAAGATAAATTACTTAAACAAGGACTATGGGTTGCCGATCTTGGCGCTGCACCAGGAAGCTGGTCGCAAGTTGCCAGTCAGAATGTAGGTGATTCAGGCCGCGTTTTTGCGCTAGACTTACTGGATATGATGCCGATTCGTGGCGTCGATTTTATTCAGGGCGATTTTCGTGATGATGAAGTATTAGCGCATTACACTGAATTACTCGGCGGTCGTCAGGTAGACCTTGTGATTTGCGATATGGCCCCCAATATAACGGGGAATGCCGTCATGGATCAGGCGCGCAGTATGCTTCTATGTGAACTAGCCTTAGAATTTGTTCGTGAGCAATTGAAACCAAACGGTTCTTTTCTGGTCAAGGTATTCCAAGGTTATGGTTTTACCGAGTACATGACTGCGATGCGTGAAACATTTACGACGGTGGTGACGCGTAATCCTAAGGCTTCACGAGATCGTAGCAATGAAACTTATTTGCTCGGCAAACAGAAAAAAGCTTGAGTAGTATATAAACGTGTAGAATTTTTTTCTTTCATCCCGAATAGCCGGTCTAGTTTAAGCGTGTGCATTGCACTTGCTCGGTAGGCTGCCAGGGGATAATCAGGAGTAGCGCCGTGAACAATCTCGGCAAGAACATCGCCATTTGGCTCGTTATTGGTCTGGTACTGATGACAGTCTTTAACCAATTTTCTCGCAAGCAAGATGCAAGCGGGCAGGTGGCGTATTCGCAGTTTATGGCTGATGTAGAGGCTGATCGAATTGCCAGCGCAGAAATAGAGGGAAACCCGATTCGCGGCCAGATCATTAAAGGCAAGCGTAACGATGGCAGTGCATTCTCTACCCTGGCTCCGTTTGATTTCCGTATGGTTGATACGCTTATCAAACATAACGTTAAATTTGCGGCTAAAGCTGAGGAAGAACCAAGCTTCTTGATGAATTTATTCATCAACTGGTTCCCTATGCTGCTCTTGATTGGCGTATGGGTGTTCTTTATGCGCCAGATGCAGGGCGGTGGTAAAGGCGGTGCATTTAGCTTTGGTAAATCAAAGGCGCGTCTTTTAGACGAAGCGACCAATGTGATTACCTTTGCTGATGTAGCGGGCTGCGATGAAGCCAAGGCGGATGTATCAGAGATCGTTGATTACCTGCGTGATCCAACTAAATACCAAAGCTTAGGTGGCCGTATGCCCCGTGGTATTTTGCTGGTTGGCCCTCCGGGGACTGGTAAAACGTTGTTGGCGAAAGCAATTGCCGGTGAAGCTAAAGTGCCGTTCTTTAGTATCTCTGGTTCAGATTTCGTTGAAATGTTTGTCGGTGTGGGTGCTGCCCGCGTTCGTGATATGTTTGAAAACGCGAAGAAAAATGCACCATGCATTATCTTTATCGATGAAATCGATGCGGTGGGGCGTCAACGCGGTGCTGGTATGGGCGGCGGTAATGATGAGCGCGAGCAAACGCTTAATCAGATGCTGGTTGAGATGGACGGTTTTGAAGGCAATTCCGGCATTATGGTGATTGCAGCAACTAACCGCCCTGACGTGCTTGATCCTGCGCTGCTGCGTCCAGGTCGTTTCGATCGCCAAGTGATGGTGTCATTACCAGATATTCGTGGCCGTGAGCAGATTCTTGGCGTGCATATGCGCAAAGTGCCGATTTCAAACGATGTTGATGCCCAGGTGATCGCGCGTGGTACTCCAGGTTTCTCTGGTGCTGATTTGGCGAATTTGGTGAATGAAGCTGCGTTGTTTGCTGCTCGCCGTGTGAAGCGTCTGGTTGATATGGACGATTTTGAATCGGCTAAAGATAAAATCATGATGGGCTCGGAACGTCGCTCCATGGTGATGAGCGAAGAAGAAAAGCAAAATACGGCGTATCACGAATCAGGCCATGCTGTAGTAGCAAAGCTACTGCCTAAGTCTGATCCGGTGCACAAAGTGACGATTATTCCTCGTGGCCGCGCACTAGGAGTAACAATGCAGCTGCCTGAAGCCGATCGTTACGCTTATGACCGTGGCTATCTGATGGATCGTATTGCGATTTTATTCGGTGGACGTATTGCTGAAGAATTGTTTATGAATCAGATGACTACTGGCGCATCGAACGACTTTGAGCGTGCTACTTCATTAGCCCGCGATATGGTGACGCGTTACGGTATGACCGATGCTTTAGGCCCTATGGTGTATGGCGAGAACGAAGGCGAAGTATTTTTAGGCCGCTCGGTAACGACGCATAAAAACATGTCTGAAGCGACCATGATGCAGGTTGACGCTGAAATTCGCCGTATTATCGACGAGCAATATGGCTTAGCTCGCCGTTTGCTGGAAGATAATCGTGATAAGGTTGAAGCCATGACTGCCGCACTGCTGGAATGGGAAACCATTGACGCAGAGCAAATCGAAGACATCATGCAAGGCCGCACTCCTAAACCACCAAAGGCGTTGCCAGTGAAAACGCCTGCGAGCGGTGGTGGTGATCGCCCAAGTGGTGAAGCACCAGCTACTCCAGTTATTACGACACCAGCAACCGAAGCTTAAAGCTGAGTTGTGAATAAAATGGCGGCCTGATGGGCCGCCTTTTTTTGTGTTGCTTAAAGGTATCAAGAGATAAAAAGTGCCAAAACAGTGTTTTAGATGAGGGCAAAGATGAATATATTGCAATGTGGGCGTTTTAGTCTGCAGTTGAATCGCTCACTAGTGATGGGAATTGTGAATGTCACTCCCGATTCGTTTTCTGACGGTGGGCATTTTCAGCAGGTGGGTGCTGCGCTCGCTCATGCCGAAAAGCTACTTGCCGATGGCGCGGATATTTTGGATATTGGTGGCGAATCAACCCGCCCAGGCGCAGCAATTGTGCCTGAAGCAGAAGAAATTCGCCGCGTGATTCCTGTTATTACTGCACTGCAAGCTCTGAATGTGCCGCTTTCTGTAGATACCCGTAAAGCTGCTGTAATGCGTGCTGCCTTAGACTCGGGAGTAGATATAGTTAATGATATTTCTGCCCTAGAAGAAGAGGGGGCACTAGCGCTGCTGGCTAAAAGCAATGCTGCAGTTTGCTTAATGCATAAGCAGGGTGAGCCACAAAATATGCAATTTACGCCAAGCTATACCGATGTTCTGGCAGAAGTAATAGATTATTTGCGGCAAAGACGAGATGCGGCATTGGCGGCGGGCATTGCCCACCAGCGTTTATTGCTGGATCCTGGTTTTGGATTTGGTAAAAGTTTAGAACATAATGTAGCGCTATTTCGTGGTTTACCTCAGCTCTTGCAAAGCTTAGCCACCCCTTTATTGGTTGGGGTATCGCGTAAGAGCATGTTGGGGCAGATTACCGGTCAAGCTGTGCAGGAACGTATGCCTGCTAGCATTGCTGCTGCGCTTATGGCTGCACAGGCAGGTAGCGCGGTGATTCGGGTACACGATGTGCGGGAAACAGTGGATGCGTTAAAAGTATGGCGTGCCTTAAAATAAACGTCAGTTTTTTATAATAATTTGTTATCCAGCAATGCACCTGATTAAAAGTTGGGGTAAAAGTAGCTGGAAGCAAGTTTGGCCAAGCTTATTATCGGAGTGAATGATGGGGCGCAAGTATTTTGGAACAGACGGTGTACGTGGTTTAGTGGGTGAATATCCGATTACACCTGAGTTTGCTATGAAGCTGGGTTATGCCGCTGGTAAAGTACTTGCGGCAGAAAGTAAGCGTGGCAATGGTGATCATGCCGCTGTGCTGATCGGTAAAGACACGCGTGTGTCAGGTTATATGCTAGAAGCTGCGTTGCAAGCGGGTTTAAATGCTGCTGGGGTGGATGTATACCTAACAGGTCCTCTCCCTACCCCAGGTATCGCTTATTTAACCCGTGCCCTGCGTCTATCCGCTGGCGTGGTGATCTCTGCATCGCATAATCCTTATCACGATAATGGGATTAAATTTTTTGGTGCAGGTGGGAAAAAACTGGCTGATGACGTTGAATTGGCGATTGAAGCGGCAATCGATCAAGTACAGCCCTGCGTTTCGCCTAAGCGTATTGGTAAATCTTGGCGAGTGGATGATGCGGCTGGCCGTTATATTGAATTTTGTAAATCAACGTTCCCAAATGAGCTTGATCTACGCGGTTTAAAGCTGGTGGTGGATTGTGCGCACGGTGCTACCTATGATATTGCCCCGCATGTGTTTCATGAGTTAGGTGCAGAAGTCGTCAAGATCGGTGTAACGCCCAATGGCTACAATATTAACGAAGATGTTGGCGCTACTCACCCAGAAACAGCGCGTAAAGCCGTACTGGCTGAAGGCGCTGATTTTGGAATCTCCTTAGATGGTGATGGTGATCGTCTTATTATGATCGACCGTGATGGCACGATTGTGGATGGTGATCAATTGCTCTACGCATTGGCGTGTTATCGCCAAGATAAAGGCACATTAGGTGAAGGTGTGGTTGGCACCTTAATGACGAATCTAGGTGTAGAAAACGGCCTGAAAGCACGTGGTATTGGTTTTGAGCGTGCAAAAGTAGGAGACCGCTATGTGCTTGAAAGATTATTGGCAAATAACTGGTTGGTAGGTGGGGAAGGCTCTGGGCATTTACTTTGCTTAGATAAACACTCCACAGGGGACGGCATTGTGTCTGCACTACAAGTACTGCAGGCGCTTAAAGAAAGCGGCAAGACCTTGGTACAGTATTGCCATGATCTAGTACTGTCAACACAGGTGCTAAAAAATGTCCGTATCGCTAAGGGCTTTGATTGCCATGCCTCAGAGCTGATTAAAGCGGCTGTAAGCAAGGCTGAGATGGTGATGGGCTCGGCTGGCCGTGTGTTATTACGCCCATCAGGCACAGAGCCTGTGGTGCGTGTAATGGTAGAGCACACTGATGCCACTATCGCACGTGAATGGGCAGAGCAGATTGCTAAAGTAGTTAGTAGCGAGGCAAATGCCGAATAAGCAGGGCGGGGCATTGCCCCGCTTTTTAACGGCATATTTGAAATCTGGTAGGCTTCTAAAATGGGAAGTGTTGTAATAAATTCATTTAACTATTTGTCATGCTAATTAAACAATTCTGTAACTTAAAACTTTTAGAATCGTACTAGGTTATCTGTTGTCACAACAATCTGAGAGAATGATCTTATGAAACTAGTCCGCCTGATTTTGGTATCCAGTACTTTAGTATTTGCTATGGGCACAGTGAGTGCTGCAGATGCTCCTGCTATTGCCGCATTAACGGGTGATGCACTTGCTGCTGCTGTCAAAGGTAATTTAGATAACGATTTAGTTTTACAAAAATTTAACTTAAAAGTTAAAGGTAAAGATGCAGATGTCACCATTGAAGGTAGTGTTGATGAGGGCGAGCAAATGGCCCTTGCAGGTAATGTGGCTGAAAATGTAAAAGGCGTGCGCTACGTATTCAACAATATTGTTCCAAAAAACTAATTGTTTAAATAAAAAAAGGACGCTTAGACTGCCTTTTTTATGCCTAATAATAGTTAGAGTAGCAATGTTTTAGATAAAAAAATGGCAAGCCTAAGGCTTGCCATTTGCTTTAGGAGAGCAATAATTTAACCAAATTTACCGGTAATATAATCTTCAGTCGCTTTTACTTTAGGTGTAGTAAAAATACTATCTGTTTCGCCTACTTCAATCAGCTCGCCTAAATACATATAAGCGGTGATATCAGAAACACGGGCGGCTTGTTGCATATTATGTGTCACGATTGCAATCGTATAATCTTGCTTTAATTCATGCACTAATTCTTCTACGTGTGCTGTAGAAATTGGATCAAGCGCCGAAGTTGGCTCATCGAGTAGTAATACTTCGGGTTTAACAGCAACCGCGCGTGCAATACAGAGGCGTTGCTGTTGACCGCCAGATAAGCTTAAACCAGATTGCTTCAGTTTATCTTTTGCTTCGTTCCACAGCGCTGCTTTTTGTAAGGCCCATTCAACGCGATCATCCATTTCGGATTTAGGCAGGTTTTCATAGAGCTTTACACCAAAAGCTATATTGTCATAAATAGACATAGGAAACGGCGTTGGTTTTTGAAATACCATGCCTACTTTTGCACGTAGCATATTCAAATCTACATCATTATCTAAAACATTTTTACCGTTTAATATGATTTCACCTTCTGCACGTAGCTTTGGGTAAAGGTCATACATCCGGTTAAATGTACGCAGCAGAGTAGATTTACCACAACCAGATGGGCCAATAAAGGCGGTTACTTTACCTTCCTGAATATCTAAATTTACATTCTTTAGCGCATGAAAATTACCGTAAAAGAAGTTCAGGTTTTTAATAGCGAGCTTTGCTGGGTTTGCTTGATTTTTCATGATTAAACTTATCCGTATTGGTTTGTTAGTTTTGTTTCGGTTCACGCAGCATCACGCGCGCAACAATATTTAAACCGAGCACAAATAGGCCAATTAATAAAGCACCCGTCCAAGCTAATTGATGCCATTCTTCATAAGGGCTCATGGCGAATTGGAAGATGACAACAGGCAAATTAGACATCGGTTGATTCATATTTGAATAGAATTGGTTATTCAGCGCAGTAAATAATAGCGGCGCTGTTTCACCCAAGATACGAGCAATGGCGAGCAAAATACCTGTTGCAACGCCGGCCTTGGCTGCACGTAATGTAACCAAAAGCACCATTTTCCATTGTGGCGCGCCTAGGGCATAGGCGGCTTCACGCATTGCGGTGGGGACTAGGCGTAGCATATTTTCTGTGGTTCTTAATACCACTGGAATTACCAAAATCGCTAAAGCAAATGAGCCGGCCCAGCCAGAAAAATGCTGTACTCGTGCTACATACATTTCAAAAATAAATAAGCCAATAACAATCGATGGTGCAGAAAGTAAAATATCATTAATAAAGCGAGTAGTAGGGGCTAGCCAGCCTTTATTACCAAACTCAGCAAGGTAAGTTCCTGCCAAAATACCAATTGGCGTGCCAATCGCAACGCCCACAATTGACATTTGTAAGCTGCCTAAAATGGCATTAGATAAACCACCTGCACTGCTTGGAGCTGGCGTTGTTTGGGTAAAGGTCGCTAATGTTAAACCCGGTAGGCCATTTTTAAATAGGGTAAACATAATCCAAAATAACCAAAACAAACCAAATGCCATGGCAATAATGGAAAGTGTTAGGCTTAGATAATTGATTGCGCGACGGCGCTTATAAATATTCATGGCCTTACTCATGAGTTAGCGCCCTCATTGTGTTGTAAGCGCAATAATAATAACTTGGAAAGAACAAGAACGATAAAGGTAATAAAAAACAACAGTAAACCTAATTCAATCAGCGATGAAACATATAGCTCGCCATTGGCCTCGGTAAATTCATTAGCCAGCGTGGCAGATATCGTGGTGGCGGGGTCAAAAAGTGAACTCATTTTTGCTTGGGAATTACCAATCACAAAGGTAATGGCCATGGTTTCACCAAGTGCACGGCCTAAGCCCAGCATTACACCGCCGATAATGCCATTTTTAGTAAATGGCACAACGACATTCCAAACGACTTCCCAAGTCGTCGCGCCTAGGCCATAAGCTGATTCTTTCAGCATTGGCGGAACAACTTCAAATACATCGCGCATAACCGAGGTAACGTATGGGATAACCATAATAGAAAGAATTAAGCTGGCTGTGAACATCCCGATGCCCATCGGAGCACCTACAAATAGCTCACCAATCAATGGCCAATTTTCCGTTGTTTCGGTAAGCCATGGCTGTGCATAGTCAGCAAACAGCGGCGCAAAAACAAATAAGCCCCACATGCCGTAAATAATAGAAGGCACACCGGCAAGTAACTCAATCGCAATCCCAAGAGGGCGGCGTAGCCAAGTGGGAGATAATTCAGTTAGAAAAATGGCAATACCAAAACTAACGGGCACAGCAATAATCAATGCAATAAATGAGGAGATTAAAGTACCGCGAATTGATGGCCATGCACCGAATTCTTCTGTAACAGGGTTCCAGCTTTCTGAAGTAATAAAGCTAAAGCCAAAGTGTTTAATGCTTGGCATTGCACCATAGAGCAATGAAAGGATAATACCGCTTAGTAAAGCAAGTACAAAAAAAGCAAAAAAACGTGTACTTCCGACGAACAGCATATCTTGCAATCGCTGCTGTTTCATTCGTTGTGTTTGATTCGGCATTAAAATCTCCATTCCACCGATGCTTCATAACAACACAACAGGAGCTTTATGGCTCCTGTTGTGTGTTTAGACGTATAGCGGTACTGCCGCTACCGTAATGACAAATTACTTCCAGATTGGATTTGCACCATCTGTTAATTGTGCTTTCCAGTTGGCTTTAATCATATTCACTACGTTATCTGGCATAGGGATGTAGTCTAAATCAAGCGCAACTTTATCTGCATCATTGCCGTAAGCCCAATCAAAAAATTTCAATACGTCTACTGCTTGTGCTGGTTTGTCTTGCTTTTTGTGCATCAAAATGAATGTTGGATTAGCAATAGGCCATGATGTTTTGCCCGCTGAGTTTGTCGTCAGCAAATACATGCCTGGTGCATTTTTCCAATCTGCGCCAGCAGCAGCAGCAACAAAGGCTTCTTCAGAAGGCTGGACAAAAACACCATCACGGTTTTGCAGTGCAGCGTGTGCTAATTTGTTTTGTTTTGCGTAAGCAAACTCAACGTAGCCAATCGCACCTTTAATGCGTTGTACATAGTTGGAAACGCCCTCGTTACCTTTGCCACCTACACCAACTGGCCATTGCAAGGAAGTATTTGCGCCAACTTTTTCTTTCCATTCTGCTGATACTTTTGACAGGTAGTCAGCAAATACGAATGTAGTGCCTGAGCCGTCTGAGCGGCGAACAACAGTAATGTTTTGGCTAGGCAAGTTAACGCCTGCGTTAATTGCAACGATGGCTGGGTCATTCCACTTTTTAATCTTGCCAAGGAAAATGTCAGCCAGAACTTGTGGATTCATTTTTAGCTGGCCAGGCTTAATACCTGGAATATTTACCACCGGCACTACGCCACCGATCACTGTAGGGAATTGCAACAGGCCTTGTTTGCTTAATTCTTCTGGCTTAAGTGGCATGTCAGACGCGCCAAAATCAACTGTTTTAGCTTGGATTTGCTTAATACCGCCACCAGAACCAATTGATTGATAGTTCAGACCAATACCGGTCTTTGCTTTGTACATTTCAGCCCACTTTGCGTAGAGCGGGTACGGGAAGGTCGCACCTGCACCAGTAATGTCTGCCGCGATAGCATGTGTGAACAGGCCGGCAGTAAGGCCGATGGTAACAATCAGTTTGCGAACAAATGCCATTACAGAGAACTCCGAGGGCTAAAGCGTTTGGATTGAAATGATATTTCGCTATGCTAGCTGCTGATTGTTGCTGAAATATTACAAGTCACTCAGTTTGGGTGAGCTTCTGTTGAAAATCAATATAATTGACGCGTGTTCTTTATGTCAGCAAGCACGCCTCGGTTTGACTGGGGGTAGGGGTGGGAATACAATCTGCAGCTTTTGAAGTGGGTGCTTCACGTCGTATGACAGGACAGCTAGTAATTGGTAACTGGAAGATGCATGGCAGCATCGGTAAGATTCGTTCGGTATTGCCCGAGTTGGCTCGCGCTAAGCTAGGCTCCAACGTGGCGGTATGCATCCCTTATCCTTATGTCATGCTTGCTAAGAGTTTACTGAAAGATAGCCAGGTTCAGGTTGGAGCTCAGGATGTCAGCGAGTATCATGTTGGGGCTTACACAGGCGCAGTTTCTGCATCTATGTTGGCAGACATTGGTTGCGAGCTGGTTATTGTGGGGCACTCAGAACGTCGCCGTTATTTTGGCGAGAGCAGTGAAAATGCTGCACGTAAGCTGCGTGCATGTTTAGATGCAGGCCTTTTCCCCGTGTATTGTGTTGGAGAAGATGCAGATGAGCGCGCAAGTGGCCGGCATAAAGAAATTATCGCTGCAGAATTAGCCGTTTTACGTGGTTTGCCGATTGGGCTTTATGCCGTTGCTTACGAGCCATCATGGGCAGTAGGTACGGGCGTGATCGCTACATCAGCGCAAATTGCAGAAATGCACGCGTTTATCAAAGAAACTTTAGAGCCTCGCACCCGTGTCTTATACGGCGGCAGTGTAAAAGGCAGTAATGCTGAAGAGGTTTTGGCTGTAGACGGGGTAGATGGTGTACTTGTTGGCGGAGCAGCCCTTTCGGCTTCCGAGTTTTTAGAAATCTGCATGGCTGCGCGCTAGTCAGGGGATACAAAACCCGCTAGAATGCGCGCCGCATAGAATTGAGAAATTAATGGAACTTATTAAATCACTCGTGCTCATTTTGAACGTGGTTTCAGCGATTGCCACTATCGTTTTGGTGCTGATGCAGCATGGTAAAGGTGCGGATATGGGCGCTGCATTTGGCAGTGGTTCTGCGGGTAGTCTGTTTGGATCGTCTGGTTCAGCTAATTTTTTAAGCCGGACTACGGCGGTGACTGCTACGCTGTTCTTTGCAAGCTGCCTTGCTCTGGTTCTTCTTGTAAGCCCAGCGAAGAAGGCTGATCTAGGCGTAATGGGTGCGCAAAAACCTGCGGTAGAGCAGCCTGTGCAGCCGAGTAAAATTCCTGAATAAGTTTTAGTTTTAGGAAGATTAATTTGTGTTTAATGCCGACATGGTGAAATTGGTAGACACGCTATCTTGAGGGGGTAGTGACTTCGGTTGTGAGAGTTCGAGTCTCTCTGTCGGCACCAGATTCAAAACGCCCGCGCAATGTTGGCGAATACAACATATAAAAATATCCTTAACCTTCAAATCTGGGGAGTGCCATGCTCGCTAACTATTTCCCCATCCTGATGTTTCTGGCTGTAGGACTCTTGGTGGGCGTCGTCCCTCTTGTTCTTGGCTGGGGGGTGGGCAAGATTCTCGGGACCAATCGGCCTGATCCTGAAAAACGCTCGCCTTACGAGTGTGGCTTCGAAGCTTTCGAAGACGCGCGCATGCAGTTTGATGTGCGCTACTACCTCGTTGCAATCCTGTTTATTTTGTTCGATCTCGAAGTGGCCTTCCTTGTGCCATGGGCTGTTGTGCTTAAAGAGCTCGGCATGTTCGGCTTCCTTACGATGATGATTTTCCTGACCGTGCTGGTTGTGGGTTTTGTCTTTGAGTGGAAGAAAGGCGCACTGGAATGGGAGTAATGAAATGAATGCTCAAACAAGTTTGCCAACGGCAGACAAGGGATTCGTCACTACATCACTTGATACTGTCATCAACTGGACCCGTACCGGTTCCCTATGGCCTATGACCTTTGGCTTGGCCTGTTGTGCGGTAGAAATGATGCATGCCGGCGCTGCCCGCTATGACTTGGATCGTTTTGGTATTGTTTTTCGCCCAAGTCCGCGTCAGTCTGATCTGATGATTGTTGCAGGTACTCTGTGCAATAAAATGGCACCAGCCTTGCGCAAAGTTTACGATCAGATGCCTGAGCCACGCTGGGTGATCTCGATGGGATCCTGTGCCAACGGCGGCGGTTACTATCATTATTCATATTCTGTAGTTCGTGGTTGTGATCGGATTGTGCCAGTTGATATCTACGTGCCGGGCTGTCCTCCGACAGCTGAAGCTTTGCTTTACGGCATTATTCAGCTACAGAATAAGATTAAGCGTACAAACACTATTGCACGATCAGGTGTTGTAGCAAGTGAGCGAGGGTAATCAGTGGATCGTAAACTTTCCATCCTAATGGACAGCCTGAAGTCTGTTCTAGGTGAGGTGGGGGGGGCTAACCTCTCCAAAATGGTTTGTGCTTTAGACGAAGTTACTATTGAAGTGCCGGTTGTTGCATGGCCCGCTGTGGCTCTTATGCTGCGTGATGATGCCGCATTGCACTTTGAATCCTGTCTGGACGTTTGCGGTGTGGACTACAGCACTTACAAAGACGCGGCATGGGAAGGTCATCGTTTTGCAGCGGTTTATCATTTCTTGTCGTATAAACACAATGTTCGCTTACGTGTACGTGTGTTCTGTACTGATGATGATTTCCCTGTTGTGCCATCGGTTGTGACTGTTTGGCCTGGCCTGAATTGGTTTGAGCGCGAAGCGTTTGATTTATTTGGGATTATGTTCCAAGGCCACCCAGATTTACGCCGTATTCTGACCGATTACGGTTTTGTTGGTCATCCTTTCCGTAAGGATTTCCCGCTGTCAGGTTACGTAGAAATGCGTTATGACCCAGAACAAGGCCGCGTGATCTATCAGCCTGTCACTATCGATCCGCGTGAAACAACTCCGCGTATCATCCGCGAGGAGAACTACGGTGGCTGCTGAAATCCGCAACTACACGCTTAACTTCGGACCACAACACCCCGCCGCGCACGGCGTGCTTCGCCTTGTGCTAGAGCTTGATGGTGAAGTGGTTGAACGGGCTGACCCGCATATCGGGCTTTTGCACCGTGGTACTGAAAAACTAGCTGAATCCAAAACTTATATCCAATCACTGCCTTATATGGACCGCCTCGACTATGTGTCGATGATGTGCAATGAGCATGCTTACTGCATGGCGATTGAAAAAATGACTGGCATTGAAGTGCCACTGCGTGCTCAGTATATCCGTGTGATGTTTGATGAAATCACGCGGATACTGAACCACCTGATGTGGATTGGTGCACACGGTATTGACTGTGGCGCGATGACGATCTTCTTGTATGCATTCCGTGAACGCGAAGACCTGATGGACTGTTATGAAGCCGTGTCAGGTGCACGTATGCACGCGGCCTATTATCGTCCGGGTGGCGTTTACCGTGATTTACCAGATCAAATGCCACAGTACCAAGCTTCTAAGGTGCGTAACGCCGCTGCGATCAAAAAATTAAATGGCAATCGGAACGGTTCTTTACTCGATTTTATCGAAGACTTCACCAATCGCTTCCCAACCTATGTTGACGAATACGAAACATTGTTGACAGATAATCGAATCTGGAAACAGCGTACCGTGGGTATTGGCATTATCACACCTGAACGCGCTTTGGCGCTGGGTCTAACTGGCCCAATGCTGCGGGGCTCGGGTATTGAGTGGGATTTGCGTAAGAAACAGCCCTACGAAGTTTACGGCTCGCTTGATTTTGATATACCAGTGGGTACTAATGGCGATTGTTATGATCGCTATCTGGTTCGCGTGGAAGAAATGCGCCAGTCTAACCGCATTATCAAGCAGTGTGTGGCATGGTTGAAAGCCAATCTTGGCCCTGTGATTGTGGATAATCATAAGGTGGCATCGCCTTCACGTGGCGGCATGAAAGCCAATATGGAAGAGCTGATTCACCACTTCAAACTATTTACCGAAGGCATGCATGTTCCAGAGGGTGAAGCTTACGCCGCTGTTGAGCATCCTAAGGGTGAGTTTGGTATCTATATGGTGTCCGATGGGGCGAATAAGCCTTACCGCATGAAAATTCGTGCACCGGGTTTTGCCCATTTAGCCTCCCTAGATGAAATGGCGCGTGGCCATATGTTGTCCGACGTGGTGGCGATCATTGGAACTCAAGACGTTGTATTCGGGGAGATTGACCGCTGATGTTAACTACTCAATCCCTAGCGTTGATTGATCGTGAAGTAGCCAAGTACCCAGCAGAACAAAAGCGCTCTGCAGTCATGGGTGCTCTGCGTATTGCGCAAACTGAACATCGCTACTTAAGTAATGAAATGATCGAATTCATCGCTAACTATCTGGGCATTGCCCCGATGATGGCGCTGGAAGTGGCTACTTTCTACAATATGTATGATTTAAAGCCCGTCGGTAAACATAAGATCACGGTATGTACCAATCTGCCCTGTGCTTTGTCCGGCGGCTATACTGCGGCGCATTACATCAAGCAAAAGTTGGGCATAGGTTTTAATGAAACCACGCCTGACGGCAAATTTACACTGAAAGAAGGGGAGTGCATGGGAGCCTGTGGTTATGCGCCAGTTATGCTGGTAAACAACCATTCCATGTGCAGCCATATGACGCCTGAGGCGATCGACAAAAAACTGGCGGAGCTCGAATAATGACCGTCTACGTATCCGGCGTTGTATTTGAAGACGTCAACTTTGAAGATCCAAACTGCTGGAAGCTTGACGAATACGTTAAGCGCGGCGGTTATGCTGCACTGAAAAAAATCCTGAGTGAAAACATTACTCAAGATGAAATCATTGCGCAAATGAAAACATCTGGCCTGCGTGGCCGTGGTGGTGCAGGTTTTCCGACTGGCTTGAAATGGTCGTTTATGCCGCGTAGTTTCCCAGGGCAAAAATACCTTGTATGTAATACCGACGAGGGTGAGCCGGGCACCTTTAAGGATTTAGACATTATTGTGTCTAATCCACATGCGCTGATCGAAGGCATGATTATTGGTGCTTACGCGATGGGCATTACCGTGGGTTACAACTATATCCACGGTGAAGTGTTTGAAGCTTACGAGCGCTTTGAAGAAGCACTCGAAGAAGCCCGCAAGGCAGGCTTTTTAGGCGATAAAATTCTGGGTTCAGAATTTAGCTTCGAGCTGCATGCGCATCATGGCTACGGCGCTTATATTTGCGGTGAAGAAACGGCACTGCTGGAATCCTTAGAAGGCAAAAAAGGTCAGCCGCGCTTTAAGCCGCCTTTTCCGGCCAGCTACGGCCTCTACGGCAAGCCAACCACAATTAATAATACCGAGACGTTTGCCTCCGTACCTTACATTATCCGCGAAGGCGGGCAGAAATTTCTTGAGCTAGGTAAACCTAATAACGGTGGCACTAAGTTATTTTCGGTTTCTGGCCATGTAAACCGTCCTGGAAACTACGAAGTGCCGCTGGGCATGCCGTTTTCGGAGCTGCTTGAGCTTTGCGGTGGTATGAAAGATGGCAAAAAACTCAAGGCGGTGATTCCTGGTGGATCATCTTCGCCGGTCTTGCCTGCTGACATCATGATGCAATGCACGATGGACTACGATTCGATCGCTAAGGCGGGATCGATGCTGGGTTCGGGCGCGGTAATCGTGATGGATGAAACCGTCAATATGGTGCAGGCGCTGGAGCGTTTGTCATATTTCTACTTCGAAGAATCGTGTGGCCAATGTACACCGTGTCGTGAAGGCACCGGTTGGTTGTATCGCATTGTTCATCGTATCGCACAGGGCCATGGCGTTCCGGAAGACTTGGAGCTATTGGATAGTGTCGGTAATAACATCGCAGGGCGAACCATTTGTGCCCTCGGCGACGCAGCTGTTTTCCCGGTGCGCGGAATGCTTAAACACTTCCGTAGCGAATTTGAATACCTTATTAAACACAAGACTGCTCTGCAGGCTTGGGTTTAATTTGAGCCACTGAGTCGAAGCATGCTGGAAATTGAAATCGACGGTAAGAAACTGACAGTGCCAGGTGGTAGCACGGTGATGGACGCAGCCAATTCTGTTGGCGTGCACATCCCGCATTTTTGCTATCACAAAAAGCTGTCTATTGCCGCAAACTGCCGTATGTGCCTTGTTCAGGTTGAGAAAGCGCCTAAGCCTTTGCCAGCCTGTGCAACCCCCGTCACGGACGGGATGAAAGTCTGGACCCACTCTGATCAGGCCGTGAAGGCGCAGCAGGGGGTGATGGAATTCTTACTGATTAATCACCCGCTCGATTGCCCGATTTGCGATCAGGGCGGTGAATGTCAGCTGCAAGATCTTGCGGTTGGCTACGGTCAGTCTGGCTCGCGTTACACAGAAGAAAAGCGTGTTGTGGTTAATAAAGACCTAGGCCCGTTGATTTCTACTGATATGACGCGTTGCATCCATTGCAGCCGCTGCGTTCGCTTTACCGAAGAAATTGCTGGCTTCCAAGAGCTGGGTATGGCTGGTCGCGGTGAATTTACCGAAGTCATGTCCTTTGTTGGCAAGGCGGTTAAGTCAGAAATTTCCGGTAATGTGATTGATCTTTGCCCAGTTGGTGCGTTGACTAGCAAGCCGTTCCGCTACTCCGCCCGCACATGGGAATTATCGCGTCGTAAATCGGTAAGCCCGCATGATGGTTTGGGTTCAAATCTAGTTGTGCAGGTAAAAAACAACAAAGTAATGCGTGTATTGCCGCTGGAAAACGAAGCCATTAATGAATGCTGGCTGAGTGATCGTGATCGTTTCTCTTATGAAGCGCTAAATAGTAGCGAGCGTCTGCAAAAGCCAATGATTAAGCAGGGTGGCGTTTGGCAAGTTACAGATTGGCAAGCCGCGCTTGAATACGTGGCAAATGGCCTGAAGCAAGTGGTATCAGACCACGGTGCTGCATCTGTGGCTGCAGTTGCAACGCCTAATAGCACAGTTGAAGAGCTATTTACTCTGCGTAAATTGATGGCAGGTTTAGGCGTAGAAAACGTTGAGACTCGCTTACGCAACGCAGACTTCAGCCTGAATACGACTGGCGCTACTTGGTTAGGCCAATCGATTGTTGATTTGGCTGCTTCTGAAGCGGTGCTGGTGATTGGTTCGTCATTACGCCAAGAGCAGCCTTTGCTTGCACAGCGCCTACGTCAATCGGTTAAGAAAGGCTTGAAGCTTTCTTTAGTGAATGTGCATAGCGATGATTTGCTGACTAAAGTCGCCGCGCAATCTGTTGTTCGCCCTGATCAGCTGGTTGAAGGCGTGTTGGCTGTGATTAAGGCTGTTGTTGAAGCTGACACCAGCAAGACGGCTCCTGTACATATCGATTTAGCTGGCGTTGAAGTCACTGATACAGCTCGAAGGATTGCTGCAACGCTCGCCGGTAAATCGGCCGTATTGCTAGGCAATATCGCAACGCACAACCCACGCTCTGCTGAGTTATACGCTGCAGCTGCTGCATTGGCTGAGCTAACTGGCGCAACGCTAGGTGTGATGAGCGAAGCGGCTAATACCGTGGGCGCTCAGCTGATTGGTGCAACGGTTGGCGGTAATGTCTTCGCTACACCGAAAAAAGCTTATGTGCTTTTAAATGCTGAAACCGAGTTTGATACACACAACGGCCAAGAAGCGCTGGCGGCAGTGAAGTCCGCTGAAATGGTTGTGGTGATGTCAGCATTCAATAGCTGCGCACTGGATTTTGCTGATGTGATTCTGCCGATCTCACCGTTCTCCGAAACATCGGGTACGTTTGTGAATATGGAAGGCAAGCCACAAAGCTTTAACGGTGTGGTGCGTCCACTTGGTGAGACTCGCCCAGCTTGGAAAGTATTCCGCGTTTTAGGCAATGTGCTTGGCTTTAATGGTTTTGATTACGAATCGTCCGAACAGATTCGCGATGAAGCCCTCGCTGGCGATACAGCTGCGCGCTTAAATAACGCACTAGTTGCTGCTGTTGCCGTTAAGGCGCGTGCTGCAAGTGGCTTGGTTCGCTTAGGCGAAGTGCCTATGTATCAGGCAGATAGTTTGGTTCGCCGTGCGCAAAGCCTACAGGCAAGCACCGCTGCACCTGCGCTGAAAGCCAACGCGGCAACACTCGCTGCATTGGGCTTGGCTGTGAATGATCTAGCCAAAGTAGAGCAGGGCGGTGCGACAGTTTCCTTGTTTGCGGAGCTGGATAATGGCCTCGCCGACAATGTGATTCGTGTGCTAGCTAGCCATTCCGCGACGCGAGAGCTCGCTGGCATGTATAGCAGCCTGTCGGTTTCTAAAGCTTAAAGGGCGCCCAATATGGAAATGTTACAAGGGTTGTTCGGCGCAGAGATCGCGTTTGTCCTCTGGACCTTACTGAAGATCGTTTGCATTGTTGCGCCTTTAATGGGCGCGGTGGCTTACTTGACTCTGGCCGAACGTAAAGTCATTGGTTATATGCAGATTCGTATCGGCCCAAATCGGGTTGGTCCGTTTGGGCTGCTGCAGCCGATTGCTGACGGTGTAAAGCTGCTGCTGAAAGAAATTATTTCTCCATCAGCGGCGAGTACCGGTCTGTTTTTTCTAGCGCCAATTATGGTTCTGGTACCGGCGCTGGCGGCTTGGGCCGTGGTGCCGTTCTATCCAGGCTATGTGTTAGCGGATGTAAACGTTGGCTTGCTTTACGTGATGGCTATCACTTCGATGGGCGTTTATGGCGTGATTCTGGCTGGCTGGGCATCTAACTCTAAGTATGCCTTTTTGGGTGCGATGCGCGCTGCGGCTCAGGTGATCTCTTACGAGCTAGCTATGGGTTTTGCGCTGGTTGGCGTGATGATGGTTTCAGGCAGTTTGAATATGACTGAGATCGTAAATCAGCAGGGCCAAGGCATGGCAGGTGGTTCTATCCTGTCGTGGAACTTAATTCCGTTGCTGCCTTTGTTCGTGATTTACTTTATTTCTGGCGTGGCTGAAACCAACCGTGCACCGTTTGATGTAACCGAAGGCGAATCAGAAATTGTTGCGGGTCATATGGTCGAATACTCGGGCATGAGCTTTGCGCTGTTTTTCTTGGCCGAATACGCCAATATGATTTTGATTTCAGCCATGACATCGATCATGTTCCTTGGTGGTTGGCTTAGCCCGTTCCCAGCAAGCTGGAGCGTTCTGGGTGCTCCGTCAGTATTGTGGTGGGTACTAAAAGTAGCCTTTATGCTGTTCTGCTTCTTGTGGTTCCGCGCTACTTTCCCTCGCTATCGTTACGATCAGCTGATGCGTTTGGGTTGGAAGATTTTTATTCCAGTGACCTTGATTTGGATTGTGGTAGTGGGCGCTTGGATGCAGACGCCGCTGTCTCTCTGGAAATAAACAGGACCGACAATGGAAAAGATTGCTTATTTCTTTAAAACGTTCTTGCTCGTGGAACTGGTAAAAGGTCTGATGCTGACCGGTCGCCATATGTTCCAGACCAAGATCACAGTGCAGTTTCCGGAAGAAAAAACACCGTATAGCCCGCGTTTTCGTGGCCTGCATGCGCAACGTCGCTACGCCAATGGTGAAGAGCGTTGCATCGCCTGTAAGCTTTGCGAAGCAGTTTGCCCAGCTCAAGCGATTGTGATTGAGTCTGATAAGCGTGAGGACGGCACACGCCGCACCACACGCTATGACATCGACCTGACCAAGTGCATTTTCTGTGGTTTTTGTGAAGAAGCTTGCCCGGTGGATGCCATCGTGGAAACGCATATTCTTGAATATCACGGCGAAAAACGGGGCGATCTCTACTACACCAAGCCGATGTTGCTGGCTGTCGGTGATAAGTACGAGAGCGAAATTGCAGAACGCAAAGCGCAAGACGCTAAGTACCGTTAAGGGGTGGACATGACACAAGCTCTATTTAGTTTCTTTGCCTTGGTGCTGCTCTTGTCTGCACTTGGGGTGGTGAGTACCAAAAACCCAGTGCAAGCCGCGTTGCTGCTGATTTTGTCCTTTTTTACCGCAGCCATGCTGTGGATGCTGATGAAGGCTGAATTTCTCGCTGTCTCGCTGGTACTGATTTATGTGGGCGCCGTCATGGTGCTGTTCTTGTTTGTGGTGATGATGCTCGATATCAACTTTGAGGAATTGCGTAAAGGCTTCTGGAAGTTCGCCCCGATTGCAGGTTTGGTCGCCGGAACAATGCTGCTGGAAATGGTCCTAGTGATTACTCATGGCGCAAGCCAGCTGAATGGCGCTGCCATCGTTGATCATCCAGCGGGTTATAGCAATGTACATGAGCTGGGCCGTTTGATTTACACCCAGTACTTCCTGCCTTTCCAATTGGCTTCGTTTATTTTGCTGGTGGGTATGATTGCCGCCATTGCGCTGACTCTACGCAAGCGTAAAAGCAGCAAATATATCGATCCAGCTGATCAGGTTCGCGTAAAAGCAAGCGATCGCTTGCGCATCGTTAAGATGGCCACAACAGTAAAAGAGCTGGCAGATGCTCCTGCCAACGACGATAAACCAGCAGCCTAAGGGGAAGATATTTCATGCTTGAGTTGACGCATTATCTTGTACTGGCGGCTTGTTTATTTGCCATCAGTATTTTCGGTATCTTTATGAACCGCAAAAACCTCATCGTGCTGTTAATGGCGATTGAGTTGATGTTGCTTGCGGTGAATATGAATTTCATTGCTTTCTCGCAGTTTTTAGACGATCCAGCAGGACAGGTTTTCGTATTCTTTATCTTGACGGTGGCCGCGGCTGAAGCTGCAATCGGGCTGGCGATCCTGATCGTGTTATTCCGCAATCTACGATCGATCAACGTCGAAGATCTCGACAGCCTGAAGGGTTAAGGGGACAGGATTACAAATGGATATGAAAACGATTTATCTCTTAATCCCACTGGCGCCTCTTTTCGGTGCGCTGGTTGCTGGGCTATTTGGCTGGGCAATCGGGCGGCGGGCATCACATATCGTCACGATTGGCGGTGTTGCTGCTTCGTTTCTGATGTCGGCTTATGTTTTAAACCACTTGGTTGCAGGTGGCGATAACTTTAACGGTACGGTTTACACTTGGCTAACTGTTAATGGCGTCGATTTTAACGTTGGTTTCTTGGTTGATAAGCTCACCGCAATGATGATGTGCGTGGTGACCTTTGTATCCTTGATGGTGCATATCTACACCATCGGTTATATGTCTGAAGACCCAGGCTATCAGCGTTTCTTTAGTTATATCTCGCTGTTTACCTTCTCGATGTTGATGCTGGTGATGGCGAATAACTTCGTTCAGCTCTTTTTCGGTTGGGAAGCGGTAGGTTTAGTTTCTTATCTCTTGATCGGTTTCTGGTTCAAAAAGCCAACGGCAACTTTCGCCAATATGAAGGCTTTCTTGATCAACCGTGTGGGTGACTTTGGTTTCCTCTTAGGGATTGGCTTGGTACTGGCTTACTTTGGCTCGCTCGATTATGTCGATGTATTTGCTAAAGCGCCTGAGCTGAAAGACGCCACTATTAGCTTGTTCCCAAATGTCACTTGGTCCTTGATGTCGGTGACTTGCATCTTGCTGTTTATCGGTGCGATGGGTAAATCGGCTCAGTTCCCGCTACATGTTTGGTTGCCAGATTCGATGGAAGGCCCAACGCCTATTTCTGCGCTGATTCATGCGGCAACAATGGTAACGGCAGGTATCTTTATGGTGGCACGGATGTCGCCATTGTTTGAGCTATCCGATACGGCACTGAATTTTGTGATGGTGATTGGTTCGATCACCGCCTTGTTTATGGGTTTCCTCGGGATTATCCAAAACGATATCAAGCGCGTTGTAGCTTATTCAACGCTATCGCAGCTGGGTTATATGACGGTCGCCTTAGGTGCGTCGGCTTACTCGGTCGCGGTATTTCACTTGATGACACACGCTTTCTTTAAAGCGCTGTTATTCCTTGCTGCAGGTTCAGTGATCATTGGCATGCATCACGATCAGGACATCCGCAGGATGGGTGGCTTGCGTAAATACATGCCGATTACTTGGATTACTTCTTTGATTGGCTCCTTGGCCTTGATCGGTACGCCGTTCTTGTCAGGTTTCTACTCTAAAGATTCGATTATTGAAGCGGTGCATGCTTCTAACTTGCCAGGCGCTGGTTTTGCTTATTTCGCGGTTGTGGCGGGTGTGTTTGTAACGGCTTTCTATTCTTTCCGTATGTACTTCCTCGTATTCCACGGTGAAGAGCGTTTCGGTAAAGCGCATGATCACGGCCATGAGGCGCATGCACATGATGATGATCACGCCGCAGATGAGCACCATCATGGCTTGGCTCCTGGGCAAAAACCACACGAAACACCTTGGGTTGTGACCTTGCCATTGGTGATGCTGGCAATCCCGTCGCTGGTGATTGGTTACTTCGCGATCGACCCTATGCTTTACGGTGACTTCTTCAAGGGTGTGATTTTTGTAAATCATGAAGCGCATCCGGCAATGGAAGTCATGAAAGAAGAGTTCCATGGTGCGGTTGCAATGGGGATCCACTCACTGACTACCCTACCATTCTGGTTAGCCTTGGCAGGTGTGGTGGTGTCCTGGTACTTCTATTTAGTGAAGCCTAGCATTCCTGATGCACTCGATCGCTTCTTTACCTCGATCGGCATCAAGAAATTGCTGGACGAGAAGTACTACATGGATCATCTGTATATCAATGGTTTTGCCGCAGGTGGCCGAGTGCTTGGTACTTTGTTCTGGAAAGTAGGCGATACCTTTATCATTGATGGCTTGCTTGTCAATGGCACGGCCAAGTTGGTGGGCTTGTTTTCAGTAGCGGCACGTAAGCTGCAAACGGGTTATATCTACCACTACGCTTTTGCCATGATTATCGGTGCAATTGGCCTGATGACATGGTGGATTGCTGGCCTGCTGGCCTAATTAGATGGCCGGCTTATCGCCGGGGATCGGGGGGGAAGGTCTTGAATAGATCGAATCCCCCTTACGAATTAAATTAACAAGTAGGTTGACTATGACGGGTAATCTTCTAAGCCTCGCGATCTGGCTGCCGATCGTGGCGGGCCTTGTAGTACTCGCGACAGGCGGGGACAAAAATGCGACGGCAGCGCGCTGGTTGGCGTTGATTGGCGCTTTGCTGAGTTTCTTGGTAACCATTCCGCTGTATACGCAGTTTGAGTCTTTACATGGCGGTATGCAGTTCGAAGAAATGAAGCCGTGGATCGCTTCATTTAATATCAACTACCACCTTGGTGTTGATGGCATTTCGATGCTGTTTGTGATCTTGAATAGCTTTATTACCTTGATGGTGATTTTGGCTGGCTGGCAGGTGATCGAAAAGCGTGTCGGGCAATATATGGCCGCGTTCTTGATTATGTCGGGCTTGATCAATGGTGCATTTGCCGCCATGGATGCAATTTTATTCTACGTATTCTTTGAAGCCATGCTGATTCCTATGTACCTGATTATCGGTATTTGGGGCGGTCCACGCCGCGTGTACGCATCGGTTAAGTTTTTCCTTTACACATTGCTTGGCTCCTTGCTGACCCTGGTTGGGTTTATCTACCTTTATCAGCAAACTGGTGGTAGTTTTGAAATTGCGGACTTCCAACGTCTGCCTTTAGGCATGACTGCACAGACTTTAGTGCTGATCGCTTTCTTCTTTGCCTTTGCTGTAAAAGTGCCGATGTGGCCAGTTCATACTTGGTTGCCGGATGCCCACGTTGAAGCACCTACTGGTGGTTCGATGGTGTTGGCTGCGATTACCCTCAAGCTGGGTGCTTATGGCTTTTTACGGTTTGCTCTGCCGATTGCACCAGACGCTGCGCGTGAATACGCATGGGTGTTTGTAGCGCTATCTTTAGTTGCAGTGATTTACATTGGTTTGGTTGCACTTGTTCAAACTGATATGAAGAAACTGGTCGCTTATTCTTCGATCTCGCACATGGGCTTTGTCACACTGGGCTTCTTTATGTTTGCCGGTGGCACACAGATGAACCAGTACGCGGTAGAAGGCGCATTACTGCAAATGATCTCGCACGGCTTTGTTTCAGCCGCGATGTTCTTCTGTATCGGTGTGATGTACGACCGTGTACACAGCCGCAAGATTGCAGATTACGGCGGTGTGGCTAATAAAATGCCGATCTTCGCCAGCTTTATGATGTTGTTTGCAATGGCCAATTCAGGTCTGCCAGGTACTTCGGGTTTTGCCGGTGAGTTTATGGTGATTCTGGGCGCGGTACAGGTCAACTTCTGGTACGCCTTTGCGGGTGCGAGCACGCTGATTTTTGGCGCAGCTTATACCTTGTGGATGTACAAGCGGGTGCTGTTTGGTGAAGTGGCGAATGCACATGTTGAGCATCTGAAAGATGTTAACAGCCGCGAATTCCTGATTCTGGCTGTGCTGGCTGTTGCTGTGCTTGGCATGGGTCTCTATCCGAAGCCATTTGCAGATGTGATGCATGTGTCAGTGAATGATTTAATCTGGCATGTTTCACAAAGCAAATTGCACTGATGAGCGATAGTCGGAAGCCTGAATGGGCTTCCCGATTTTATCCTGAGGTTTTATACCTTCGGACCACAATACTATTTGATAGGGTTGCATAATGACCTGGACGAGCCTTAATGCTTGGGTGGCAATGCCGGAAATTTTCCTGCTATTTGCTACCTGTGTGGTACTTCTTCTCGATTTATTTGTATCTGATGCAAAGCGGCACATTACTTATGTGCTGACATTGCTTGTGCTGGGCGTTACGGCATTGCTAGTGGTGAATGGCATGCATCCCGTTCCACATTTGGCATTTAATGGCCTGTTTATTAGTGATCCCATTGCGCAACTTGCCAAGCTTGGCATGATTTTAGGCGTGGCACTGGTGCTGATTTATGGCCGTGATTACGCCATTGTTCGTGGTTTGTTCCGTGGCGAGTTGTTCACGCTCACCTTGTTTGCTTTAGCTGGCATGATGATCATGGCCTCAAGCGTTAATTTCTTAACGCTGTATATGGGGCTTGAATTACTTTCATTGTCTTTGTATGCGCTAGTTGCGCTGCAACGCGATTCAATTGCTTCCACAGAAGCGGCAATGAAGTACTTTATTCTGGGCGCTTTGGCGTCTGGGATGCTGCTCTACGGTATGTCGATGATTTATGGCGCAACCGCATCGCTGGATGTGTTTGTCATTGCACATAAAATCACCAGTGGTGAAGCCAACCTTATGCTGGGCGCTTTTGGTCTGGTGTTCTTGGTAACAGGTATTGCCTTTAAGCTGGGCGCTGTACCGTTCCATATGTGGGTGCCTGATGTGTATGAAGGCGCGCCTACGCTAATTACTCAGCTGATTGGTTCAGCGCCAAAGCTTGCGGCGTTTGCTTTTGTGATTCGCCTGTTGGCTCAGGGTATGGAAGGCTATGCTTTTGACTGGCGCAGTATGCTGGTTGTGCTGTCGGTACTATCGATGGCGATTGGTAACCTGACTGCGATTGCGCAAACCAGTATGAAACGCATGATGGCTTATTCAACCATCTCGCATATGGGCTTTTTACTATTAGGTATTTTGGTTGCCAGCCCGATTGGTTACTCCGCATCGTTCTTTTATGCCATGGTTTACGTGATTACCGCCGCCGCTGGTTTTGGCATGGTGATGCTGCTGTCTCGTACCGGTTTTGAAGCTGATAAGATTGATGACTTCAAAGGTCTTGCCGCCCGTAGCCCCTGGTTTGCGTGCATGATGATGTTTGTGATGTTCTCAATGGCTGGTATTCCTGTCTTTGTTGGCTTCTTTGCTAAGCTGTCGGTACTACAAGCCGTCGTTAATTTAGGCTATGTGTGGCTGGCGGTGATTGCGGTGATGTTCTCGCTGGTTGGCGCGTTTTATTACCTACGTATCGTGAAGATTATGTACTTTGACGAAGCAACAGATACCGCGCCGATTGAAGCAGGCTTTGATACCAAGCTCGTGTTATCAGTAAACTGCTTATTGCTGCTGGTTTTAGGCTTAATGCCTGATCGCTTGATGGCCGTGCTTTCGCAAGCCGTGAGCTCATCATTAGTAGTTATGTAATGAATAATGTTTATCTGCTCTGTGGATTGGCGATTATTGCCGCCAATCTGCCATTTTTTATAGAGCAAATCTTATTCTGTATTCCTGCTAAGAAGGTCAAAGGCTTTCACTGGCGATTGTTAGAATTGTTTATCCTCTATATAGCGTTGGGTTTATTAGCCAGAGTACTAGAGGGACGTCTATCCCCCGTACACGCGCAAAACTGGCCTTTCTTTGCCACCACTTTTGCGATGTTTCTAGTATTTGCTTGGCCTGGATTTGTCTGGCGTTACTTCTGGCGCAAACCAGGTATTTAAAAGAAAAGCCCAACAATGTTGGGCTTTTTTGTGTTTAAGGTATGCTTGCTGATTGATAAGAGGTAACTATGCAGAAACTTAGCGCTGTCTTATTTATGTTATGCACTACGCTTGCGCAGGCAAACGATCCTTTGACTGCACTTAAAAAGGAAGTGGGCAGGGCGGGTTGCGAGCAAGACTCTCAATGCCGAGTCCTTGCTTTGGGGCTTAAGTCTTGCGGTGGTCCTGAGCTTTACTGGCCTTGGTCTGTGGCAGAAGGCAATGCGGACAAGATTGGTTTTCTCGCTAAACAATACGCAGAAGCGCGCGCGGAGCAGATTAAAAACAGTGGTGAGTTGTCTGACTGCAGCGTAGTGAGCCACCCAGCCGTGGTATGCAGTAAGAAGCAATGCGTATTAAAGAGTGAGAGTGCTTATTAAAAGCAGATAAAAAAACGGCGAACAAAGTTCGCCGTTTTGCTTTGTAAGTCTAAGTGTTAAATATCAGCACCCACAGTGCGTGTTACGGATGTTGCTGTTGGTAGTGGATCATTGGTTTCTACCATTAGCACGGTATTAGCTTGTGATATACCATCAATTAGGTAAGCAACGCCGCCAAGATAACGTTTACCAACCTGTAGGTTTTTCCAGCTAAACCCTATAGAGGCAGTACCGCCAACGTAGATTTTGCTTGGAGCCAGTGCTTTAAACTCTGCAGCGGTATCTCCTGTGTTAATAATCCAGCTAGATAGTGCATAGCTAGTGCTACCTCCCTTAACGCCATAACCTACTACGCAAGCCTTATAGTTACCGACAGGTAGATTAAACAGCTGCACTGTTTCGTTGGAGCCATCGGTGCCACTGTTACCCACTTTAACGCCTGCAGAGTTCATGACCAGTAAATCTAAGTCATCTTCAGCACCATGCTGAGTGTCTGAGTTATAGAGTGCAAAACGGCTAACAAGATTGTTGCTTGGAACGCTGAAACTGTGGACTTTAACGCCATGGCTGCTAATGCCCGCCGCGCATTCCGCCAAGCCATCTTTTGCGCCGTTATCTGTGGCAATTGTACCGCGGCTCACTGTTGCTTCTTTTAGGCCTCCTCTAGCCAAAGTCAATTTGCTATCGCTGCCGGTGGCAATCGTAATGACCTTGCTGCCCGAAGTTTCTTCACTATTTAACTGTGAAACTGCAGATAAAAGGCTGGCCTTAGCCGTTAGCGGAGAGCGTACGGTATGGGTGCCATCAGACCAAACCAGCGAGCCGTACTGATAAACGTTTTTTGCTGCCGTTGTGCGGCTCAGCGTTACCGTAAAGGGTTTACTCTCTCCCGGATTCAGGCTCAGCGTTGTTGGAGAGACTGTGGCAGTAAAGCCGGAGATTGCTGCCTGTGCGGTATAGATAGAGGCACGATCGCTAACATTAGTCACCGTCCGAGTAAAAGTAAACTTACCGAGAACATTGGCGGTGGTTAATGAAGGCACATTCAGATTGTAAGGCTGAATGCTGCCGATCACGCTGCATTTAGCTAGGCTTAGCTGATTTTGTCCGCACAGGTAGCGGTCATAGTCAATAGCACTCACGTCGTAGACTAGGCCAGGATCCGCTGCTACATTAGGGTTTACATGCCCAGCACCTTGAGCCCATGGCAATAAACCATTTTGTAAGCGAGGTTGTCCATCATTTAGCGTGCTGTAGGCGCTAGTCATCAGGGCAGATTTAATTGCCGCTGGTGACCATGTTGGATGCAGCTGATGCAACAGCGCGCCAAGACCTGCAACGTGTGGGCTGGACATCGACGTACCTTGCATAGATTCCCATTCTGCCGGAGCCACTGCACCATTTGCGATTTGATTACGTTGCTCTACTGAAAGTAGCGGGCGTGATGCCGCAAGAATATCCACACCAGGTGCTGTCAGATCAGGTTTGAGCACATTTGCATCCGCACGGTTTGGACCACGGGATGAAAAATCTGCCATAACCGGTGCATTGCCTGCAGATGCCGTAACCGATACACCCAATGCCGCTTGAGCCGTATTGCCTGAAGCCGCGGCATAGGCTTTTGCCGTTATGCCATCCGCATCACTTAGATGTACGGTTGGAATTGTATGTGAAAACGCGGTAATGGTTGCCGCACCACCTGCTAGGTTGGTGAGCAGCATACCTACGCCGCCAGCGCTTTTTACCGCACCACTTTTGTTGACGAGCGCTGTAGTGCCGCGATCGCACAACACAATTTTCCCTGCGACTTTGGCAGGGTCAAGCTTTGCATCGGCAGGCACTCCATCTGCTTCGCCATAGCAGCGGTCAAGCGCTGTTTTGCTGGCAGGAGACAGGCTGGCGTAGTCGGCCACACCGGCGTTTTTAGCAACAATTAAATTTGCTGCCAACGGAGTCGGGTTAACCGAGCCACCTTTCAGTACTTTCGTGCCAAGGGTAACGGTACTTTCCTGCACACGGTCGTGAGTTGATGCTGCAACGGTGGTCAGCCATGGACCGATATGAGCCACCATATTGGCAGGCCCGCTATTGCCTGCAGATGCAGCAACAAACACCCCCGCATTGGCCGCAGCCAAAAAGGCCAGATCTACCGGATCGTTGAGCTGCTCACCGCCGCTAATGGAGTAGTTTAGAATATTTACACCATCGCTAACGGCCGCTTCGATGGCTTTAATACTATCGCCGCCGTAGCAGTTGTTTTTGCCTTCAGGCTTAAATGGCTCGTTGGAAGTCCAGCATACTTTATAGGTTGCAAGGCGCGCGCGCGGTGCAATCCCCGAAAGGTAACCAATGGATGCGCCGCCAATTTTCCCTGCCACTTTGCCATTACCACCCGCTGTTGAGGCTGTGTGTGAGCCGTGGCTATCACTGTCACGTGGAGAGTTGTAGTCGCTCCAGTGTGGCACTTTTACTCCGCTGTTAACCAAGGCTTCGTACTGCGCTCTAAATTTCTTTGCGCCAATTAACTTGTTATTACAATTAGCAACAGAAAACCCTTCGCCACTTTCGCAAGAGCCTTTCCACGATGCAGGTGGCGCATCATAAACTTGGCTACCGTTAGCATCATGGGTCGCTTCACCTTTGTCATTCACGCGGTCAGCAAAAGAAGGATCTTCTGGCCATACACCGGTATCAATCACACCAATGATGATGTTTTCACCAGCACTGCCAGCGCCATTGAGCTGTGGCCATAGGCCAGTGCTTGGTTTATCCAAGCCTAAGAATTTCGGTGTGTAGTTCGTTTGGACTGTGCGTGGCTGATCAAGTGTAATCGCCACAACATCCGCGCTGTTTTTTAGCTTTCTTACTTCAGCGTCGGTCAGCATGACAGAGAAGCCATTGAAAACAACTTGATAATTATGCACAACCGGCGCATTCGCGATGGTGGCAAGTAATTTGTTTTGTTTGGTTTCGATATAGTTGATATAAGCCTGCACATCGTAAGCATTGACATCAAGCAGCTGGCCTGTAGCTGGTTTTGTGGCTTTTAAACCACTGATGTCACCGGTGTAGGAAGCGGCAGGTTTGTCAGCTAGTTGAATGATATAGGGCAAGCGTGCTTCATCAGCAAAGGCAGAGTTTGTCGCGCCAGCACCCAGCAAAGCCACCACGGCTAAATTGATAATGCTGCGCTTCATCATGATGCAATCCCTGCAGAATTGTTCTGAGCTTTATTTCGACGGCGGATCACCATGCTGATACTCGCTAGACCCAGTGCCATTAATAACCATTCTGCAGGCTCAGGAACGGCGGTGACGTTAATATTATCTAGCCCAAATTGAGCTTGGTTATTACCAAACAGAACGCATTCACCTGCCGTGGTGGTTAGGCATGCTGCAAAACTGATTTCCTTAAATACACGGTTGCTTGCTGTGTATTTAAAATCGCTGAAAGACCATTTTCCATTTGTGTTTTGGCCAGGCAGGGTGAAGCTATCACTGAAGGTTTCCCCGCCAAGCCCTGTCCCATTGACAATCAAATTGGCAACAGTAAAGGGAATGCCAACGGATACTGGGGATGCAAAGCTGCTAGAAAAACTGCTGAGCTTAAAGCCATTCTGGTTAGAAATACTCAGTCCACCATCATTCAGGCCAAGGTAGTAGGGGGTGTTATTGTTAGCTGGGCAATCAAGAACAGCACATGTGCTACTGGTGGCAATTGCGCCTGCTAGGCCATTGCCCAGCACTTTAAAACTAAACTGCGGATCTGCATTGAATAATTCTCCGCCTTGGAAAATATCGCCTTTTAATGCATCAAAGTTAATTAATGATGCTTGAACAGCAGGCACCGCTAAGCCCATGGCTGCTGCAAGCAGTGCCATCTTGAGTGATTTCTTCATATAACTCCCTGTGTGTCTCTTAGATTGGAATGAACAGCGTGCGTGCTCAAAACTCAGACATAAAAAACATTCCTAAAGGTATGGTTTTTTGCCTGATTATTTTTTTAAGGAGAGACGTGTTTGAAACGACTTACATTGCTTTTTTATTTAGTAAGCTGTGTGAATAATAACAAATAAAATTGGCGCGTCTAGATGTTATGAGCATAAATTATTAATTTGTCTCTCTTTTGCAGCAGTCTTATCGAGTACGTGCCTATAAAACGGCATATTTACAGAGCCAATTGAGCGGGTGTAATGATTTGAATTAATGTAATAATTTTTAAAGTGGAGCGTTTTTGTGGGATGGCTTACTTAGGCTGCATGTTGTGTGACGGGCTATCGTTGTTTTAAGTGGGCGTGGATGCGGCTGCTAAAATATTTAATTTTCGCTTGTGTGGTGCACAAAATTAATCTAGAATCCGCTCTCTCTGATCTTGCTGAACAAGCAAATTAGTTAAAGCGCTAGGGTTGTAGCTCAGTTGGTTAGAGCGTTTGGTCGACATCCAAGAGGTCGTGAGTTCGAATCTCACCAACCCTACCAAAAAATTCATAAGGTGTGATTTGTAGTGTTCAAGTCATGCTTACATAAGATGGAGTTAAGCCCCATGAATCGAACTAGCACCACTGCAGAGTAACTCTGGCGGCGTGTGCGTGGGGCTTGATTTATAAAAAGTGCGGCGTAAGCCGCACTTTTTTTTCGTTCATTTTTTACGGCTTCTGTTACTCTTTTAGAAAGTATTTCAACCCCTCTCTTAACGCGCAGCACAGGACAAACTATGCCTATCGTGACCCTGCCAGACGGCTCTGAACGACAATTCGACGCCCCGCTTACCGTGGGTGATGTAGCTGCAAGTATCGGTGCGGGTCTTGCGCGCGCTGCTTTGGCAGGGAAGGTGGATGGCACCTTGGTCGATACCAGTTACTTGATCGATAAAGACGTTCAGCTTGCTATTATTACTGATAAAGATGGCGATGGTTTAGAAGTGATTCGTCACTCTACAGCGCATTTGCTGGCTCATGCGGTCAAGCTGCTGTTCCCTGATGTTCAAGTCACAATCGGCCCTGTGATTGAAAATGGCTTCTATTACGACTTTGCTTATAAGCGCCCATTTACTCCAGAAGATTTGCTCGTAATCGAAAAGAAAATGAGCGAATTGGCCAAGAAAGATATTCCTGTTGAGCGTTATGAGTTATCTCGTGATGACGCGGTGGCTTACTTTAAGTCCATAGGCGAGGCTTATAAGGCTGAAATTATCGAGTCAATTCCTGCCGATCAAGCGCTGAGCTTGTATCGTGAAGGAGATTTCACTGATCTTTGCCGTGGTCCTCATGTGCCATCTACGGGCAAGTTGAAAGTATTTAAATTAATGAAAGTGGCTGGCGCTTACTGGCGTGGTGATAGCAAAAATGAAATGCTGACTCGCATTTATGGCACTGCTTGGGCTAAAAAAGACGAGTTAGAACAGTACTTGCATATGTTGGAAGAGTCAGAAAAGCGTGATCACCGTAAAATTGGTAAGCAGCTTGATTTATTTCATATGCAAGAAGAAGCGCCTGGTATGGTGTTCTGGCACCCTAAGGGTTGGGCGCTGTGGCAGACGATTGAACAATATATGCGTAAGAAGCTTGATCAGCACGGCTATCAGGAGATTCGCACCCCGATGGTGATGGATCGTTCCTTGTGGGAGAAATCCGGCCACTGGGAGAACTATCACGATGCAATGTTTACTACCGAGTCGGAAAAACGTGATTACGCGGTAAAACCAATGAATTGTCCAGGGCATATTCAAGTCTTTAATCAAGGCTTGCGCTCTTACCGCGATTTGCCTCTGCGTTTCTCTGAGTTTGGTTCTTGCCATCGTAATGAGCCATCAGGTTCATTACACGGTATTATGCGCGTGCGTGGCTTTGTGCAAGATGATGCGCATATTTTCTGTACAGAAGACCAAGTTCAGTCGGAAGCCGCATCATTTATTGATTTGCTGCAAGAGGTGTATGCTGACTTTGGCTTTAATGAAATTTTGGTGAAGCTTTCCACTCGTCCGGAAAAACGTGTTGGCACAGAAGAAAGCTGGGATCATGCCGAGGCTGCATTGGCCGCTGCACTGGATTCTAAAGGTTTGGCTTTTGAGTACCAGCCAGGCGAAGGCGCATTTTATGGCCCTAAAATTGAATTTTCATTAAAAGATTGTCTCGGTCGAGTGTGGCAATGTGGTACTTTACAGATCGATCCAAATTTACCGGAACGTTTAGGCGCTGAGTATGTTGGGATTGATAACGCAAAACATCGTCCTTTGATGCTGCACCGCGCAGTATTGGGCTCAATGGAGCGTTTTATTGGTATTCTGATCGAAAATCATGCCGGTGCTTTCCCTGTTTGGCTTGCTCCAACGCAGCTTGTGGTCTTAAATATTTCCGATGCACAGCGTGAATATGCCGTAGAAGTGACCGAAAAACTCAAGTCTCTTGGTTTTAGAGTTCAAGCGGACTTGAGAAATGAGAAGATTACCTATAAAATTCGGGAACATAGCCTGCAACGTCTACCTTATCAGCTAATTATTGGTGATAAAGAGAAAGAGGCAGGCCTAGTGGCCGTGCGAAGCCGTTCTGGTGAAGACTTGGGGCAGTTAACGATTGAAGCGCTCGTTGAGCGTCTAAAATCAGAAATGCCACAGCTTTAACTCATGGCCATCGCACGGTTTTGATTTTGAACGACTTGGAGAATCACAATAGCTTCTCAGGATAAAGAACCACGGATTAACGGTGAAATCACCGCCCGTGAGTTACGTTTGCAGGGTGTGGATGGCGAGCAGCTTGGTATCGTCAGCCTTTCAGAGGCTTTGGCTTTGGCCGAAGAGGCCAATGTTGATCTGGTGGAAATCGCACCAACAGCACAGCCGCCAGTTTGCCGCATTATGGATTACGGCAAATTTAAATATCAGGACTCGAAAAAGAAACACGCCGCCAAGCAGAACCAGAAGCAGGTCCAGGTCAAGGAAATTAAATTCCGTCCAGGCACGGACGAGAACGATTACCAGATCAAACTGCGTAATCTGACTCGATTCCTTGCCGATGGTGATAAAGCGAAGATTACTTTGCGTTTCCGTGGTCGTGAAATGGCTCACCAAGAAATCGGTATGGCTCAGCTGAAACGTGTTGAAGCTGATCTGGGCGATTTGGTTGTGGTTGAGCAGTATCCGCGTCTGGAAGGGCGTCAGATGGTGATGATGTTGGCTCCTAAAAAGAAAGCCATCTAACTATTTGCAAAAATGACCGGGCTAGCGGCTGCGTCTGGCAAGGTTGATTGTTTGTTTAAAGTCAGCCAGCAGCCGTAATAAAAACGTGGTGGCAGGTATTAAGTGCAAAGCGGGCAACCGCTATGGCGCCTGTCGCCCTATCTAACTCAGTAGTAGGAGTTCATCATGCCTAAGATGAAGACCAAGAGCGGCGCTAAAAAGCGCTTCAAGGTTCTCGGTGGTGGTGGCGTTAAGCGTAGTCACGCTTTCAAGCGTCACATCTTGACCAAGAAAACCACTAAGACTAAGCGCCAGCTGCGCGGTACAAGCATGGTCGATCCGTCGAACATGCCTTCTGTCCGTGCAATGTTGCCCTACGCATAACTAAAGGAAAAGACTCATGCCTCGCGTTAAACGTGGTGTTACAGCTCGTGCCCGTCATAAGAAAATCATCGCTCTGGCCAAAGGCTATCGTGGTCGTCGTAAAAATGTCTATCGTGTAGCCAAACAGGCTGTCATGAAGGCAGGTCAATACGCTTACCGTGACCGTCGTCAGAAAAAACGTCAGTTCCGTCGCCTATGGATTGCGCGTATTAACGCTGCATCCCGTGAGTGCGGCTTGGCCTACAGCCGTTTCATGAACGGTCTGAAGAAAGCTGGTATTGAAGTTGACCGTAAGGTTCTCGCTGATATGGCTATTTTTGATAAACCGGCTTTTGCCCAGTTTGTTGAAGTAGCTAAGGCGAAACTAGCCGCCTAATCGGCTGGTCGACAAGAGGGGGAGGCTTCTGGCCTCCCTTTTTTATTCCTTTGGTTTAACCAAGGGGCTGCTTTTACCTGACTGCTTTCGTTTAAGTTATTAGGTTGAGCAAAACAATTTGCCTGAGATTGCCGCAAGATCATGGTTGATAATGTACAAGCGATTCTGGAAAAAGGCCTGGCTGCATTAAATGCAACCAATGACCCGAACGAACTTGAAAATGCCAAGGCGCAATTTATTGGCAAGCAGGGCGAGATTTCTGCGCTCTTAAAACAGTTAGCTACCTTGCCACCTGAAGAAAAAAAATCTTTTGGTGCAATCGTTAATCAGGCTAAGCAAGCATTTGAAGCGTCGCTTAATGCTCGCAGAGAATCCATTGCCCAAGATAAGCTGGCTAAGCAATTAGCGGCTGAAGCGCTGGATATTACCTTGCCCGGCCGTGGGCTGGCTGGTGGTGGATTGCACCCAGTAACACTGGTGCGTCAGCGTATTGAAACGCTATTTCATTCTATGGGTTTCGCTGTTGCTGATGGCCCTGAAATCGAAACAGATTTTTATAATTTTGAAGCCTTGAATCTGCCGCCGGATCATCCTGCCCGCGGTATGCAAGATACCTTCTATGTAGAAGGTGGCGAAGTATTGCGCACGCATACTTCCCCGATTCAAGCGCGTTACATGGAAAGCCATGAGCCGCCGATTAAAATTATCGCACCAGGCCGTGTTTACCGTGTTGATTCTGATGCAACGCATTCACCGATGTTCCATCAAATGGAAGGTTTGTGGGTTGATCAAGACGTTTCATTTGCCGATTTAAAAAGTGTGATTGTAAGCTTTTTGCGTCAGTTCTTTGAGCGTGATGATCTGGAAGTGCGCTTTCGCCCCTCTTTCTTTCCTTTTACCGAGCCTTCGGCTGAGATCGACGTAAAGTGGTCTAAAGGCTGGATGGAAGTGGGTGGGTGCGGCATGGTGCACCCTAATGTGCTGAAAAATGTGGGCATCGATAGCGAGAAATTCACAGGCTTTGCTTTTGGTATTGGCCTAGATCGTTTTGCAATGTTGTATTACGGCGTAAATGACTTGCGCCTCTTCTTCGAGAACGATATTTCCTTCCTCGAGCAGTTCAAGTAATTGGCACGTGGTGTTTAAAAAAGGAGTGCAGCTAAAGCGTAAAGCTTGCTTTAGCTGACTTGGCTTTTTCTAGCGGATGTTTAATTCTCCGCGTGTTCGTAGGTGCGAGTGATGAAATTTTCTGAACAGTGGTTGCGTAGCTGGGTTAACCCAGCACTAAATTCTGAACAACTGGCGCATTTATTAACAATGGCCGGTTTAGAAGTGGAAGAAAATGACCCTGCAGCGCCTGAGTTTACTCAAGTGTTTGTGGCAGAGGTGCTGTCTGTTACTAAGCATGAAAATGCAGACAAACTGAATGTTTGTAGCGTGAATATTGGTGAGGCTGAACCGCTGCAAATTGTATGTGGCGCACCTAATGTGGCCCCTGGTATTAAAGTACCTTGCGCCCGGGTTGGCGCAGCTTTACCTGGCGATTTTAATATCAAAAAAGCCAAGGTTCGCGGCGTTGAATCCTTTGGCATGCTGTGCTCTGGCGATGAATTAGGCATGCCAAGCGATGTAGATGGCTTGATGATTTTGCCTAGTGATGCGCCTATTGGCATGTCGATCCGCGAATATTTACAGCTTGATGATCGCTTGCTGACTTTAAAGCTCACGCCAAACCGCACTGATTGTCTTTCGATTAAAGGGATTGCGCGAGAAGTGGCTGCTTTAACGGATACCGTGCTTAATCCGGTTGAAATTAAAGCTGTCGCACCGACGTGTAACGATGTGATGGCCGTATCGCTGAACGCGGGCGTTGCATGCCCACGTTATGCTGGACGTGTGATCAAAAATGTAAACCAAGCTGCTGTAACTCCAGATTGGATGAAGCAACGCTTAGAGCGTTCGGGCTTACGCTCGATCTCGGCGATTGTTGATGTAACCAATTATGTGTTGTTAGAGCTGGGCCAGCCTATGCATGCTTTTGATGCTGAGAAGCTAGAAGGTGGTATTCAGGCTCGCTTTGCTCAGCCAGGCGAACAAATTACACTGCTAAATGAAAAAGAGCTAACGCTTGAAGCAGACATGCTGGTGATTGCAGATAGCGTGAAGCCTTTAGCGCTGGCTGGCATCATGGGCGGTTTAGAATCTGCTGTGGTGGCTGGTACGCGCCATATCTTTTTAGAGTCGGCCTTCTTTGCACCTAGTGTAATTACTGGGCGATCACGCCGTGTTGGTTTTAGCTCAGATAGCTCGCATCGTTTTGAGCGAGGTATTGATTTTGCCAATGTGCTGAATGCACTTGAGCGTGCTAGCCAGCTGATTATTGAAATTTGCGGCGGTGAAGCCGGCCCAGTTACAGAAGCGGTGGCGGAGCTGCCGGTTCGCCCTGCTGTGGGATTGCGCGTATCACGCGTGGCCAAGGTGTTGGGTGTCTCTTTATCCGCTGACGAAATTCTCGCGCTACTGGCTCGTTTGGGCTTGCCAACGTCCGTTGCAGGCGATGTCATTACCGTGACTCCGCCATCGTTCCGTTTCGATATTGTGATTGAAGAAGATTTAATCGAAGAAATTGCTCGTCTATTTGGCTACGACAATATTCCAGTTGCACCATCTGCATCACGTCAAGTGATCTTGCCCCTGCCGGGTAATGCTCGGGCAGCTTCTGCTTTGAAAAATTTAATGGTTTCTCGTGATTATTTCGAAGCGATTAGCTACGCCTTTGTTGAAGAAAAATGTGAAGCAGATTTTGCGGGTAATAGCACCCCAATTAAGTTGCAAAACCCAATTTCTAGTCAAATGAGTGTGATGCGTTCTAGTCTATTTGGCGGCTTAATCTCAGCCTTGCAAGGCAATATTAAGCGCAAGCAAGAGCGTGTGCGCCTGTTTGAAATGGCTCGTGTATTTTATGGTAAGGATCCAAGCGCCCAGCCAGAAAAACTAGCCGGGTTAGCTTGGGGGCATCGCACGGCCGAGCAGTGGGCTAGCGCTAAGCAGCAGATTGATTTTTATGATGTAAAGGCCGACGTAGAAGCATTGTTTGCTCCGCGCCAAGCAGAGTTCCGCCGAGCCGATCATCCAGCCCTACATCCTGGCCGCGCTGCCGAAGTGTTATTAAACGGTGTCGTGGTTGGTGTAATTGGCGAGCTGCATCCTAAATGGGTGCAATCGTACGATTTAGGCACAGCGCCCGTCTTGTTTGAATTGGATGTAGCTGCGCTTGTAAGCGTTGAACCGCTTACGGCGAAGCCTGTATCCAAGCTACAAGTAGTTCGCCGTGACCTTGCCTTACTGGTTGATGAATGCTTGTCGGTGGCAACACTACAAGCTGCATTCGCCAATCTGAAAAACCCGCTCCTCATAGCATCAGAAGTGTTCGATGTCTACCGTGGAAAAGGTGTTCCAGAAGGTAAAAAAAGCCTTGCTTTCAAGATGTTAATGCAAGATACTCACAAAACTCTTACTGATGAGGAAGTCGACGCCGTCGTCGCGGATATGCTCCGTGCGGCCGAAGTAAACGGTGCGACGTTGAGAGTCTAATGCTAATGCAGTACACCCCCCTACTATGATGACTCTTACTAAAGCTGACTTGGCTGATATGTTGTTTGACAAGGTTGGCTTAAATAAGCGTGAAGCGAAAGACATGGTCGAAGCCTTCTTCGAGGAAATCCGCACGTCCCTTTCTGAGGGCGATTCGGTAAAACTCTCCGGCTTTGGCAATTTTCAGCTCAGAGACAAGCCACAGCGTCCTGGGCGTAATCCTAAAACAGGCGAAGAAATCCCCATCTCCGCACGACGCGTGGTTACTTTCCACGCCAGTCAAAAGCTGAAGGGAATGGTCGAAAGTCACTATGCAAAGCACCAGCCTCGTCATACCGACCAGTGATCTACCCTCTATCCCAGCAAAACGCTACTTCACCATCGGTGAAGTTAGCGAGCTCTGTGGTGTAAAGCCGCATGTGCTGCGTTACTGGGAGCAGGAATTCACGCAATTAAAGCCTGTAAAACGGCGCGGCAATCGTCGCTACTATCAGCACCATGAAGTGCTGCTAGTGCGGCGGATCCGCTCCCTACTTTACGAACAAGGCTTTACCATCAGCGGTGCCCGCAACCAACTATCAGCGCTTCGAGGAGATGCTGATGGCGCGGAAGAGGGAACTACAGTGACAGAATTGCGTCATGAATTAGAAGAATTACTTGCGTGGTTGGATAACTAGCCAGGCAGTGGGCCGTAAGATATAATACGTGCCTGAGTTCGGAATGTGGCGCAGCTTGGTAGCGCACTTGCATGGGGTGCAAGGGGTCGGAGGTTCGAATCCTCTCATTCCGACCAATAGTATCAAAGACTTAGCCTCGCTTATGCGGGGCTTTTTCTTTGTGGTGTACCGGATTTTGTACGGATGGAGTTTTATTTTTATGTGACAACCACACATACAAAATATTCTTACTTTCCACATGGGCTCGCTTTCGCCCAGCATCTTGATACCCGTACTGTCGACCAATCATTGCAAGCCGCTCATGCTTTTTTTGTGCCGATATGACGACCTTAAGACGTTTTTTCGTCGGCAGATCGTGCGGGAGTCAGGCACTTTCCAATCTACACTGGCGAGTTGAAGTAAGCTTTCTACAAAGCCTGTTGTTTGGCGTAGTGGCAGATTAAATAGGCACTTGATAGTTAAGCAAAACTGAATGGCCGCATCGCTAAATTTAGCTTGCTATCCCCTTATTCCTGTTAAGAGTGCATGCCATTGCGCGATTTAAGTGCCGCGTGACAGGCGCTCCAATGTGTGGGATTTGCTCGGTTCAGGTTTGCTCATGCGTTTATTCTTACGCAGCTTAATAGATAAAATCACCCGCCAATCATATAAGCGGGGAGTTTATCGGCCTGAGCAAACTTCCCAAATGCTATTCAATTTTTAGATTTTGGTGACCTTCTTTTTGAGCGCCGATCCTTGTTTCATGGTGGCCAGCTCGTTGACTGCGCGCCAGGCTTGATCGATGGCGGAGTGGGCGTAGGGGCTCCAGGCAGAGTCGGAGTTGGCGATGGTGATGTTGCCGATCGGCTGACGGCCCAGCTCCATCCATTTCTCACTTTGCACCTCATCATCAAACAGGGTGTTGGTGGCGTAGGAGTAGCCGTGGGACCAACGGTTCACCGTGATAGCAAGGATATCCTGCTCATGGTTAAAGCCTGCGCCGCCCAACATTCCTTGCAGCTGTTCGCGGATCATCTGCTCGTGCTGCTCAAAAGGCATGCCGAGGATTGTGGCGCGCCCCATGCGGGATTGCTCGCGTGCGGATAGGCCGGTATTGGGCAGGGTGGGCACATACACCATGTGCAGGCAGATGGGCTGATCTGGGTTTTTAGGATGCTCGTAGCCACCGAGGTTCACAGGGTAGTCTAGCTTGACTCGGCTGTAAGGGGCCGTCGGTGAATAGATTTCATGTACCCCGAGCTTAACGAAGGCTTGCCAGTTTTTGATCACCACATTGGCGTAGACCAGCGGTGCCTTCACATTTTGGCGTAGCGCTTCCTTCTGAGGCTCTGGTAGCTCGGGTACGATGTGGGGGATCATCATATTGTAACCGGCCATGATCGATTGCTTGGCCCGCACCCGATAAAGTTTGCCCTCCTTGATGTAGGTAACTTCGACCCCTTTGCTTTTATCCGCGTGGTGAATGTTTTTTGCCTGCAGCGCTGCGCTACCAAGGCGCAACCTTACTTTGTGCTTAGGCTGGTCGAGTTGGCTGTAGTCAAACTTGGCTAACACCACATCCTGCATGGTGTGGCCGGGGGCTACCTGCGGGATTAGCTTGCGCACCATTAGGCGTGTCAGCCCCGCATTACCATCTGGTAAGTGAAAGATGTAAGGATCGTCCAGCTCTGCTTGTTCTTCAGCATCAAGGGGTGTCAGATTCATGCCGCCAAAACCTGGCAGATCACAGAGCCGTGCATCAGAGCAAGCGGTGGCATCGATACCAACCGCTTGGAAGTCACTGGTGCGCTGCTGGAAGTAAGCGATCGCTTGCTTACTCAGGCCCACCTTGTCACGCAAAAAAGTGGTGTAGCTATTGCGGGTCACCCATAGGTCTTTTTCTTTCTGAGTCATGCCGCTCAAGTAATCGGTTTTATCTTCATGTAGCGCTAGCAAAGCGGCCTTGTCGGCATCATTTAACGGGAAGTCGCCGATAAACGCGGCCAGCGAGCGGCCGTTGAGGCGATCGCGCGGGATGTCATCGGCCACGCTGTGGCTAGGATCGCCGCTTACTATCTTGTTTACGCCAAAGTGTTTCTCATCGAAATATACGCCGCGACTCAAGCCCAGATCTGGGTAGAAGGTCTGCTGGAAGCCCTTAGCCAGCTCATCGATATTCACTTCAAGCGCCTTAAGCAGGCCTAGTGCCACTGGGCTAAAGACCGAGCGCGGGGATTGCAGGGATTCACTGCCGCCGTAGCCCAGTAGCAAGCCATCTGGGGTGCTGAACTCGTTGCGCTTGGCGTGGCCGCCGAAATCATCGTGGTTATCGAGTAGCAGGATTTTTTTATCAGCGCCCAGTAATTGCTGATAAAAGCAGGCGGCCGCTAGGCCACTAATCCCAGCGCCTACGATGACTAAATCATACTCACCTTCAAGCGGGGCGGCCTTGAAGTTGTATTGCTTGCCGCCGAGGGCGATGCTGTGTGCCGGCTCAAAAGAACCGGGGTGGTTGCCGCGCAGGCCAGTGAGGGCGGGCGGGTAGTTTAGCGTTTTGTGGGCCAGCGCATTGCCGCCTTGTGCCGCCTGCAGCAGGCTAATGGGGGCAACACCCGCCGCAATTGCTATGGCTACGCCGTTAAGAAAGTCTCTGCGTGTGATACTCATGGCAGTCCTTGTTGTATGAAGAGTTGAATAAGTAAATGGGAAGTGCTTGGCTTTGTTATGAAGAGGCAAGCTAACGCCATATCCAAGTGAAATGAGATTGATAATAACTTATTCATCGATATGAGGTACCCTCAGGCTTTAACAGCTGTTGTATAAAATGCTTATGGCAGAATCTGATTCTTTGCCTACCCCATATTTAATTTAGAATTACATCTGCGTATCTATTTTAAAATGACTTAGAATGCAAAACGCCAGAGCCATTTGTTGTGTCCGCTGTATTTGCTTATTTAACGTGATTGATTGCTGTAATTGGGAAAAAATCGGTATTGAAGTTTATTTCTCTTTGCAAGCAGGCTGTGTGGTGCGCAGCCTGTATTAAATCATCGAATGGCGTGGCAAATTTAACAGAATCAGGTTTGATCCTGCCCCTGAATATATGAGTGACCTATTAAATGAGTTGGGCAGAACAAATTCGATTGAATTGGCCTATATTCAACCCAGCAATCAGCAGCAATATGCCTATATTGAGCGCTGTAAGCCACATCCTAGCTGGTGATGATTTTGCAATGATTGCTAAAGTACAAGAAACCACAACGCAATGGTTCTGGACTTACAATAACGAGCTTTGATACATTATTTTACTTACATAGTGTGATCAATCAAGTTAGTAAATATAGATAAATAAGGTGAATTACAAAACAGGCGGTTTAAAGCTTAGTGTAATATTAGCGATCGTCATACATCGTTGATTTATCATGAATCTTAGTGATCTGCTTGCCTCATTCGCCGCTGCCTTTAATCAAGATCAGCGCCTTATCTCTCTTCAATTAGGCGATGGTGCAGCTTGGGGCCAGCAGCTCTTACCCCAGCGCGTAACCGGTAGTGAGGGGATTTGCCAAGCGTATCGCTATCAGATCGATTGTTTGTCCCCCGACGGTGCGCTTGAACTTAAATCGCTGCTTGGCTTGCCGATTGTTTTGTCTATCGCAAATGCCAATGGCGATGCGATTGAGCGTTGCGGGGTGGTGAGTCAGGTGCAATTATTAGGCTCTGACGGAGGCTTCGCTCAATATTCCCTCACCGTAGAGCCGCCTTTTGCCTTGCTCAGACACCGCCGCACTTCACGAGTGTTTCAGGATTTATCCCCAGTCGATATTGTGAAACAGGTACTGGCCGAGCATCAGGCTAAAAATCCTGTGTTTGCCTCCGTGCAAACGCTGGATTTCAAGCTATCAGGCGAATATCCACCGCGCTCATACTGCTTACAGTATCGCGAAGACGATTTTGCGTTTTTATGCCGATTAATGAAGGAAAGTGGACTTACATGGCGCTTTCAGTTCTTGGCTGGAGACTCGCCCCAAGTGCAGCTGGTGGTGTTTGATGATGTATTCTCCATCCCCGAAGCTTTAGAGCCCATTGCTCGCTTTCACAGATCATCAGCAACGGAAAAAAGTGATTCTCTTACCCAATGGAATACCCAGCGGCAAATTGGCAGCAGCTCAGTTTCCCTTGCCAGCTACGACTATAAAGCGACCAGTACCAGCCACAGTTCAAGTGAAAGCGCGATTGATCAGGGAGATGGCGGGCAGCAAATCCAAGCCAGCCTAGAATATTACGATCCGCAAACGCATTACTACGCCAGCGATGTAGACCAGTTCAACAACGATGCCAAGCTGCGCCAAGATGCAATGGATGCGCAAAAGAAATCGTTTACCGGCTCTGGTACATTACGCAGCTTACAAGCCGGGCAATGGTTCCGCTTAGAAGATCACCCTGCGCACGAGTGGGATAACGCGGAGCAGCGAGAGTTCGCCATCACCGAGCTTAAATTCACCGCAAACAATAATTTTCCGGTGGATCTAACCCGTGCATTACTCCAAGCTGCGCCTAGCCTGCTTGCCACTTCCGCCAAAGATAACGCGCCTTACCAAGCGGACTTCACCGCGCAAAGACGCGGCCAGCCTGTGCTTAGCCATCTGGGGGAGCAAGAATTTACCAAGCCCACCAGCCTAGGCTTACAAACCGCCACGGTAGTTGGCCCCGCCGGATCAGAGGTGCATACGGATGAGCACGGCCGGATAAAAATTCAATGGCATTGGCAACGTACTGCCGAACACCCTGAATTTGGCGCAAATATGGATGACAAATCATCCTGCTGGGTTCGCGTCGCCTATCCATCAGCAGGCGCGGGCTTTGGGCATCAGTTTATCCCTAGGGTGGGCCAAGAGGTGACTGTAAGCTTTATAGAGGGCGATATCGACCGCCCAATTGTAACAGGTGTTACCTATAACGGCAGCCATTCAGTGCCCGCGTTCAGCGGTGCTGGCGCTCTGCCTGCCAACAAAACCCTATCCGGCATCAAAACCAAAGAGCATGAAGGTGGCCAGTATGGCGAGCTGTTGTTTGATGATACCAAGGATGAAGTTCGCACTAAATTATCGAGCGAGCACGGTAAAACCCAGCTCAACCTTGGTTATTTAATCCATCCACGTACCGATGGAAAAGGCGAGCCACGCGGCGAAGGCTTTGAGCTGCGCACCGATATGCAAGGCGCAATCCGCGCCAATGGTTTACTGATTAGCACTGAAGCCAAAGGTGGCGCTAGCGGCAAGCAGCTAGACCGCAGCCCCGCCCAAAGCCAGCTTGAATCAGCCCTTTCACTGGCCCAAAGCCTAGGCGAAACGGCCACCCACCAGCTTGCCGACAGCATAGAAACCGGCGACGAAGGCAAAACTGTTGAGGCTGATAACAGCGCAGGCAGCACCGCCAGCACTGGCCATCTTTATCACCACGTACACGCCAGCAAAAGCTTTGAAGCAGGCAGCAATACGGATAAAGACGGCAAAACAAAATCCAAAGATCAAGCAGGTCAGCAGAATATCATCCTGCTGCACGGGGAGGACGGCGTTGCCATCACCAGCCCGCAAAGCCAAACCCTTACCGCAGGCACCAACTTAGATCTGGTCGCGCAGCGTGACACCAATCAAACCTCTGGCCGCCGCTGGATTCACAACGTAGGCCAGCACATCAGCATGTTTGTGGCCGGGGTAAAAGACAAAGTTGCGCTCAAACTGATCGCAGCCAAAGGCAAAATCCAGCTGCAAGCTCAAAATGATGATATTGAAATCACTGCCGATAAAAACGTTAAAATCACCGCCTGCAAAGAAAGCATTATGGTAGTGGCCAAAAACGAAATCTTGATGACCGCTGGTGGCGGCTATATCCGCATAAAAGATGGCAATATCGAGATTCATTGCCCCGGTGCGGTCACGATAAAAGGTGCGAGTCATGAAATGAGCGGGCCAGCAAAAATGAACCCGTCTTTGCATATTTTTCCAGGGGAAGCGTGTATTACTTGCCTATTACGCGCAGCGAAAAATGCGGCCCCTTTTATTCCAAGGTAACTTATTATGCAATTAACTACATTACCTGCTTTTTTATCTGAGCAGCATGAAAGTATTAAATTAGATTTACAAAAGAATAATATCGCTACGCCTATATATGCTCTAATTGATTTAGCAAATACAGATAATCCAAGGCGGTGGCTACGGATTATGTTGGCTGATAAGGGTTATTGCTTGTTTGATGGCACGCCTGAATCAACGGCAAGGACAGAAGCCCCTTGGTTAGTACGTGTAGATCAAAATGAGTTTTTGCTGAATGAAACAATTACGGCTTCTTTATTGGGGGATTGCTGCAGTTGGATTTGCTCTGGATTACCACCAGCAGAGCTGGCACAGCGTTTAAATGCACGATTAGACGTGAAGTTAGAAGGCCAGCTTGCCTTATTGCGCTTTTATGATCCACGCATTTTGCCTAGCTTATTGGCCGTGCTAGCAGCGCCAGTGCAAAGAGATTTTTTAGCGCTGGGGGAGCATTGGTTCTGGTTGGGGCGAGATGGTTTGTTATTTAAGCAGGCAATTGATGAAGATGAGCATGATTTATTAAAATGGCCATTGGCGCTATCTGATAAGCAGCAAGAGCCTTTAATTAAGATGGCCGAAACAGATCAATTGCAGGTGCAATTAGGTGAGCAACTTCCTTCATTGTTTTATCCAATGACTAGAGCTGCTCGGTTTCAATTTGTGCAAATGCAGCGCGATCAGGCTATTCAAAATGGATTCACGCAATTTAATGATCAACTTGATTACTGTGCATTAGCTTTAGCGTGGGGCCCGCACTTTTTTCATGAAGAAAAATGGCAAGCTGTGCTGGCTGAAGGCCGGGTACACACATTGGAATTAGCGATTAAAAATGCAAAATAAGCTTTTCTATACCGTCAATATCATCATTAAAAATAATGCATAAGGGAAGTGATGAGCAATATTAAATATTGCCTAAGCCTGCTCGGGCTAATTCTTGCGGGCTGCAGTAGCTATGCTTCAGAAAGCGTTTCGCTTACCTTGCACGGATATAACTATACCAATCGCTATATCGATAGTTATGAAATTAATGGCCAAGGAGGGGGAAATATGGGTTTAAGCACCTCTACATCAGGTGGGGGAGGAGGTGTTTGCTGCGGGAGCTGGTGGCCGAATAGCCGCTTGCCGATTAAGGTAAAAGTGAAGTGGGTGGGGGATTCTTGTGAATACAAAACAATCAATTCGAGAGGAGAAGTGTTTTATTCAATACGCAATTTCTGGAAAGAGGCCGAAGCCTTGATTACCACGCCACCGCCTGCCGATGCCCGCTATTTAGAAGCGCATATTTATGAAGATGGCCATGTAGAGGCGGCAATAACCAATACCTTTTCACCGCCACGGCTTATTTTGCCTTTTAATGAAAAAACGCAGAGCCGTACAGGGGAGCCCTATGTGGTACCAATGTGCACCGCTGCCCAGTTAATTGACCCAAATGCCTACCCAAGATTGACTGATCGGCAGTTGAAAAATGCAGGGATAAACCCATGATTAAAATCAAACAATGCCTAAGCCTGCTCGGGCTAATTCTTGCGGGCTGCAGTAGCTATGCTTCAGAAAGCGTTTCGCTGACCTTGCACGGATATAACTATACCAATCGCTATATCGATAGTTATGAAATTAATGGCCAGGGAGGGGGGAATATGGGCTTAAGCACCCAGACAGCGGGAGGGAGTAAAAGTACTTGTTGTGGTAGTTGGTGGCCGAATAGCCGCTTGCCGATTAAGGTGCAAGTGAAGTGGGTAGCAAATTCTTGTGAATTTAAAGAGTATTCTTCTACAGGCGAGGTTTTTTCCTCTCTACGAAATTTCTGGAAAGAGGCCGAAGCCCTAATTACCACACCACCGCCTGCCGATGCCCGCTATTTAGAGGCGCATATTTATGAAGATGGCCATGTAGAGGCGGCGATTACCAATACCTATTCGCCGCCACGGCTTATTTTACCTCGTGATGAAAAAACACATAGCCGCACAGGGAAATCCTATGTGGCTCCAATGTGTACTTGGGCACAATTAATCGACCCAAATGCGTACCCAAGATTGACTGACCTGCAATTAAAAGAGAGTGGGGTTACACCATGAGTAAAATCAAACAATGCTTAAGCCTGCTCGGGCTAATTCTTGCTGGCTGCAGTAGCTATGCTTCAGAAAGCATTTCGCTGGCCTTGCACGGATATAACTATACCAATCGCTATATCGATAGTTATGAAATTAATGGCCAGGGAGGGGGGAACCTTTTCCTTAGTACCTCGACTGCAGGAGGAAGTAAAAGTGCTTGTTGTGGTAGTTGGTGGCCGAATAGCCGCTTGCCGATTAAGGTAAAAGTGAAGTGGACAGGGGATTCATGTAAATATAAAACAATCAATTCGAGAGGAGAAGTGTCTTATTCAATACGTCGTTTTTGGAAAGAGGCCGAAGCCTTGATTACCACACCACCGCCTGCCGATGCCCGTTATTTAGAAGCACATATTTATGAAGATGGCCATGTAGAAGCGGCGATTACTAATACCTTTTCACCGCCACGGCTTATTTTACCTTTTGATGAAAATACACAGAGCCGCACGGGGGTGACCTTTGTCTCTCCAATGTGTACCGCTGCTCAGTTAATCGACCCCAATGCATACCCAAGATTGACTGATCGGCAGTTGAAAAATGCAGGGGTAAACCCATGAGTAAAGTACGTAGCCCCTCGCTAAGAATTCAAGCCATCCCCTTGCAGGCCAGTGCAGATTTTGCCAAAGAAGAGGGGGCGGATTCGGTTTCTGCAGCAATCATGCCAGTATTGCCTATGGTGAGCACGCCTACTTTTAAGCCCGCGCAGGGGCTTAAATGCTGTATTACCCTGAATTTGGCGTTTTTCTTTGATGGTACGGGGAATAATGTAGACGCGGATGTGGGGACTTTTGAGCATAGCAATGTAGCCCGCTTATTTCGTGCCCACCCGCTGAGTGATAAGACATTGGGTATGTATGGTTTTTATATTCCTGGCTTAGGTACCTATTTTAGAGATATTAACGACAATGGGGGCGGCACCTTGGGGCTGGCTTTTGGTGGCGGTGGCAGAAAACGTTTGGATTGGGCCGAAGATCAGTTTAAGGCGGTGGTTGACCATACTCAGGAAGAAATCACTGAAATACGCGTGTCATTATTTGGCTTTTCGCGCGGGGCTGCTTTGGCACGGGCTTTTGCGCTGATTTTGGATAAGCTGTGCCCTGGTGGCTTGTATAAATTGCCCAATGGTAAAGATGCGCCATTCACTATTTATTTTATGGGCTTGTTTGATACCGTGGCTGCGGTTGGCTTACCCGCAGGCTCTGGGGTGGAAACCGCCTTGGCGGCTAGCAATGCCACCGCAGCCAAATGGGCTGCGTATGAAAAAAGCTTGGTTTCCCGCAGGGATAACCATAGTAATGGCTTGGCCAAGCTGGCCTTTGGCGAGCCAGGGGCCGATCCTAGCCCTACTTGGGCCGATGGCCATATGGAGTGGGCGAATGATTTGCGTATTCCACTCTCTGGTTTGGTGGCTTATTGCGTGCATATGGTGGCGGCGCATGAGCAAAGGCATTCTTTCCCGAGTGATAGCGTGAGAGTGGGCCAGCATTACCCTAGCAATTGTATTGAAATGGTTTACCCCGGCATGCACTCTGATGTGGGTGGCGGCTATCGCCCTGGTGAAGAAGGTAAAAGCTTGGGTCAAGATGAAATATTGGGGCAGATCCCCCTATTGGCGATGTATCAATTAGCCATAGAAAAGGGCGTGCCCTTAATGAACATGGAAAAGCTAAAAGAAAGTGAGCTGGATAAAGATTTTGATGTGTCACCAGATTTTTTAAAAGCCTATAGCAATTATCAAGCTAAAATTAGCAATAGCACCCTAGGTAGAACGGTGCTTTCACATATGTATTATTATTTTTTATGGCGATTTTTTAGAATAAAAAATTCACGGGCTGCGCAATTAAAAACCAATGAAGATCAAGAAGCCGAGTTTAAAATAGATCACGAAGAATTAGGAAAAAAAGTCGGTGATTTAGAAGGAAAATATAAGCAGGCGCATAAAAAAGCACAAAAATACAGCCGCCCCGTGCAAAACCAACGCAATATGCAGGCCCGTGTAGGCGGAGAAATAGACCCCCAGCTATTGCAAGATGAAGCACAGGCTAATAATGAGCTAGCAATTGCCAAAGACAATTGGCTTAAAGAAAAAGCAAAGCTAGATAGCTTGCCCAGTATTGGCAAAACAGGGGCGAGTTTGCCTATGTATGATCGATTGCTAGTACAAGAAACACAGCAAATTATTAAATTGGCTCAATCAGGCCAAAAATTGCGCCCGCACTATCAAAGCTTATTAAAAGCTTGGCAAGATGCCCAAGAGGGTAAAGGATTAGATGAAACAAAAGATGCCGAGCTGATTGGTTTTTTTGATCACTATATGCACGATTCGCTGGCTGGTTTTGCAACTGATTTAACCCTGCCCTCTGATCCACGCTGCATCTATGTGGGTTTGGATGAAGAGGCAAGGTATGCGGGTTTAATCTCGACCATAAAAACGCGCACGGCGTAAGGCATTGATGGGTCTATTTTTTTAAAGCGGCTTAGGTGGAGTAGGGAAGGGGGCGTGCTGCTGTGCAGCATGCCTCTGCCCGCTAGCCCGCTCACCCGCTGGCAAGTACGCCGCTAGGCTCCCGCCCAAACTAAGCATCCAGCAGCGCCTCTTGATAGAGATAGCTGTATCTTTTAGCGAGCATATCGCCATTGGTGGCGCTTAGGATATCGCTCATGCTGGTGATTTTAAATTTGAATTTACGCTGGCTATTGAGTTGCAGCGGCGTGTTTAGCGCGTGGGATGCGCCAAGTTCAAATAGCCAGTATTGGCCGGTGTCTGTGTCTTTGTTAATGCTTGCTTTATCGTTTTTTCCTGATTGCTCAGCAGTAATCTTGTGGCGCTGCACTAGTTTTACGGAGCGCACGTCATACACATAGTTGATCACTGAATGTTTGCCCGTGCTATGAATGGCAATTGCGCAGTGGGCGATGTCTTGCATGATGGCGTGCGAGGTTTGCTGCTTGTTAATGGTAGCAATGGGGATGTGATACCAGCGGGCTGTGCCTTGCCTAAAGCGCTCTAGATAAGCTGGCGTTCGGCCACCACCCGCTGGGGCAACAAACACCAGCTGGGCATTACGGCGCAGGTATAGCCCAGAAGGCGCGATGCGTACTGAATCTTGGGCAAGGTATTCGTCGGGCGCTTCGATTCGGTATTCGATAGCGTTTGGCTTGCCGCCTAAATGTTGCCGCAAAAACGCCGCCAACCAGCCATTTTCTTGCTCTGGCAGGGCGGGGAAAGCGCCGATGCCCACGGCCTCGATTGCTTGATGGTAAGGATTACCTTGGGGGTATCTTGCAGCGGATGCCAGCCCGGATACAGCACATAGGCACCGACTACAGGGCGGCTTTTTAGGATTGCGCCTTCAGGCGATTGGCTAAGATGAATCAGGGCATCGCGGTAGCGGTGCATTTGGTTTAGCGCATCGTCTGGGGCAAGGTCTGGCGTGTTGGGTTTATCTGACTGATCGATACGGTACTTAGCATCAAAAATCCAGATAATTTGCTCCCCATTGGGGAAGGTGGCTTCTAGCAAAATATCCGGCTTTTGCGTGGCATTCCAAGAGTAAATTTGGTTAAAGCGGCTGCCGGGTTTGCCAAACAAGGGCTCATGGGCCAAGCGTAGCTCTATGCCATCGCTGCGGCTAAAGGTAAAGGACGCGCCTAAGCCATTCTTTAAGACTTTTTCTAGGTTTTTTTCATCAAGCAATGCCTTGTTACTGGCCTGCTCTACAAAGCCAAGCGCGTGTAGTTGGCGGCGTAGTTCAAGCAGGCACCAGATTTCATACAGCTCGGAAACCGGCTTAACAGAGATCGCGGCATGGCGGCCAAACACATCGAGATAAAGCTTTAATTGCTGCCAGATTCGATAAACCCCGGCATAGCCAGCGCGTTGGTGCAGCACCAGTGATTCGCGCTCCATGCCATTAAAATGGCTGACTTCATCAAACAGTGGATGGGCAAGGCGCTGGGCTAGCTGCTTTTGCCATAGGGCCAACTCGGCAAAAAATGCGGGCGAAATCCGCTGGCGATCAGGGGCGGTATTGTGTGCTGCTGCGCCGCTGGCAAAGCGGGCCAAGCTGCGGCTGCTGTATTCTAAAACCATGCGAATAAATTGGTTTTCTGGGGTATCCACAGAAAGGCGTTGGCTGCTGGTTTTAAAGCGGCGATGCGTATCCCCTATGGCCAGTGCTTGGGAGACTTTTTCTTCTAAACGATAGGCCATCTTGCCATGCAGGCGGTCTGCACGTAGCGTGCGGTGGCTTGTTTGCAGCCGATTATGCGGGGCGTTGCAGATATAGTGGATTTCTTTATGTAAGGCCTCGCGCAGCGCGGTAAATTGCGCCAGCCATAGCAAGGGGAAGCGTTCATGCGGTTTTTTGGATTGGGCTAGCTCGTGATCGGTCTTTTGCGCTAGGGCAAAGCGCCAGAGTGGATAGCTGTGATCAATGGCGGCATTGATTTTTTCTAGATCATCCACCATCAGCATTTTAACCGGCAGCACTTCAAACGCCAGCGCCGCCTCTTGCCATTGGCCGTGGCGGCAGTAATGCAGGCCCAAGCGCAGCCAACCTACATCGTTGCCGGTGTTTAGCGTGCCACGCAGTGCGCTACCAGTGAAGCGAAATGCATCGCAAATGCTGGTGAGCCGATGGCGGATTTCTGCCGTGTCCATCGCTTGGCTAAAGGTAAATTCAAATTCGTAGCTGCGGTTTTCAAAGAAAATAGGCTCGCGCAGCAAAAGCACGTGTTCTGCAATGCAAGGCAGTGGGGTGCAGCTTTTAAATTTAGAGGGCCGCAGCTGAATCGCCATAGGCTGGGCCGTGGCTTGCCTAGCGGCCAAGGTGGCCGAGAGCTGCTTTTGCGAGGGCGCAATATCGCGGCTCCACACATTAAGCGACCAATCGCTGGTTTCTAGCTTAAGCAGATCAGGCATGGCTAGGGCCAGAAGCAAGTAAAGCGATCGCGCTCAAGGCGCTCGCTCATCCAAATCAGCTTTTTAAGCGAGCGAAATTCAATCTGCGGCGGAACATCATTCTGGGTGTTAAAGAGATCAGGGCGGGTGGTATGGCCTTGAAACTGCGCGCTTAGTAAGGCTTGTAATTGGGTCAGTATATTGCCTTCTTTATTGCTGAGCTTGTCTTCGTCGCCCTCTAGCCGGGGTAGCAATTTAGCCATTAAAAAATCATCCCACACGGCATACAGCGCCGATTCATCTGGCGGTGAAAAGCATTTCAGCATTAGCAGCAGCTCGTTAAGCGCACGAAATGCCAAGGAAAAAGGGCTACCTGCCAATTTTTGATTGATCTGTTTTAAAAACTGGATACTCTTTTGGCCATCAGAATCTGCTTGCACTTCGGCCAGCTCAGTAGGGCTGGCGATGCGTGAATCAAGCGGAAAGCTTAGCGTGATGGCCTGTAATTTTGGCTCAAAGTAATCGTTAAATTCATTGGGGAAAAACTCGCCAAAATCGATGCTAAAGGCGCGATCAATTACCTTGCGTGAAAACCCATGCGTGGTTTCATCCATATTGACCGTGCCCGCTACAATCAGGTTGGGCGGCAGCGGCATTCCATGCTGCAGAAAATACGCCCACAGGCCATCCCATGCTGCATCGGTAAATCCTAGATCAGCGCGTAGCTTGCTGATGACCTGGGGCGCTTCAGATTTCAGCAGGGCGCTTGGCGCAAAAATAGCCTCGCTTGTGTAGCCTTGCTGATCCCATTGCCGCGTTTCTAATACCGATAAGTAATCTGCAAAATATTGCTCAACCGGCGCTAAATTCATTTCATCTAAGCAAGCCCAAAATGGGGTGATGTGGCTGCTGTCTTTTAATACATAGCCCGCAGCAGGCTGCACCGCATCCCGCCAAGCCGCCGCCATAAACTGCAAAAACGGTGTAGCCACATAATGCGTGCCGCCAATTCTGGAAACATAACCTAGCAAATCAGATGGCTCATGCCAATCTGGCCGCACCGGAATCAGCGCGTAGTTTATTGTGCCAGCAGGGCAAGAAGAGCGCGCCTGCTCCCGAACAAACCGAGTTTTCCCCGTGCCGGAGATGCCAGCGAGGAGGAGGAATGGTTTGGGGAGGTTTTGTGATTTTGTGTTTACTAAGTGGCTGAGCGGATTGTTAATACAGTATTCGCAAATGGCCTTAATCGTTGATTCATAACCAAGAATAAAAGGATCGTGATCTAGTTTTAATTTTTGAAATAACTTTTCCGATTCGTTGTCGTCTCTTTTTCTATTAATCTCATCGGTTGACATCTTTTTTTCTGAAATAGCTTTCAGTAAGTCAATCACGACAATCGCCGGAATTAAACGCAAAGTGCCATTGGCATTTTTTGCATTAGGCTCAGAGCGAAGATAGATTAATTCTTGAGTCGTTTTTTCAATTGTATAAGTGGGTGATCGAGAGCCAATTTTTGTTCCTGGCTTCAAATAAAGGCTTAAATTATTCATAACCTGGTTTTATTGACCCTAGAAAGTTGAGAGGCTTTATTTTTAATTAAATTATCTTTTGGATTGTACTTGATGAGCGGTATTGAGCATAGCGGTTCAATTTTGCTTACTAGATTCTATTCAGTAAATTATTTTTAGTGCTTTCAGCACGTTAATTTTGGTGCGGGTGCCCCCGCGTGGGCCTCACTTTCTTGAACGGCCAAGAAAGTAAGCAAAGAAGGCCGCCCCACGAAGCACGAAGGCCCCTCGCTGCGGATAATCGGCTCGGCGACAAAGGCTGCGCGCTCGCTGCCTCGCTACCCCTTTGTCGAAACCCCGATCCGCTTATTCCTCGCTCGGCGTGCTTCAAGGGGATTTTTAAGCCCCGTGCCATGAATAGAGATAAAAGCCCGATCAGTGGGCTTGAAAATATTTTAATCAACAGAATACATTTTCTCGTAAAACGAGGTAAACCCAATCCGATTAACATGATCACTTGTAGCGGGGGCACTCGCACCAAGATCAGCGTGCCGAAGGCACTGAAAATAAACTGCTCTTGCCCACTAAAGGCGGCAGAGGCACTTTATATATTGCGCCATCTGATTTATTGCAGCGATTGGTGTAGTAACGATGTAAAACTTAGGGTGGGTAGGCAGCACCCACCCTAATGAACCATTACATCCCTGCTTCAACCAGCATTTCGCGTGTCAGCAAGAATACAAAGCCATCGCCACTTTCAGTTTCTAGCCATACAAATGGCAGATCTGGGTAGCTGGCTTCTAGCTCGTCACGGTTGTGGCCGATTTCTACGACTAAGACACCAAGCGGATTAAGGAAGCGGGTGGCTTCTTCCAGAATACGGCGGGTAATATCTAAGCCATCTTCACCGCTGCCAAGGGCCATTTCTGGCTCGTGCAGATATTCGGGTGGCAGCTCTTCTACCGAATGCGCATCCACATAGGGTGGGTTAGAGATAATCAGATCATATAACTCGCCTTCAACCGCGCTAAAGAGATCCGAATCCATTAGATCAATGCGCTCGCCAAGGCTGTATTCCAGCACATTGATTTCTGCCACATCAAGCGCATCTGGGGATAAATCCAGCGCATCAATAGCGGCATCAGGGAAGGCATCGGCCATCACAATTGCCAAGCAGCCCGAACCTGTGCACAGATCCATCGCGCGGTGGATGAGCTCTGGGTATTCGATCCACGGCGTTAAGCCACCTTCACGGATAATCTCGGCAATAAATGAGCGCGGCACGATGGTGCGCTCGTCCACGAAAAATTTATACTCGCCCAGCCACGCTTCTTTTGTAAGGTAGGCGGCGGGTTTGCGGGTTTCTACGCGCTGTTTAAGAATATCGAGCACTTGGGCTAATTCTTCGGGTAAGAGCTTGGCGTCGTACACCGGCTCTAAGCGATCAAGCGGCAATTTAAGCGTGGATAAGATTAAATAGGCGGCTTCGTCCCAAGCATTATCGGTGCCGTGGCCATAAAACAGCTCAGCAGCGTTGAAACGGCTGACCGCAAAGCGATGTAAGTCGCGCACGGTGCTTAAATATTGAGAAGCGTGATCAAACATGGCTTTATCTCGTCAGGTTTAAAATGGCGCTAGTTTAACTGATTGGCGGGCTGACAGCCTGCTAAGCTGCGGGCCCTTTGTCAGCTAGCAGCCTGTCGGACTTAAGACTGATCTACTTCGGAAAAGCCGGATTTGGCCATATTCAACGCATTTTTTCGTTGAATAGCCAGCTATTCGCCTCAAAAATCCGTTAAATCTGCCTCAAACCGGGCTTCCCCTCGCTACGATCGCTTAAGTCCGACAGGCTGCTAGGGTATGCAGGGAGGCTGGCTTCGTGTAAATTGGAACGTTGTTCTTAATTTTTCGGAAAGAAACACGCATGACATTCTCATCGCTCGGGCTGGCTCCGGAAGTGCTCAAGGCAGTCGCCGAGCAAGGTTATGAACATCCGACGCTGATTCAAGCGCAGGCCATCCCTGTTATTCTATCTGGGCGCGACGTGCTTGGTGCCGCACAAACAGGCACCGGTAAAACCGCCGCGTTCACCTTGCCGATTCTGACTAAAATCGCTAAGCATGCCAATACCAGTGCATCCCCAGCTCGCCACCCGATTCGCGTTTTGATTTTAACGCCAACGCGTGAGCTGGCCGATCAGGTTTCTGAAAGCGTCACCACCTATAGCAAATATATGCCACTGCGTAGCCACGTAGTATTTGGCGGCATGGATATTAAGGCGCAGATTCCTAAATTGCGTGAAGGCGTAGAGATTTTAGTCGCTACGCCAGGGCGCTTGCTAGATCATATTCAGCAAAAATCGGTGAATTTATCCCAAGTTGAAATTCTGATTCTGGATGAAGCCGATCGTATGTTGGATATGGGTTTTATTCTGGATATTCGCAAGATTTTTGAGCTTTGCACTAGTCGTAAGCAAACGTTGTTGTTCTCCGCAACTTTTGCGCCAGAGATCAAAAAGCTGGCCGAAGATTTTATGCACGACCCAGAAGTCATCGAAGTGGCGCGCCAAAATTCTGCCAATGAATCGGTAAAGCAAGAGCTGCATCCGGTAGAAAAAAGCCGTAAGAAAGCCCTCGTTGCCCATTTGATCCGCACGCATAATATGAGCCAAGTGATTGTTTTTTGCCGCACTAAAATTGGCGCAGAGCAATTAGGCCGCGAGCTAAAACGCACAGGTTTTTCTGCCGAAGCTATTCATGGCGATCGCACCCAGCAATCTCGTTTAGAAACGCTAGCTGCATTTAAAGATGGCAGTTTAAAGGTATTGGTCGCTACCGATGTGGCCGCGCGAGGCTTGGATATTAACGAGCTGCCGTTTGTGATTAACTTTGAGCTGCCAACAAATCCAGAAGACTACGTACACCGCATTGGCCGTACTGGCCGTGCTGGCGCTACGGGTATCGCAATTTCTTTGGTGGCCCCAGAAGAAGAGAAAGCTTACCTTGGCATTCAAAAAATGCTCAAGCGTGATCTGCCTTTGATCCCAGTACCGGGGTTTTCTCCTGGCACTACACCACTAGAAGTGGCTGCTGCGCCCCGCCGCGAGCGTGCGCCAACGCCTGCTTCCCCGGCGGTTGCTGCTTTAACTCGCAACCCAAACGCAGCACCAAGCAGCCGTGCTCGCGCACAAAGCTATGACAGCATGCCAGATGCGCCTTTATCTAAATTAAAGCGCGCACCGCAAATTGCAGCACTGTTCTTACCGCCTAAGTATCAAGTGGCTAACTAAAGCGATATGAACGATTTCTCCCAGCCTGGACCACACGGCTTCATCAGGGCTTGCCCCTGTTAAAAGCCATGCAGGTTCAGTTACTGGGGGATCAATCATGCTGGTCGCCCCTTACTGCCCCAATCAAAATGATCACAATAGCGTTTTTGGCGGCAGTATATTCAAGCGGGGCATTTAGTTGCCGCTAGAAAAATGGATCAACAATTACGGCCATTGATTAAATTACTTTTTGCCGAGCCTAATCTAGCAGCCTGTCGGACTTAAGTGATCGTAGCGAGGAAAAGACCGGTTTGAGACAGATTTCACGGGTTTTTGAGGCGAATAGCTGGCTATTCAACGAGAAAATGCGTGAAATATGGCCAAATCCGGCTTTTCCGTAGTAGATCAGTCTTAAGTCCGACAGGCTGCTAGGCCCCGTTAAAGCGGCTTTAGCTATGCAAGGTTTAATTCATGAAGAATTACGTTTGCCGATGACGGTTGTTTCGGCGGCAACAAAAGCGTAGTTAGCGCTTTTACTTGAAAGAGATAATGGCGATTTAACAAGAGCTTGTTGGCGTTTGATTTACGATTACTCGCATGCTGTGAATCAAGCCTTTGGGGGCCGAAATCCTCGGGTTTGTTTCGGCTTATTTTTGGGGCTGCCATTTGGCTTTTATTTGCTTTATTTTTTCATTATCAGTAATGGCTTTATAGCCTTCTTCAAATTTTTTCAATGCCCATAATCCCTTGGGATGTTGAGGGCTAAAGCCAATAAACACATCTTGTTTACTGCTAAAAAAGGTGGTTTCAACTTGGGCGGTTACCCCCGCGTTATCGGCCCAATACTGTGGAGTTTGTATTTCGCTGGCCATCACTAAGGCTGCGTTAATACTACCAAGCGCGAGTTGTTTTAAATTGATTTGTTCATTTTGGCCCTGTACAAAAATAATGCCTCGTTTGGGTAATTGACTGGCACTTGGCGGATATTCATAGCCACTGACCACGCCAATTTTTAAACCAACGCTAAATTCGGCTTCACTTTTAGCGCTGAGCGGGTGGGCTTTATTTTGAAAATAAATGGGGGTAACGGTATAGAGCGGCATACTAGGAAATTTAATTTTCCCAGCCATCGCAGGTTCCCAAGCCATATTAAAACAAGCAATCGCTTTGGCATCTAGTACCATTTTTTTGCAGCGGGAGTAGGGTACGACCTTTAGCTTTGCTTCGATCCCCACGGCGGCAAAGGCGGCAACAACTAAATCATTGGCGTAACCTGTGCCATCCGCTCTTGAGAAAGGCTCTGCAGCATTTTCAACGAGAATTTCTAGTGGCGTAGCTAAGCTGTGCGTACTACTTAGTAGGCTTATAACGCCAGCAATAAGGAAGCGGCTCTGTGTTGCATGCATGATTTTGCCCTCTTTGCTCTTGGCATTAAATCCAGGGTCTGTTGACGTTTCATTCACGGCTGCGTTTGGCCCAGTTTTGGGGCTGAACAAGGAGAAAATTGCGACATGGTACGAGTACCATCAGCGATTTTTAACGCCGTGCAGCCCCAAAAATGGGCTAAACCCGAAGGGCTGAGCCGGAAAATGGCCATTCACTGCGTTATGCTCCTCGACAATAACCCGTTATTGCCTTCGTCACATGCCTTGTGCCTGGCCGTTTTCCGGCTCAGCGCAATGGCGAATGAAACGTCAACAGACCCTAGACAAAATTGCTGTGCAAAGCCAATTAACCTGCAGCTTTTACAGACTAGCGCGGCTATCTAATGAGCAAAAGATAGCCGCGCGTGAAAGAGAGTAGATTTATTATTCGGGATTTGAACTGCAGCGGCGATTTAAGTATTCATCAACCGACCATTTTCCTGCGCCATAAATCGCCAATACTAGTAGCAATATTCCCCACAGATAATGATCTTTAACCGCAATAGGCAGTAAGGTGGGATAGGAAATAACCGCAACGGCATTGAGTATAAATAGCCCCACTGCAGCAAATCGCCCTAGCGTGCCACTAATCAGTAAGATGGGCAGCAATAGCTCACCACCTGTGCCCATGATTGCGGCGATTTCTGGTGGAATAATAGGAACTTGGTATTCGAAATTAAATAAAAATAAAGTGCCTTCCCAATTGCGGATTTTAGTTAGGCCAGACATAAAAAATACCTGTGCCAGATAAAAGCGTAAGCCTAAATTAAATAGCGGTGCGATATGGGCAATGCATAGTTTTTCAGCACAGCGATAGCTGCCGTAAAGTTGGCATATTAGTTTTTTCATTTGAATCACCTTAAATAAAAGGGGTTTATTTTTGTATTTGGCATACCAAGCCACAGCTAAATAGCTGTGCTAAGAGGGGGCTAGTGTCATCATTACTTGCCAGCATTGCCGTTTCAATATAATCGCCAGCCAATAAGCGCTCTAAAAATAGCGCCTCACTGCTTGAGATGATTTGCCAATGATCTCGCCATACCCAAACTTGCTCGCCACCTGATTGCAGGTTTGCTGGGCTTTCGCCGTGGTGCATCATTAAAATTTGGTAAATGGGCCATAATATCGATTGAATCACAGCACAGGCTGGATGTAATATAAGTTTTAATTGCCCAAATTGCTCTGCGGTATAGCTTTGTAATTGGCTAATATCGATTGGGGCCAGATCAATACTGTAATGCGCCTGATGAATGGCCCAATCTAATCTGGCCACATCGCTTAAATAGGGGAGATCGGCTACATGGGGAAAAGTACTTAAAAAGGCTGGAAAACCTACACCATCATCATGCAAATTACCCGAGTGCGCCGATGTTTCGGCTATATATTTAGCCGCCAAGGCGGCAAAGAACTCATCGCCCACTAATTGCACAATAGTGGGATAGGTGTTGGCTAAATTAGCACTGCGATTAGCTAAAACATTATTACGATATACATCTAAATAAGGCTGGCTTTGGGCTGTAATAGTAGCTGGCAGATAATGGGGCTGTTTAAAGATTTGGCTAAAATCTTTTAATGCATTAGCGTATATCATGCCAATGCCTCGATGGATTGTTTGGCGATTTGGCTTTGCAATACGCCGTATTCATCGAGTAAGCCTTCAAGCGTGGGCAGATTGGTATCGCGCTCCAGCAACACGGGCTTGGGGCCGGTTAGTTTAAGCGCGTCTTCTAGTAGCTTCCACACTGCATTGCAAACTGGTGCGCCATGAGTATCAATGACTAGGCCATCGCAGTATTCAAAGCCCGCTACGTGGATTTCGGCAACTCGGTGTAGCGGTAAGCGTGCCAGCTCGGCCCTAGCATCAATGCCATGGTTAAGCTGATTTACGTGCATATTATTGACATCCAGTAACAGGCCGCAGCCGGTGCGCGCTACTAGCTCGGCCAATAGTTCGGCCTCACTGAGCATTTCATCGCTAAAGGCGATATAGCTGGAGACATTTTCTAGCAAGATAATGCGCTTTAAGCGGCTTTGTACCAGATCGATATGGTTGCAGAGGGTATCAATCACGCCGGCATAGCGCGGCACGGGCAAGAGATCATTAAACCAAACGTCACCAAAGCGATTCCATGCTAAATGCTCTGAAATAGCGGCGGGTGTAATGCGCTGTGCAAGATCCGTTAGTTGCTTTAAATGGCGTTCATCTGGGGGCTCGGCATTACCCAGCCCTAGCCCTACACCATGTAGGCTAACGGGGTAATCTTGGCGAATTTTTTCTAAGGCGGCGGGTGCTGCACCGCCGCCAAAGTAGTTTTCGCTATGCACTTCCCACCAAGCTACCTTGGGGCGTGTAGCAAGAACTTCGGCCAAATGCGGCGAGCGAAGCCCAAGCCCAGCTTGGATGGGAAGTGTAGCCATGATGCTGATTCCTTAAGCCTTAGGTGCCATCAAGGAGCCGTTCATTTTTTCACAAGTCCCTTTTTTAACGGCTTTCCATTCGCCTTTATCCATGTCTTTGGTGCTCATACCGGCACAAGCATGGCTATTACCAGCGCAATCGTTTTGGCCTGCTTTGGCAATGCCATAGCATTTTTCCATTTTTTTCATTTCATCGGCACTGGGCGCTGCGCTGGCGGTATTGATAGCGGCGCAGCCAATCACGGCGGCAAGGGCGGAAGATAGCATTAGGGATTTTTTCATCGGTATAGCTCCATGTAGTTGATTGTGGTGCTGTTTGGGCACCTGCAGACTTTGTCGTGCAGCTGCTTTACTTCTGACAAAAAAAGATAAAAATATTTTTATGAGGCGGATTTACTCCCAATGAGCCGGGGCTCTGGCCGCATCACGCATAAATTGTAGTTGACGATTAAAGTTTCTGCACTTATTACAAAGCAATAAGTGCAGGCGCAAGCGGCTGCGTTGGCTCAATGTGAGAGGGCCATCTTGTTGGGCTGATAATAAAATGGATGCTTGGCGGCAATTCATCATGGCGTGTTTCCAAACCAGTTTTTTTCTAAGCAAAGACGTAAGCTCATGCGGGCGCGATAAAGCATGGCTGAACAATTAGTCGCAGTAATTTCTAATTGTTGACAAATTTGCTCAATTTCTAAGCCTAGCTCTTCGCGCATGGCAAATACCATCGCGGTACGGCGAGGCATAAGCTGGCTGCAGCGGCTGTAGGTGGCCCAGAATTGTTTGTCTTCTAAGCTGGCTTCGGGTTTTTCCCAGCGCCGTGGTGCGTCGCTCCCCCAGTGACCGGTTTTATTAAATAGCACATCAAAATCGCTATTATCGTCTTCGCCATCCACCGCTGCGACCAGCAGAGGATCACGGTAAATTCGGCGTTGAGTATCAATAATCTTGAATTTTAATATGCCGGTTAGCCACGTTTTTAAAGACGATTGGCCATGAAAGGAATCGGGTTTTTCTAGTGCTGCCAGCAGCGTTTCCTGCACTACATCTTCGGCGCTGCTGCTGTGTTGCAGCTGAAATAGCGCAAAGCGGTAGAGGTAATCGCGAAGGGGCTCTAGGTCTGTTATGCAAATGGCCATGGTGCTCTGCGTGGTAAGCGTTACTGGTTTTAGTGTATATGACTTTGCGTTAGTTACAAAGTAAATGAGAACTATTATTGTTTATTGACTTACATATCAAGTTGTTGCTGGCTCTCTACAGCGAGCAGCAAGCTGGTTTTATATTCTTTGACCACCGTTTGCCAAGGCAGGCTGCTAGCAGCCTGTCGGACTTAGCATCAGTCAGCTGCAAAATCACCTGATCGGCCTATATTTCACCAGATTTTTGACCTATAACTCGTTATTGGCGCTGCAAATCCGGCAAAATCTAGTCTCGACCATGCGATTTTTCGCTTCGACCGTCTAAGTCCGACAGGCTGCTAGTGCGTAAAGTAGATTTAGACTAGCTTGGGGATGGGGTTTTTTTGATTTGAAGATAGGTTTTAACCACACCCAAATCAAGTCGCCCTTGAATCGCAGTGATCCCTGCAGCTGCCAATATGGTTTCAGATTTGGGGCCATGTTGGCAAGAGTGCTTATTTGGCATAGGGCGTTAGTTTAGGTTGACCGGTTTAGGAAGGCTGCGTGGGCAAGAGAAAGCATCTTGCCCACTCTACAGATTGTAGGGCGCTCCCGAAATACTGCGTGCTATTCGCTTAGGCTGTTTTTTCTTCCAGAATGTATTTAGCGCCCTTGTTTTGCCCTAATACTTTTACTAGATAGGGCATGGTTTCTCTTAGGGTATTGGCAAGTGTCCACGGTGGGTTAAGGATAAACATACCGCTACCGTGCATGCCAAAGCCATCTGCAGATGGGCTTTGCACTGATAGCGCAACGTGCAGCCAGCTATTTACTCCTAGTTTTTTCAGCTCTTCGGGCAGCTGCTTCGCTTCTGCACGTTGCAATTGTGGGTACCAAATGGCGTAAGTGCCAGTGGCAAAGCGGCCGAGCGCCTCGTGCAGCATATCAATGACGTAATCGTAGTCATTTTTATCTTCATAAGGCGGATCAATCAGCGTGACGCCACGGCGTGGTGGTGGCGGTAATACGGCTTTAATCCCTGCAAAGCCATCCCCTGCAATCACTGCAACTCGGCGGCCTGATTCGGCAAAGTTGGCCTGCAATAGCTTGCTATCTGAGCTGTGCAGCTCAAATAAACGTAATCTATCGGTTGGTCGCAGGATTTGATCGGCCACATAGGGCGAGCCAGGGTAGAGAGTCAGCTTGCCATCAGGATTGAGTGCACGTACTACATTTACATACTCGGCGAGGGATTCGGGTAGATCGTCACGATTCCACAGCCTAGCAATGCCGCTTTCAAACTCCGCATTTTTAGTGGCGTAGCCTTCTGTCAGCGAGTAAACCCCCGCGCCAGAATGGGTATCGATATACCAATAGGATTTATCTTTTTGGTTAAAGTAAGACAAAATTTGCGTTTGGATATAATGCTTAAGCACATCGGCATGATTGCCGGCATGAAAAGCGTGGCGGTAGCTAAGCATAAAAATCTCTTTATTAAATCATTAAATAAAAATCAAAAACTTCAAAAAAAATCACAAGTCTGTGGACAAAAAGTAAGGGGATAACACAGAGCGCACTGAGAAAACTAAAAATTAAATTTCATTGCCTGAGGCGTTGGGTTTTCTTAGTGGCACTCTGTACCCCCTGTGTGTTCTGTGGTTCAAGCGGTAGCCATGCTATTGCTCACACAGATCCATCCATTGTTGCAGTATCTGGCTGGCAGAGTAGTGTTTTGCGCGCTGTTTTAGCCATGAGGATAATTCTGGGCGATGCTGGCTAATGATCAGCGTTGCCAGTGCTTCACCGCTGGCGGTGTTGGTGACAAACTCGGCGCGGCGTTTGCCAAATAGCTCGTACACCCCTCCGGCATTGGTCGATGCCACTACCACGCCCAGCGGCATGGCTTCTAGTACAACGAGCGGGCAGCCTTCAAAGTTGGAGGTCAGCAGCAGTACATCGGCGCTGGCTAAGTAAGCGCTGACATGGTTTTGGTGACCGGCAAAGCGGATCTGGCTGGCAAGGCCACGCTGGTGTGCCTCGCTGCGCAGCCATTGCTCCATTGGGCCATCGCCAACAATGGTCAGCTCAGCTTGCACGCCACGCTGATTCAGGCTGGCTAAGGTATCTAGCCATAAATGCGGTTGTTTCTCGCTGGCGATACGGCCAACGAAGAGGAGCTGCAATGCTTGGGAGGATAACGATTGATGGTTTTCGTTGGGCGGGCAAAGCGGCGTATCTTGCCCACGCGGTTCAAGCGCTGATGTAGCACTTATCACCCCTTCATCCACAAAATTAGGCAATACCCGCCAGCCATCTTGTATCGGCTGCTTTAACCAACGTGCTAGCGAGTCTCTGGCGTGCTCAGAGACAAAGATCAGCTCGTCCAGCCGCCGGTAAATAAACTGGCAGGCGTGGCGGTGGATGGGATTCATAGTGGCAAATCGGTCTAGCTCATAGAGCGGCCCATGCACCCATCCCATGATGCGGGTATTTTTTAATCCACGTGTTGCGGCATAAGCCATATAGAGCGGCATTAAAAAAGTGGCGGGGATGACCAGATCAGCGTCTTTGATAATTCGTCTTGTTGCCAGCCAGCCAGCCAGCCACGTCCACGGTTTTTTACCCTGCCAAACGTTGGATAAATCAATGACTTTAGCTGTGCCAGTGCGCGCAGCCCATAGATTACGGCTGCCGCCTAGCATCACAATGCTGACATCCATGCCACGGGCAATTAGTCCTTCAGACACTAGTGCCACACAGCGCTCAACCCCACCAAGACCTAGGTCTCTGACTAGGAAAACGATCTTCATGCGCGGGCTCTAATCAAAAAATGTGGCACAAGCAAGTATATCGCCTTGTCCCGTTTTGGCAGAGGGCTAGGGGGAAAAGGGGGACTCATGGTGCAGAGCGTCATGATTTTTTTACTCGTTTAAGCCATTGCCACAGCGTGTCACCAACAAAGCAGCGGATCAGCTGACGCTTTAGTTTAGGCCGCTCGCTGGCAGGCACTGGCAGGGCCTTGCTTAATGAGTGGATTTTAGCCAGCAGAAGCAGGTTGCTACCTGAGGTGCGTTGCAAGGTATCTACCCAGACTTCGCCTAAGATATCGCGGCTTGCTGGCCAAGCGGCGGCCAACGTTAAATAAAAATTACACATCCAGTCAAACTCAGTACGGGAAAGTACTCTTGCTGGTTCAGCGAGCTCTACAAAGTGAGCCGCATTTTTTTGCAGTGCGGCGGGTAGGGTGCGGGCGGCGTATTTACTGCGTATGCCCTGAGCCGTGCTGCGTAGCTGGTCTTTTTTACTTTGGGTGATTTGCCCTGTATGGCAGCGGTAATCCAGCAGCACTTCTGGCACGGCGGTAAAGTGCGCTCCCACCTCGGCGAGCAGGCACCAAAGCGCGTAATCTTCTGCGTGCACGGCGTGTGGCGGGTAAGGATACATTTTTAACAGCGTTGTACGGGCTATCACGCTGGGATGGGCAAAGGCGGAGTTAAATAACAGCATGGCTTTGATTGCGCCATCTGTGCTGGGAGTCATCCACTCACCGCTTTTGTCGCCAAAAAAACGAATCCAGCTGCCGCACACATCGCTGCCGGTGGCTTGCAAGCGCTGGAGTTGTTTCTCTATACGCTGTGGGTGGCAAATATCATCCGCATCCATGCGGGCAATCCACTCGCCTTTAGCCAGCGCAATGGCTTCATTTAGCGTGGCAATCAGGCCACGGTTTTCCCGCGTGATAATCGCAAAACGCGGGTCTTGTTTGGCGTGCTGTTGCAGTATGGCTAAGGTATGGTCGTTTGAGCCATCATCAACGGCAATACATTCAAAATCTTTAAAACTCTGCTGGCTGATTGAATCCAGTGTGGCTTGTAAATAGGCTGCGGAGTTATAGCAGGGCAATACAAAGCTGACTTTGGGAAGAGGCGTCATAGCGGTTTAATCTCTTTATAAATTTTTCTTGCCCGCCACCAGAATGCCAACACAATAAAGCCCTCCACCGTCAGCACGCTTTGCGCCGCACGCAGTGCCGCTTGGGGCGAGCCTGGCACCCACCAGCACATTAATGTCACATTTAAGAGGCCTGCTGCAACCAGTACTCGGCTGAAATAGCGCTCAAACCCAAACACGAGGAGTGTTTGTTGGCCGTATACCAGCGAGACTGCGCCGAGCAAGATCACCGGCGAGAGCCAAATCATCACGTCTTGCGAGTGACTTAAGGCCAGAAACGCTCGTGATAAGCCGAAATCAGCACCAAAGACTTGCACCACTAGCGGGGTAAAGAGCGGTAAAAACAGCGCCAACCCTAGCGTTAGAGCAAGCCCCACCGCGCCCTGTATGCGGAAGGATTTTTTAATCAGTTGCAAGGCGGCGGGCTTATTATTCACCGCCAAGCTGGCAATGCGTGGATAGGTGGCTTGAACCAGCGGGCCAATTAAGCCTTGGGCGATATAAACCAACTTATTGGCGGCGGCAAACAAGCCAACCTGTAGGGGGGCCGAAAACATCCCCAGTAAAACGGTGGTAGAGGTTGTGTAAAGGCTGGTAGAAATCGCAGATAGAAAAAATGGCCAGCTGGCGCGTAATGCGTCTTTTAGCTCGTGCCATTGCACCCGCACCCACTGCGGTTTTGCTACGCCAAGGCCGGTAAACCACCACAGCAGTCCGGCCAATATTTGCGGTGTGGCTTGTAAAATAACCGCTAGCGCCACGTCTTGCGGGCCGCTCACCCATATTAGTAAAAAGCCCAGCGTGGCGGCTCTGGCTAATACCATCAGCCCTGCGGCTAGCTGTAGTTTTTCAAGGCCTTGGAAATACCAGATAGGAAATAGCACCGAGCTAACAATATAAAGCTGGCTCCAAAGGAAAATACTGGAATGCGCCTCCCAACTGCCCAAGGTAAAGGTCAGTACTAACAACAGCAGGCTGGAGGCGATCATTAACAGTGATTTGGCCCAAGTAACCCGCCAGAAAATACGCGCAGCTTTTGCTGGATCATCTTTTGCCTGTGCCACATCACGCACGGCCGAAAGATTAAAGCCAAAATCAGTTAGCAAAACGCCGTACTGAATCGAGGCAAAAGCAAAGTTCATCACCCCAAAGCCTTCTGTTCCCAGCTGCACCAGCAGAAAAGGGAAGGTGACAAACGACACCAAATAATTCAGCCCCTGCACCAAGTACAGGGCAAAAATATTGGATTTAAGGCGAGAATCGAGCGACATAGCGGCGCATATTAAAAAATGAAGTCGCGATTGTACCGCATCGCGGCATCGCACTTGGCGGGCGCTCGCTTTTTAACAATTTGTGCACAGGCACTTATTGCTCGCGCAATTTATTGCATTGGCTTACTTCATCCTGATCTATGGCATTTTACCCCTAACAACACGCTATCGCATTGGTGTGTCAGGTTTGATCTGTGTTGATATTCTAATGCCATTACGTATTAAGACAGGAATTAGCAAAATGAATCAGCTCTTTGCCCATTGTTTGGATTTTTTGGCTCTTAGGCATGCTGATTGCCGCTGCAATGGGGCTGCTCGGCAAGCCTGAATTAGCACGTTTTAATGCCAGCTATTACACCGTAAGCCTGAAGGGTAGCGGTGTGCTTTTGTTGCTGAAGACGCTAAAAAAATGGCGACTGCATGTTGTTTTTGTTTGGCTAGTCAGGCGGATGTTGTGTAGGCTTTTACCAAGCCTGCCACCGGAAGCCACCATGCGTCTCTTGCGCTTACAAATCACTAATTTTCGCGGAATTAGCCAGATTGATTTGAGCCTAGAGCGAGAGCGGACCGCGTTGTTTGGTGAGAATAACTGGGGTAAAACCAGTTTGATTACCGCGCTTACCCGCTGCCTAAGCGAGGCCGTGCCGCTGGATACTTTGTTTACGCATGAAGACTTTCACCGCGTAGCCAATACACGGGCAACGATTGCGCGGCGCTTAAATATCACGTTGTTTTTTTGTGGGGATGGTCTAGCTGCTTTACCAGACTCTACATTAGAGGATTTAAGCTGGCAGGATGAAGCGGGCTGTACTTGGCTGGCGCTGCGTTTCTCGGCCGAGCGTTATGGCCACGGTGAGGTGCGTAGCCACCGCAGCTTTGTGGATAAAGTGGGTGCAGAAAGGCCGCATGCCGATAGTGATCTGCTGGCGGTGTTATTGATCCGCCATCATCCAGTGCTGCGTTTTCGCGATATGCAGCTGACCGATTGGTTAGAGCATCCGCGCCTCGCGCAAAAAAACCGATCGGATGATCCGCCCCAGCCCGCATCTGCCGCAGTGCAGGCTGTGTTTGAGCGCATTCTTACTTTACCGCACCAGTTACACCCGCAGGAGCTGACTCAAGGGCTTGATGCGGTTGAAGCTTTTCTTTCTGAACACGCCGAGCTACTGCAAGCCCCCGTGCCTTTGCAGCGCCTTGCCAAGCAAATTGCCAGCACCCCGTTTAATTTACGTGATGACGATAGCCTATTAGATATCGCCGGTAGGGCGGGCTCTAGTCAGCGGCGGGTGGCGCTCTTAATGCTGCTGGGGGCACTGATTAATGCCCGTGGTGATCTGCCTTTGCAACAGGGCGCTCATCCGATTTTACTCATGGAAGACCCAGAAACCCATTTACACCCGATTCAGCTAGCGATGATGTGGGGGCTGATCGAGCAATTGCCGCTGCAAAAACTGATTACCACCAATCATGGCGATTTGCTTGCGAGTTTTCCGCACCAAGCCTTACGTCGCTTAGTGCGCCGCCATCAGCATGTGCACGTTTATCAGGTTGGGGAACAAGCTTTATCGGCCAGCGATGCGCGCAAAGTGGCATTTCATATTCGTGCTAATCGCGCCAGCAGCATGTTTGCCCGAGTTTGGCTGCTGGTTGAAGGTGAAACTGAATTTTGGCTGATGCCCGAGCTTGCGCGGATTTACGGCGTGAATTTCCCTATGGAAGGCATACGCTGTGTGGAGTTTGCCCAAGCAGGACTCACGCCTTTGATTAAATTTGCTGATCGCTTAGGTATAGTCTGGCACTTGATTGCCGATGGCGATGAAGCGGGTCAGCGCTATATTGCCAAGGCCAGAAGCCTGCTCAATGGTAGGCCCGATGCCCTGCATATTACCGCCATTAGTTGTCGCGATATCGAGCATTATCTATGGGATAACGGCTTTGCCGATACTTACCGTAATGCTGCTAAGCCTAGGGGCCCGCTTAATCATTGGCACCAAGCCGCTATGGATGCTGCGCCCCCTCGGCCTGACGAAGAAATCATTCAACGTGCCCTGCGTTACCACTCCAAGCCAGGGATGGCTTTAGAAATTGCCGAAGCAGCGGAAATTGCCGGTGCAGAGGCCATCCCGCAAGAACTACAGCAGATGTTTGATACCTTGCAGCAGTTGGCGAGTTATAGCGAGTAAGTGCAGTAGGTAGATTTGAAAACCTCAAGTTTTTTTATAATAGGAGGATGAATTATGTTTTGGATTTTATTGTGGAATAATTCAAGCAGCTTATCTTTATGCATGCTCTTTCATTAACTCTAGCATTGCTTGTTTTAATAACGCAGGGCGTAATGGTTTAGTTAAGAATACATTCATTCCTGCTTCCATACATAAGGCTTTATCTTCTTCTAGGGCATTGGCGGTGAGCGCCATAATTGGTAACTGGCTAATAAATGGATTGGAGTGGGCGCGAATCCTACGCGTGGCTTCTAGGCCATCCATCTCAGGCATTTGCATATCCATTAAAATCAAATCCACTTTTTCATTATTTAGAAAATCTAAGGCAAGCTGGCCATTTTCTGCGCTAAATACGGTATGCCCTTCGTTTTCTAGTAATCGTGTTGCCACTATGCGGTTGATAGGATTATCTTCTGCCAAAAGCACCTTTAATTTGTGCGGCTGCTGTTGCCCTTCTGGGCTTAATGTTTCAATAATAGGCATTGCTACTTTGGGGCACCGTAATGTAAATTGAAATTTCGAGCCACTGGCCAGTTTAGATGTGGCAATTAAATCACCTCCCATTGCCCGCACTAAGCGGCGTGCAATGGTCAGGCCCAAACCCGTTCCGGGGTATTCTCGTGTTGAAGAGCCATCTGCTTGCACAAAGGCATCAAATATATAAGGTAGGCGATCTGCAGAAATACCAATTCCGCTATCTATAACCGCAATATCTATTTGATAATCTGTGGCTATTTCTTTTACATTAATATGTAACGTGATTAATCCTTGGTGGGTAAATTTTATGGCATTACCTATTAAATTAACCAATATTTGCCGCAAACGTAGGCCATCGCCAAGTAGGGTGATATCAATATTTCCATTATGCTGTAAAACAATATTTAAGTCTTTGCTTTTGGCTGCTTGCTTAAACATATTGAGTATTTCATTGCTTAAGCTGGCTAAATGAATGGGCTGAGAAGAAATTTCTAGATAATTAGCCTCTATTTTAGATAAATCGAGTACATCATTAACCAGTGCCAATAATAAATCCGCCGAGGTGCAAATTACATCAACTGTTTCTTTTTGCTTAGTTGATAAAGGGCTTTGCGCTAATAAATTTGCCATGCCTAATATGCCATTCATTGGGGTTCTGATTTCATGGCTAACATTGGCGATAAATTCGCTTTTAGATCGCGTTGCCATTTCTGCTTGGTTACGCATTTTGGCTAAGTCTTCAGCAAGGCGAGTTTGGCCAAGCTCTAGAATAAGGCTTTCTACAATTGTATCGTGATAAGAACGAGCACTTTTCATCAAGGTAAAAAAGAAAAATAAATTCATTCCGCCTAAGAGCATGTCCATTTGTGTTGGCAGGGTGCAGGCATTAATTAAAATGGGCAATACCATTAAAAAAGCATAAACACGCATTGCAGGAAGCATTGGTCCTAAAATAGGTAAAGAGCCAACAACTAATCCAGAAAAAACAAAGGCAGTAAACATCTTGAGCAAAATGGTGCTGCTGAGCATAAAGTAAATGCCACCTGTGCACCATAGCAAGCCAGTAAGGCATACACCGATTAAATGAATTCGTCGCCAATAACTAAAATGATACCTGGCCGCATTCTTTGCATATTGATTAAAAATAGAGAGGCGAAAGAGTGCTAAAGCACAAGTGCTAAGCCACCACGCAGCCAGAATATAAATTGAATGATCGCTACGGTGGGCAATAAGTAAAATGCTTGCAGCAATAATGGCAATCACTTGTCCGCTATGTGCATTGCGGTAGCTAAGGGCTGTGGTGCGCTGTAAGATGGTTGGGTCGTTTAAATTCATAGTGCTTTCATTATGTAGTGCTACAAGCGCGATGCTTGGTTACGTTTTTATCGCAGATACTTAATATAACACAATGAAATCATTACATAAAGATTAAGCTGTTGTACTGCACTGGGTTAGCTTGTACTTTTCATTTGATTGGTGCGAGGATTGAAAAAATAATATTCAAAAAAAGATCTCACATACACAGTAAGTGTTTAGTTTTGTACAGCCTTACTTCCATTTCTTGCTGGCCCTTACTCCTTGATTAATACGCAGGCCTTATTCCTAGCGTAAGTCAGCCAAGCCAATGTGGATTATACTTTTGTAGTTACCGGCTCACAGGTACAAGTCAATCCGTAAGCTACAAGAAAATATCCAGCAGTTCCTCGTCATTGGGCAGCCTAGCTCCAGTGGACTGTTAGTGCTGAGTAATCTGTTGAAATACAAGCGTTTTTTTAGTGTCTGTGGATGTTTCATTTGCAATTGCGCTGAGCCGAAAAACGTCAACAGACCCTAGCAGCCTGTCGAACTTAAGCGATCGTAGCGAGGGAAAGACCGGTTTGAGACAGATTTCGCGGGTTTTTGAGGCGAATCTGGCTATTCAACGAGAAAATGCGTGAAATATGGCCAAATCCGGCTTTTCCGCAGTAGATCAGTCTTAAGTCCGACAGGCTGCTAGGTGTTAGCTGTGGTTTTTTTATGGGGTAAATGATGAGGTCAGTAAAAAGGCGCATCAAAAGATGCGCCTTTGCTTATTTATCCGGATTTAATTAAAGCCATTCGGGTTTTGGCTTTGCCATTTCCAGCTATCTTGGCACATATCATCAAGGGTTTTTTCTGCTTGCCAGCCTAATATGGCGAGCGCAGATGCTGGGTTGGCGTAGCAGGCGGCGATGTCGCCAGCACGGCGTGGCACAATTTGGTAAGGCACGGCGTTGCCAGAGGCTTTTTCAAAGGCTTTCACCATATCCAGCACTGAATAACCCTGGCCTGTACCTAAGTTAACGGTAACAAGACCTGGGCTGGTGGCTAGCTTTTGCAAGGCTTTCACATGGCCACGAGCTAGATCGACCACATGGATGTAATCACGCACGCCGGTGCCGTCTGGTGTGGGGTAGTCATCGCCAAATACGGATAGCTTTTCACGCTTACCCACGGCCACTTGGGCCACAAAAGGCATTAAATTATTAGGAATGCCCTGTGGGTCTTCACCAATTAGGCCGGAGTGATGTGCGCCAACGGGGTTGAAATAACGCAGCAGGGCAAAGTTCCAGCGGGTATCGGATTTGAAAATATCTCGCACGATATCTTCAACCATCAGCTTAGAGCGGCCATAAGGATTGGTGGCCGATAATGGGAAATCTTCGGTAATGGGCACGGTGTAGGGGTCACCATATACCGTGGCGCTGCTGGAGAATACGAGGTTTTTAACCCCCGCTTCAACCATCGCTTCGAGTAGGCGCTGGGTGCCAACCACATTATTATCGTAATACATCAGGGGTTTTTCTACGGATTCGCCAACGGCTTTTAAGCCAGCAAAATGAATCACGGCGTTAAAGTCATAGCGTTGAAATAGTGCTTTTAAAGCGGTGGCATCACGGACATCGCCTTCTACAAACTCGGCAGCTTGACCGGTAATGGTGGCAATTCGGTTTAATACTTCTGGATGAGCATTATATAAATTATCAAAAATAACCGGTTTAAAGCCCGCGGCCATTAATTCAATATAAGTGTGCGAGCCGATATAACCCGCGCCACCAGTGAGTAAAACGTACATGGAAAGCTCCTATTCTAGGGGGCGGTTTTGCCCACACGTCGATGGTAGTTAAATGAGGTGATGCATTCGTTATTTCTTTTCAGCGCATTGGGCACTTTATTTTTGCTGCCGTTTTTTGCGACGTCTTTTCGTTTTTAAATTGCCCAGGAAATGATTTTGCCATGTTGGCTTAGTACTTTTCTAATCGTTAGGATTTTAACGCCGCTCTTGCCGCCATAACATGAACGCCGCAGCCGATAAAAACAGTAGGGTGGGAATTGATACCACGATCGGTGGTGGCCAGCTATATAAGTCGCCTAGATAAACCACAATTTGGTTTAAAAAGTGAAAAATTAAACCACAGGCAATACCAATAAAAATGCGTACCCCAACATTACTACTGCGTCTTTGGCTTTGGGCAAAGGGCAGGGCAATGAGCACCATAGATAAACAGGCGAGGGGGTAAAATAGCTTGCCCCACAGGGCTAATTCATAGCGTGATGTTTTTTGTTTATTGCGCTTTAAGTGCTCGATATAGCTCATTAAAGAGGTGGCCGACATTTGTGCTGGCTCTACCAGCAGCACGGCGAGCATGGCGGGCGATATCGACGTTTGCCAATTAAATGCACTTGGTTTACTGAGTAAAACGCCTGCGTGCTCAGGTAAAAACTGAGTAATGGTGGCTTTTTGTAGCGTCCAATTGCCTTTGCTTTGAAACCGGCCATTATGGCCTTCAATGATTTTTTCTAGTGTGAGTGTTTGGCCAAATTCGTAAATCCGTGCATGTACTACGGTTAGATCTGGCAGCATTTCGGCGATATTTACGATTTGCTTGCCGTCTTTAATCCATACACCAGATCTAAAATCACCCACTAACATCGATTGCGTGGCCGCTAGCCGATGTTGATTGGCCATACGATTACCCGCAGGGGAAATATACTCCCCTAAAAGTAGGGTGAGCGTGGCATAAAAGCTGCCTATTAAGCACAGCCAAAGTAATAAGCGCCGTAGCGATACGCCAGAAGCGCGCATTACGGTGAGCTCGGATGAGCCCGATAAATGCGAGAGGCCAAAAATGCCGCCAATCAGTACCGCAATTGGCAGTAGCTCATAAGCATTGGCGGGGGTGCGCAGGGCAACATAAATTAGAGCGTCTTTTAGCCCATAGCCGCCTACGCCTAAATCACCTAATTCGGCGATTAAATCAAAAAATGTATAGAGGCCCAATAAGCCAATCAGCGCGAATAATATAAATAAGGATAATTCGCGCATCAGATAACGAGACAATTGGGTCATATTAATTTCCCCTCAGCTTGCTGCGCCATATAAATAAACCAAAGGTAATCAATCCCGCCAGCCCATGTAGGGGCCAAATCCCCAGCATGGATGAGATCTTGCCATCTGCTATCCATGCTTGGGCAATATTGATACAGTTGTAATAAAAGAAATAGGCAAATACTGCGACTAATAAATTGGCCGCGCGTCCTCCACGCGGATTAAAAAACGCCATTGGAATGGCTGCCAAACTTAATATAAGCGCTGAAATAGGAATCGCTAAACGCCAAGCTAGCTCGGCCTTGTGCTCGGGCAGGCTACTCTTCCAAAGGGCGAGGGTGCTGGTGGCTTGGGTGGTGGGACTAGAGCGGGGTGTTTCGCCCGCTTCGATACGTAATCTGGCCGAGGCAAACTCTAGGGTTTCATACGATGCGGTACCGGGTAGGCCTTCATAAGAGCGGCCTTTGGATAGCCATAGCCAGCGTGAGCCATCGCTATCTAAATAGAGGCCGCCTTTTTCCGCCAAAATGACGGTGAGTTTGTCATCACGGCGCAGCTGTACAAAAACATTATTGCCATTACCGCCGGTAAAATTTTCCACAAAATAAACCCGATCGGCCGCAGGGGATTCGCGAAATACACCGGGGGATACTTGGGTGACTTCTTGGCGTGATAATGATTTTTCTTTGTACTCTTGGCCTTTTTCTAAGGCCCAAGGTGATAGCACCATCGATAGCAAGCCAATCAGCACCACTACGGGCAGGGTAAATTCGAGCACTGGGCGGATAAAGTTAACAATGGAGCGACCACTGACAAACCAGATCACCATTTCGTGGTCTTTCCACATCCGAGTTAATACGGCTAGGATCGAGAAAAATAACATCAGCGACAGCAGGATGGGTAAGTAACGCACGGCGGCAAAGCCCATCATGGCCCAAACCGCAGAACTAGCGAGAGCACCAATAGCGGCTTGGCCGAGCAGGCGTACAATTTGCGTGGTCATGATTAGCATGAGCAGCACAAAGAATGTTCCAAGGGCAACCCAGGACATTTCTTGAATTAGGCTTTTACGAAACAACATGGGCGTTTTTGACTTTTGGGGAGCTTTGGATTTGTCCAACAGCTAGGAAATAATTGAGCAAACAAACGCTCTTTTGTACCACTTTTTTTACAGAAATGTGGAGAAACCTAGATTCACATTACAAAATGCCTAAAAAACCTTATTTACAAGTGTAAACTTGGGTTTTGCTTAAAGCATGCGCAGTTAACTGCCATTGTAAAAAACGGAGTAATCAGCCCTAGGCCAACAAAAACCGCAGTATACCTGTGTAGATCGATGTTTTTGCGGCACTTTTAGCGAGTAATTGGCTTGATTGCCGTTTTTTAACGAGTAGCAAAACGCTGATGTCCTTTTCAACCACTGGTTCATCTTAGAAATAGGAAGCAATAATGGAATTTAGCATAAATCTATCCGTACCCGAAAAAACCGCAGCGGATTGTCTGGTGCTGCCTGTATTTGGTACACACTTATCCGCACTTGCTGCAGATTTGGATCACGATGGTTGGTTGGCAGAAACATGCAATGAACTAGGTGAGGCCGTGGGCTCCACATTATATATTCCATTGCCAGGCCGTCGCGTTTTGCTGGTGCAATTGGGGAGCGAAAAAAACCTAGATACCGAGGCGCTACGCAAGGCGGCGCTTGCCACTGCTAAGGTTTTGCTGGCTGGAAAATCAACTTCTGCTGATATCTTTTTAGCCATTGCCGCTGCTAAAGCTGTGGGTTTAAAAGATGCCGCTGCTATTATTTCTCAGGCATTGGTGTTTGAGGGTTATCGCTTTGTGCAGTTTAAATCGGAGCCAGATGCACCCGCTGCTCTGGTATCTGTAAATATTGCCGTAAGCAAAAAATCTGAAGTAGAAAAAGCCGAGCAAGGCTTGCAAATTGGGGTGGCGTTAGGCCACGGCATGAACTTAACCCGTGATTTGGGTAATCTGCCAGGCAATGTTTGCACCCCTACTTATTTAGCGAATGCTGCGCATTTATTGGCCGCCAGCTACAAAATGAAATGCACGGTGCTAGAAAAGCCAGAAATGGAAGCGTTGGGCATGGGCTCGTTTTTGTCGGTGGCACAGGGCAGCATCGAGCCGCCTAAGCTGATTTGCCTTGAGTACCAAGGGGGCAAAAAATCAGAAAAGCCTATCGTATTGGTGGGTAAAGGCATTACTTTTGATTCGGGTGGTATCTCGCTGAAACCTGGTCCAGAAATGGACGAAATGAAATACGATATGTGCGGTGCTGCCACGGTAATGGGCGTGATTCGCGCTATTGCTGAGCAAGGCTTGGCCATTAATGTGGTGGGCGTGATCCCAACATGTGAAAACATGCCATCTAGCAATGCCGTCAAGCCAGGCGATATCGTTACCTCTATGAGCGGCCAAACGATTGAGATTCTGAACACTGATGCTGAAGGTCGTTTGATTTTGTGTGATGCGCTGACCTATGTGGCGCGTTACGAGCCAGAATTGGTGATTGATATTGCAACCTTAACGGGTGCAATCATTATTGGCTTGGGCCATGTTGCAAGTGGCTTGTTCTCTAATGACGATCAACTGGCGGATGATTTACTTAAAGCATCGCGTGAAACCGGTGATAAAGCGTGGCGTATGCCATTGTGGGATGACTACCAAGAGCAGCTTAAATCCAATTTTGCGGATATGGCAAATATTGGCGGCCGCCCAGCCGGCTCTATTACCGCCGCTGCTTTCTTAAGCCGCTTTACCAAAGAATACACTTGGGCTCACTTGGATATCGCTGGCGTTGCACATAAATCTGGCGCAGCCAAAGGCGCAACCGGCCGCCCTGTGCCACTGTTGGTAGAATTCTTAACTCAGCGTGTCGCAGCTAAGAAAAAATAACGGTTAATTTAGATGTAAGAGGCATGGCTTGCCGTGCCTCTATGTGTATTAGCTAAAGCGATTATCACCAGTAAATACTATTTTTACTAAGGTGATATCGTTATTTTATGGCGGGTAAAGCCCGCCATTTGCGTTTTAAGGCTTAAATCTGGCGGGTTTCACTCCCCACACGCGATTCACTCTGTATGATATTGGCTGAATTCAATGCACATAGGGCACCGCATGCTTTGCCCCTATCCTCATAAGCTAGGGTCTGTTGACGTTTCATTCACGGCTGCGTTTGGCCCAGTTTGGGGGCTAAACCTGAAGGGCTGAGCTGGGAAATGGCCATTCACTGCGTTATGCTCCTCGACAATAACCCGTTATTGCCTTCGTCACACGCCTTGTGCCTGGCCGTTTCCCAGCTCAGCGCAATTGTAAATGAAACGTCAACAGACCCTAAGCCTATGACCGAAATCTCATTTTATTTTAATGTCCCTAATCGCGAGCACGCGCTTTGCCAGTTGGTGAGCAAAGCCTTAGCGAAGCATTTGAGCATAAATATCCTGACCAGTAGCCAAGCAGCGGCTTCGGCTTTGGATGGTTTATTGTGGGAAGTGCCACAAACAGGCTTTTTACCGCATTGCTTGGCTGATGATGCGATTGCTGCGGATACGCCAATTTTGCTCGATTACCGCCCTGAGCTATTACCTGTTCGCGATGTCTTATTTAATTGGACCAATGGCTTAGCGCCAGGTTTTGAGCGCTACCAGAGGGTTATGGAAGTGGTTTCGCTGGATGATGAGGCACGAACGCTTGCGCGTGAGCGTTGGAAAGCTTATGTGGCACAAGGCTTTAAGCCCACTTCTTTTGACATGATGGATAGGGCTGGATGAACGCTGCTACTGATCCTTCCCCGCTCTTCGATAAAATGGATGCGCTACTGGCGCGCCATCGCGGAGCCGGCCACTCTGAAGCTATTCCTGTGCTCTTGGATGAGGCAGACGATATTCCGGTACTGACTGAGGCTTTAGAGGAAACCGAAGCTGATGTAGCTCCTGTAGAGGAGCTAGCACTCGCATCGTTCAATCTAGAACTGGAGTCAGAACCAGAGATTCCTGCGCTAGATGTCCCCGAAGTGCTTAAAGAATTTATGGATTTGCCCTTGCTTGATTTGGATGCGCTATCCCAAGTCAACCCTTGGGGCAATCATGTGGATTTTGTAGAGATAAAGCCTGCTCCAGAGCAGGAATACCTTATCCCTACGCCAGTAGCTACTGAGACATCAATGCAGATTGTGGTCACTGAAGTGCCGTGGAGCGATGAGCTGATTTTTGATTTGCCAGTGCAGGATATCTCCGAGCCTGCAGTAGCCGCTCCCTTGCCACGGGATCCGCCTCTGAGTGAGCGGGCGATTGCAGAGCTAAGCGCCACCGTTGCCGCACAATTAGGCGTTGAAATTGCGACTGAGGTAGAGCAACTTACCCGACAGCATTTCGCCAGCTTGATGAATGGCTTTTATGAAGAGACGCTGAAGCGTTTAATCACAGATATGAGCGCCGAAGTAGAAAACAAACTCTTGCCACGGGTAGAAAAACTAGTGAAAGAGGAGTTACGTAAATCTGGGCATTAGGGGCTGTTGATGTTTCATTCGCGGCTGCGTTGGCTGCAATTTTGGGGCTTAACAAGGCAAGCCGTGTAGCTCCAAAAATATAGCCAACCCTTAGCGTGCGAGGGTTTTTTCCTCGCTCAGCAATGAGGCTGGGCCGGAAAACTGCCATTCACGGCATTATGCTCCTCGGAAATAACTTGTTATTGCCTTCGTCGCATCCCTTGTGTTTGGCCATTTTTTGGCTCAGCGCAATTGTGAATGAAACGTCAACAGACCGTGCTGATTTATTGGGTAGTTTGATAAAGGCGAGCCACGGTGCTCGCCTTTTTTAATTTTAATCACTGTGGCCAACATGGATTTTGCTGGGGTATTGGGCAGTCTGAGCTAAAATGGCTTATTCGAAGCTTTATAAATTCATATGAATCACTCTAACTTACTGGCACGAAGCTTAGCTGCGGTATGGCATCCATGTACGCAAATGAAGCGGCATGAAAAATTTCCGCTGATTGCAATCGCCCGCGCCCAAGGGGCATGGCTCTATGATGTGGACGGCAAGCGTTATTTAGATGCGGTTTCTAGCTGGTGGGTAAATTTATTTGGCCATGGTGAGCCTAGGATTAAAGCCGCGATTAGTCAGCAAATGGATAGTCTAGAGCATGTGATGCTGGCGGGGTTTACTCACCAGCCCGTGGTGGAATTATCCGAGCGCTTAGCCAAACTGACTGGTTTAGGCCATGCTTTTTATGGCTCTGATGGTGCTTCGGCGATTGAAGTGGCCTTAAAAATGTCGGCGCATTACTGGCGTAACCAAAATCAGCCGCAAAAAAATCGCTTTGTGTATTTAGAAAATAGCTACCACGGAGAGACGGCAGGGGCTTTGTCCGTGACCGATGTGCCTATTTTTCGGGAAGCTTACGCACCTTTAGTGCGAGATAACTTTGTAGTGATGAACCCTGATGCACGTCAAGCAGCAGAAGGTGAGTCGGCAGCAAGCGTGGCCGAACGGGCAGCTCAGTCGCTAGAAGCCACACTCACCGCACATCATCAAGAGATAGCAGCGCTGATTGTGGAGCCGCTGGTGCAAGGTGCAGCAGGGATGGCGATGTATGACGCGCTTTACTTACAAAAAGCCCGTGCTCTGTGTGATTTTTATGGTATTCACTTGATTTGCGATGAAATTGCCGTGGGTTTTGGCCGAACAGGGTCTATGTTTGCTTGTGAACAGGCTAATATTAAGCCGGATTTTCTTTGCCTTTCTAAGGGGATTACCGGTGGCTTTTTGCCTTTGGCTGTGGTGCTGACTAGAAATGAAATATATGCCGCTTTTTATCATGATGATATTAGCCGCGCATTTTTGCATTCTCACTCTTATACCGGCAATCCCTTGGCTTGTGCCGCTGCTTTGGCGGTGTTGGATATCTTTGAAGCGGATGACATTATTGCTCGTAATACCAGCAAAGCGCTGCGTTGGGATGTCATTTTTTCCCCACTGGCTGCGCATCCAAGGGTAAGGCATTATCGGCGCACAGGGATGATTTGGGCCTTTGATGTGATCGATGTCGCCCCTGGCTTTGCACAACGTTTTTTTGCCGCAGCATTAGCACAAGAGTTATTACTCAGGCCGATTGGTAATACGGTTTATTTTATGCCACCTTATTGTGTAACTGACGAAGAAGCGGCGCAGTTATTAGTGGGTACATTGGCAGCACTTGATGCTGCAGAACAAGAGAAGTCGGAGTTGATTGATGTTGCTGTCGCTTAAATTGCCGGTTTGCGATCCTAATCTCGCAAGTAGTGTGGAAACGAACCCCAAGCGGCTACGTGAGTGGTTGATCGCTTTGCCTATGGCCAATCCACTTGGGGCAGGCCGGCAGATGTGTGATGCACTGACGGCGTGTAATCGGGTAAAAATTGCCCCTGACGATAGAATTAAATTATTGGATGAATACGCTACTGCCTTGGAGCTGCTGTCAGGTGGTTTGGAGCGGGCCTATCGCGTGCCAGGTTTGCCATTAAAAGATCAAGGGCAAACGGCGGCCTTATTGGCGCGTCGCCTGTGTTTGGAATTGGCAGATGGATATAAAGTTGCCCTGACCGATCGCTTGGATAAACGTTTTGCCTTTGGCAATACCAAGCTGGCCCCTGTGCTGATTCAAAAAATATTAGCGCAATATTATCGTCTCTCTCAGCTTAGCTATCGGGTGTATATGCCTATGCCTGAGGGTATTTGGCTAGAGATGCATAAGCTTTTTCGCTATGCCGTTGAGTCGCAGCTGATTGAGCAAGCCTCCACCGACAAAAACGCCCCAAGCGTGGCACGTACGTATAAATATATTTTGTTGCTGGCTTTATCTGAGCCGCAGCGCTTTTCTGGGCTTGAGCTCGATAAAGTCATTGATATTGTTGAAAGTTATGCGGGTTATGCGCATTTTCAACCGGTATCCCAATTGGGCAGCTCGGCTGGTTTTTTCCTAGTTAGCTTGGATGAAGATAAGGCTCCGCAATATATCGGCGCTCGCACTATGGAAGGGTATTTAGGCGGGGGAGTCTTACTGGATACTTCAGAATTAGTGCGGCAATTGCATAAATCCTTGGTGGCTTTAGATGTTAAAGTGCCTTTGGCTAGCGATCGCAGCAAAGTTTTGATGTGGATGGAAATCCTGCGTCGGGTCTGTAGACAGTGGACTATTTCTGCCAAACGAACTTTCCAAAGAATTGACTCTGATACGCCGGTGGATATTTGTATCGGTATTCGTGCTGCTGTGCTGTGCGTGAACGCAGGTCATGCACTGCTCGAGCCAGAAGAAAACTTACTGGAAGACGCAGAGCCGAGTAGCGCCAATGAAGAGCTACCGATTACGCACTGGAAAGTGTTGAATGAAAGCCCTGGTGGCTACGCTGTTTCCGCAGAGCATATTCCCGTTGAGCGGGTACGGGCCGGAGAAATCGTGGCGATGCGCGCGCAGGGTAGCGAAAACTGGATGATTGCATCGGTGCGATGGTTGCAGCAAATGAATAGTCATGAGCTCGAAATTGGCTTGCAAATTATGACCGTGCGTGCTTCTGCCGTGATGTTTAAGCCAACGATAGGCTTAGCTGGGGTGAAATATCAGCCGGGCTTGCTGCTCCCTGAAGTCCCCGCTTTAAAACAATCGGCCATGATGCTTACGCCTAAGGGGAGTTATATTGCTGCCAAGCGTGAGTTATCTGTTTTAACTGTAAATGGCGAAATCCTGATGCGAGCAGGTAAGCTAATAGAGCAGCAAATGGGCTACGATTTATTTGAATATCAGGCCGAATAAGGCTGCAAGCTTGCCGTTTAATCAATGAACTCATGCTGGCTGTATCGCTTATGTTTGCGTGCTACTTGCTCACTTTTGTTGCCAATATTGTTTTTGCTTTTATAGCGGTAAATCGGCAATTAAAACTTTAGCTAAAAGGTCAAGCCGAATTATGCAGAATGGCATTCGCCACTTCACCGTGAGTTGCTTACCGTTTCAGGGTAAAATGGGCGGTTTTCTTTCGCTCGCTGCTGATAAATCCCTATGAACCTGCTTGTTCTCGGAGTGAATTACCATACTGCGCCTGTAGCAGTCAGGGAGAGGCTTGCGTTTACTCCAGCAGAATTGCCGACCGCGCTTGCCATGCTCAGCGCGGAACATGGCGTGACAGAAGCGGCCATTGTGTCGACCTGTAATCGCACCGAGCTTTACTGTAATACGCGTGATCCACAGCAAGTTTTGGCATGGCTGGCACAAACGCGTGGGCATAGTGTTCAAGATATTGAGCCGCATTTGTATTTGCTCAATGGTGGCGAGGCGGCAACGCACGCGTTTCGGGTGGCCAGTGGTTTAGATTCTATGGTATTGGGTGAAACGCAGATTTTAGGCCAGCTTAAAGACGCCGAGCGCTTTGCGCGTGATGCGGGCACGATGGGCGTGTTACTCAATGGTGTGTTTCAACGTGCGTTTTCTGTGGCGAAAGAAGTGCGCTCGCAAACCCGTATTGGCGCGGCATCGGTTTCTATGGCCGCCGCATCGGTGCGCTTGGCGGAGCGATTATTCCCCTCCGTGGCATCCTGTAAGGTGCTGTTTATCGGCGCAGGCGAAATGATCGAGCTCTGCGCTACGCACTTTCATGCTCGTAATCCTAAGCATATTGCCGTGGCCAATCGTACCATTGAGCGCGGCCAAGCACTGGCCAAGCAGTTTGGTGGCGAGGCCATTTTGCTTTCTGATTTACCCTTTCGATTAGCCGAATTTGATATTGTGGTGACCTCTACCGCCGCACCCTTGCCAATTGTGGGTAAGGGTATGGTAGAGCGAGCACTCAAAGAGCGTAAGCGCCGCCCAATGTTTATGGTGGATTTAGCCGTGCCTCGCGATGTAGAGGCCGAAGTCGGCGATTTATCCGATGTTTATCTGTATACGGTGGATGATTTGGCAGAGGTAGTCCGCCAAGGCCAAGAGTCTCGGGCGGGCGAAGTAGAATCTGCCGAAGCGATTATTTTCGAGCGGGTAGGTGATTTTCATCGCTGGGTAGCTAGCCGCGCCCTAGTGCCTACCATTCGTGATTTAAAAGATTACGCCGATAGAATTGCACGGCATGAATTAGAAAAAGCGCATAAAAAATTAGCCGCAGGCGACAATGCCGCAGCGGTATTGGAAGAATTTTCGCGGCAAATGGCGAATAAATTTATGCACGCCCCACTGGCAGCCTTAAATAATGTGCTCCCCGAAGATCAAGAAAACACCCTCGCCACTGTACGCCGCCTATACCGCCTGCACGAGTAGCTGCGCTTTCATTCGCTTTAAAAAAACTGTAGACACAGAGAACATTAAGAACACAGAGCACACAGAGAAAAGCATTAAGAATCTGTCTAGACAGCCTGTCGGACTTAGCATCAGTCAGCTGCAAAATCACCTGATCGGCCTATATTTCACCAGATTTTTGACCAATAACTCGTTATTGGCGCTGCAAATCCGGCAAAATCTGGTTTCGACCATGCGATTTTTCGCTTCGACCGTCTAAGTCCGACAGGCTGCTAGCTCGAAATAAATCCCGTAGTGACTTGTCAAACCAACGCGTCATCCCCGAGTGTTTTAGTCGGGGATCTAGCCGCGAAGCTGGATTCCCGCCAAAGGCGCGCGGGAATGACGACGTTTCGTAGCGGGAAATTAATCTGAATCAGATCCTAAGTGTTTTTCTCTGTGTGCTCTGTGCCCTTACTTCAGCTCTGTGTCTACAGATCTGCTTTTAAGATTACTAAATAATTTCGTGGAACTAAAATGAAACCTTCTATTGCTGCCAAATTGGCGCAGCTTGCTGACCGTCTTGAAGAAGTTGATGCCTTACTGGCGACCGAGGAAGCCACTCGCGATATGAATAGCTATCGCAAGCTCACCAAAGAGCGTGCCGAATTAGAGCCAGTGGTGGCGCTTTATCACCGCTTTACCCAGATTGAAGCCGATATGGCCGACGCTGCCGAAATGCTGAGCGATCCTGATATGAAGGATATGGCCGAAGAAGAAATCAAAGAAGGCAAGGTGCGCATCGAAGCTTTGGAAGTCGAGCTGCAAAAAGCGCTGCTGCCTAAAGATCCTAATGACGAGCGCAATATCTTTTTGGAAATCCGTGCGGGTACGGGCGGGGATGAAGCGGCACTGTTTGCAGGGGATTTATTCCGCATGTATAGCCGCTTTGCCGAGCGTAATCGCTGGCAGGTAGAAGTGGTGTCCGCCAGTGAATCTGATCTGGGTGGCTACCGCGAAATTATCGCCCGCATCGTGGGCTTTGGTGCTTATTCATGGCTGAAATTTGAATCCGGTGCGCATCGTGTGCAGCGTGTGCCGGCCACCGAAACACAGGGCCGGATTCATACCTCGGCATGTACAGTCGCGGTGATGGCCGAAGCCGATGAAGCAGAAGAAATCTACATTAACCCTGCCGATTTGCGCATCGACACCTTCCGCGCCAGCGGTGCGGGTGGTCAGCACATTAACAAAACCGATTCGGCCGTGCGGGTCACGCATATTCCAAGCGGTATTGTGGTGGAATGCCAGGATGATCGCAGCCAGCATAAAAACAAAGCCCGCGCTTTATCTGTGCTGGCCGCCCGCATTAAAGACGTACAAGACCGCGAACGCCACGCCGTAGAGGCCGCACAGCGTAAATCACTGGTGGGCTCGGGGGACCGATCCGAGCGCATCCGCACCTACAACTTCCCGCAGGGCCGTATGACCGATCACCGGATTAATCTCACGCTGTACAAGCTCGATTACATCATGGATGGCGACATGAACGACCTTACGCAAGCCCTGGTCAACGAGCATCAAACCGAGCTGCTGGCGCAATTGGGCGGGGCGGAGTAATTCCACAAAACCCAAATCTTGAACTACGAAGAGCACGGAGTTTTACGGAGAAAACCTAGTTTTTATTATGTTTGTCTCCGTGGTCCTCCGTGTTCTGCTTTTTCTTTGCGGTTTAAGATTCGGGTTTGATGAGGGCAGGCTTATCACCAGCAAGCGACGTAGGGCGGACCTTGTTATAATGCTTGGCTAAATCAATAAATGAATGCTGGCGGCTTGAGAATGAATGTTTTTTTTGAGGAAGATGGTAATTTCAAGGTAGCCACGATCAAGGAAGAGCAGGCTGCTAGCCTGATGCTTGAAGATACCCGTGGTAAACGTTTTAAAGTGAAGGCGGCGAATGTGCTGCTGCGCTTTGAGCGGATTAGCTTGGATGACTTTCTAAAAGCGGCTCAGGTCGCCGCAGATGAAATTGATATCGATTTTCTGTGGGAATGTTGTGGTGTGGAAGAGTTTGCGTTTAATGATATTGCCGCAGAATACTTTGGTGCTAACCCATCGGTGCAGCAGCAAGCGGCAGCGTTGATTCGTTTACACGCAGCGCCTATGTATTTTTACCGTAAGGGGCGTGGCCATTATAAGGCTGCCCCTGAAGAAAATCTAAAGGCCGCCTTGGCCGGGGTCGAAAAAAAGAAAAAAGAAGCCGAGCAAATGGCCATTTGGCAAGCCGAGCTGCAAGCTGGCGCTTTGCCCGAGTCATTTATTCCTTTGGCGAGCAAATTACTGCATCGCCCAGATAAAAACACCATTGAATGGAAAACACTGGCTGCCGCTGCGGACGCTATGCAAACGTCTACCTTGCGTTTGATGGAAAAAATTGGCGCGATTCCTGATGTGGCCGATTATCTACTCGATGGTTTCCTCGCTGAATCCTTCCCTAAGGGCCGTGGTTTTGCCCCAACCGAGCCGGTGACTTGCCCTAGCGATTTACCGCTGGCCGATGTGCGTGCCTTTAGTATTGATGACTCTACCACCACAGAAATTGACGATGCTTTCAGTCTGAAGCGTCTGCCTAATGGCAATTGGCAGGTGGGTATCCATATTGCCGCGCCTGCTTTGGGGATTGTGGCGGGCTCGGATGTCGATAAAATTATTCTGGATCGCCTGTCTACCGTGTATATGCCAGGCGATAAAATCACTATGTTGCCCAACGAAGTGGTTGAGGTGTTTACCCTGCAAGAAGGGAGAACCTGCCCCGCGCTAAGCATGTATTTAGAGTTGTCTCAGGGCTTTGATGTGCTTTCACATCGCAGTATCGTAGAGATGGTGCCGATTGCTGCCAACTTACGTCATGAACAGCTTGAGCCAGTGTTTAATGAAAACACCGCAGGTAAAGCGGATGCGCCCGATTTCCCTTGGAAAGAAGAAATCACCTTCTTATGGCACTTTGCCGGTGCATTAGAAGGCCGCCGTGGTAAAGCTGACCCGACTGCACCGCTAAAGATCGATTACAGTTTTTACATTGATCAGGTAGACGGCGAAAAACGTGTGCGGATTGTGCCGCGTAAACGTGGCGCACCGATGGATAAGCTGGTGGCCGAGCTGATGATTCTGGCCAATAGTACTTGGGGCAAGGATTTGATGCAGGGCCAAGTAGCGGGTATTTATCGCGGTCAAAATGGTGGGCGTGTGCGCCTCACCACGCAGGCGGGCCCGCATATTGGGCTGGGTGTGGAGTGCTACTCTTGGGCGTCTTCCCCTTTACGCCGCGCTGTGGATTACGTGAATCAGCTGCAACTTTTGGCTTTGCTGGGCAATACCAAGCCGCGTTTCCAAAAGAACGACGCCGAGTTGTATTCGATTATCGGGAGTTTTGACACTGCTTATGCAGCTTACGCCGAATTACAAGATAAGATGGAACGATACTGGTGTTTGCGTTGGTTGCAGCAAGAGAAAAAACGCGAAATGACTGCCGTGGTCATAAAAGAAAACTTGGTGCGGGTAGATGGCATGCCTTTAGTGATTCGAGCAGGTATACCGGAACTACCAGCGGGCACAACGGTCAGTCTACAATTGATGAAAATTGATTTATTAGAACTGCTACTTGAAACGCGTATGGCAACGATTTAAAGGCGGGGAGTAGGGCGTGAGCAAAATAGTGAGCATTCGTACTTAACTTTTTGCTCACCCCTTCGCATTTTCAAAGTCGTATAGCAATGATTTAAAAGCGGGGATAATGCGGGCGTGGAGGGTGGATTTTGTGCCCCGCTCTTTGCTCCCCACTCCCTGTTTAACACACCATGATGATCATAAATGCTACCTAATCAACGTCTTAAGCAATGTCTGCCATTAAAATTTAAAAATGGTGCGCTGGTTAAACAATTCTCTAAGCCCTGCGTGAGCTGTGGAGAAATGTTACAAGCCAATGATATGCTCGGTATTGCGCGTTTGGTAGAAAACCATATTGCCATCGCCGCCAAAGCGCATTGCCCTAAATGCGATGCAGAGTTCGGTGTGTGCTGCATTATTGATGATGAAAAAAAAGTACGTCGGCTGATCTTGCCGCAATTTGCTTTTAATTTATATTTACGTAATTTGCCGCTGCAAGCGGCCGAAATTGAAGCCGCTGCTGCGCCGCGTGAGGTTGAAACTACACCTGTGGTGGCCAGCCCAGCGCCTCGAATTATAAGCCCCGCAAATATTCAGCGTGCCATTGAAGTGATCGGCAGCTATCAAGCAAAGCCTATCCCTGCATGGGTGGTGGTTGATGGTCAGCAATTAAATTTTGACCGTGTCTCCCCCGATGCTCGCGTGGCGGATGGTGAGTTTTTGCTAGATGGTTGTTTTATATATCGAGGCTAAATTTACTGTTTGAGTTTGAATCGCATCCATATTATCAATTGCTGCGCTGCGTCAATTGATTTAAACCTTACCCTGTCCAATCGTCGTTTCTGGGATTATAATCTGATCCCTTCTGAAACAGCCCTGCCCAGAAACGGGCTGGAGAAACATCATGCAACGCTCCCTGCTTAAATCGAAAATTCATCGCTGTACCACTACTCATTCAGAGCTGCATTACGAAGGCTCGTGTGCGATTGATGAAAACCTGCTTGAAGCCGCCAATATCTTGGTGCATGAGCAGATTCATATCTGGAATGTGGATAACGGCGAGCGCTTCTCTACCTACGCTATTAAGGCTGAACGTGGTTCGGGGATTATTTCGGTTAATGGCTCTGCGGCGCGCCGAGCTGCAGTGGGTGATTTACTGATTATCGCCACCTTTGCTCAGTTTGAAGAAGCCGAAATCGCTAATTTTCACCCGCAGCTGGTGTTTGTGGATGGCGATAACCGCATCAAAGAAATTAAGCATGATGCGCCAGAGCAAGCGGCTTAATGCTGGCTTGTATGCCCATGATGAACAGGCTGCCTTAAGGGGCAGCCTGTTTTTTGCGCGGCATTAATGGCACGGTATGCCGTGCCGCTACAAAAATATAGGGATAATAATGAATTCAACTGCCGTTAAAGATTACCTCCTCAGTCTGCAACAAAATATTGTCGCCACCTTAGAGCAGCTCGATGGTTCTACTTTTCATACCGATCAATGGGAAAGAGAGGGCGGTGGCGGCGGTATGACGCGGGTGATTGAAGGCGGCAATTTATTTGAGCGCGGCGGGGTGAATTTCTCTCATGTGATGGGCGATGCCCTGCCACCATCAGCCAGCGCCGGTCGTCCCGAGCTGGCGGGGCGTGCTTTTGAGGCGATGGGCGTATCGTTGGTGTTGCATCCACGTAATCCTTATATCCCTACCGTGCATATGAATGTGCGCTTGTTCCGAGCCTATAAAGAAGGCGAGCAAGATGTATGGTGGTTTGGCGGTGGTATGGATCTCACCCCTTATTACGGGCTAGAAGCAGATGCGGTGCATTTTCATCAAGCTTGTAAAGACGCGCTTGATCCTTTTGGCACGCAACTTTATCCAGAGTTTAAAGCTTGGTGTGATCGTTACTTCCACTTAAAACACCGTAATGAGCCACGTGGCATTGGCGGCGTCTTTTTTGATGATTACAACGCCGCTGGCTTTGAAGCCAGCTTTGCCATGATGCAAAGCGTGGGCAACGCCTTTTTACCCGCTTATGTGCCGATTGTGGAGCGCCATGAAGACGCCGAATACGGCGCGCGTGAGCGTGATTGGCAATCTTACCGTCGTGGCCGCTACGTAGAATTTAACCTAGTGTTTGATCGCGGCACGCTATTTGGTCTGCAATCAGGTGGCCGTACCGAATCCATCTTGATGTCTATGCCTCCGGTGGTGAACTGGCGCTATGATTACCACCCGGAGGCAGGCAGCCCAGAGGCGCGTTTATATAGCGATTTTTTGTGTGATAGGGATTGGCTAGCAGCCTGTCGGGCTTAAGCGATCGTAGTGAGGGAAAGACCGGTTTGAGACAGGTTTCGCGGGTTTTTGAGGCAATAGCTGGCTATTCAACGAGAAAATGCGTGAAATATAGCCAAATCCGGCTTTTCCGTAGTAGATCAGTCTTAAGTCCGACAGGCTGCTAGGTTTGGTTTAAGCTTTCTCTTTAATTGAGGAGGTTTCCTAGGACAGTGCCCGCGCTGGCATCAGAAACATGCCCAGCCTCAAGGCTGCTGATCACAAAATAGGTAGATGCGCACGGTGAGGAGAATACTGAGTACACAGATAAAACTAAGCTTGCGCCGTACTTCTGGATATTTCACCCTAGTTTTAAATCATTTTTCTCTATGAAATTCTGTGCTGTCTGGGCGCAAGATTTGGGTTTTGCGGCAAAAAAAATCAGCTAGTAAAACTAACGCAATGGAAACAGCATGGCTGCGAGCCCGATTGGTTTTGATTTAAAAAGTTTGGAAGTTTTCGCCGCGATTGTTGAGGCGGGTGGGATGACAGCGGCGGGGCAGCGGCTGGGGATGACGCAGTCGTCCGTTTCCCAAAGCATAGCCAATCTTGAAGTGCAATTGCATGTGCAGCTACTTGATCGCTCGCAGCGCCCACCCATGCTAACCCCATTGGGGCGTAAGTTTTATGAGCAGGCGGAGCGCTTATTAAGCGAGGCTCGACGCGTAAGTTTGGAGTTTCGTCGCCAAGAAGCCACGCCGCTTAAGCATGTGCGGATTGCGCTAGTGGATTCGTTAGCGATTAGCGTAGGTAAAGAATTGGTTGCGGCGATTAAGCACCGCACTGCGCATTGGTCGATGGTTACAGGGCAATCGCATCTGCATGCAGATGCCTTACTTAATCGCCGAGTTGATTTGATTTTAACTGACGATGCAGTGAGTGGGCATGCAGAGCTTTTTCGCCGCCGCCTACTACGCGAGCCTTTTATTTTAGTGCTGCCGCTTGATTTTAAAGGGCCTGTGAATAGCTTACGCACGCTGGCGGCGGCATTGGATTTTATTCGCTACAACCAATCCACCGTGATTGGCCGCAGCATAGAAAACCAGCTGCAAACCTGGAGTATTCATCCACCATTGCGCATGCAGCTGGATAATTCCTACGCGATTTTACAAATGGTCAAGGCAGGCCTAGGCTGGACTTTAACCACGCCGCTATGCCTATTACATGGCGGCATTAAAACGGGTGACGTGCAATGCTTACCCGTGCCTGAGGGCGAATTTTGCCGCGAGCTAACCCTGCTTGCGCGGAGTGATGAATTAGGTCATCTCCCCGAGTTGCTTGCTGACGATAGCATTGCACTGATGCGGGAGCGTTACCTGCCTGTTATAGCCACCGCAGCTCCATGGCTATTGCCACGGATCGTGCTGGGCTGAGGTGTAAGTTGCCCCAGCCGCTTCGTCATTTTATTAAGAACAATTGCTGATCTGCAGTTGTGCACCCTTAAGCTGACTGTTGAGCTTTTCTAGTTTTTGTTGCTGCTCTGGGGTAATTTTACGCAGCGTAAATACGGTATGGGATGGGCTGTCGTCACGTTCTCTTACTACTGCCGATTTTACCCCTTGGCTTTTTAATTCATTCAAACGTCTTTCAGCACCTTCACGGCTGCTGAATACGCCGAGTGAGATGGCGTTTTGCCATCTACCACCATTATTAATCACGTAGTAATCTTGCACGCCCTGGCCGCTAAGCTGCTGGGCTTTACGATTAGCCAGCTCAAAATCTGTTTGTGGTGGAATATAGACCCAAACTTTACCGCTGATATTGGTTTCGCTGCTGGTTAAGCCGAGCGATTTAAGGCGCTGGCGCATGGTGTCGCTTTGCTCTTGCCCTGTGCCACTCCAGCGCATGCATACCGTGATTTTTGGTGGTGGGGTAGGGCGTGGTGTTGGCGTCGGGCCTGGGCTCGGAGTAGGTATGGGGTCCGAGAGTGGTGCTGCTTCAGTATCCGGTGTTGGGCTAGGGCGATTCACCACAATCATGGGCAGGCTAGCTATCAGTTTTACTTTATCGGCATTAATCTGCGCATTGGTTCGAGTACTGATGTGCGTGGTTTGCAATGAGTTGTAGCCCCAAAGGGTAAAATTGGCAGCAAGGAGCAGTGCGCACAACCATTTCATTGATAAATATCCTGAGCAAGTGCAGCTAACCCGTGTAGGACGAGCTGTTCGGCGATAATGGGTTGATTAGGTAAATGAGGCGCGATCAAGGCGGCATCGCCTCCAGAAATAATACAAAGCGGTGTATCGCCTCGGCGGGTTAAGCGCGTTTGCATGGCAATAATGCTGCCCGCCATTGCGCTGATACAGCCCGTTTCGATGGCATCGGTGGTGCAACGCGGAAAATCATGGAAAGCACCTTCACTTAAAGTGAGCCTTGCTGTTTGCTGGGCAAGAGCAGATTTCATCAGTCTTAATCCGGGCAAAATCATGCCACCTAGATACTCGTTCTCTTCGGTGAGTGCATCCACAGTAAGCGCGGTGCCCGCGCTAGCAATCACCAAAGCGCGCTCTGGAAACAAGCTGCGTGCGCCGAGCACTGCCGCCCAACGATCTGGGCCTTGTTGTTCTAAATGGCGATAGGTATTGTGTATTCCCAAAGCATTGCGGCTTACTTTTAGCCATTGAATGCTGTGACCCCATTGCTGCTGGCAAAATTGCTCAAGCAAAAGGGCAGCAGCGGGTTGGCCAACCGTACAGCCATGAATGGCATCGGGGCGGGGCAGGGTGAGCAGTTGCTGAAGCAATTGGGCTACGTCTGCGGTAAAGCTATAGCCCACAGAGGCCCAAGGGTGATCACCATAGGCCCATTTGATTCGGCTATTTCCAAGGTCTATTAGTAGTAAGCTCACGCTGCGGTCACCTTACGTAAGCTAATGTCTCCAGCATAAACCACTTGCAAGCCATTTTCCCCAGCGATGCGCAAGGCGCCATCATCGGCAATGCCAATGATTTTGCCACTGCTTTCTAGGCCGTCTGGTGATATTAATCTTGCTTGCTCGCCCTGCCAGATATGTCGGTCTTCCCATTCTGAGCGTAAGGGGGCAAAGCCGCTTTGATCAAAGCTTGGTAATAGCTCGGCTAGCTCATTTAAAATGCGGGCGAAAAGCAGATTACGTGCAGGGCTGGGGCCGCTGCAATCGCTTAAGTCTGCGGCATGATTGGCGTTTAGACGTTCGCTTTGGGATAGGCGTAAGTTAAGGCCAATTCCAATCACCGCATCTACGGGGCCTAAAGTATCGCCAGATAGCTCGATCAAAATGCCCGCCAGTTTGCCTTTGGCGCAGTGTAAATCATTGGGCCATTTCAACCCTATATCTTGATAGCCTTGTTTTTCTAATGCTCGGGTCAGTGCAATACCCACGGCAAGGCTTAAGCCAGCCAAACGGCTGATTCCGCCATTAAAGCGCCACACCACAGAAAATAATAAGCTACCGCCTAAGCTTCCTACCCAGTGGCGGCCTAGGCGGCCACGGCCCGCTGTTTGCCATTCTGCAGCCAATACTGAGCCAGTAGTGGCGCATTCTTGGCGTAAAGTGCGATTAGTCGATTCAATTTCGTCGATTAAATTCAGACTAAATGGGCTATGTCTGTTGAGCGCTTGTTTGATGCTTTCGGCATTTAGCCATTCAATGGGTTGGGTGAGTTTGTAACCTACGCCATGGCGCCGCTCTAGCTCAATACCAAATTCGGCACTGCGGTTAAGCGCGGCTGAAACCGCTGAGCGTGAGACGCCCAATTGTTTGGCAATCACTTCGCCAGAGGTGAATTCATCAGCATTGAGCTGACGTATGATTGTAAGTGTATGTAACATGGCGACATTCTAGCAGCTTGGCGGACTTAGGCGGTCGAAAGCGAAAAATCTCATCAACGAGGCTAGATTTTGTCGGATTTGAAGGCCATGCTGAGCCGCTAAACGTGTTTTTGGTCAAAAAAATGATGAAATATGGGCTGTTGAGGTGGTTTTTCAGCCGATTGATGCTCAGTTCGATAGATTGCTCGTGGTTTAAAGCAAAATCATGAACTGTAGAGCTAAAGAATCTATATAACAGCTTAAAGCTGTGAGGACTAAAGCCGGTGTTTTGGCTTTGCCTAAAGTAAAGCAAGCGTGAACAGCCTCTAAGGTTGTTGTTCTCGTAAGATTCGCTCAAGTAAACCGCGTACTACGGAGGGTTCGAAAGGCTTATCGCAGATGCCTGATACGCCTGCTTGAGTAACGGCGGCAAGCCGGCCACCATCACTTTCGGATGAAACCATTAGGATAGGGATATTGCTTTGCCAGCTATTTTTGCGTACAAATTCAATTAATTCTTTCCCATCCATTTCGGGCATATTGTAATCAGTAATTAATAAATCAAACACGCTCTCTTCTAAAAGCTGTACTCCTTCATGACCATTGCCAGCTTCTTTGATATTACGCACGCCTAGGTTTTCCAATACTTTGCGCATGTAATTGCGTGCGGCTTTAGAATCGTCAACTAACAATACGCGCAGCTTATCCAGCTCAAAATCGTCTTGATCTAACGTTAAATCTTCGGATAAATAATCCAGCGATACACAAAGTGCATGGTCTAGGTTTTCTGAGGTAAATGGCTTAGGGATAATTGCGCAAGCGCCAAGTTGCCGAAGCGGCTCTAATACTTTGGGTTGGGTTTCGCTAGAAATTAAAATAAAAGCGATGTCTTGCGTATCGGGGTTGTTGCGCAGCTGGGTAAGTAGCTCGATCCCTGTCATATCTTTTAAATACATGGCACTGAGGATCAGATTAGGGCTGCTATCCACTTTTAAGGAGGCTAGGGCTTGCGAACCCTCCCCAAAAGCAATGATATCGCCAATGCCAAGTAGTTTTAGTTTAGAGGTAATCAATTTATTTTGCGCTGGAGATGGCTCTAGCAAAATAACGCGTAGTTCGCCAATAGAAAAGTGTTTTGCCATGATGGATCGCCGCCTAAATTTACATCTCTTTATAGCTGGCTATGGGCATTTTGTTGGACAACATGATTTACGGTGGAATGATTGCCCTTAGATTTTTTAAAGGGGAGAATTGGCTAGCAGCCTGTCGGACTTAGCATTAGTCAGCTGCAAAACCACCTGATTGGCCTATATTTCACCAGATTTTTGACCAATAACTCGTTATTGGCGCTGCAAATCCGGCAAAATCTGGTCTCGGTCATGCGATTTTTCGCTTCGACCGTCTAAGCCCGACAGGCTGCTAGGCTCTGTTGACGTTTCATTCGCCATTGCGCTGAGCCGGAAAACGGCCAAGCACAAGGCGTGTGACGAAGGCAATAACGGGTTATTGTCGAGGAGCATAATGCAGCGAATGGCCATTTTCCGGCTCTGCCCTTTGGGTTCAGCTCCAAAACTGGGCCAAACGCAGCCGTGAATGAAACGTCAACAGGCCCTAGATGAAAGTGAGCATGCTTAATACATGATGTGTATTTAATACTGATGTAACAAGTAGGTTGGTGCTGAGCATGTGAAGCCCAACATTCTGAATAGAATTGTTGGGCTGCGTTTCACTGAGTACCAGCTACGCCAATTGAACCTTTAGCTTACATTGTTTCAATTGTATGGTTTTGATTGGTATATATACAAATATCGCCGGTGATTTCTAGCGCTTTTTTAACGATGACATCGGGAGCTAAATCGGTGTTTTCTAGGAGCGCTCTGGCAGCAGATTGCGCAAATGCACCGCCAGAGCCAATCGCCGCAATGCCGTGCTCGGGCTCTAGCACATCGCCATTGCCGGTGATAATTAGCGTGGCGGTTTTATCGGCCACGATCAGCATGGCTTCTAAACGGCGTAGCATGCGATCGGTGCGCCAATCTTTGGCTAGCTCTACGGCGGCGCGGGTTAGGTGGCCTTGGTGCTTTTCTAGTTTTGTTTCAAAGCGCTCAAACAAGGTGAAAGCATCTGCCGTGCCCCCTGCAAAGCCAACGATCACTTTATCGTTGTAAAGCTTACGCACTTTGCGTGCTGTGCCTTTGATAACTACATTCCCCAGAGTGACCTGACCATCGCCGCCTACTGCAACTAAATCCCCACGGCGTACAGAGACAATCGTGGTGCCATCAAATTGTTCCATCTTAAGCATCCTTAATAAGCATGTAGAACAGATGGCGGCTTGGGCTGCAAAATACAAGCATGATTGCGCTTGTAGCCAAGAAATACCTTTTCACGGGGGAGCTTGGGGGGCTTTATTAGCTAGATAGCGTCACGAGCTCAGTAATGCCCATAATCCGAAACAAGGCAACGACTAAGGCATTGGCATTGCAAAGGGTGATTTGCTGTGGCTTATCCATACAAAGACCCAGCAATTGCCCTGCGGAATCAAAATCTACTCGGCGTACATTACTAAAATCAAGCACTGGGAACTCGCTTTGCTGGATGTAATCGCGAATGGCCGCAATCTGTTCAGGCTTAGTATTTAGAATATCGCTTTCAATATATAAACGATCTTGCTTTTTGACGGGCTCAATTGGGGCCGCTGAGATAGGCGCAGCATGCTTATTAGGCTCGATCCAAGAAGGTGGCGAGACTTCAAAAGTGATCGCGTAATCAACGGCTAAATTTTCAAATTCATCCTGTAAACCTTGAATTTGCTGTAACTCAATCAAGAGCAACCAAAGTGGCGCTTCAGCAGGAATAGCTCTTGATGTTTGAATTCGGCTGCGCAGCAGGGTTTCTATTTCGTGATTGCCTAATAGCTGTAAGCGTATACCTTTTTTAACGCTACGCTGCCAAACTGCTAATAGTTCTGCCGCCGCAATAGTGTCTATTTCTTTGATTTTTGCCATATCAATACGCAAGCTGCTACAAGTTTGTAGGGCGGCGTGGAATGTGATGAGTACTTTATCGATATTATTATGGTTGAGGATGGCAGGAAACTGATAATAGTTTTGTGCTTCGCTACTGGCTTTTGCTGAATGTTGGTGCCAAGTTGGGGGTGTTTTTTCAAACTCTAAAACAAATAATAGGGCTACTTTATCGAACTGTTGTTTATCATTATTCTGCTGTAAAAGCTCAAAAAGCATGAGCCATGCTTCAGTTTGGTGTAATCCTGCTATTTTTTTTAGTTCTGAGTGCAGAATTTCTGCAGCAGCTACGCTTTGGCCGCTGGCGTGCAGCATGGCCACTTCTTCTTGGATGGGGGTAAGGAGTGAATCGTTATCAATCACTTCAATACTGAGCTGGTTTAAGTCAAAACTAGACTCCTCTGCAACGATGGGTGGGGTATCACTCTCGTTTTCTAAAGTGGTATTGCTTGAGGTATTTGGCGCAATGATTTTGCGGATAAATGAAAAAGCCACTTTTAGATTCCATTAAAATAGCTAATTTTTAAATATGCTAATTATAAATTATATCTTATTTTGTATGGTGATAGTCTTATTTGCAAGTAGTTTATTAATTAATAATTGCACTTTATTCTAATTTTTTTATTTTTAAATTGTTGTTGATCTTTCTGTTTTTTAACAACGAATATTAAATTTATGTTGTTTGTTTATGAAAATAAAGCACAGGGGTAACTGAATCATTATTGCAAATTATACAATATTTACCCATAGATAATTATAGTATTTTTTTGCATAAATTAATACGTACATTGAATTATGTATGAAGATTTATGATCTGCCATGCTTTTTTAGCATGCTTGCAACAAGGATGGGCTCTAAAAGCGAAAAGCCACAGTTTTTTCTCGGGTAGTTGCAGCATGTCAGCTCTTAATCTGGCACGCTGCTGGTTTTAGAGTTTATGCAGGATTTTTATCTGGCACCAAACACCATCCGCTTGGTAAAGCCTTTACGCAGGCTATCCATCTGATCCATCGCAATCAGCCCTAAGCTTCGGCCATGTTTAAGTAGTGGCCCTGGCTGGTCAAAAATGGTGATTAAGCCATCGGTAAAGTGGGTGACTAAACTGGCATCTTTTTTGCGTAAACGTGCATAGCGGGCCAGTTGTTTGGGCTCGCCTAATTCATCTTGGCGGGAGCAGATTAATAGTTCGGCCAAAGTGCTGGCGTCGCGCAGCCCCAGATTTAGCCCTTGGCCAGCTACAGGATGTAGCGTTTGCGCTGCATTGCCGATTAGCACTACTCTTTGCCCAACTACAGAATCTAAGGTTTTAAGCGCTAGAGGCCAGCTGGCTCTTGAGCCTACGCTAGAAAACCCTGCTAGACGCCCAGAAAAACGCTGCATGACGGCGGTGATAAAATCACTCTCACTCATGGCTAGGCGCTCGGCTGCAAGCTCTGGCGATTGCGGCCAAACCAACATAAAGTCTGGTCCATTGGGTAGTAGCGCCAGCGTGGCATCGTCCGCAAAGCGCTCATAAGCCATGCCGCAATGCGGTTCTAGCGGGGTTAATCTCGCCAGAATAGCGTGCTGTTGATAAGACTTAATCGTTTGCTTGATGTCATCAAGCTGGCTAATCAGCTGGCCTCCATCGGCAAGAATCACTAAACGAGCGCTGAGCTGTTCTTCGCCATGAGGGCCACTTACGTTGATTTGGGCGAAGCGGGCAAGGCGTTTGATACTGTTTACACGAAAGCCTAATGCGGCCTTAGCTGGGCTTTTGCTGAGCGTATTAAAAGCGTGGCTGGCGAGTTTATCGTAAGCCACTACAAAGCCTAGTGCAGGCAGGCCCAGCTCTTCGGCCTTTAGCTCGGTGCGGCCTATGCTGCCTTGTTGCGAAATATGTACGTGTTTAATGGCCGTAGCGTTTAAATCTTCCCCCCATAAATCCACCCGATTAAGCGCCTCAAAGCTGGCCCAAGAGAGTGCTAGGGCGCGTGGATCAGCGTCGATTTTAGGTTTTGCATCAACGAGCAAGGCATCAATGCCCGCTTGCGCCAGCCTTTGCAAGACCAGCGTGCCCACAGGGCCGCCACCAACAATCAGCACGTCTACATGAAGGGGAAGTTTTTCTAAAAGCATGGTTAAAACCTAAAGCTTGAATCACGGTGGCTATTGTAGGGCGATGTAAGCTTTTTGCCCATGAATAAGGGTGGGAATATTCTGTGGCTTTAATAAAGTGCGTGGATTTAGCATGGGCAAAACGTTTTTTTGCCCACGCGAATGCATAGCTGCAATGTGTGGGTACACCCACTTTATAAATCAGCTAACTACCTCGCCATTACCGCTTCAATTTCTGCTACGGTTTTAGGGCAAGAGGCGGTGAGGTTTTCCATGCCATTTGGGGTAATGAGTACATCATCTTCGATACGCACTCCGATGTTTTCAAAGTGCTTGGGTACATTGGGGGCTGGGCGGATATAAAAGCCTGGCTCTACCGTCATAACCATGCCCGCTTCTAGCTTGCGCCATTCACCTTGGATTTTGTAAGCGCCTGCGTCGTGCACATCTAGCCCCATCCAATGACCTGTGTTGTGCATATAAAACTGCTTATAGCTGAGCGATTCAATGGCTTCATCCAAAGAACCTTGGAGCAGGCCCAAATCGAGCATACCCTGCGTGAGCACCCGAACTGCTGCTTCGTGTGGGGCGTTCCAGCTTTGGCCAACGCGGCAAGCGTCTAGCGCGGCGTATTGTGCGGCTAGGGTGATTTCGTAAACGTCTTTTTGCGGGCCGCTATATTTGCCATTCACCGGAAAAGTACGGGTGATATCAGATGCGTATCCTTCGATCTCGCAACCGGCATCAATCAAGATTAAATCGCCATCCTGAAGTCGTTTGTTGTTTTCGCCGTAATGCAGGCAGGTGGCATTTGCGCCTGCGGCCACAATGCTGGAGTAAGCAGGGAAGCGGCTACCTTGACGATAATAATCGTGCAGAATTTCGGCTTCTACTTCGTATTCCATTTGGCCAGGGCGGGCAAAGCGCATGGCGCGGGTGTGAGCTACCGAGTTAATCAGCCCCGCTTTACGCAGATGCACTAGTTCAAATTCATCTTTAAATAAGCGCATTTCGGCAATCGTGCCGCGCACATCATGGATTTCATTGGGGGCGGTAACGCCACTACGCACCTTGGCACGCACTCCGTTTACCCAGCTGCTGACTCGGCTATCCCAGGCGGCATTGTGGCCAAAAGGGGTGTGAATGCGGGGCTGATTTTGTAAAAGCTCGATCATTTTATTATCGAGCTCTTCAATTGAATAAGCGGCATCAAAGCCAAACAGCTTGCTGGCCTCTTCTGGCCCATGACGATGGCCATCCCAGATCTCGCGTTCTAAATCTTTAGGGCGGCAGAACAGAATATTTTGCATGCTGCCTGCTTGATTTATTTGCACAAAAATAGCATCGGGCTCGTTAAAACCCGTGAGGTAGTAAAAGCTCGAATCATAGCGAAATGGATAAGTTGTATCGGCATTGCGAATGATTTCTGTCGTATTCGGCACAATAACCACACCAGCAGGTAAGCGTGTGGACAAGGTTGCACGGCGGGTTACGTAAGGCTGCATGGTGTCTTTCCCAAAGAATGGTAGGCAGATTATACGGCGAGGCGTAGTGCAGCACGTGTTTTTACTTACTTGTGGATTTTACTTATTGTGTTGGGATCGGAGAAGTCCGCATGTGCGCTAACTAAAGTCAAAAGACTTTTTATTAGTGCCTTCGGCACGTTGATTTAGGTGCGGGCGTCCCGCTGGACCTTCCTTTCTTGTGTGGCCAAGAAACGAAGCCAAGCCACAACTTCAAAAACACGAAGGCTCCTGCGCTGTGGACAATCGAGGCGGCGGCGGGCGGGATTGGCTCGTTCCTCGCTCCCAAGCGATCCCCCGCCCCGCTTGTTCCTCGCTCCGGCGTGTTTCAAGGGGACTTTAAAAGGCCCTATGCAAATAGCGTGGCTATTATGCTTTTTCGCTGTTTGCTAATACAAAAAGCTATGTGCTTAGCGCGTATGGGGTTTCACCCGACCTACATGGTGGGGCCTATTTTTTTGCCGTACCTAACGATGCTTTAATGGTTTGAAAGCGTTTGGTGCTTTCTGCTCCGCCGGCGTAATTTTCTAATTTGTCGCCAATGACGTTTTCAATGGTGTTGAGCCTGTCGCTTGGGCTGGGATGGGTGCTGAACATCAGCGCCACTGTGCCCTCCGCAGGGTTGATGCTGCCTAGTGTTTGCAATACCGAGACTAAGCCGTAGGGGTTGTAGCCTGCTCTGGCAGCTAAAACCATGCCGCCGATGTCGGCTTCAAATTCATCACCTTTGTCTAAGCCGCGAACGAATAGCTCTAAAGCGCCTCGGCTACTGAGCGATACCAGCTGAGAAGCGGCACTGTTTTTAACGTTATCAGCACCCGCTTTGGCAACATTTCCGCCTACTTTTTGCCATTTGCCAGATTCAATCGCCTGCATGTGATGGCGTTTCAGTGTGTGGGTGATTTCGTGGGCTAATACGCCTGCTAGTTCTGCTTCATTGCGAAAGGTATCAAACAGGCCTTTGGTCAGCAGGATATAGCCGCCGGGTGTGGTAAAAGCGTTGATGTTTGGGCTATCTATTACGCCAAAGTGGAACATCATTGTGGGCTGCTCTGATTGCTTAACTATCCACATGCCAACTTGGTTTACATATTGTTGCAAGGCTGGCGAGGCAACGAGTGGGGCTGCACCGAGTAAGAGCGAAGCGGCTGAAGAGCCAATTTCTTGCTCTTCAGCAGGGGTGGCTTTATGAAAGGCGTCGGCGGTGTTTTTTACCCCGTCGATTAAATTACTGATATCCAGTTTGCCAAAATCAAAGGCAAAGGCTGCAGCAGGGAATAAGCAGGCCAACATCATTAGACGGATACGCATGATTAGTTTCTCCTGTTTTTTGTGTTGCTGTCATCGCTGCTAGAGGCTTTTTCCATGGCGATATACGCCACTTCTTGTGCGATCAGCTTTTCTTTAGCGGCGCTTTTTTGCGCATCTGAGTCACTTGCCGTGTAGTTTTTTAGCTTGCTAAGTTCTTCAGGATTGGGCTGGGCATTTTGCAGCTGCTCGGCGGATAGCCCTTTTACGCCGGTGGTGACGGTGCTGCCAGAAGAGCCCGTTTTAAATGGGTTTAATGAGGCTAAGCTGGTGCTACTCTCGCCTGCTTTGCCTGTTCTAACATTGAGCAATTTAATCCAGCCGACGAGTTTGCTATCGCTCTTGACCTGCATCCATGCGCCTTGGCGCATTTGGATATCCACCACATTGTCTTTTTTAAGCTGGCCAATCACCGTTGCGTCCAGAAAAGGCTTGTCGCGTAAATCAGAATCGCGAATCACGCTGGCGGGCTCAGCCCAAGCGCCGCTGCTTAGGGCAAGTAGCAGCCATAGTCGTTTTTTCATGATGTTTTCCTTACGAATTTAAACGGGGTTCAAACAGCTCGACTTCTTGCTCGCGGCCTTTCACATGAAAGCTGCCGTGCGGTACAAATTGAAAATGTTCATTGCAGGCCAGCCTCGTGGCGTCAGATACCAAGACGCGGGAGATGCCCTTAGTCAGGCCTTCGATTCGTGACGCGAGGTTGACTGAGTCACCAATAATCGTGTAATCCAAGCGCGCATCCGAGCCAATAAAGCCGACCACGGCGGGGCCGGTGTGCAGGCCAATGCCGATATCAAAGTCAGCGCCTAAATCGGTTAGCTCGGTTTTAAATTTGACCAGTGCAGCCGACATTTCAATGGCGGCGGCAACGGCGTGTTTGGCGTGCTCGCTATCATTCATGGGCGCGCCCCAAAACGCCATAATGGCATCACCGATAAACTTATCTAAGGTGCCGCCGTGGCGAAATATAATCTCGACTTGCTGCGAGAAATAGCGGTTGAGCAAGCTGACAATGTATTCAGGGCTGCGGGTTTCAGATAGCGTGGTAAAGCCGCGAATATCAGAGAATAAAATGGTGAGTTGGCGCGATTCTGCCTGCTGGCTGGTATTAATTTCGCCTTGTGAAACCAATTGCTTCACCACGCGTTGGTCTAAAAATCGCCCAAAGAGGCTGATGGCTTGCTCGCGCTGGGCTTTTTCAGCCAGATAAGCAAATAGCGCCGCTAGCCAGTAATAAATCCAAGCCCATGTGGTGGCTGCGGCGATAGACCAATATTGGTTTCGGCTTAGCCCAAACCAAAATAGGGCTAAGCCCGCTAGCGTAATAAGCGTTAAATAGCCGCCCAAATACAGGGTATTTACTTTGTGCTGAAAGCCTAAAAACAACATGGCCATCAGGAATAAGCCTAGCGGGGCAAATTTGCCTCGATCCGGCGTTTTTAGCCAGTCGCCGTTACGCAGATTATCAATCGCGGTGGCAAGGATTTCTACCCCAGGAAAATTGGCCGATAAAGGCGTAGGGCGCAAATCTTGCAGGCCAGGAGCGGCTGTGCCAATGATGATGATTTTGTCTTTTAATTCATCAATGGGGCGCTGGGGTTTTTCGCGGTTGAAATCTAGATATAGATCGCTGTAGCTGATATGCCGGTGCATTTTTGACCAATTTAGCCGGATATCGGCCCCACTGGGCTTGGGCCAAGCTAAATCTGATGCTAGGCGCTGCGGCATGGATGGAATCCGCCAACCTGCGGTTTCGATATACATCCAATAATGGCGGCCAATGCCGTCGCGGTCTTCTTTGAAATTAATTAGCCCGCCGCGCCAAGATTCAGGTGGTAAAACTAAGGGCAAGAGCAGGGGGGCGCGGGCATCCAGCTTGGCTTGTTTGGTTTTTTGTAAGCCATAAATAGCAGGTAAATCGATCAACTTAGTGCCAATGCCATCCACCAAAAGCGTACTGGGTAGATAAATATTGTGCTGCTGCGTAACCGTGTCTCTAAAGAGCTGATCGCTGTCCGCACGAAAGCTGTCTGCTTCATTAAACAGCACATCAAACACGATGGCTTTAGGTTGGTGGGCGGCAATTGCGGTGAGTAGCTCGGCATGAATTGCCCGTGGCCAAGGCCAGCTACCCGCCACTTCATTCATAACTTCTAGGCTTTTCTGATCAATATCGATAATGACAATATCGGGTGCAGCGGCCCGCTGGCTGGCCGTTTTTGCCAACACCCAGTCGCCACCACGATCATCAATCACCGCAGTAAAATTCAGCCAGCCGTAATCCAATAACAGCAAACTGCTGAGTAAGACAAGAATTGAAAGGTAGGAGAAACGTTGCAGCATGAAGCGCTCGTCAGAATGTTTCCTGATCTTTATAGCGCATGAATGAAAAAGCCCGCATTAGAGCGGGCTTTCATTGTTGATATGCGGATGGAAAAACATGTAAACACCGCATAGGTGTTACCGATTTTTTTAGGCCTTAGCAATCATCAATCTTCTTCGTCCATCACTGCGGTGGTGTAAACCGCCTGTGCGTCATCGAGGTTTTCTAACATATCTAAAAGTTTTTGCATTTTTGCCACATCGTCACCCAGAATTTCGGTTTCTGCCTGTGGTTTCATGGTCACTTCGCCCATTTCTGCCTTAAAGCCGGCTTTTTCTAGCGCGTCTTTCACGGTGATAAATTCGTAAGGCGGGGTGATTACTTCGATGGAGCCATCGTCATTAGTGATGATGTCGTCCGCTCCTGCTTCCAGAGCCACTTCCATCAAGGCGTCTTCCGGTGTACCAGGGGCAAAGATCAGCGTGCCGCAGTGTTTAAACTGAAACGATACGCAGCCATCTGCACCCATATTGCCGCCGCACTTGGCAAAGGCATGACGCACTTCTGCCACTGTACGAACGCGGTTATCGGTTAGGCAATCAATCATGACTGCTGCGCCGCCAATACCGTAGCCTTCGTAACGGCATTCAACGTAATCTACACCTTCCAAATTGCCCGAACCACGCTCAACCGCGCGTTGTACATTGTCTTTAGGCATATTTGCGTCGTAGGCTTTATCAATGGCCAGACGTAAACGCGGATTGGTTTCAATTTCCGGGCCGCCCATTTTGGCTGCCACGGTAATTTCTTTAATCAGACGAGTAAAGAGCTGGCCGCGTTTGGCGTCCTGGCGACCTTTACGATGCTGAATATTTGCCCACTTTGAGTGACCTGCCATGCTCGAATGTCCTGTTAAAGCCAAAGTTTAATGGCGGATTTTAGCAGAGAGAGGGCAGAAGGAGGAGAGGGGGATTCTTTGCTTGTAGCGGATTTGGCAAAAAAGCAGCGCCATTTGCTTGATCTGGGGCAAATAGTGATTGATCTTTGGGTGTTTACAGCATGTCGCCTCAATAGTGGAATGTGGTTTTGAGTGCCATGTATTTTCGGGTTGCACTGGGTTAACGGCCGCTAATCAAATACTGGCAGGCTCTGCTTATATTTTTTGCGTAATGAAAAATATGATTGCTTTGGTACGCGTAGAAAAAATGAGCGGGATAAATAATGAAGTTCTTTTTTACTAAAAAGAGGGGCGTTGTTATTTTAGATGAAAAATGGAAAACGGCAGTGAATCTGCCGTTTTCCATTTTGTTTACTATCAATTACTTGGTATTTTGTTTGAGTACAGCAAAATGATCAAATGCAAGCATCCATCGACCATTTTTTTTAACCCATTTTTCTTCATAAATATCGCCGCCGCCAATATTCATTGACCATTTGGCAGAGATTAAAACCGTTTTCTCATCAACTTGCTCTGCTTTAATTGCTTCATATTGCAGATTGTTGGCCCCTTTTTGAATTAAATCGGACCAAAATGCCTGGATAGCGGGACGTCCCTTGTATACGCCGAATGGTTCTGCTTCCATTACAGCCTCTTCCATATAAGTCTCTGCGCATTGAATAGCATCTCCCTTGTTGAAGGCTGCAATCCACTGACGGCTTGCTTCCAGGGCTTCATTAAGTGCAGCTCTATTTTCTGTTTGAGTTTGCACCATATTGTTTCTAAGGCCTTCTGCATAAGTTGGAAGTGATATTGTGCTGATAGATAATAAGCAAATGGCTAAGGTTTTTTTTATCATCGTTTTGTTTCCTGAAAAATAAATTATATTGTTTATTTAAGGCTATGCCATAACATGGCATACATGATATTTTTTAATTTATCGATAACAGAAAAATTGTGATTGCTTTATCTTGATTAATCAATAAATTAATTTGTTTGCTGATCAGGTTTTAATTATTTTAATAAAATAAAGTCGTGTCATGAGTACGACTTTATTTCTAGATAAAGATAAACCCAATGGGCAGATGTTCTGATTTTTTTATAGAACAGCCAGCGTGACTTCAATATTGCGGCGAGTGGCGTTGGAGTAAGGGCAAACTTCGTGCGCTTTATGCACAAGTGCTTCGGCTGCGCTGCGATCCATACCTGGAATGGATACATTCAGCGTCACTTGTAAGCCAAAACCACCTTTGCCATTTGGGCCGATTCCTACTAAGCCATTGACTGAAGTGATTGCTGGCAGCGTGATTTTTTCTGCTGCAGCTACAAATTTCATTGCGCCGATAAAGCAGGCTGAATAACCTGCTGCAAACATTTGCTCAGGATTTGTCCCTTCGCCACCTACGCCGCCTAGCTCTTTGGGCGTGCTTAACTGCACATTCAATTTTTCATCATCAGAAGTGGCGCGGCCATCACGGCCGCCAGTTGCTGTTGCATTGGCTGTGTAAAGAATTTGCATCGGATGCTCCTTGGTTTTTATATAAAAGTAGCGGCCCTGTCAGGTCGATGAGTTAACTATATTACACAATTAAATTGTGCACAACTTAATTGTGTAAAAAACCCCTGTAAAAGGGAATAGGTGGGGACTAGATGGCGGATATAGTCAGCAGAAACACACTTTTTAGCGCAGTGTGTTTAGGCCATCACGGATTTGGGTCAGTTGGCCGCATAGCTGCACTAGCGTTTCAGTGCTTTGCCCGCTGGCGCATAAAAGCTGCCCAGGAATCGTTTGAGCCGCTTCTTTAAGCGCTTTACCATGAGGGGTGAGGGTGATACGCACCTGGCGCTCGTCTGCTTTATCGCGCTGGCGAGTCAGTAAAGCGGCGCTTTCCATACGTTTAAGCAGCGGCGTTAAAGTGCCTGAATCTAGAAAAAGCGCTTTACCGATGTCTTTAACTAATACATCGTCGTGCTGCCACAGTACCAGCATCACCAGATACTGCGGATACGTGAGGCCTATTTTTTCTAGTAGCGGCTTGTAAGCTTTGGTCATCGCCAGCGAGGCAGAGTACAAAGAAAAGCACAATTGCTTATCAAGGCTAAGTAAGTCTAAATCAGATTTCATATCGTCTTTCAGGCAGGGGTGAAGAGGCAGCTGCTAGTTTAGCGTGCTTGGTGTGAGTAACACGATCAAATTTATACAGAGGGCCAACTGATCATGCGGCGATGATGGTTGGCTATCCATTTTACGGGTAGCCACTTATTGGCACCCGCTGCAAAGGGACTTGAGAGTTAGGCAGCAAGCAGATGACGTTAAATGCTTTCGCCGAGTTTAATCATTTATTATTCTACTTTTGTTTTAACTAGCCATTCTCTGCCTCGTAATAGTCCATGCCAATACACAATGGCTAATAGATGGCGTTTGATAAACCAATTAAATCTTCTCGGGATATGTGGAGCCAGAAATTTAAATGTAGGATCAAGTACGCCATTATAGGCAAACTCAGCTAATACAATTTTGCCATTTTCTACCGTAAGTGGGCAGCCGCCATAGCCATTATAAATAGCTTTACTGCTTAACCCAGATAAATAACTGATGATATTAATGGCAACAACTGGTGCTTGTTTACGAATGGCTGCAGCTGTTTTGGCATTGGGGCTGGATGCGGCATCGCCTAATGAAAAAATATTTGCATAGCGTATATGCTGCAAGGACTGAGGGTCTATCTCTACCCAGCCTGCTGCATTGGCCAGCGGGCTATTAGCAATAAAAGGGTGGGCGCATTGTGGTGGCACAACATGCAGCATATCGAATGCTACTTCGGTAGATACAATACTGCCATCGGCATGAGTATGGGCAAAAGTAGCTACTTTTTTTGCGCCATCTACTTTTGTTAACGTGCTAGAAAAATTTAAATTAACACGGTAGCGATCCATATATTTATTAAGGATGGGAATAAAATAAGCTACTCCAAATAACGTTGCACCTGCATTATGAAACTGCACCTCAATATTGTTGAGTATTTTATGTTTTTCCCAGTGTGAACAAGATAAATAAACGGCTTTTTGTGGTGCGCCAGCACATTTAATTGGCATGGCTGGTTGGGTAAATAAAGCCACGCCACTTTCTAATTTTTTTACTAATTGCCATGTATAAGAAGATAAATCACTGCGATAATTGGAAGTGACTCCATTTTTCCCCAGTGTTTCTTCTAATCCTTCAATCGCAGACCAATTTAAGAATAAGCCTGGGCATACAATTAAAGCGCGGTATTGCAATATATTATTATTCTCTAACGTGATGCTATTTTTATCTGGGTGAAATATCTTTGCCGCTGATTGAATCCACTCTACAAAGCGTGGCATGACCTGACTCATGGGCTTAACGCTTTGCTTAATATCGAACTCCCCAGCACCCACGAGTGTCCAAGCGGGTTGATAAAAATGTTGTGTGGTCGGCTCCACAATCGCAATTTTTAACCCTTTCTGCCGTTTATTAATAGCTTGCGCCACGCCCAAGCCTGCAGCACCACCGCCAATAATCACAATATCAAACATATTTTCTCCTTTGTTACATGAGTAGTCAGTTTTATTGTTTGTAGCTGGTAAATGTGCCATTGTGTTGAAAGAGTTATCTTTAAAAAGGCTATTATTTTTTAAAATGATGATTTGTTTTGAAGGGATGCTGATTTACAGCATGCTTAATTTGTTGGCATTCAGTTATAGTTGGGAGCTATCTGGTTTTTTCTTTTGATCTACTCGATTAGAAAGTCTCTTTGTTTTTCACAAATTTTCAGCTTTTAGCTAACTGCCCATGAACCCAGACATTATCCTCCCGCCCTATCCCGGTATTTTGCTTAGCCATGTGCATCTGGTGCAATCCTTGCAAGAAGCAGAGCAGGCTTGGGGTACATTAAAAAACGCCGATGTACTGGGCTTTGATACCGAATCCAAGCCTGTGTTTTTTAAAGGCCAACAATCCAACGGCCCCCACCTTATTCAGTTAGCAAGCGATACCGAGGTATTTTTATTCCCCATTTTGCATGCCGGCCAAACTACGACGGTAGTAAAGGCCTTGTTGGAGTCCCCGCAGATTTTAAAAGTAGGATTTGGCTTAAGTGATGACCATAAACGCTTACACGCCAAGCTAGGGATTATGCCAAATCATGTTTTAGATTTATCCAGAGCCATGCGTGAAAAAGGCGCAGGGGATTTGGGGGCAAAAACAGCGGTGGCCCAATTTTTTGGCATGCGCTTACAAAAATCCAAAAAAGTGAGTACTTCCAACTGGGCGGCCTCACCCTTAAATGAGCGGCAAATGAAATATGCCGCTGACGATGCTCAGGTCGCACTCTTGGTGTATCGCAAATGGCTGGCTTTGAAAGCCCTTAACTAAAGGGATATCCGCTGCCTATGGGGAACGTGTGAGATTTTTTAATCGCGGGGTGATTTATTTAGGGCTATCTTTTTTTTGATTTTGCTAAAAACTAGAATTGAGCTGGGTGCGGGAGAGATTCTCTTAGCACCCAGAGTGATTTAGCTAGCAGCCTGTCGGACTTAGCATCAGTCAGCTGCAAAATCACCTGATCGGCCTATATTTCACCAGATTTTTGACCAATAACTCGTTATTGGCGCTGCAAATCCGGCAAAATCTAGTCTCGACCATGCGATTTTTCGCTTCGACCGTCTAAGTCCGACAGGCTGCTAGTGAGTAGAATACGCTCTACTACTTTGCGTGAAATGTCGGGTCTCGGGTAATCATACCCCCATGCGTAGTTGGCCCTTGTTCATGGCGAGGGACATCATGCATGATCTGATTAACCAACGGCCCCCCAGACAACATGCACCACTCCCCGAGTACGGGCTGAAATCCAAGCATCATCATTTTCTGTCGACGCGCTAGCCAAACAGTACAACCTTACCAAGACTACCGTGCGTAAATGGAAATCACGTACCGATACACAAATCGATCGCATTGCCCGCATACGCTTTACACCACGCTGGCACCTGCGTAGGAAGTTATTGTGGTCTAGCTGCGTCGATTGCTGTTGCTGCCCGTGGATGACATGCTGGTGATGACTAAAGAATTCATCAATCCTGCGGCGTCCCGCGCTGGCTTGTGTTCATGTTTTTCGCGTTATGGCGTGAACCAACTCAAAGAGCTGAGGCCGGTGGATGAGTTTGAGGTTAAACCCAGCAAGACCTTCAAAAGCGATGATCCGGGCTATCTGCACGTCGACATCAAATATCTACCGAAGATGCCCGATGAAACGCAGCGTAGCTATTTGTTTGTCTTGGTAAACTCGTTTCAAACTTCGCCCATACGCGGCGAAAATCTCTGATTGAATTAAACCCCGCTAATTCGGCAATTTTCTCTAGGCTATGGTTGGGATTATCCAGCAGTTTCATGGTGATTCCTAATGGACAGACGCTCAGCTTATAAGGTAACTGCTCTCTGTATAAGCTACAGAAAGGCATAAATTGATGGTAGCAGCAGGGCTTATACCCACTTAGTTTTAGCGGGCAGGGTGTTTGACCCTGCCCATGCCCTGCTTATAGTGAATTGATGCAAGCTTTGCTACTGACAATATTGGCAAAGCGCCCAGCCAGTACCACTTCGGTTCTTTCTTTGATCTCTGCGGCGCTGAGGGTACGGCCGGTTTGCGGGTGGCTCATGGCAAAGGTGAGCGTTGCGTCTGAGATAAAATCGACTTCATAACCTATATCACTGCCTACTCTGGCGGTGGTTTCGCAGCATTGCTCGGTGCGGATGCCAGTAATGAGCAGCTTAGTGATCTTACGTTTACGCAGCCAGTAATCTAAGCCAGTATCGCTAAAGGCGTTGTGTACATGCTTATGAAATACCACATCGTGCTGCGGTGGCAGCCAGTCTAGTGGGGTAACCAAGCCCGATTCAAGGGCAAACGGGCCTCCTGCAACATGAAAAATACGCACGATAGGGACATTTTTTGCCACGCAGGCTTCGATCAGTTGGCTGATGTTTTGCTGAAACTCTGGTACATCGTCTTCTACCCAGAATGGGCGTTGCAGGAAGGATTGTTGCACGTCGATCACGATCAGCGCTGTATTTGGCATGGTTTATCTCTCTGTAGTGCGTTGGGATGAGTGAGAGATTAAACCTGCATGCTTGCCTTGCTAATGGGCGGATTGGCCAAATTAGGGACGGATTACGCCAATATATCTTTATAGAAAATAAATGCCGTAATCCGTCTTAAGCGTGCTTCGCGGATGTTGGTTTATAAAGCTTATGGCCACTTAGGTGATTGAAAAACCAGCGTTTTGCCATCGGGCATGATTGCCAGCACGCTTAGTGCGGCAATGGTGTGCTCGCCTTCTTTAAATATGTCACTGCCAAAGTTAGCAATCAGGCGGGTGCCGTCGCTAAATATCGTTTCTTGCACGCTGCCAGCGCTGTTTTTCCAGCTAAAGCCGGTCATGGCCTGATAGGCCAGCCGCTGATGCATTGGGCGGAAGAAGGCGTCTAGCTGTTTGAGATAGGGTAGGCGTTTGGCGTTGGTTTCCAAGCTTAGATTAAGCAGTGGCGGCACATTGTAAAGCTGCTGCATTAACTCGGTACTGGCACGGCTTTGTTTGAACTTTAAGCTGTCGAGCGTCCAATGATGAGTGGTAATCACGCTGTCGTGAAACGCGGCTTGGAATAAGGGCACGCGTTTAGCTGGGTCAAAAAATAGTGATTGGTATTCTGGCTTAATAGAGACTGTTTTAAAGAAATACTCCGGTTGTTGGCTGGGCCACCAGCGGCCTAGGTAATAAGGTGAAGCCGTGTTTTTACGCATATCGGCATCGGTCCAGCCAAAGCCGCGTGTTTGTGTACCGTGGGCAAAAGCCACTTGGCTATTGGCAACGGCGTGGCCGTCTTCAGAGCCCACGATGATGCCCAGCTTTTTTGCTATCCATGCCATACCGTCTTCACGGTTTTTGGCGTCTTGTGCTTCTGAAGTGGGCTTGGCTGGGTCGTAGTCGTCAAAAATCATGCCGGTGGCGGCTACGTCTAAAAACCAGCTGTTATAAGGGCTGGCGGCTTGGATTTTTGGCACACGTTTTTCTAGTAGCGGGCGAACGCAATCTTGATTTACATACACGCCTTCGCCTTGAAAGCCCGTTTTACGCTTACCGTTTTTTAGCATAATGCCGCAGCGTAAAAACGCGTCTTGGCCAAGTTGGGCTGAGCGCCAGCTTGGGTTGTTATTGCCATCGGGCAGGGCAGTATCGTAAGAATCATAAGGGCCAACTAAATAGCCCGCCAGACGCGCCGCTGCAACCGCCTCTGGGTTGGCGTAGCCTGCTTCCCAATCGGGCAGGCCTATCCATAGTTTGGGCAGCCCAGCTTTTTCTAAGGCTGTGATCATTTTTGTAGAAGCGCCTTCGCCCCACTGCTTAGGATTGGTCAGCGCCTTGCTTAGATGCTGGCTTAGCCAGCTTTTACGCGTACTAAATTGCGCTGCATCGTGGCCAGGGATTTGCTGTTTAAGCGCTTCATCTAGGCTATTGAGCAGCACTCCCTGCTCGTAGTGGTTTTGTTTTAAATCTTTAGCCAGTAGCGCTTTGTGGCCCGTGCTGTCTAGTTTTAAATCTGTAGCGATGATGGCTTTTGCGAGCTGATTCCAATCTGTTACATCTGCCGTGCTCAGCAAACGCTGGCCCCATACATAAACATGGCTGGCCCCAAGCAGCTTTTCACCCTCTTTTGCTGCGGCTAGTTTTTCTTTTAATGAAGTAAACTTACCGTTGGCTATGGCCCATGCACGGTAGCGTTTGGCTGGAGATAACCAGTCTTTACCATTTAAAGCAATTTGCACTTCGTATGGGCGCTGAAAATCTAAGCGACTAAATTCATGTTTAGCGGAGATGGCTATCCCTTTGGCATCGGGGGCAAAACTCAGCTCATTATTAAATGGGTTAGCAAATAAAACAGACACGATATGCTGACCGTAATCCAAGCCTAAAACCGGCAGGCTTAAGCCTTCTGTGGTGTTGATTCCTGAGTATTCTTGGCCTAATGCCTTGCGCCAAGCCGCATCTTGCGTAGGAATATAACTGCCTTCAAATAGAGGCAGTAGCAAGCCTTTAGCCCCAGAAGGGATCAAAGGCCAACTGATTTGGCCGCTTTCTGTGTGGCTAAATTTAACGGAAAGCACCGCGCCATTAAGCTGAGTTTCTACTTTTACCCTATTGCCCCATAACCAGCTGGCTTGTGCTGCTGTTTGCTTAAGCTCGGTAACGCTGACGGCCTTGCTTGGTATTGAAAGCGTGAGCGGCGAGCCATCAGCCAGCTTTGCGGTTGCTGCCAACGTGGTTGGATCGATATCGATTGTCCAGTCGCTGCTGGCTAGGGTAAGGGCTTGAGCCAGCGGGCTAAGTGCCAGCAGTGGAAGAATAAAGTAGCGCATGGAGCCAGCCTGAAGTGAGGAGAGATCTGATTGTAGGGAGCACACGCAGGCTGGCAAGGGGACTAAGTTACTATTAACGCTAATTTCTCTGAGTGCTTGCTTAAGCTTGTCTAATTGACCAACTGCCACTGCAACTGCCAGCACAGTACCCAGTGCTAAGCCACAAGACGCGCAGTATTTTCCGGCCCAGCCCTTCGGGTTGCCTACATTTTTGGGGCGGAACGAAAGTTAAAAATCGCTCATGGAACTCGTACCATGTCGCAATTTTCTCTTTGTTCAGCCCCAAAACTGCAGCCAAACGCAGCCGAGAATGAAACGTTAACAGACCCTAGCAGCTTGTCGGGCTTAGACGGTCGAAGCGAAAAATCGCTTGGTCGAGATCATATTTTGCCGGATTTGCAGCGCCAATAACGAGTTATTGGTCAAAAATCTGGTGAAGTATAGGCCGATCAGGTGATTTTGCAGCTGACTGATGCTAAGTCCGACAGGCTGCTAGGAAGGGGCGAATTTAAACGCTATGACTGTGGTTATTTTATTTATTCAAGCCGCTGTACTTTTCCATCTCGCAGGCTTACTTTTTCCTTATTATGGTCTCTTGCTCAGGAACCCTTGATTTAGCCATTCGCGCGGCGTAAAAGTGAACGAACGTTCTACTTTGCGGAGGTGAATCATGCCCATTAATGGCATCCAGATGCAAAAAGGCCTGTCTTTGCCTGAGTTCATCCAGTTGTACGGCTCAGAGCAGCAGTGCGAAGACGCATTGCAAAAAGCGCGCTGGCCACAAGGGTTTCGCTGCCCAAAATGTCATAGACAAAATGCCAGCACATTTATACGCGGCAAAACGCGTATATGGGATTGTTGTCATTGTTCGCATCAAGCCAGTTTGACGGCAGGAACCATGATGCACCAGTCGCAACTTCCCCTGACCAAGTGGTTTCTGGCTGTTTATCTGGTGACGCAATTGAAAACCGATATCGCTGCTTTATCGCTACGCCGACAACTTGGAATCACTTGGAAAGCCGCATGGTTGCTGAAACATAAGTTGATGGAGGCCATGCGCCAGCGTGAGTCAGGCCGCCCCTTGAGTGGAGACGTTCGGATTGATGACGCTTATCTGGGCGGCGAGCGTAACGGAGGTAAGCGCGGGCGTGGCTCTGAAAATAAAGTCGCTTTTGTGGCGGCGGTCGAAATGCGTGATGGCCTTACTCATCACCAAGCCTTGCACTTACTATTTGAATTCACGCAACGTATTTGAACCAAGAGAAAAAGTCCCCCTCAGTCTGCAACCGACAGGGAATCCAGCATCAATACTAGATTCCCATCCATTGCACTGACGAATGACGATTTGACTCCAGCCGGCTGAAAATATAGAAAGTATTAAATCAATCCAGCAACATAATTAATATTGGCAAAATACCAACAATTAAACATTTATTATCTAAAGGGTCATCAGGAAATGGGTTCGATGAACATGAACGATATGGATAATCAGCCTTTAACAAGGAAGGGAAACCTATCTCATTTGGTGCATCTATCCCTGGTGATAAAGGGCCAATAAACATAGAACGAAATAAAGACTCCCTTACCTCTTTACGCCATGGCACAAAACCAGCGGGGCTTGCATATGAAGCAGACGCTGTATATGGCACACCCATCGCATTAGGTCGAGGGGGTGGGGTAGGCATCCATTGATGGTTGCCATCAATACTAGTTAATGACCCCGCCAGTATATTATCAGTTTCAAAAAATACCGATTTACCATTTATATTCAGCGGTGCACTTGCAATTTTCGCAAATCTAATCAAGCCCTCTTTATCAAGCAAAGATAACTTTGCTAAAGTGATGGCATTACTTACGACAGCATACTTCTGGGGATCAAAGGCATTATTTTTAATTTTCATTTCTGCACGTACCCGTGCCGAAATATCTGGAATACTTAATAATCCTTTGCTAATGCCATTTTCTGGCTTTGAAAAATAGGAATTTAAAGCCTGATCGTTCATGTCCTGGCTAAATAACTGCAAAATATCTCGAGCTTCTGCTGGTAATAAATCCTCAGCCCTTTGAGCAACTTCAGAGAGTAATCGCTCTTTAGCACGCTGCAACTGCGCATCACGCCAAGAACGAATATCCGAAGGCGATGGAAGATTTAACAGCGCCCCCGCAAAGCTCAAATCATCAGCCAATTTAAGTACGCGATCTACAGCCCAAAAAGCTTTCATCGCTCCATCACGTATTTCACAGCCAGATAGCTCTTGTGCTAGGCCAATAATACTTAAGTGATAACACCCAAACCACTGTCTCATAGGCGCAAATGCACTCCCAGAAGGCTCGGTCGTGTTTAACAACGATTGGCTTGTTGCTTTAACATACTCCCTCATCGCAATATCAATATCATTCCGCCACCCAATCAATGCGCTCTGAATAGGCGAAGTGGATTTCCCCATACGCTGACCAAAATCAATATGCGCATTGGTGATAATAATCATTAATTGCTCTGTTTTTTTAGTTGCATCGCGTAAAGCAACTACTGTCTGTAATAGCTCTTCTCTTTTTTTATTTTTACCCTGCTGCAAAGACCCAACAGCGCTCCATAATTTCTGATTCAAGCTATCAATTTCATCATTTAATTTATTACACAAATATTTCCCACCAGGATCCCACCAACCTGGGCAAGTACTTGTACGGCGAATTTTACTTTCTTCATTACTAATCTGAATATGTATCCTAAGAATCTCATCTTCCAGACTTAAAAGTTGCTGAGTAAGCCCCTTTACCTCTAAAAAAATATTATTGTCTAATCTCTGAACAATCGCATTTATTTCATTAGCCTGTGCTTGAATATTATCCTCACCACGCTGTAATTTAGAAATAACCTGATTAGTTTTCTCTATAATAATTTGTGCATTTTTTGTTGATAAAGGAAGCCCTGCTGAAGAAGAAAATAATTTTAAAACCTCTACATCTAATTTCTGCCAAAAAGGATCCTGAGCAATAGCATCAATCGTCCTGCGATATTCATAATATGCAGATAAATGACGCCCATAGCGACTGCGGTTATACTGATTTTGAACAGTATCATTCATTACAAGTGTATCGCGGACAAAAGTCCCAAATGCATCCGTAGGCTTAACTAAAGCCGACACACTTCCTAATGGCCTTCCCGTATGATCAAGCAGAGGCGGCGTCAATTTACTGATAAATCCTTCTAAAGCAATATGGCGTTGCTCCACAAGAGTTTCATCCGCCAAGTTGAACACGTCTCCTGCATACTGATTCACATAAGTATGTGCAAACATATCTGCAGCAGCATGGCCTAAATAACCATAGGTATAAGATTTACCTGCAGGGTTGTTTTTTGAGCTTTGTAATAGAAACTGTAACCAATCACTTGTGCTCCATGCCCCCTCAACCCCAGGATGAACAATTGTCTGACCAACCATTAAATCAGGCGCTGAATCAGGCCCCATATTGCCTAAAAGATATTCAGTTTTATTAGCAAGAATGGCTGCTTTTACATCTGCAGGAACATCAAGCACTATGGGCTTACCACGAAGATTAATCGTAATTTTCCCATCGTCTGCTAAATCATTAATAACCTGTTGCCCTACCCAAATATGCGTATCAATTTTAAACGCATGTGCAGTTCCTGATCCCAAAGAAAAAAATAAAGAAATATAAAAAATTCGACAAAATCGTAGCAAAATATCAAGCCTTATCATTTGATAACATTGTTGTTAGCCATTTAATTAAAAATATAAATATTTTTCAATTTGTAAGCTCAATAAAATACGCACTAGGCTGAGTGCTCCATTGCCCAATTTGAGAACAGGATGTCAAGCCAGGATCATTGTAATAAATCGTAACAGATCTACCTGCTAACTGATTAGCTAAAAGCGCCCCATAAAACATTCGGCATGCCTGAGGATTTATTTGATAATTTCCTACAGGAGTAATGCTACATATCGTATTTATTCCTGATCCATTAGCCAGGATAACCTGCCCAGCCTGATCCATACCGAGATACGCCACCTTACCTGCACAAGAAAGATTCGCGGAAGTTATAGGCGAAAGAAAAACAATCATAGCAATAAAAAATAATTTAATTATACTCATAATAATATCCTAATATGGTGAATTCTAAAACGAAGCTATCGCCAAATTAATAAAGTAAATGTAATGAATTTAAATACAGCACATCATTATAATTCATTTTCGTTTCCTCTGCGAATAATTCAGCAGGTGTTTTGTATCCAAGCATTTTTCTTGGCCGATGGTTTAGTTTGTTTGTTGAGTTTAATATTTGTTGTTCATCTATTTTTTCAAAACCACTTCCCTTTGGGAAATATTGGCGAATAAGTCGGTTTGTATTTTCATTACTTCCACGCTCCCAAGAGCAATAGGGTTTTGCAAAATAAGCATCAGATTTAAGTGCTGCGCTTACGAATTCATGCTTTGCAAACTCCAAACCGTTATGCATCGTGATGGTATGGACAAATTCTTTAACCGGCGAAAGTAATTGAATAATTCCTATAGCAATAATATCGGCATGCTTACTCGGGACGAATTTTTGTAACGACAACCCTGTCCGTCGTTCATTGGCGGTAATGATCATTCCTTTGTGATTTGCGCCAATAACCAAATCTACCTCCCAGTCGCCAACTCGACTTCTTTTATCAAAAATATCAGGGCGTTGGTCAATATCTACTCGGTTTGGTATCTTGTGTCTGCTGGGGGACTCACCAAGGTTTGACCTATACGTCGGTCGCTTTGAAACTTCTATCTCGACCAAAAGAAGGCGTTTCAAAGTGAAAGAATATCAAAGTTTGAGCCACACGAGATGGGACTGTAAATATCACATCGTGTTTATTCCAAAGCGGCGCAAGAAAGTGATTTATGGCGCGTTGCGTAAGCACCTCGGAGAGATATTCCGAGAGCTGGCAAAGCAACGGGAGTGCCTCGTTGTTGAGGGCCATTTGATGATTGACCACGTGCATATGTGCTTGAGCGTGCCGCCAAAGCATTCGATATCGAATGTCGTTGGGTTTATTAAAGGGAAGAGTGCTATTTCAATTGCACGTCAGTTTGGTGGGCGGCAACGAAATTTCACGGGAGAGGTATTTTGGGCTCGAGGATATTTTGTATCGACAGTTGGATTGGATGAAGAGATGGTTCGATCCTACATTCGTAATCAGGCAAAAGAGGATGATCGTTACGATCAAATGAAGCTAGGCCTCTAGCCGCCTTTAGGCGGCTCCTGATTTACCAGCGCCTTCGAGGCGCCCCAGCAATAAACCTCCGGCTTTGCCGGAGGTAATTTAATTCTGCCTGCCACTGGGCCAGCCCACTATCCAGCTGATTAATCGCAAGGCGGCTGGCAAATAGCATGCGGATAAACACCGGTATGGAAGCAAGCCAGCGCCAAGGGCGCTTCGGCATGGCTGGCGTGCTACCGCCAATTTCACGCGCATATTGCTGGCCATCCATGCCCCAGTCGGCCATTCTGGCAAGGAATAGATCGCTATTGATATAGCTTGCATCATTAAAAATGGCCGTAAAGGGCTCATTATCATCCAGCACCCGCGTGTCCCAGCGGGCGTAGACCTGAGGAATGCTGGCAGCTGCTCCCCGTTGTGCCATTTCCATCCACTGGCTGGGGGATTCGGGCAGGATTTCATCGATATTGGCCGAAGTGAGCCAGCGTTGCCACGGGTAAATCGTCACGGGCCGCGCCTACAACATCCAGAACTGCTGGCCATCCCATGCCCATTCGATATCTAGATGTGCTTGGTGAAACGTTGCCACAATACTTTGTAGAAAATCCCATAAGCGGCGCGGATCGGGGCCTACCTGATTAAGTATTTTGGCTTGCTGCCCCCATGCGCCACCTATGCGAGATAGCAGCATGGTGTGAGGGCTGGCTGTGCCGTCCACTAAGGCTGCTAAATGGCCTTCTACCCATTCAATATGTGCGGCCAGCGGGCGAACAAAGGCTACCCCCGATAAAACCGGCTCGATCATTGCTTGTACGGCAACGGTTCTAACACCACTCGCTAGAATATCTGCACTCTTCGCGGCGACATCACGGCTGGCAACGCGCAGAAAAGTCTGGTGGCGTCCGGCATTGGCAATATCAATGCCGTCTTCGTCGTCTCCTGATGAGCGCACGGCCCAGCCATGTGGCGCATCCGTTTGTAAAAAGGCGGTTAAATTAGGGTCATTCGCGTGTTGAATGCTGATTAAAGCGGGCACGGGCAGCCCCGCATGACGGGCAAGTTGTAAACGCCCAGCCTTGGTATGCGCTGCAAAGCCTGGCGGGCCTTGCTCTAGCCATTGCACAAAGGCGGCAGGCTGCTGCCAGAAAGGATAGTGGCCCCAGCCTGGCTGCAAGGTGACGGTTAAATTGGCGCGGCAGAGCACGGCCTCCCATGCTGCCGCGTGTGCGGGGCTGACAACCTTGTCATTTGCTCCCCAGACTAGCTCGATCGGATCATTGATCTGCTCAAATAAAGTCAGCGCCGAATCGGGCTGTACCCAGCCAAAGTAAGCTTGAAAAGCGCGGCAGCGACGATATCCGCTGGCGATTCTTTGATAGTTGGGTGAAAAGCCAGCGGCGGCATATTGGCGGTGAAACAGTTTGGGGTAGCGGGAGAGCAAGGTGTGTACCAGTGCTAATACACCAGGCACGGCCATTAGCCGAGGTAAACGCCGTTTCCAAAGTAAAACGCCTACCGGTGAAAGCAAAACCACGCGTGAAAAAAAGCCGGGGCGGCGCACCAGTAAATGCAAAACGGGCAGCGCACTAATGCCGCTGGCCAAAATAGCATGGCCAGGTTCTAGTTGTTTTTCTAACGCAAGCGATAGCGCTTGCAAGGAATCAGGCAGCGGCTCGGTATTGTCGCCAAAGCTGGGCAGCTCTATGGTCTGTGGCAGATAGGCTTCAAAATGCGGTAAAACATCGTCCCACCAGTCGCTTGCACTGCCATTACCGGCAAGTAGATATAGTTTTTTCATAGGTTTCTTTGTTTAAACGGTGGCTGACTGTTTTAGCTCGCCGGTGTAATGCAAAATCATGCCGCCTCGTTTGAAGCTTATTTCAACGTCAAAATACATCTTATCAGCGATGGCCCATTCCTTAGCCTGTACGTGTAAGGGCAGCGGCAGGCCAAAGTAGCGGGCTTGTTGGCTGATTTGTAGCAGCTGGCCGTTTATAACTTGGCTATGTAATTGCAGTGCCAACGGGCCCATTTGCTCCCAAAGCTGGCCATTGCGCCAGTTTTGGCGCGATTGCATTGGGTTTTTTGCAAAGCGGCGTTGCCAAGTTTCACCTTGGGCATCTGGGCTAATTCTTACTTGGCAGGGCACTTTGCACCCTTCTGCGGGCAAAATACGTAGGAGCATCGCCAAGCCAAGTAGGCCACGGATAAGCCGTGGCTTACCCCATTTTATATCGGCTTGCCCTTGCCAGAGCTGCTGCCCATTCAGGTGTAGGGTTTGCAGTAGGGGGCTCAGTAAAGAAAAATCCCTGCCGAGGGCTTGCTGATAAAGTGAGGCTTGGCTCATTGTTGTTTACCAATCTGCGCTTGGCTCATTTGGATTTACTAAGCTGCGCTTGTAAAGCGCTGACTAAGTCTGGGTATTTAAAGCGGTAGCCCGCATCAAGCAAGCGCTGAGGAATGATCCGCTGGCCCTTGGTAAACAGCGCGCCCATTTCACCAGCCAGTGCGTCGATCAGCCACGCAGGCGTAGTGAAGAAGCTTGGGCGGTGCAGTAGGCGAGCGGCTGTTTGGGCAAACTGGGCTTGAGTGGGGGCTTCGGGGGCGGTAAGGTTGTAAGCGCCATTAAAGCGGCTATCGCTGAGTGCTTGGGAGATGATGGCCAGCACATCATCTCGGTGTATCCAGCTGATTACCTGACGGCCATCGCCCATGCGCCCACCCAAACCAAAGTAGTAAGGCATTAAGAGCTTAGGCAGTGCGCCGCCTGGGCCAAAGACGAGCCCAAGCCGCAACCGTACTACCCGTAGACCAAAGGCTTCTGCTTGGCAGGCCGCAGCCTCCCATTCGCGGCAAAGTTGCGACATAAATTCATCTTGTGGGCCGGCATTTTCATCTAGCGGCTCATCGCCACGGCAGCCGTAATAGCCAATGGCCGAGCCATTAATGAGTACGCTGGGTTTGTGCGCAGCGCGGGCTAGCCAACCCAGCAGGCCTTCGGTTGTGGCGACGCGGCTGGCGAGTAAGATTTTTTTTCGCGCAGCGCTCCAGCGCGGGCCAACGACTGGGCTACCGGCTAAATTGATAACCGCGTCAAATCCCTCATTGGATGACAGCGCCTGCCAACTAGAAAAAGCCCGTACTCTGCCCTGAAAACGGCTATAGGTGGCCTGTGGATGACGGCTGTATAGGCAGAGGCTATGCCCGGCGGCCAGCAGTTGCTCTGTTAGCTCTGCGCCAATAAAGCCGGTGCCGCCAGTGATTAAAATGCGTTGCTGTGGCAGGTTAAAAAAGGGATTGCTTGTCATGATCTGTGCCTCCTTAAAAATTTTCCAGCTGGCAAATCCATCCCGAATGCCAGATAAACCCACGCCAAGCGCAAACAGGCTTAATACCCAGCTAAAGATGCCATAGCTTACAAAGTGTAAATCACTACTCTGGCTGGCCCAAGTTGGGGCAATACTGATGGCCCAGTGCCCAAAGAGCGCGCCGCCATTCATGGCTAAAACGGTGTGGGTGACCCGCTCGGTGGCGGGTAAGAGGCGGCTTTTGTCTTCTTCAACAAAATCGCAAAGCGTTAATATAATTTCGATCAGAATCAGCGCCGATAAGCCCCATAGCCACAGGCCACGCCATTCAAACCAAGCAAGGCCAGCAAATACCCCTGCATAAAGTAGCGAAGCGGACCGCATGTAAACAGAGCTCGTGCTGGGCGGATTTTTCGCTTGGCAAGGCCACGGTTAATTCATGGTGGTAGAGGGTATCAAACGCCCCCATCAGCCCTTGGATGACTAATAAATACAGAACGATGGTCATGGCTTACTCCTCGCAAGCGTTAATTTAAAAAGGCTTATTCACCATCAGCCAATACACCACGATCAGGCTAATAAACGCTGGGAACCCCAGAGCCGTCCAGATGCGCTCATAGCGCCAGTATTTGGCTGGCAAGGCGCTGTTATCTTGGGCTGCGCTTTGTGCCATATCGCGCATTCTGAGCTGAATCCACACTACGGGCAGCCAGCAAGCCCCTGCCAGTGCGTAGAGCGCCATAGAAATCCATAGCCAGTTTGCGGTCAGTGGATAGCCTGAGGAGTAAGCCATCAGCAGCCCAGAAATTGGCTGAAAAATTACTGCTGGCGTGGTAAATAACCAGTCCGCACGCACAACCCAGCGGGAAACCACGGCTATCGCCTGTACATTGCCGCTGCGATTGGTCACAAACATATAAAACGCAGTGCCAAGGCCAGTACCAAACATCAGCGTGGCGGACAAAATATGCAGAAACTTGAGGGTAAGGTAGTAGTTCATTTCTCAGGCCTTTTAAGATATGCAAGCTGATCAAACAGCATCAGCAGTGCCAGGATCGGCAGGTTTTTAAGCAAAGGGCCAAAGGGATGCCACAGAAACTCTGGCAGCTTGCAGGCAATAATGATGCTGTAAGCCAATACGAGGTAGAGCTGCATACGCCAGCCTTTTCCCAGTAGGCAAAGCACACCAAACAGGGAGTCCATTGCCACTGATCCATAAAAAAGCAACGGCTGCCACGCGCTTGGAATACCTGTCTTGCCAAGCAAGGCATAGCTTTCTGCACGCGGCCACGCCCATAAGCAAACTGCAGCGGTACAGAGCCAGACTAGAGCGACAGATATTTGTAAGAGCGGTAGCAGCCAGCCCAACAGAGCATGACGCTTTACCTCGGTTTTATCTTGTTGAGTAGGAAGGGCGGGCTGTGGAGCTCTTCCCAGCAAGGTGGCAAAGAGCTGCGAATCGGCGCTATTACCGCTGCGCAGCATGGTGAAGCTATCTGTGGTGAGTAAGGCACTTGGTAAGCATCTGGCCGCCATATTTTGTAGCCATGGTGCAAGTGGAATACTAAAGGCTGGGGCTAGCCCCATTGCCAGCCGTAAACTTTGCCACCAGTGGCTGAGTGGCATGGCTTCAGGCCCTATGGCGTTGATCACCTGTTTGATAGCAAGTGCTTGCACAGTAAGCTTGACTAGCAGCGTAATCAGGTCATCGATATGCACCGGCTGCACATTTGCCGCGCCGCTTAAGTTGGCAATACAGGGTAGCGTGACTAGGCTGCAAAACACTCGGCAGCTGGCCCCTTCCGGCGCATAAATCAAAGACGGCCTGATAATCGTCCAGTCTAAACTTGATGCTGCAAGGCTGGCATCGGCAATACCTTTGCTGCGCCAGTAGGCTGTAGGTGCATTAGGTGCTGCACCTAGTGCGGAGACTTGAATCACCCGCCGCACACCTGTCAATTCGCAAGCGGCAAATAAGGCCTGTGGTGCTGCAATATGAATATCGGCAAATTTTTGCCTTGCAGATTCAGCAAAAATGCCCACCGCGTTAATCACAATATCAATGCCTGCCAGATGGGGTAGCCAGTCATCAGCGCTTTGCAGCGCTGCAAAATCGGCCTGAATGTAAGTGTAATCAGCCGCGTTGCCTGCGCTGCGGCTAAGTAGCGTGAGGTTATGCCCCGCTGCTAATAAGGCCTTGCTTAAGCGGCTGCCGATTAGCCCGCTACCACCGAGTAATAAGATGTTCATTGCGTTTTACCTTAAAACAATTTTGGGGCGAGATTAAACGTATAAATGCACGTCACGACGGAGCAATTTTTGCTGGATGATGGCATTTTTTCTTTTGTTTCTGTATTAAGAGAAATACATGCATAAATTTTTACAGTTTGCAAACGCCATCGCGGCAGGCTGGGTTAAAGCCAAGCAAAACGCTAATGCCATAGCGATGGCGGGCGATGCGGGCGTAAATCCAGCTGGCTAAACCACGCGTTGCGGGCCAGATGAGCGGGCCAGTCCACCAGCCCTTGCCTATTGCACGGTAAAGCGTGGCAATGGCTTCTACTCCGATTAAAACTAGCCCGTCATCACGGCGGATATGCAGCAGGGCCTGCATTTTTTCCATACTGGCTGGGGCGGTGGTTAACTCAAAATCAGGCGCGCTAATATTACTCAGCGTAAAGATATTCAGCTTATCCAGCCGTTTAAGCCGTAGCATTTCATGGCGGCACATTGGGCAGGCATGGTCATAAAAAAGAGTGTAGGCAGACATTTTCTATTCCTTGTATCTAATCGTTGCTATGTAGTGAGGCAAAAAAATAGGAGCTTGGTGCTAGGGTCTGTTGACGTTTCATTCGCCATTTTCCGGCTCAGCCCCAAAACTGGGCCAAACGCAGCCGTGAATGAAACGTCAACAGACCCTAAAAGAAGCTTTGAGATATGATCAAAATGTTGGGCTTCGCCATCCTCAGTGCCAAACTATGCTGATTCATCTTTCCCAAACATCGCCGCCAGCTGGCCGATTTTTCCGCCCATTTTTAACAGTTTTAGCAATACGCTGGGCGGGAGGTTTTTAAAGTCGTCGTAGCCATGCAGCAGCACTTCTAAAAACTCCAGCACTTGATCCATTTTTACACGGGTGGCAGCTTCGATCGCCGTATCGGTTTCGGCTTCAATCGCACACTGGCGGAGCACGGTGAGCGTGGGATCTAGCTCGCGTTTTTTACGCTCTTCGGTGATCACACGGAATATTTCCCACACATCTTGCAGGGCAATAAAATAATCGCGCCGCTCGCCCAATATGGGTTGATCTTTTTTGATAAGCCCCCAGCTTTGCAATTCCTTTAGGCTATTACTGACATTGGATCGCACTAGGCTTAGGGTTTCACTGATTTCTTCAGCAGTTAATGGCTGGTTTACCAAAAACAGCAGCGCATGAATCTGCGCCACACTGCGGTTCACCCCCCATTTAGTTCCCATTTCGCCCCAGTGAGCGATGTATTTCTCCATAGTTGGGCTGAGCTGCATGTCATTTCCTTTGTTTCTGTCTTTAGAGAAATTATACTCCGAATGTAGATGAAATGCAAGTGAAAGATGTATGGGCAGAGGGAGGTTGCGGCTTGCTGCTAATTAATAGGTAATCTTGGTTGCTAAGGGATCGCTCCTCACCACCAATGCACTAATCTTGCCAGTGCGTAGACACAGACCGTGGCGAGGCCAACTAAGGCGGGGGTTTGCCATTGTCGGTTGACAAGGTAAGTGGCTGCAATTAGCAGCATGCAGCAGATCATCCAGCCCCAATCAGCGGGTAGTAAGCCTAGTAGCCAGGCGCAAGGCAGCAGGGGGATGAGCCAGCTGCAAGCTTTAAACGATTTGGCATGGCGGCTGCCCGTGGGTGGGATGAGCTCAGGTAGGTGTTTTTGTAACGAAGCGATAGCGTGTACTGACTGTTTGCGTAAGTCATGAAGCAGCTGTGTGGCAAGGGTTGGCGCTAAGCCCTTTGCAATTAACAAGCCATATAGACCAAGGCTGGCTTCAGCGCCGGGTAGGCTGTGTGGTGCTGGCTCGATAAAAGTAGCGCGCGCTCGCCAAGTTTGCCAGCCAACCCCACCAATAGCGAGTAGCCAGAGGGAAAACTGCAGCGATGCAGTAAGCCGCTCAAAGCCCGCCAGCAGGGCTAATAGGCTAACGTTAAGTAAGATAGTGTCGTTTAAACTCTGGCAGATGAGTTGGTAGCGATGTTGGGCGGCGTTTTGATAGAGTATTGCGCCGTTTAAGCCGCGTTTAATCAATGCGGGTGTAAGCAACGCTGGTCCTAACTTTGCCAGCAAAAAAATCCAAAAGCGTGCCCGTTTAGAGCGCGGCTCTTTTGCCTCTAGTGCGGCCAGCTCTAAGAAATACCATTGGCGGGGCGAGCCTGATTCATGATCAGAGAGCACAAGGTAGATGGCGGCTTTATCGCTGGAGGAGAACATAGATATAAATTGTAGGGGCGCGGCGTGCCCTATGTGAGCTTCATTGAAGCTATTGGTTTGGCTAATAAGGCACGGCATGCCGTGCCCCTAAGCTTACTCTTCGGTATCGCACATCAAGGCGGCTTGCACTACTTTGCGGCTTAAGTGCGGGGCAAATAGCTCAATAAAATCGTAAGCATAGCCACGTAAATAGGCATCTTTGCGGATACCGATGCGGGTGGTGGAATCGGCAAACAGATGCGACGCATCGATGGCAACGAGCTGTTGGTCACGCTCAGCTTCAAAGGCCATGCTAGCTAAAATACCGATGCCTAAGCCAAGCCCTACGTAAGTCTTGATGACGTCTGAATCGATGGCTGTCAGCACAACATTAGGAGTGAGATTGGCTGTTTCAAAAGCTTGGTTAATTTTATTACGGCCTGCAAAGGCAAAGTCGTAAGTAATCAAAGGCCAAGCAGCCACGTCTTCCAGTGTGATTGGTCGATCAAGTGTGGTTAGCGGGTGGCCAAGCGGCACCACAATGCTACGGTTCCAGTTGTAGCAATCCAGCATGGCCAGCTCAGGATAATGATCGATCCCTTCTGTGGCAATCGCAATATCGGCAGAGCCTTCAACCACCATTTCACTAATCTGGGTAGGGCTACCCTGCTTAATTGAAAAGCGCACTTTAGGGTAACGCAGCATAAAGTTATGAATGGGTTCTGGCAGGGCGTAACGTGCTTGGGTGTGGGTGGTGGCAATAGTCAGGCTGCCGCCTTCCACATTAACAAAATCTTCGCCGATTCGTTTTAAGTTTTGGGCTTGCATCAGCATGCGTTCAGAGATGCGTAAAATTTCTTTACCTGGAGCGGTAATATCTACCACGCGCTTCCCATTGCGAATAAAAATTTGTACGCCTAATTCGTCTTCTAGCAGGCGAATTTGCTTGGAAATGCCGGGTTGAGAGGTGTGGAGTTTTTCGGCGGCCTCTGAAACATTCAGGCCTTGTTTAGCCACTTCCACTAAATAGCGCAGTTGTTGCAACTTCATGGCAAATCCTTTCACAAAAATATCATCACAGAATAGGGGGCAAGTTGCCTTCCCTGATCCGCAAAACACGCGTCCTGCAAACCATAATAACTCATTCGTATAAAATCTTAACATATTCGTCTATGGGATTATAAAACCAGTTGCTATGCTGGCGAGCTGTTTTGCTTTTAGGCAACATCATGGAATTCGGATATATCATCGCAGGCCTGCTGGTCGGTTTTATTGTTGGTATGACAGGCGTGGGCGGCGGCTCCTTGATGACCCCTATCCTGCTCTGGTTTGGTATTAGCCCCGCTACCGCAGTGGGCACGGATCTGCTTTATGCCGCGATTACCAAGGGCAGTGGTATTTTTGTTCACCATAAAAAGAAAAATATTGATTGGAAAATAACGGGCTGGTTGGCTGCAGGTAGTGTACCTGCTGCGCTTGTTACTCTATTTATTTTGCACCATCTGCATTCCGATCTTCAAGCCATCAATGCGTTGATTAAACAATCCTTAGGTATTGCGCTGCTGCTTACTGCGATTGCGATTGTTTTTAAACCCCTATTGCTTAAATGGGGGCAGCAGCATGCAAAGTCTTGGTTTCATTTGCCTGCCGCTAGGCTAAACGGCTTGACCTTAGTTGTTGGGGTGATTTTAGGGGCGATTGTTACGCTTTCTTCAATTGGCGCGGGGGCCTTGGGCACGGTGGCTTTATTTTTGCTTTACCCATTGATCTCAACATCACGCTTGGTTGGTACAGAAATCGCCCATGCGGTTCCGCTGACCTTGGTGGCAGGTTTGGGTCATGCTGGTTTGGGGCATATCGATTGGCATCTTTTATCGTTTCTATTAATGGGGTCATTGCCTGGCATCTATTTTGGCAGCCATTTAACTGGCCGTGTACCTGAAGCAGTCTTACGTCCCTGTTTGGCGCTGATGCTGGCTTTGATTGGTAGTAAGCTGGTATTTTGAAATCAATTATTCACTAAGCTAAACACCAAAGGCAGGAGTAAAAGCAGCGAGTACTGGGGATACTATCTTGGTTTTTCTCTGTGATAGTTCTTGCATTTTGTGTGCTCTCTAGTGCAAAAAATAGTTTTTTGCTGAGCCATCTCGGCTCTTAATTAAGGGTTAATCACCATGACTTTTGAAGAAAAATTGGCCGAGACGATCGCGCTACTGCATAAAATTGCCGGTGAGTTTAGCCCCGCAGTATTTGCCAATTCATTTGGTGCAGAAGATATGGTGATTACCGATTTAATCGCTAAATCACAAGCAAATATCGATATATTTAGCTTGGATACTGGCCGCTTGCCAGCGCAAACCTATGCATTAATGCAAAAGTCAGCTGAGCAATATCCAAGTCAGCCGATTAAGGTGTTTTTTCCACAAACAGCGGCCACAGAAAATTTTGTAAATCAGCACGGAATTAATGCTTTTTATGAATCAGTTGAGCTACGTAAAGCTTGTTGCCAGATTCGTAAAATCGAGCCTTTAAAGCGTGCTCTAGCGGGAAAAAAAGCGTGGGTAACGGGGCTGCGCCGTGAGCAATCACCTACCCGCACCGATTTGGGCAATCAAGAATACGATAGCGGTAATGGCTTAGAAAAATTTAACCCATTGATTGAATGGACAGAAAAAGAAGTTTGGGCCTATTTACGAGATAACAACATACCTTACAATGCCCTGCACGATCAGCATTATCCTTCGATAGGCTGTGAGCCCTGTACCCGCGCTATTTCTATTGGCGAGGATGTACGAGCAGGCCGTTGGTGGTGGGAAGATCCAGCAAATAAGGAATGTGGATTACATGTGAAAAAATAAAACGATACCCGCTGCTGCGGGTATTTTTTTTCTGTTTCAATCCCATTAAAATGGTATTACTCTCTGCTTAAATTGGTGCTGTAACAAATGTCACTTGATGGCTAAATATCTAATTTATTAGGTATCAGGCGTAATTTCCTTGAGTAAATGGTATTAATTTGTATACTTAATTGGTATTAAAATCAAACAGGTGAAAACCCAGATGAGCAAAATTCAATATCTAATTGGTGTAGATGGCGGTGGCACGGGTACTCGCATCTGTATTGCGGGCTTGGATGGTGTTGAGAAAATTCGTAGTGATGGAGCCGCATCGGCTTTGGGCCAGGGTATTGATAAGGCTTGGCTGCATATTACTCAAGCGATTAATGCTGGTTTTGCCGCACTAGGAATTCAAGCGCCAAACTATGCAGAATGCGCGCTGGGCTTGGGGATGTCGGGCGTACATAACGCTGCGTGGGCTGCTGAGTTTGCGGAAAAAAATCCAGGCTTTGCCAAAATCATTGTGGAAACAGATGGTTTTTCTACTTTGCTAGGTGCGACCAATGGCCAATATGGCGGCATTATCGCTATTGGCACAGGCTCTATTGGTGAAGCGTGGCTACCCGATGGTCAACGGCTAGAGGTCGGTGGCTGGGGCTTTCCAACGTCAGACGAAGGTAGCGGCGCATCTTTGGGCTTTAAAGCAATTAACCATGTGCAACGCATCATCGATGGTCGTCGCCCAATCACTGATTTTGGCCGAAAATTACTCACGATTACGGGTCGCAGCAAGGCCAAAGTTTTTGCTTGGATGGGAAAAATGAAGCAGGGTGAGTGTGCTTCTTTATCGCCTGTTGTGGTTGAATTTGGTTTGAGTGATGAATACGCAAGGGCATTTTTGCTTGAGGCTGGGCAAGAAATCGAAGCAATTGGTAAAGCGTTGCGGGCGAAGCACCCCTATCTGCCGCTAGCAATTTGTGGTGGTGGCTTATCAGAAGCGATGCGGCCTTATATTTCTGCTGATTTTTTGGCGACAACCACTCGAGCACAAAAAGACTCATGTTCTGGTGCATTAATTTTAATTTATCAGTCGCTGGCTCATTAATTGTTAAGTAGGCAAGTGAGTGGTCTGTAAGTATTGGAAATAACTTAGGACAAAAATACTGTATTTATTCATTTATTACGCGTTTTTTGATAGGCTAGCTTAAGTTTGTAGCATGCTGTGTACTATTTCGTTTGATTAAGTGCTGTGTTAAGTTGCAAATCAAATATCAACAGAGCTTAGCAAAAAGCACTAAAACGAGAGGAGGGCTTTTAGCTCTCCTTTATTTTGAACTGTAATTGATGCTGGGCCGAGCCTAAAACGAGGCTTCACTCACGTTTGAAAAATTTTAAAAGCCTGAAGCCCCTGTTCATTTAGCCTACGGATGAAGCGATATCAGGATTTGCCGTGGTTTTAGCGTTTTTAGTGAATGAAGTCTTTTGGGTGAATGCAGCTGCGCTGGCTCAAATCGGCATAAACGCTGGATATTGGTATTTTCTCGCGTTCATCACTATAAAATGTTCGCATTATTTCTAAAATAAATCGCCGTAAAGAAGATCGATGATGCTGCCACAACAAAAACTACTTGCGCTTCGCCCTGACGCAGATAGCTCAACACCCCTTTATTTACAGCTTGGGCATAAATTAGCTGCGGCTATTCACGCTGGTTTTTGGCTGGCGGATGATCCGTTGCCTTCAGAGCGCAATTTATGTGAAATGCTTGGTGTATCAAGGGTGACAGCACGCAAGGCATTGGATTTACTTTTAGCTGATGGCTTGATTATTCGGCGTCATGGTGCAGGCACCTATATCACGCCAAAACTAGAGCAACCACTAAATAAGCTAACCAATTTATCTGAGATGCTTAAGCAGCGTGGCTTTACGCCAGGCTCTCGTTGGCTTAAACGGGAGGTGGCGCTGGCAAATGCAGAAGAGCAGCTCAAGCTTAATCTTGCTGCGAATTGTAAAGTCAGTCGCTTACAGCGCGTGCGCACCGCCAATGATGTGGTGATGGCCTTAGAGGAAACAGCATTGCCTTTTTTACTGGTGCCAGACCCCTCGCTTATTGGGGATTCTCTGTATGAATATATGCGCAGTGTACGTTTATCTGTTGTAAGGGCGATACAAAATATTGCAGCAATCAATGCAACCGAAGCATTATCTCAACTTGTTGATGTGGCACCTGGCGAGGCAATGTTGCATTTAACTCGAGTTGGATATCTAGAGAATGGAGTGGTTTGCGAGCTAACACATTCCTATTTTCGCAATGACTACTACGATTTTGTAGTTGAGCTACATAAGTAAGCTATTGTTGTGTATTGGTATATTTATTTAAATGATATGAATTAATGTAGTCATTTTAAAATATACCTTGTTGTTGCCTACATTTCTGTTTTGTGGGCCACTTCTGCCTTTTTCCGCCTCTCTGCTTCTTCCCCCTTCTTCCTTTGACTTGGGCTATTCACGATTACGGTAATTTGTTGTAATCTGGGTAGGTGTAAGTAAAACTATAAGTCCACTTTCTAGGTGTTTTTACATAATAAATGAATAAAAATCCTTATTTTTAGCCATTTTTTGGAGGTTGGTTGCTCGTTTGTTGATACCACTTTTCTTGTGATTCAAATTTTTAAAAGGTAGTCAATGGGGGCTTTTACCGGCATGGATATGCCTTGAATTGGCTGTTGGCCGTTGTACATAAATGAATTGACGTATAGCGAGATTGTTCATTATGGTAACCGCGCCCGAATAAGAAATAGCTAGCTCTGGCAGGTACTTACAATTTACTTTGGAGATACAGTAATGAAATTGAAATTCATTTTGGTCGTATCCGCTGCAGTTTTTTCTGTAACAACGATGAGTGCTTTAGCCGCTGAAAAAGTAAAGGTTGAGTATTGGTCTAATAGCCTGTCACCAAAATTTGATGGCGCAATGAAAGAGCTCACTACTAAGTTCAATGCTTCGCAAAGCGAAGTAGAAGCGGTGTGGGTTGATGTAGGTTGGGATGCCTTCCAGCAAAAGGTCATTACGGCTGTAGCCAGTGGCAATGTACCTGGCTTGGTGAATTTACCTAAGCCTTGGATGGATCAGCTTGCCCAATCAAAAATGATTGAGCCAATCACTAAACAAGTTGCCAGTTTTAAAAATGTTTACACCGAAGGTGCTTTGAAAGATGCAACTTACGCGGGTGATAAACAAATTTACGGTATGCCTTGGTACCAAGTGACTGGTGTGCTGTTTTATAACAAAGAGTTGCTGGCTAAGGCCGGTGTAAAAGAAGCGCCAGCCACTTTTAGCCAACTGCTGCAAGTGGCAAAGCAAGTTAAAGAAAAAACCGGCGTAGCGGGCTTTGCTCCTAAAGTAAACGAAGAATTCTCTGCTTGGTTTTTGTATGAAGGGCTAGATGTTGTAAAAGACAATAAGGCTGTTTTCAATAGCTCTGCACACATTAAACTGATTGAACAATTTAAAGATGCATATGCTTCAGGTGCGTTTCCAAAAGACGTGTTCAAAATGCAATTTGAAAATCGCATTGCAGCGTATGGCGCACAAAAAATTGCTATGTTTACCGATGGTGCACATGCTTTGAAACGCACTAAAACTGATGCGCCTAAAGTTTACAATGGCACAGGCGTAGCAGGCTTTCCATTAGCGGGCGGTGCAACACCATTTGGTGGTTTCTTATTTATGTGGTCTGTGCCTAAAGGCGCAAAAAATGTAGATGCAGCCATTAAATTGGGTAAATTCCTGACTAATGATGAATCGCAATTGGTATTTGCTAAAGCGTCATCAACTTTTCCATCAACGAATAAATCGCTGGATGATGCTTATTTCCAATCAGGTGCTCAATCAACTGATCCGGTAGAAAAAGGCACGGCGGTGGCTGCAACGCATATCAAAATTTCACGCACTCTTTCAGTGAGCGGATTGCCTGATGAAGCGGGCATGAATAAAGCGCTGGATGCTGCTGTTTTAGAAGCGGTAACAGGCCGCAAGCCAGTTAAAGCAGCTTTAGATGAAGCGGTTAATTTTTGGAATAAAAAATTGGCAACGGTTAAGAAGTAAAGATAAATTTGATTCTGCTTTGAATAAAATTCATCTGAGTCATTTCTGTTAGGGTTACTCAGATGAATAAAAAAACCACAATATTAATTGAGAATAAAATTAATTTAATGTGGTAATAAAAGTAGTGGAATATATTCCAACTAGATTGGTCGAAAACCCCAAGAGGAAGACAAGATGAAACTCAAAAAAATGTTGATTGTTGGCACGGCTTTGTTTGCTGGCGTTCATGCCCAAGCTGCAGATATGGAATTGGAATTCTGGACTATGAACTTAGCTAAGTTCAATACTTACTTTGATCAAACCATTGTTAAGTTCAATGAAGCCAATCCAGGCCTGAAGGCTAAATGGGTTGATATGAACTGGGATCAAATTCAGCCTAAGCTGATTGCTTCTATTGCTGCTGGAAATCCACCTGCACTGGTTAATTTTAATGTGCCTTGGGTACATGAGTTTGCTGCGCAAGGTAATATTTTGCCTATTAATCAATTCCTTGGTGCAAACAAAGCAATTTACTCTACAAATGCAGTGAAAGATGTACAAGTTAAAGGCCAAATGTATGCCTTCCCTTGGTACAACTCCACACAAATTATTGCTTATAACAAAGATATTTTTGCTAAAGCTGGTATCAAAAACGCGCCAAAAACATTTGACGAATTTATTGTAATGGGTAAACAAATTAAGGCAAAAACTGGCGTAGCCGCTTTCGCTCCTAAAATGAGCGATATGATCGGCTTCTTCTACTATGCAGGTTTGCCAGTTATTACTGATGGTAAGGCCGTATTTAATTCGCCAAAGCACGTTGCATTTATTCAAAAATTTGCTGATCTGTATAAAGCGGGCGTCATGCCTAAAGACGTTTTCAAAATGGCTTTTGAGCAAGAAATCGCTGCCTATAACAGCGGCAAAATAGCCATGATGACTACCGCTGCGCAAGGCCTGAAGCGTACAGAAACAGACGCTAAAGCCATCTACGATAAAACTGAAGTTGCTCCATTCCCACTTGATGCAGGTAAGCTGAACTTGGGTTCATGGATGATGGATTTCGTTATCCCTAAGGGCACAAAAGATCCAGCAGCTGCGGCTAAACTGGGTATTTTCCTGACTAACGATGAGCAACAGCTTGCTTTCTCTAAAGCCACTGAATCCACTATGCCTTCTACAAAGAAAGCTAACTTGGATCCATACTTCCAATCTGGCGCTAATAGCGCAGATGTAGTGGATCGCGCACGCTCGGTTGCTGCTAAATCAATGGACAATGCACGTACATTGACTCTGACTCCAGGCATATTGCCAGATGAAACAGTGATGACTAAGAAGCTGCAAGATGAAATTCAAAATGCAGTTGAAGGCCGTAAATCTGTGAAAGAAGCGTTGGATACAGCTGTAGCTGCTTGGAACGAAAAGCTAAAGAAGTAAAAATAATTAGCTGTTCTATGTTCTAATGAACGGAGTTACCCGCTTGGGTAATTCCGTTTTTTTCCCGAATATTAAAATTATAGTTGAGTAGCGCCGTGAAAAACTCCAGCAGCTATACAGGTATTGCCTATTTGTTTTTGGCGCCTGCTCTTATTCTGATGGGTATATTTACCTTTTGGCCTGTAGGGTATAACGCGTATTTGGCGTTTAACAATTACAGTATTGCAGATGGTGTGGCTACTTGGAATAACTTTGAGCATTTTAAATATATTGCTCATGAAGAGTTATTTCATAATGCCCTTAAAAATTCTTTGATTTACCTTTTAATTGTCCCCGTGATTCAAATTGCTGCTCTTTTAGTGGCTAAGCTGGTTAATAACAAATTGCCAGGAATGACTTTTTTTCGTGCTGCTTTTTATATCCCAGTTATTACTGCCGTTTCAATTGCCGGTGTGGTTTGGGTAAACGTTTATAAATACGACGGTATTCTGACCTGGTTTTTGCAAATGCTGCACCTGATTCCACAAGGATCGGATGGCCAAGTGGATTGGTTAGGTAATCCTGATTTCGCCCTCTTTGGTGTAATGATGTTTACCTTCTGGAAAGGGATTGGCTGGTTTATGGTTTTATATCTTGCAGGTTTGCAAGGTATTCCTAAAGAAGTAGAAGAAGCGGCTATTTTGGATGGCGCGAATGTATTTCAACGCTTTTGGAAAATAACCGTACCGATGGTTAAGCCAACCATCTTGCTTTGTACGCTGATGTCGACCATTGCAGCGATGAAAGTGTTCCAAGAGGTTGCCATTTTAACCAAGGGACAGGCCGATACTTATACCGCTATGTTCTACGTTTACGATCAAGCTTTCCGCAATTACAACTTCGGTCGTGCTGCTGCGGCTGGTCTGGTTGTGACCTTTTTCTGCATGATTCTTGCGGCCATTCAATTTCGCTTCTTAGGCGAAAAGAAATAATCGAGGAATAAGAAATCATGGCAATGGGTAAACAACTACAAACCGTCTTGACATTATCAGGGCAATACGCGGGTTTGATTGCGTTTGGTATCTTCACTACATTTCCGTTTATTTGGGCTTTGTCAGTGGCTTTATCGGGAGATCCTTCTAATACATGGCTTTTTCCACGCTCATTTATTCCTACAGATGTGAGTCTGATGTGGTTTAAACGCGTGTTCGATGAAATGCCATTTATGACGTATATGAAGAATTCGACCTTAATGACGATTGAAAGTATTTTGGGCGTTTTAATTGTGTCGATTTTAGCTGGCTATCCGCTAGCGCGTCTTAAGTTTCCAGGCCGTAACTTTATTTTTGTTTCGATTCTAGCCACGATGATGTTGCCATCTGAAGTGGCGATTATTCCTAACTTTATTACTTTAAAGCACATGGGCTTATTGGATACGCATTTAGGGGCAATTATTCCTAACTTTGCCGCGGCGTTCGGTATTTTCTTGATGAAGCAAGCTTTTGAAGCCGTGCCGCAAGATTTAGTTGATGCAGCCCGTGTGGATGGTGCTACTGAGATGCAGATTTTATGGCGGGTAATGGTGCCTGTAACTGGGCCATCTATTGCTGCGCTGGGGATTTTTTCGCTAGTGAATGCTTGGAATGATTATATTTGGCCATCGATTGTCATTTCCTCTCGGGATAAATTGCCATTAGCGGTTGGGGTGTTTAATGACCTAACTGGGCCATTTGCCACCTCATATAGCATGGTGATGGCTGCAATTATTATGACTGTGATTCCTGTATTGATTTTCTTTGCCTTTACCCAGCGTTTCTTTATCGGCGGCATGGATGGCGCGGTTAAATAAAAAATAGCGCCTTATTGGCATGAAATCACCTGCTTATTCGCAGGCCCCCTATTTAGACAGTTTGCAAGGAATCGAGAAATGGCTTCGGTTACGCTCAGTAAAATTAAGAAAAACTACACTAAAGACGTTTGTGTGATTAAAGGTGTAGATCTAGAAATTCAAGATGGTGAGTTTGTAGTGTTTGTTGGCCCTTCGGGCTGTGGTAAATCCACTTTGCTACGCATGATTGCTGGCCTAGAAGACATCACTGAAGGTGAGTTAAGAATTGGTGAGGTAGTGGCCAATGATTTACACGCCTCCAAGCGTGGCATCGCGATGGTGTTTCAGTCTTACGCCCTTTACCCGCATATGAGCGTGTATGAAAACATGGCTTTTGCGCTGAAGCTGGCGGGGACGGATAAAGCGGAGATTGATCAACGTGTGAAAGGTGCTGCCGAAGTGCTGCAAATGACCCACTTGTTAGATCGCAAACCTAAGGCTTTATCAGGTGGACAGCGTCAGCGTGTGGCGATTGGCCGCGCAATTGTTCGTCAGCCTAAAGTATTCTTGTTTGATGAGCCTTTATCTAACTTGGATGCGTCTTTGCGCCTGCAAATGCGTGTTGAGCTCTCTAAGCTGCACCAAGAACTTAAAACCACCATGATCTATGTGACGCATGATCAGGTAGAAGCGATGACTTTGGCGGATCGTATCGTGGTGTTTAATGCGGGGATTATTCAGCAAGTTGGTAGCCCACTAGAGATGTATGAAAACCCATCGAATCTTTTTGTGGCGGGCTTCTTGGGCTCGCCTAAGATGAATTTGCTAGAAGCAGATCTCGTTGCCATTGAAACAGGCTCGGCGCACGTTCGTTTGCCAGAAGGCATTCAGATTCGTGCGGCAGTGAATGCATCTACCTGCAAAGTAGGCGATAAAGTTACCATCGGTATTCGCCCAGAGCATATGCAATTGTCGACAGTGGATGCCGTTAATGCGGTGCCTGCTCGTGTTGATTTGGTTGAGCATTTGGGCGATATCGTGCTGGCTTATATCCAAGTTAAAGGCATCAATGAAATTCTTTGCATGAAGCTGCCTGCTGAATCGGGTTTAATTAAATTCGGTGATTCAATTCATGTAGTATTCCCTGAAAAGAATTGCTTGCTATTTGATGCGCAGGGCTTGGCGCTTAAGCGTGTTTAATTTTTTAAATTGGATATGCAAAAAAGCCCAGCAATTGATTTGCTGGTCTTTTTTTATTGTGCGTTATATTGATGGCGAGCTGTTGGCTGGAGCAAGAAAACTGAGAATGGATTTAACTTTGCTCTGACCCTAGTTATTTAGTTATTCTTTTCTGATCTTGCTTATTACTGGGTATTTTTGTAGAAGAAGCCAAGGCCAAGATCTATGCACTTCCCAGTGCAGAAAGTAAACTAATTACGTAAAGATAACAGACTAGGCAGTACGTTTACTAATTGTCTAAACAGTAAGTGAGGCTTAAAATTTCTGTACTAATTTCGATTCCTCATAGGTAACAAGCGTGAAAAAAGTAATACGTGAAGGTGACAGAACCAGCCACGGCGGCTTGGTGGTTAGCGGGGCTGCACACAGTAACTTTTTTGGCAAAGCCGTTGCACGAGTTGGGGATATGGTTAGCTGCCCTATTCCTGGACACGGCGCTTGCCCAATTATTGAGGGTGACCCTTCGTGGAATGTTGGCGGCAAGCCCGTTGCGTTAGAGGGCCATATGACGGCATGTGGAGCCGTTCTATTCTCCTCTATGCCAGAGGTAGATCGTTCGTATGAAGGCAACGGTGCGGCCTCATCAGGCTCAGCTAGAGCAATAGTCGCTAAAGCACTAACTGCCGCCTCAGCTCTTGCCGCCACATCCGGTAAATTCGACCAACACTTTCTATTGCATGATGAGATAACTGGCGCACCGCTAGTAAACCGGATGTACCGCATTAAGTGGAGCGGCGGGACAATAGAGGGCCGTACCGATGAACATGGCCATACTCAGAAAACCAGTAGTGGCACAGCTGAAGAAATCACCATTGAAATATTCGCGGAGAATGCTTAATGCTTCCCTTTGTGCCTATTGCAGTAATCACTGCCACAATGACTTTAAAATCTGACACATCGCCTGTAAAGGTTAAAGTTAATAAACCCAGAGGAACTTTATATTGGGGTGGAGCTGGGCTTGATGGTGATTACGTTAAACCTCAAATAGCCGCATTCATAAAAGCAGGAATTACACACTGTTTTGTAGGTAAAACCAATTCAAGCACGCAAACAATAGGCCAACTCGGAACACTTGTAGACGCACTACGCGCGGGTATTGATATTAGGTATGAGGATAATGGCCCTTGGACACTTGGCGGTATGGATGCTCCTGCGGAACAGTTCAATATGATAGGTTATTCATACGGCTCTTTACTCGCGGCACAAACAGCTAATTTTTATGCAAAACATGGACACTCAATTGACCACCTAGTCTTAATTGGTAGCCCGATTGATTTAGGTTTCTTAAATACCCTAAAAGAAAATAAGAATATCAAGAAAATTGTAATCATAGATTTAAAGCAACATGGCGATCCTATTTACGCGGGAATTACACAGTTTGAACTAATAGAAAATGCCATCACATTAAAAACACAAATGGGCAGCAATAAAGGAGAAGGACACTTCTACTACGCCCATGTGGTAGCAGATAGTTCGCGACGGTGGGAAGAACTCGCTAAACGCCTATATGGTGAAGGTTTAAGATGATGGCTACATTACCTCGTGGCGTAATCCCGTCTTGGCTTAGCATAGTAACTGGATGCTTATTAGTCCCTCTAACCGTCTGGTATATATTTTATTTATTAGGTGCGGAAATGACTAAGGGTTCTGTATACACGGGGCCGGTCGGTGCAACGAATGCCGTTTATTTCTTTTGCGGATTAACCCTCAGCCTTGTATCTACTTTTTCCGCTTACCTTGTATATATGCTTGCTAGCAAAGGCTCTAAAGAACGTGCTAGGACTTGGAGAGTTTGGCTAGGCTCTCATACTATATTTGTAATAGGCTCGATTACTGGGGGAATGATTATTAATTTTCGTATGGTATAAGGCCGTAAGTCGCAATGCATTTGTAGGGCGTAATAAGTCTGGTGATTTTTCCAGACGCATTACGCCGTATGAGTTAAATCGAAACGCCGGTGTTGGATTATTCCGCACTGGTTTTTTTATCGTGTGTAATTAAATAAAAAAGATTTATATGTTTAGTGCCTTCGGCACATTGATTTAGGTGCGGGAGTCCCCCGCAGGGGACTCCCTTTCTTGAACGGCCAAGAAAGGAAGCAAAGAAGGCCGCCCCACGAAACACGAAAGCCCCTGCGCTGCGGACAATCGAGTCGGCGGCGGGCGGGATTGGCTCGTTCCTCGCTCCCTTGCCGAAACCCCGCCCCGCTTGTTTCTCGCTACGGCGTGTTTCAAGGGGAGACTTAAGCCCCGTGCGATGAGTTGAGGTATGAAGTCACTGGAGTGAAAATATGTCAAAGTCAAAGTCCTGTGGAGGGGTAGATTTCTCAATCCCCGCTGAACGATGGTGGAGATGCAACAAAGCCCTTGCTTATTTACTGATTACCTAGCTGAATACTCCGCCAATTGAGGGTTAGGCCTCCGGCTAACCCGCCCTCAGGGCTCGTCAGCAAACCGCAGCAAGATATAATAACCACACTCTTTGCGCTGGGGTTTATACCCCCCTTGAAGCACGCCGAAGCGAGGAATAAGCGGGGCGGGGTTTTGGAAAAGGGGTAGCGAGGCAGCGAGCGAGTAGCCTTTTTCGCCGAGCCGATTATCCGCAGTGAGGGGCTTTCGTGCTGTTTGGGGCGGCCTTCTTTGGCTTCGTTTCTTGGCCGTTCAAGAAAGGAAGGCCCCTGCGGTGGCTACCGCTCCAAAATCAATGTGCCGAAGGCACTAAAAAGGTCTTTTTGCTTAATGGCAATGCAGCGGGTAAAAGCGGTGCGCAAGAAAATCGACTTGCACACCTTACGAACATTAGGTTTTAGTCCTTAATCCGTTCCACCAAATAAGCCTTAAGCGCCGCCACATTTGCTTCCAGTACATCAAAGCGTTGCGGTAAGTCTTCGAGGCCGACCAGTGCGGCTGGGCGCTGCGGTTTTTGGCCGATGGCTTCCAACATGGTGTCTTCAAACTTGGCGGGAAGGGCCGTTTCTAGGATCACCATGGCGATGTTTGCATCGCGATGCTCTAGTGCCGCTTTGAAACCGTCGGCGGTGTGTGGATCGATCTCTCGGCCATAGTTTGCAAATACGCTGCGGATATTACTCAGCCTATCGTCATGCGTGCTGCGGCTTGATCTAAAGCCATATACATCGTGCATTTTGCTAAAGTTTTCTTTAGATAGCTGAAAACCCTTGCCTGCATCAATGCCCGACCATAAATCGGCCAGCGTATCGGCATCGCGCCCTAGTAAATCAAATACAAAGCGCTCTAAATTAGAAGCCTTGGTGATATCCATCGAAGGGCTGGAGGTTTCATAGGTGCGATCCAAACCACGCGGGTGGTAGCCACCGCTGCTAAAAAACTCGTCTAGCACGTCGTTTTCATTGGTGGCTACAATCAGTTTGCGGATCGGCAAGCCCATTTGCCTTGCCATATGGCCCGCACAGATGTTGCCAAAGTTGCCGGAGGGCACGCAAAAATCGACCGGCTCGCCAACGGTTCTTGCCACAGCAAAATAGCCCTTAAAGTAGTAGCAAATTTGCGCAACTACACGGCCCCAATTGATAGAATTTACCGCGCCAATTTTATATTTTTGCTTAAAATCAGCATCGTTATTGATGGCTTTTACCATATCTTGGCAGGCATCAAACATACTTGTAACCGCAATATTATGGATATTGGGCTCTTGTAGGCTGAACATTTGGGCACGCTGAAAAGGGCTCATTTTGCCAGCGGGGCTGAGCATAAATACATTCACGCCTTTTTTGCCGCGCATGGCGTATTCGGCTGCGGAGCCGGTGTCGCCTGAAGTAGCGCCAACAATATTGATCTGCCGGTTGTCACGCGCCAGTACGTATTCAAACAAATTGCCCAAGAGCTGCATTGCCATATCTTTAAACGCCAGCGTTGGGCCGTTGGAAAGCTGCTGCAGATAGAGGTTTTTTTCGAGAGTAATCACCGGCGTAATGTCGGCAGAGCCAAATACTTCGCTGGTGTAAGTTTTTGCGACGAGGGCTTTAAGATCTGCTGCCGGAATATCATCCACAAACAGGCTGATAATCTCAAACGCTAGCTCGGGATAGGGCAGGGTAGCCAGCTGCGTAAGCTTGGCAAGATCTAGCTTTGGGCAGACTTCAGGCATAACCAAGCCGCCATCAGGAGCAAGGCCACCCAGCAAGATTTCAGAAAATGATTTAGGCGGCATACCGCCGCGAGTAGAGATATAGCGCATGGTTGCCTCTGATTTTTTAACCTTAAATCCGTGGTGTGTAGGGTGGCACGCTTTTGTGCTTACGCGATCAGTTTTAATGAGACTGGCTGCATAAGCAGGCAAACACGCGTGGGCCACAGCTGCCCACCCTACTCTTGGTTTAGCCGTTTAAATGCTCAAGGCGTAAGCGCACGACTGCACCGGTGATGCTGCTTAGTGCTTCAATCCCTTTGATGGCGGTGTTGATGCGTTTTTCAACCGCCAGATGCGTGATGATAATGATATCGGCGCGATCTTCTTTATCGATTGGGCGCTGCAGCATGGCCTCGATCGAAATACCGTTGTCGGCCAAGAGGCGAGTGATATCGGCCAGAACCCCTGGCTTGTCTTGGGTATTGATGCGCAGGTAGTAGCAGGTTTCAATTTCTTCGATCGGCAGAATCGGCAGGTCGGCCATTTGTGATGGCTGGAAAGCCAGATGTGGCACGCGCTGTTCTGGGTCTGCAGTGTGCAGACGGGTGATATCCACCAGATCAGCAATCACCGAAGAGGCCGTTGGCTCGGCACCCGCACCAGGGCCGTAATACATGGTGGCGCCTACGGCATCGCCTTTCACTAATACCGCATTCATCACGCCGTCTACATTGGCGATCAGGCGGCTGGCAGGAATCAGGGTTGGGGCAACGCGCAGCTCAATGCCTTGCTCGCGGCGGCGAGTCATGCCCAGCAATTTAATCCGGTAGCCTAGCTCTTGCGCGTATTGGATATCAATCGCGGACAGCTTACTGATGCCTTCTAGGTAAGCTTTATCAAACTGCACCGGAATCCCAAAGGCAATGGCGCTCATAATGGTGAGCTTATGCGCGGCATCGTGGCCTTCGATATCAAATGTAGGGTCAGCTTCGGCGTAGCCTAGGCGCTGCGCTTCTTTCAGAACATCGGCAAACGCCAGCCCTTTATCGCGCATTTCTGTCAGGATAAAGTTAGAAGTGCCATTGATAATGCCCGCCACCCATTCAATTTTATTGGCGGTAAGGCCCTCACGCAGCGCTTTAATCACAGGGATACCACCGGCCACGGCGGCTTCAAACGCCACCATCACGCCTTTTTCGGTAGCACGGGCAAAGATCTCATTGCCGTGTTCGGCGATGAGTTTTTTATTAGCGGTGACCACATGCTTGCCATTGGCAATAGCGGCTAAAACTAAATCTTTGGCAATGGTGGTGCCACCAATTAACTCAACCACAATGTCGATATCTGGGTTGTTCACTACGTCCATGGCGTTGTCGGTGAGGGTGATATTGTCACCACAAATTTCCCGAGCACGAACAAGATCACGGTTGGCAGCCATGGTAATGACAATCGGTCTGCCTGCACGGCGGGTGATCTCGATTGCATTACGTTTTAGAACGGTAACCGTTCCGCCGCCTACGGTGCCAACACCGCATAAACCAACATTGATGGGATTCATTTGTTATTCCTTTATTTATTAAGCTGTGCCGTGACGTTTTCGATAGTTTTCTAAGAAGCGGGCAATACGGGCAATGGCATCGGTTAGATCATCAAGGTTGGGTAAGAACACCACGCGGAAATGATCAGGCTGTTGCCAGTTAAAGCCTGTGCCTTGCACTAGCAGCACTTTCTCTTCTTGTAATAGCTCTAAAATAAACTGCTGATCATCGCTAATTGGGTAAATAGCCGGATCCAGCTTGGGGAACATATACAGTGCTGCTCTTGGTTTTACGCAGCTCACTCCTGGGATCGCCGTAAGGAGCTGGTAGGCCAGATCGCGTTGCTTAGCGAGTCTGCCGGTGGGTTTTACTAAATCATTAATACTCTGATATCCGCCTAGCGCCGTTTGGATAGCATATTGCGCTGGCACATTGGCACAGAGCCGCATAGTAGCGAGGATATTCAGTCCCTCGATATAATCTTTGGCTATTTTCTTATTGCCCGAAACAAACATCCAGCCAGATCTAAAGCCACAAGCACGGTAGTTTTTGGATAGGCCGTTAAAGGTAACAAACAAAATATCATTGGCTAAAGAGGCAATCGAAGTGTGCTCTGCACCGTCGTAGAGCACTTTATCGTAGATTTCATCTGCGTAAATAATCAGGCTATGTTCACGTGCAATTTGAATAATGTCTTTCAGTAGCGAATCTGGGTACAACGCGCCGGTTGGATTATTTGGGTTGATAATCACAATGGCTTTAGTTTTATCGGTGATTTTGCTGCGGATATCATCTAGCGACGGATACCATTCATTGGCCTCATCACACAGATAATGTCGTGGCGTGCCACCAGCTAGGCTCACTGCTGCGGTCCAGAGCGGGTAATCCGGCATAGGCACCAGTACTTCATCACCATCATTGAGCAGGCCCTGCATGGCCATCACGATCAGCTCGGATGCGCCGTTGCCGATATAGATATCGTCTACAGTCACATCGGCAATATTTTTGGCCTGGGTGTAATGCATGATGGCTTTGCGTGCCTGAAATAGCCCTTTGGAATCCACATAACCTGCGGCATTGGGCAGATTACGGATCACGTCTTGAACGACTTCTTCGGGCGCATCAAAACCAAATGGCGCTAAATTACCAATATTAAGCTTGATAATCCGCTGGCCTTCTTCCTCCATCTGACGCGCTCGTTCAGGAACTGGCCCGCGAATCTCGTAACAGACATTTTGTAATTTGTTTGATTTAAGAATGGAAGTCATGGCTGCGGCTAAATAAGCTAGGGAGAACGTATTCTAGCGAAAGATTGCGCTGTACTGCACTTATTGTGCTTACGAAAACATAAAAATGAATACAAAGCCGTGCTGCTTGAGCAATAAGTTAAAATAGCCAGCATATTAAAAGGACAATCACCATGAAATTACAACATACCGCTGTAGAAAATCTGAACCAGTTCTCAGGTTATGGAGATGATTTTGTGCGGGTGAATACCGAGCAACATCAAGGCAATGTGCTGGTAACAGCTAGCGAGGTTCACGTTTGGCGGCCTTTGGGCTTTGATGATTTAACTGAGGCCGATTTTAGCGCCGTGCTGGCGTATAAACCTGAAGTTATTTTATTGGGCACAGGAAAAACCATTCGCTTTCCTCATCCGCAACTCTATAGTGCACTAGCAGCGGCGCATATTGGGCTGGATGTGATGGATACCGGCGCACTTTGCCGCACCTTTAATATTTTGACGTCGGAAAATCGTAAGGTGGTCGCGCTGATTGTGCATAATTAATCCATTAGGGTGTAATTGGCTAAATAATTGAAATAATTTATTCCATTCGAGTATTTGTTTGGCATAAATTGTATTTTATATCTATTTGGTCTTGGTTATTTTTACCTTTATGACAAATTTAGCGATTTAAGTCGGGTTTTCCTCGCTTGTTTTTAAGAAGAATGGCTTGTTTAATCACGGTCTGAATAAAATAGCTAAATATTCTTATGTAATATTTGAATGTCATTTGTTATGTAAAGACAATAAGGATGAATATGCTTCAACTTGATTTTTATGGCACCTTGGTCGCCGCCTCGCTGGTTTTATTGCTGGGGCGGAAAATTGTTGAATGGTCGCCCCCGCTGCGTAATTACAGTATTCCAGAGCCGGTGGTCGGTGGTTTATTAGTCGCTACTTTGTTGTTGCTTGGACGGCTGAGTTTTGGTACAGAAGTGAAGTTTGATACCGGCATGCAAACGCCGTTGATGCTCGCATTCTTTGCCAGTATCGGCCTGAATGCAGATTTTGCTAGCCTGAAAAAGGGTGGCCGCACCCTTGTGATCTTTACTTGTGTGGTGGTTGCCATGCTGGTTATGCAAAACATAGTCGGGATTGCCGCCGCTAGCGCGATGGGCATCAACCCTCTGCTTGGCCTATTGGGCGGATCAATTACCATGTCGGGCGGGCATGGAACGGGGGCGGCGTGGAGTACGGTGTTTAGCGAGAAATATGGCTTAGCCTCTGCCACCGAAGTTGCCATAGCCTGCGCGACATTTGGCCTAGTGATGGGCGGCTTGATTGGCGGGCCAGTTGCACGTTATCTGGTTAAAAAAGTAAAAACGCCCGGCTCTGAGCACAATAGTGATGAAACCCCAACGCCTTTTGAGCAGCCACACGCGGTACGCTTAATTACCTCACAGGTGTTTATTGAAACACTGGCCTTAATCGCCGTCAGTTTAATGGCAGGCTCAGCATTAGCCGGCGTGTTAAAAGGCACGGCTTTTGAATTGCCTAGCTTTGTTTGTGTATTGTTTATTGGCGTTATGCTCAGAAACGGCTTATCGGCACTCGGCCTTTATCAAGTCTTTGATCGCGGCGTATCGGTATTGGGCAATGTGAGCTTATCGCTGTTTTTAGCTATGGCCTTAATGACACTGCGCTTGTGGGAATTAGGCTCATTAGCCCTGCCTATGCTCGGTATTTTGGCGCTGCAAGCCAGCGTAATGGCGCTATTCGCCATCTTTGTCACTTTCCGCGTAATGGGCAAAAACTACGATGCTGTCGTTTTCGCTGCCGGTAACTGCGGCTTTGGCTTGGGCGCTACGCCCACCGCCATTGCCAATATGCAAGCCGTAACCGAACGCTTCGGCCCCTCGCACATCGCCTTCTTAGTTGTGCCTATGGTTGGCGCATTCTTTATTGATATTGCTAATGCTATTTTGATTAAGCTATTTTTGTTATTGCCGCTTTATGGGTGATTCGTTTGAATAGCTGTGAGAAAAAAGAAAAAAAGCTCTGCCAATTTGGCGGGGCTTTTTTTATGTAATGTAGATAAAATTTCTGTTTAAATAACAAAATATTATTTATTTTCTGTCTATTTTTGTAAAAGTATCGAAGTAAATGAGAGTCGTTTTTTTATTACGTGGTAATATGTCGTCGATTTTGAAGTGACTTCCAATAAATTTTTGCATAATAAAAAATGTCGCTGCTTTGATTGATTATTATTTTAAGAGTAAGAATTTTAAAAAAGTATTTTTCTTCCTCACTATTATGCTCAGTTGTAAATCATCTTTTGCAGGTAGCCAGTTTTATGTTGTAGGGTATTTGGTTTGTTTGTAAGCAGATCAAGTGATGCGACCGCTAATTTTACTTCTCGTAGTGACTTCCTAATAGTGTGTAATTTAAATTCCGAGTGGAAAGGGGTTTCTATTACAATATGTGCCGCATGGTTTTTTGTATTAAAGGTAAGTGTTTCTAGGTAGAGTGAAATGACTTTACATTACCTTGATGCCCCAAGTTGCAATGTGATTCCCATATATCAAAGCGCCCCTGCCCCATACTATGTCATGTTAAATAACTAAATTCTCTATAAATTAGTGAGTATTTAAAATAATGTTTATGCTACCTGTAATTCCTCAATTGTTTTAGGCTCAATGAGTCGGTCCGGGTTGAGTTGCACTTCGTCTTGCCAGCTCCAGTTCCGGGTCATGTTACGCCACCGTTCAGGCCGCGCTTGCAGGCGGGCGGCGTTTTTTAATAGCGCTTTGTTCTACCCTTGATGCCGTTGCGATGATGTTCGGGCACGGGGCGGCCTTCTTGGCGAAGTTGATTTCGCCAGTTGTACAACGTGGCTTCGGAGAGATTTTCTTGCAGAGCCAACTGCCGGATGCTGATTGGATTCGGAGCAAGCATTTTGCTTACAATGCCCTCCTTACGAGCCTTGGGAATACGCGGCATGATAAATAACCGGCCCCCTGTGTTAGTTGGAATCCCTAAAAATGGAGTATCTCAACTATCTTGGCACAGGGGAGGTGGTACTTCATTTCACCCATTCTGTGATCAGCATCGCTGTTGCACTTACTTGTTTAACTTGCTCAGTAAGAAGTTGGCTAAGGGTATCTTTATGGTATCGGTATTTTATTACATTGGCATAAGTGGTTATTTAAGTAGGATGCTCGTTCTACTTATGTTTTTTAAAGATAGGTAAGCAAGAGGCATTATCTGGTATACATTTGTGCTATATGCTTTAAAGTAGGGCATTAGAATCAGATGTTTTTGATTGTTTTTTAGGTTAAAAACAACGATTATTATGCGTGGTATATTGCAATTCATTTATTAATCATGGAGCTGTTTATATGATAAATTTAATCCGGATGCCCGTGTTATCAGTTGTTGCAATGATAGCCGCTTGTTATTCAATGCCTGCTTTGAGTGCCACGTCTTTGGAGGAGGTTTCAGTGATTAATCAGCAAGATAAGTTGAAAAAAGAATTAGATTCTGTTGGTGCGGCACGTTTTACCCATTCAGATTATAAAAAAGGCCAGCTTCGGCATATTGTTCTGTTTCGGTATAAGCCTTCTGTCAATGCAGAGCAGCGCCTAGAAGTAACTAATCGTTTTATGGCATTACAAAAGTCGCTAAGAAACAATAAGCCTTATATTTCTTCAATTGAAGAAGGTTTGCAAAGTAGTGGTGAAAATGCAGATCAGGGCTTAGAGCAGGCTTTTCAGGTTACGTTTAATTCGGAAGGCGATCGTAATTACTATGTGGGTGAGCCAATTGTTACTGATGCTCGGTACTATGATTTAGCGCATCAGAAATTTAAGGCGTTTGTAGGGCCGCTACTTGCGCTGCAGGGTGTGCTTGTTTTTGATTATACGGTGAACACTAAGAGTCATAAATAAAATAGATTGCTAAATACTGTTGTTTGTTTTTATATAAAATTTATATGTGGTAGTACGAATTTTTTATTGGGGCCATTGGCAATAAAATTCGTGCTGTGATGTGTAATTTAACGATTAAATATATTGAATTAATTTTTATTTTTTTATGGGGTAATCAGGGGTGTCGATTTTTAATTTATGATTTAAGTTGAGACAGACTTAATATCTTACGTTCCTTTGCTGAGTTGAATATAGCTATGGAGGGTATTTAGATTGATGTCCCTGATAAAATAAATTGCATGCCTGATAATGTTTTTGTGTTCAGGCGCAGAGAGGCTGAGTTAACAGTTACCTGATGATGTCTCTTGCTCAGCCACGCTTTCACACGCGCATGATCCGGCCTGAGTAAGGTAAGTGTGGAATAAGGGCCCTCCACGTCAAAACCAATTAAATCGTCTGAAATTAGTACTGCCGTAGAGGTTACTCAATCAAGGGTTTCGGAGTAAGAGACATGATCAGGAACCGCATATTGCTTTAAAAATGTAGCCAACCCAAAGGGCTGGGCCGGAAAATGGCGATTCACTGCATTATGCTCATCGACAATAAGCCGTTATTGCCTTCGTCACATGCCTTGTGCCAGGCCATTTTCCGGCTCAGAGCAATGGCGAATGAAACGTCAACAGGCTCTAGTGTGGTAAAAGATGCCCGTACGGCTAATTTACGTAAAGGTGATGTTAAATCACTGGCCGAACGAGATGATTCCGCCGCAGAAATTACGGTTTTTTTACAGGCAGGTATTGTTGGCTTCTTTACCGATGATTTATCTATTGGCCGTGCTGTAATGGATACCTATTTGGGTAAAAAATAAGCGGTATGTGCAGCTTACAATCAATGATATAAAACTGCTCAATCTGCTGCAGATACTTTAGTTAGTGAGCCATATTGTTATAAATAAAAAAGCATCGTTTGTAAGTGATGCTTTTTTTATGTGTAAGTTAGTAAGTTACTGTTTGAATAGAGGTGAGACAACGGCTATTTTTGCAAAAGGCTCATGCTTACAAGTTGTTGTTTTTTACTTTACAATGTGGATAGATTTTTTGTGTTTAAGGATGAATGGATGTTTCGGATTGTTGTTTTGAGTTTGTGTCTCTTGCTATATGTCAATCAAGCAGCTGCCGCGTCTAATAATATTATTCTTTCTGTTAGTTCTAAATCAGGGCCAAGTGTAGAGCTTGATGATGCAGCACTGGCCAAGTTGCCACAACAAAAAATGCGAATCCCTACACCGTGGTTCTCTACTGAGCAAACTTTTGAAGGGCCTTTATTACGTGATGTTTTAAAGCTAGCTAATATTAAAAATGGCAATATTAAATTAGTTGCACTAAATGATTATGAAATTTCAATTCCTGTAGTTGATGCATTTCAATACGAGGTGATTGTTGCTAGAAAACGCAATGATAAATTAATGACTATTCGTGATAAAGGGCCACTATTTATTATGTACCCTTTCCAAAATCATGCTGAATTAAGAATTACAGAATATTTTCGCCGTTGTAGTTGGCAGCTACGTAAAATTAAAGCCGATTAACTCATGACTCGATTTAGATTGATTTTAAGCTTTGTATGCATCGTGCTGATTGTAAATTTCAGCCTGATTGTGCATTTTGAATTAGAGCAAAAAAGAGAGCTTGAACGTGTAAATCAATTGGGAATGGATAATCAGCTCTGGCAGTTTTTCCAACTCAGCAGCGAATATGCGCGTTTACGTGAAGCATTACAGTATGGTGATCGGCATCAGCTAGATGAGATTAATTTACGCTTTGATATCTATTTTAGCCGAATTAATGGTTTTGCTAATAATCAAGTAAAACTGCCTTCTTCAGTCAGTAAAGAAGCTCTTGATATGGCTTTATTAAAGCCCTTGGTTGATTACATTCATTTTGGTGTGGAAATACTTAAGCATGATCCAATAAATAAAACGAATTGGATCCTTCTTAATCAAAGAACCAAAGAGCAGCAGGAAGCAGTTAACAATCTGATTCAGGCCGCTCGTAGTCATGATTCAAGATCGATTGACGATTATCGAAAAAACATTATGTACTGGGGCGAGTTGCGTATTCTATTAGCCACAACACAAATTATTATTTTATTGTTATTTGCAGCCTTGGGCGTTTATGCCCTTTGGAAAACCGAAACTAGCCGTAAAAAGCTTGCTGAGTTTGCTGTTACATTACAAGAAGCTAGGTTGCAAGCGGATGTAGCCAATGCGGCTAAAAGTCGGTTTTTGGCCCATATTAGCCATGAAATTAGAACGCCACTTACTTCAATACTTGGCTATACCGATCGACTTTTACGTAAAAAAACACTGGATAAAGAGGGTAGGCGTGAGATTGGCTATATTGAAAATAGCGGTACGCATTTATTAAGCTTACTCAATAATGTATTGGATTTATCTAAGTCAGAACAGAATAAAATTTCATTGATTATTGAGACCATCAGCTTAAAACAGCTAAGGCTTGAGCTTGAGGCCATGTTTAATATGATGGCGAAAGAAAAAGGCTTAAGATTTAATGTTTTTTTTGATGATGGTTTAGAAATTGATTTAAGTTTAGATGCTGGGAAACTGCGTCAAATTTTAATTAATTTACTAGGTAATAGCCTTAAGTTTACTCAACGTGGTGCTATTAGCTTAACGCTTTATGGTGAGTATGGAGTGGATTGTTATCTTTTGCATGCTGCGGTTGTCGATACTGGTTGTGGGATTAAAGCAGAAGATCAATCTTTGATTTTTTCCCCCTTTGAGCAGAGTAAATTGGGTCAATTAGCGGGGGGAACGGGGCTGGGTTTGTCTTTAAGCCGTGATTACGCTCGCTTAATGAAGGGTGATATTATTTTTAGTAGCCAAGAAGGGGAGGGGAGTGAGTTTATCGTTACTATTGAAACCCAAGTGGTCACGGCATCGGTTGGCACTTCACTTATTGGCCAATCGCAACAGCCATCCTTAATGGGGCGCATTATCTTGGTGGTGGAAGATGAAACGATTAATCGTGAAATGATTTGTGGCATTTTGCAGGATTTCGGTGCAACCACTCTACAGGCTTGTAATGGCTTTGAAGCTATTTTTCAGGTTAAGCAACATCCAGCCATTGATAGCATAATTATGGATTATCAGATGCCCCAAATGGATGGGATGGCTGCAGCAGGTATTTTGCGGCAGCAGCAATGGAAAAAACCGATTTACTTAGTATCAGCAAGTCCATTAGAAGAGTTGCAGCAGGAGGCTGGTTTTGTGGCTTTTAGCGGGCATTTAAGAAAGCCGTTTAAAATTGATGAATTGCTTTTGTTGTTAGGTAAATGGCAAGACAATAATTATAAGCAAGCGGGCGGCTTATTAGATTATCAAACGGCGATTCATTCATTAGGATTTAAATTTGAGCGTTATTTAGCTTTATGCCAAAGAGGCTTAAACCGTGTGGCTGAGTTAGAGCTACTATATAAATCGGCGCTTAAGCAGCAGGAGTTAAATGAGGCGGTGCGGTACGCTCATAGTGCTAAAGGAATTGCGCTACAAATTGGCGCAATTATCTTAGGTCAACATTGGTCTGCACTTGAGGTAGAGCCTGATTATGCTGTAATAGCAGTGCTTAACCAGGTGCGTGAGGATACGCAGAAAGAGCTTGATAAATTACAATATATGCCAATTGTTTAATTGCTATTTAAGCCGCTGATGTTTTTTTTATCTGTAAAGTTCTACCTGTGCTTTTATATTTGGGGTTTGGCGAGCTGAATATTATTCGAATAAAAAAGGGAAGAGATGATCTCTTCCCTTTTTTAATCTTTATTTATTATTGAGTAATTGCTTCTACAGCAATACTGAGCTTAACGTCGTCACCAATATTCGGTACGTAAGTACTCATGCCAAATTCACTGCGCTTGATGGTTGCAGTAGCATTAGCGCCGCATGCTTGTTTTTTCATCATTGGGTGCATTGCGCATTTAAAGTTGCTAACGGCTAAAGTCAGCGGCTTGGTTACACCTAATAGGGTGAAATTGCCATCTACTGCTACCAGTTTTTCACCTTCAAATACCAATTTATTGGATTTGAATGTCATTGCTGGGAATTTTTCGCTATTAAAGAAATCTGGGCCTTTAACGTGAGCATCGCGCTTTTCCCAGCCGCTATTGAGGCTACGTGTATCAATACTGATATCCACTGCGCCGGTTTTCTTTTCTGCATCTAGCGTGATAGTGCCGCTGGATTTATCAAAGCGACCATTTTGAATTGAAAAGCCCATATGGCTTAATTCAAAGCTTGGGTAGGTGTGGGATGGATCTAAGTTGTAAACAACAGGTGCTGCAAAAACGGTGCTGCTAAAACCTGCGAGTAGTGCCGTGGCGATAAAACGCTTCATTGTAGACTCCAGTGGGGTGGGTAAAACTTATTTGCCTGCGGTACCGGCAAGCGCTATTTTAAATTTAATAATAACTTGGTCAGCAACCGTATCCGTATCGGCCCAAACACCATCACCTAATTTATATTGCAAGCGCAAAATAGGGAGATTGCCTTCTACCACCAGATTACCTGCTTCTGATTTTGTGGTGAGTTGGGTTGTTATATCGCGGCTAATGCCTTTAATGGTGAGCTTGCCTTTGGCTTCAAACTTGCCAGCACCCAGTGCTTTAATGCTACTGGCAATAAAGGTGGCCTTTGGGAAGGCGGCTACATCAAACCACGATTTTTTCTTTGCTTCGGCATTACCATCGCTGCCACCAACATCAATGCTGGCTAAATCGACAATTATTTCTGCTTGGGCTTTTTCTGGCTTAGCTGGGTCAAAGTCTACTTTGGCGCTGAAATTTTTAAAGCCGCCATCCACTGTTACACCCATTTGCTTAAAGCTGAAATCTACTTTGCTTTTTTGTGGAACTAATGTTTGTGCTGCGTTTGCTGAAAGGCTAATGGCCGAAATGAGCGTGGCGCTAAGGATATGCCGAATCATTTAATTCTCCAGTAAAGATAGAAAAGTAGCAGTTATTAAGATTAATTTTTACGTAAAAAAGGCAGCATCCGAGCCAAAATAGTGTCTCGATCAATAAAATGGTGTTTAAGCGCTGCAGCAATATGCAGGCCAATAAGAACCAGTAAGGCGGTGGCAAATAATTCATGGCTGGCTTTTAATGTATCAGCTAGGGCTTCATTTTTTTCGACCAAATTTGGCAATTGCCATAGGCCTAGATAAGCTACGGAGATGCCTTTGGCCGAGCTCATTAGCCAACCAGAAAGCGGCATGGCAAACATTAATAAATAAAGTAGATGATGCACGCCGCTAGAGAGCTTACTTTGCCAAGCGGGTAGGCTAGGGTCTGCTGCGGGAGCACCTTTGAGTTTTAGCCAAATCAGCCGAATAGCCACTAGCCCTAGCACGGTAATCCCAACCCATTTGTGCCAAGAAATAATTTTAAATTTAAGCGGAGATAATGGCATATCGTCCATGGTCCATGCTAGGCCAAATGCAGCACAGATTAAGAGGGCTGATAACCAGTGCAATAAAACTTGCATCCCATCATATTGTTTTTTACTCATTTTGCTCACTATCTTAAAAAGTAATGGAAAAATTTAAATTGCATTTGTTTGGTCTTGAAATTTACTGCGAAGTTCAGCCAGTGAACGGTTTATTCCTGTTAATTGTTGTGCGGATAATTCTGAAAAAAACGGCCGAATATAATCAAGGTGCTGATTAAAAGTACGATTAAACAGCTCTTCACCAGCAGGGCTTAGAAATACTCGCAAACTGCGCCGGTCTGCATTCGTGGTTTCTCTGCGAATAATGTCTTTTGCCTCTAAGCGATCCAGTACACCCGTTAAAGTCCCTTTAGTTATTAAGGTTTTTTCGCCTAGCTCACGGCAGCTCATCCCTTGTGTGTTGCCTAGGGTAGCCACAATATCAAATTGAGCTGGGGTTAAATCCATAGTGCGGATGTGCCGATTAGACAATTGTTCAAAAGCTTGATAGCAGCGCACCAGTTCACGGAGGGTGATTTGGAAGTTTTCCATGACATGTGAGCCATATTGTTCGTGTTAGGACTATTTATATCAGAACAAAAAAAATGTCGCAAGATGTGGAAATGACTAGCAGCCTGTCGGAATTAAGACTGATCTACTACGGAAAAGCCGGATTTGGCCATATTTCAGGCATTTTCTCGTTGAATAGCCAGCTATTCGCCTCAAAAACCCGCGAAATCTGTCTCAAACCGGTCTTTCCCTCGCTACGATCGCTTAAGTCCGACAGGCTGCTAGCCAATCATTAGGATAGATCAGTTTGCAGGAAAAACTTGTCAGAAAAATGTAAGGAGTATGATCGTCAAGTGGCGTTTAAAGCTAAGCCTTAAGCCGAGTGAGGCTTTGTGGTGGCGATGAATACCGCCACCATCTTAATGTAATTAGTGAGTCATATTGAAAGCGCTACGCAGGTGTTTCGCCACGCCGGATTCTTCATTACTACCAATTTGTACCACATTTGGCAGGGCGGCCATTAAACGAGGATTCGCGTTACTCATGAGCCTTGGGTGGCCCGCTGTTTGTAATAGCTCTAGATCATTTTGCCCATCGCCAAAAGCAATACACTGCTCGCGTTTTAGGCTAAGGCGATCAAGCACTACTTGCAAAGCGTGCCCTTTGGATACGCTCGCAGCCATGACTTCTAGGCAATCGGGCATAGAAAAGGTGATATACAAGGTGTTGCCAAAGCGCTCGCGTAATTTGCTCTCTACCTCAAGCAAATGCGCGTGATTACCAATATATAAAATCTTGGGCACACCATGGCCATTGTGGTTAGCGAGGTCTTCGATCCGGTAAGTAAAGCCAGAATCTTGGTGCATATCGAGTAGGTATTGGCTGTGCTGATCAATGAGCCATGCATCATCAAGATAAAAATTTAATAAGGTGCCTGCAGAAAATTCTGCTTGCGAGAGCTCCTTCACCAAATTGGCGGGGATATCCTCCGCGTGGATCAGCTCATTATCTGGGCTATGAATGCGTGCACCATTTGAGGTGATTAAATGGGCTCGGATGCCCAACACATCTCGAATTCCCATCACATCTAAATAATGACGTCCGGTGGCAATGACAAACTGCACACCACGCTCTTCCAGCGTGCGTAGCGTTTCTGCCGTATAGGCATCCACCATATGCTCGCCATTGAGCAGGGTGCCATCAAGATCGGAGGCGATAAGCTGATACATCGTAGGCAATCCGGTTGATTCTGGGAGTCTTGATTTTATCTGCAACAGCGTTTTACTGCGCTTGTAAAAATGCCAAATAAAACTAATTAACTGATGTTACGCACCCATTATGAAAAATCAATGGGTTAGGATTTTCTCAATCAGCTGCAGAGCGCATTCCACCTAAAGGCCTGCGTAACATCAGTAATTAAAAACCCGCGCCAGGTTGTGATAAGTAATCTAGTTCTTCTGCCGTTGAGTTGCGGCCTAATAGTTGATTGCGGTGTGGAAAGCGGCCAAAGCGCTGAATTACCGCATGATGTTTTACAGCGTAATCGTAAAAGCCTTGCAGTTTTTCATCCACTTGCCAGCCCATCATAAGCTCAACGGCTTGTTCTTGATCGCTTAGGCTTTCTGAATGCTCAAAGGGCAGATAAATAAAGAGTTGCTCAAGTGGGGTGAGCTTCTGATCAAAGCCTTTACAGACTGCGGCCTTAGCTGCTGCTAAGGCGAGATGATCATATGCAAAGCTTTGTGCATCATTGCGGAAAATATTACGTGGGAACTGGTCTAGTAAAATAATGTAGGCCAAGCTGTGACTTGGGGTGTTGAGCCAAGCGGCTTGCTCGCCATTGGCGGCGGCCTCGATTGCGCTTAAAAACTGTGCTTTGATTTGTGCATCAAAGTTAGCATCTTTACGAAACCATTCGCTGCGAATTTCAAGCGGCTGGCCAAACCAAAAATTAAGAACATGATCAGGATTCATGGATTCACCTCGTGAGTTACAATACGCCGTTTTTGGCCTTAGGCCGATGGTGGCAAAGGTAGAGTAATGCAAAATGTGGTGGATGTAATTGTAATTGGGGCCGGCGCGGCGGGCATGATGTGCGCGGCCACTGCAGGCCAACGTGGTCGTAGCGTGGTATTGATCGACCACGCGGTAAAACTTGCAGAGAAGATTCGTATTTCTGGCGGCGGGCGTTGTAATTTTACTAATTTAAATACTTTTGCTAGCTGCTATCAATCGGCCAACCCGCATTTTGTAAAATCTGCGCTTAAGCAATATAGTCAGTTTGATTTTATTAAAATGGTTGAGGCGCATGGCCTTGGCTATCACGAAAAAACCTTGGGGCAATTGTTTTGCGACCAAGGCTCGCAAGCGATCATTGACATGCTAAAAGCCGAAGTGGACCAAGGCGATGTGATGTGGCGCATGGACACCGGCATCGTATCGATTGAAAAAACGGCCAATGGCTTTGCAGTGGTAACCAGCCGCGAAACTTGGCAATGCCGCTCGCTGGTAGTGGCCTGTGGGGGCTTATCTATTCCGCCGATTGGTGCGACTGGCCTAGGCTTTGATATTGCCAAGCAGTTTGATATACCCGTGCTGTCCCTCGCTCCCGCCCTTGTTCCTCTTACCTTTCAACCACAAGATTTATGGGCTGATTTGGCAGGGGTGGCGGTTGAAGACGCTGTGGTGAGCTGTGGTGATATGCAATTTAGAGAAGCCATCTTGCTAACACACAAGGGCCTATCTGGCCCCGCTATTTTGCAAATCTCTAGCTATTGGCGAGCGGGCGATAGCTTAGAAATTGATTTATTGCCTGATGTGGATTTTGCTGCGCTATGGGCAGGTGCTAATCGGGATGCACTGATCACTACTATTTTAGCGGAGCTACTGCCTAAGCGCTTGGTGCAAGCTTGGCTGACGCAGTGGGGCGAGATTAAACCGCTTAAACAATATTCAGTTAAAGAATTGGCTGCAATAGAAGAAAGCTTTCACCACTGGTCGATTATTCCTTCGGGATCGGTGGGGTATAAAAAAGCCGAGGTGACACGTGGCGGGGTGGATACGCAGGCTTTGTCTTCTAAAACCATGGAAGCACGCCATGTTGCTGGTTTATTTTTTATTGGTGAAGTGGTCGATGTGACCGGCTGGCTGGGTGGGTACAACTTTCAGTGGGCTTGGTCGTCCGGATATGTTGCAGGATTAAATTGCTAGGTGTATAACTAAATCTCCAGCAACAGCAAAAGGAGATCGAATGAATAGTTTCCAAGAAGTGCTGTTTTCGGAGGTGAGGTTTGCCCCCGTTGCGACGCGGCTAATGTGTCGTTATGCTGGGCATCTGTAGTGCAGTGATTGGTGAAAAAGTTCTGCCAACACGAGAAGGCCATCAGATGTCGTAGTATCTGCTCTTTGCGTGTATTAGATGTAAGTACTGAGTTGTAGCTGTAGATGTGGCCGTACCGTAGTATTTTTTGTACGTGTTTTTCCTGTAGCTGCTTTTGAAGTGAACGTTGTTTTTATTAACATTAACCTTCAGTATGTATTTCATCTGTTCTACCGCAATAAGCGACGGGGTGCATTTGCACCCCGTTGTCGTTTCTGCTATTTGTAAAATGCTGTTTACTTACTAGTGAATGTATTACAGCTATTCACCTTGCCGTTTGCTAATCCCTGTTTAAACCAATGCATACGCTGCTCTGAGCTGCCGTGTGTAAAGGCATCTGGTGTGTAACCGCTTGGCCTGCTCCACGCTGCAAGGTGTCGTCACCAATGGCGTTGGCGGCGGCTAAGCCTTCTTCTACATCGCCAGGTTCTAGTCGTTTATTTTGCGCTGCGTAATAGCCCCAAACACCAGCAAAGCAATCGGCCTGAAGCTCTAGTTTTACAGATAGTGCATTCGCTTGTTTTTCAGACACCTGTTGTTGTTTTCGGCGCACCTTACCTGAAATGCCAGAGAGATTTTGCACATGATGACCAATTTCATGCGCTAGCACATAGGAATTAGCAAAATCACCTGGTGCGCCATAGCGTTTGGCTAGCTCATCATAAAAGCTCAGGTTGATATAAATTTGCTGATCTGCCGAGCAATAAAATGGCCCCATCGCAGAAGAGGCGCTACCGCAGGCGGATTAACCTGGTCTCTAAATAATACGAGTGTGGGCTTTTTATAGGCGTTGCCAAAGGCTTCTGGGTAGGCTTTACTCCACACATCTTCGGTAGAGGCCAAGATGGCGCGCGCAAACTGGCTGGCTGGATCATCGCAAGTGGTCACTTTAGCTTGAGTGGATTGGTTTCGATGTGTGGGCGCGTTGTGATTGGCAAGAAGCCCTAGGGTCTGTTGACGTTTCATTCACGGCTGCGTTTGCCCCAGTAGCAGGCTAATGACGCCGACAATTACCACGCCACCAATACCTAGCAGCCTGTCGGACTTAAGACTGATCTACTACGGAAAAGCCGTATTGGGCCATACTTCACGCATTTTCTCGTTGAATAGCCAGCTATTCGCCTCAAAAACCCGCGAAATCTGTCTCAAACCGGTCTTTCCCTCGCTACGATCGCTTAAGTCCGACAGGCTGCTAGCTGGCCAATGGGCAGCCTGCCACCGCCGTCGTCATCACGGCGGTCATCCACATTATCGCTACGTCGTAAGTCTTGCCAGCGCATAGTCTGCTCCTGATTAACTTAGACCCAATACATCCTGCATATCAAACAGTCCGGTTTGCTGGCCACTTAAAAAACGTGCAGCGCGGATAGAGCCTTGGGCGTAGATATTGCGGTTAGATGCTTTATGCGAAATTTCTATACGCTCGCCCATGCCAGCAAAAATTACCGTATGGTCGCCAATCACATCTCCGCCGCGTAACGTGGCAAAACCAATACTGGATGGATCTCGCTCGCCAGTAATGCCGTGCCTATCATAAACCGCACAGTCTTCTAGCTTCTGCCCCATTGCTCCTGCTACTGCGTCGCCCAGCATTAAGGCCGTGCCAGAAGGCGCGTCCACTTTCATGCGGTGATGCATTTCTAGGATTTCAATGTCGTAGCCGGTATTCAGGGTTTTTGCGGCTACTTCAAGTAGCTTTACCAGTAAATTAACCCCAGCGCTCATATTGTAGGCGTGCACAATGGCAATTTTATCGGCGGCTGCGGTAATTGTGGCTTTGCCTGTTTCTTCAAAGCCCGTGGTGCCAATGATCATGTTCACATCATGTTTTTGGCAGGCTGATAAATGCTGCAATGTGCCTTCGGGGCGAGTGAAGTCGATTAAAACATCGGCACCAGCTAGCAAATTGAGATTAGCACTGATATTCACACCGCAATTTTTACCTAAAAAAGCTGCTGCATCGCTACCGATTGCGGGGCTGTTTTCGCGATCAAAGGCGGCAAACAGCTGGCAATCCTTTGCTGCGATAACGGCTTCGATTAGCATGCGGCCCATGCGGCCACTGCTACCGGCAATGGCGATTTTAATCGTCATGTTGTTTATTCCTTAGCGGCTGGAGCAGGTGTCACAGCACTGGCTACAGAAGTTTCGGCAGATTGAAATTTGGCAGGGGCTGGTAGTGTTTCGCCAGAGAAGCTAACTAAGCTATCACCTTCAAAAATAAGCACATAGCTTTTTTTGTCTCTTAACACACCCGCGCGGGCATCGCTATATAAGTAGTCCCAGCGGTTGGCATGAAAGGGGTCCGTTAGCAGCGGTGTGCCTAAGAGAAAGCGCACTTGTGAGTGCGTCATCCCTGTTTTGAGCTTGGCGACTTGATCAGCGGTAATTTCATTACCTTGTGGGATGTCGAGTTTATAAGGTGTAAGGAAATTAGCAACACTGCACGCCGAGGTAGCTAGCGCGATAGGGAGCAATAAAATAAGTACTTTTGCCTTCATCATGGGCGATATTTTCCAGAGCGGGTTGGAGTGACCAACTTAAACGCTATATCATAACCTGATCTGGGGCATGTAGCCTAAAACCGGGAGAGAATCGCATGAGTAAAGCAAACGAATTAAAAGAAATGGGTTTGAAGGCGACTGGGCCACGGTTGAAAATTTTAAACTTGTTTGAGACAGGTGATCAGCGTCATATGACAGCGGAAGATGTCTACCGGCTGTTGATCGCTGACAACTTGGATATTGGCTTGGCTACTGTTTACCGCGTGCTCACGCAGTTTGAGCAGGCTGGTATTTTGGTGCGTCATCATTTTGAAACCGGTAAATCAGTCTTTGAGCTGAGCGCGGGTGGCCATCACGATCACTTGGTTTGTGTGAAGTGTGGGCAGGTTGAAGAATTTTATGATGCTGAAATTGAAAAGCGCCAAGATGCCATTGCCAAGGAACATGGCTTTGATATTCAGGATCATGAAATGTATTTGTATGGTATTTGTGCAACATGCAAGGTGGCGTAATTTAAGTGATTCCTTGGCTTGGTAGCAGTTTGCAGTTCCCTCCGCTTTCTCTTGCCTTGCAAGAGCCAAATGGTTTGTTGGCGGCGGGGGGGATTTGTCGCCTCAGCGGGTGTTGGCGGCGTATATGTCAGGTATTTTCCCTTGGTTTATGCCTGATGAGCCTATTCTTTGGTGGAGTCCTAATCCACGGATGGTGCTTTTCCCCGCCGAGCTGCATATTCCTAAGTCGCTAGAGAAAGTGCTTAGGAATCGCCCGTATGAAGTACGTTTTGATACGGCATTTGCCCAGGTGATGCAAGGCTGTGCTGCTCCGCGTGATGGCGAGCCTGCAACTTGGATTAGTGAAGATATTTGTGCCAGTTACGGGGCTTTGCACCTTGCTGGTTGGGCACATTCAGCAGAATGTTGGATTGATGGTGAGCTTGCTGGAGGTTTATATGGCATCGCCATCGGAAAAATGTTCTACGGTGAATCTATGTTTGCCAGAAAAGCGGATGCCTCTAAAATTGCCTTTGTGCATTTAGTGCGCTATCTAGAGCTGCAAGGGTTTAAGTTAATTGATTGTCAGATGCGTACCGATCACTTGGCTCGCTTTGGTGCGCGTGAGATTTTGCGCGATGAGTTTATTGAGCGCTTAAACGTACTTATTACAGAGCCACATCAAGTTGGTCCTTGGTCTTATCTCCACGGAGTAAAAACATGAATGATTCGCTGCGCACTCGCACGATTTCTTTACAGTTTTACGCCACAGCGACGTATGAGTGCAGCTATTTGGATGGACAAGTGGCGCGCTCGCAAGTGGCGGTGCCAGCGGAGCTTATTGATAGCCAAGCGTATAGCAATTTAGTGCAGCATGGCTTTCGGCGTAGTGGGCTATTTGTTTATCGGCCTTGGTGTGATCAATGCCGCGCCTGTGTGCCGGTGCGGCTACCCGTGCAGCAATTTAAACCTAATCGTACCCAACGCCGCGTGCAAAAATTACATGCTGGATTACAAGTTAGATTACTGGGTTTGGAATACCTAGAATCACATTATTTATTGTATCAGCGCTATCAAATGGCAAGGCATTCTGGTGGTGGGATGGATCAAGATAATCGAGAACAATATCAAAATTTTATATTAAAAAGTAATGTGAGTAGTTTCTTGGCAGAGTTTAGCCTTGATGATCAAGTACAGATGGTCAGTTTGATTGATCAGCTAGATGATGGGATTTCCTCGGTATACACTTTTTATAATCCAGATCTCCCTGGGGCAAGCTTGGGGGTATTCAATATTCTTTGGCAAGTTGATCTAGCAAAAGAAATGCAGCTCCCCTATGTTTATCTCGGATATTGGATTGACCAATGCCGAAAAATGGCTTACAAAACATGCTATAAACCGATTGAAGGATTGTTTGATGGCAAGTGGCAGCTTTTAGTGATGGATTAGTTTTTTTAAAAATGTTGTTTAACTGATTTACTTTTGTTGTCTTACATCGCTACCCTTTTTACATAATCACCACACCTATTGTGCGACGCAATACAAGTTGAATAAGAGCTGCTAGTATTCATTGTAATAATGAGTAAATAAGAGATGGTCTAGATGAAAATTCGTGTGGTGTTTAATCAAAAAGGTGGTGTTGGTAAATCAACAATCACTATTAATTTGGCGGCGGCTGCTGCCAAAGCAGGTAAACGGGTATTGGTAGTTGATTTAGATCCGCAAGCTAATTCAAGCCATTATTTGCTAGGGGTGGGCCTTGATTTGGCCAAGCCTAGTTTGTTAGATTTTTTTGATCAAGTTCTTAACTTTAGTATGTATGCCAAAGACACGCGTGAGTTTGTGCATCGCAGCCCATTTGAGCGGCTATCGATTATGCCTTCGCACCCACAAATCGCTGAGTTGGAATCCAAATTAGAATCAAGGCATAAAATTTATAAATTGCGTGAAGCTTTAAATGAATTAGTAAATGATTTTGATGAAGTTTGGCTGGACACGCCTCCAGCTTTAAATTTCTTTACTTTATCTGCGTTGATTGCGGCAGAAGGTTGTTTGATTCCATTTGATTGTGATGAATTCTCACGGCATGCCTTATTGGGGTTGATTGATAGAGTGGCAGAGATTCGCAATGATCATAATGCTGATTTAGTGATTGAAGGCATTATTGTGAATCAGTTTCAAGCTCGTGCCAGCTTGCCAGCACGAATGGTCGCAGAACTAAAACAGCAGGGTTTGCCAGTGCTAGATGTGTTTCTAGGGGCTTCAGTTAAAGTAAGGGAATCACATGAACGCGCTATACCTTTGCTTATTCTTGATCCAAATCATAAGTTATCGCAGCAGTTTGCTGACTTATATGCCTTATTAAAATAATATGCCATAAAGTATTAAAATAATTAAATTAAATAGAACCTGATTATGTCTCTTGCTCAGCCGAGCTTTCGCACGCGCATGATCCGGCTTGAGTAAGATGCGTGCGGAATAAGGGCGCTCCATGTCAAAACCAATTGAATCGTCTGAAGTTAGCAATGCCGCGCAGGTCACTAAATCAAGGGTTCCGGAGCAAGAGACATAATCAGGAAATAGAATAGAATAATCTATATATTAAGTATGAACGCTACATCCGCGAACAATTTACCTTGCTGCTTACAGGGCGGGGGTTGAAGTGATAAAAGTGGAGAGGAGATGACATGCAAGAGCGGGCTAGGGTACTTATTGTTGATGATGAACCCTTTAATTTAGAAATACTTTCTGAGCACCTTACGGATGCTGGCTACGATGTGGTGGTGGCCGAGGATGGTGAAGTGGCTTGGGGGATTTTGTCAGAAGATCACTCATTTGACACCGTGCTGCTTGATCGCATGATGCCACGTATGGATGGTATGGCTCTACTTGCCCGATTACGACAGCAACCAGAATTTGAACATCTGCCGGTGATTATGCAAACGGCTGTAGGCGCTGCAGAAAACGTGCGTGAAGGGCTGGCGGCGGGTGCTTATTACTATTTAATTAAGCCATTTCAGCGTGATATGTTGCTGGCAATTGTGGCTGCAGCGGTTAATTTTCATCGTGAAAAAAGCCAGCTGGATGCGCAATTAGCCGCACAAGCCAGCTCTTACCATTTACTGATGAAGGGCGAGTTCCATTTTCAGACCTTGGATGAAGCTCGCCACCTGACCTTGCTGCTCTCCAATGCTTGCCCAGAGCCGCAGCGGGTGGCATTGGGCTTGTCTGAACTCTTAGTGAATGCGGTAGAACACGGTAATTTAGCTATTAGCTACGCTGAAAAAACGCGTCTCTTACAGCATGGTCGTTGGCAAGATGAGATAGAAGCGCGCTTAACGCTGCCAGAGTATGAACATCGCAAGGTGAAGGTTGCGTTTTATCGGGAGGTCGGCGAAATTGTTTTTACCATCACCGATGAAGGCAATGGCTTTGAATGGCAGCCATTTTTGGAGATGTCGCCAGAGCGTGCGTTTGACCCGCATGGTCGAGGTATTTCGATGGCACGGATGCTATCGTTTCAATCAGTGGAATATAAAGGCACGGGTAATCAGGTGATTGCACGAGTGCGGTCTGCTGAGCAGTGATCTTGCTCAAGGCGCAGCGCGCTGAGCCTTGATATTTAGATAGGGTGTTGCTGGCAGCGCCCTATCAATTATTCCAAAATTTCTACGATCATGCCCTCGTTAATTACACCGCCTTTTTCTACCGCAATATTTTGTCCAAAGATCACACCATCTGCAGTTTTTCGGTATTTTGCTAGGGTGCGTAATGGCTCTTGATTGGGAGATTTTTCGCCCGTTTCTGGGTCTATCGTGATAAATACGCAGCGCGTGCAGGGCTTAATAAAGCTAAAAATGACTTCGCCGATACGGATTTTTTTCCAGCTATCCTCAGCAAAAGCATCAGCGCCTTGCATAATCAGATTGGGTCTGAAGCGTTGCATAGATAGCTTTTGATCAAGACGATGGTTGAGATCTGCAAGCGAGCTTTCCCCTGTCAGCAATAACGGGTGCCCATCCACAAAGGTAATCGGCTCGCCCTTGCTGCCTTGGCGGTTGAGCTCCAGCCCTGTCCAAAGTAAGATCACCTGCTCACCTAAATAGGCCGAACACCAAGCGTCTGCATCGCTGGCACCGTGATGGGCGGTAAAGTCGCTTTCCCATACGCTGGCGGGGTGAATTTGGCTAAACAAGCCAGTAGCAACAAATAGTGTGGGCATGCCAGGCGCGCTTAGGCTAAGGCCTTCAGTGCTTGGCTCGGCCGACAATAAAACTAACTTGGGGAATTCTCGGCCAGTAATAAGCCTGCCATTGGGGGTGGCAATCATCCATGTGCGATCAAAAGGCAGGCCGCTGCTTTGTACCTGACTTTGCTGCAGCCGCTGGCCTTGGCTAGATTTAATTGGGTAGCGGTAAAGCCCTGAAAGGATGATGGTCATAGCTGTCAGCTCGGCAAAATAAAGTTACGTTAACTTAATTTAAGTTGACAAACAATACTGGCAATCTTAGTTCTCTCCCTTGTTGTTGATTTGTTTGAGGTGAAGGTAAGCAGTTAGCCATTTCTGTAATTGAAATGGCCACTTAAGCATGATCGCATGACTGAATGCACTGCCGATTAGTATAGCGGGTGCTACTCGGCCTTCTCAAACCAAGCAATGCTCTCAACGTGTGCCGTGTGTGGGAACATATTGACGATACCTGCTGCTTTGAGCACATAGCCTTTCTCATGCACCAGTACATCTGCATCACGCGCTAGTGTGGCGGGGTTGCACGATACATAAACAATGCGTTGTGGGCCGTTTTGGGCGCTGATGGATTTGCATAATTCATGTGCGCCGTCCCGTGGCGGGTCGATCAGCATTTTGTCGAAGTGGCCGAGCTTTTTTAGCCAGCTTTCAGTCATCTCAAATAAATTAGCGACTTTAAACTGGGTATTGCTAGCCAGCTGATTATCCGCAGCGCTTTCATTGGCGCGGTCTACCAGCTGCTGCAAGCCTTCCATACCCAGCGTTTTAGCACCGCTTCTGGCTATTGGCAGCGTAAAGTTACCCACGCCACAGAAAAAGTCAGCAATCACTTCATTAGGCTGCGGATCAAGTAAGCCCATCGCCCGCGCCACCAGCGTGCGGTTGATGAGGTGGTTTACCTGGGTAAATTCGGTGGGTTTATAACGCATCACAATGCCAAATTCAGGAATACTATAGCTGAGCTGCGGCGCATTGTTTGGATAGAACACGGTGGCCGCTTCGCTTGATTTTGCCTGCAGCCAGAATTGCACTTTCCATTCATCTGCATATGTTTTAAGCAACGCCTGATCAGCTTTATTGGGCTTGATGGGGGTGCGCAGCACCAGAATATCGACATGCTCACCCACCGCCAGCTCGATATGCAGTAGGTTTTCTTTGATAGAAAGGCGTTTAATCAGCTGGCGCAGCGGCAAAATTTGCTTGGAGATATGCGGCGGTAACACATGGCATTCTTTTAGATCGGCGATGATCTTAGAGCGTTTTTCAAAAAAGCCTAAGCGTACCTCATTGCCCCTTACCGACACCGATAAACGCGCCCGTTGGCGATAACCCCATTCTGGCCCGTAAATCGCAGGTAGCAGCATTTCTGGTTTGATATTGCCAATGCGTTTTAAATTGTCTTCCAGTACCCGTTGCTTAGCCGCCACTTGGCCAGAGAATTCCATATGCTGCATGCTGCACCCCCCGCAACTGCCAAAATGCGGACAGGGCGGATTAACCCGCAGGTGGCTGCTGGTATGGATTTGCGTGGCTTCGGCATTTTCAAAACGCGGCTTAATACGATAGCTTTTATAGCTGACGCTTTCTCGTGGCAGGCCACCGTCAATAAAAATCGTCTTTCCATCTACGCGTGCAATCCCGTGGCCTTCAAAGTCGAGTGATTCAATAAGGGCAGGAGTAGTCATGGTAAGGCCATCGCGTAAAACGCGCGATTATAAGCGATCTGGGGATGAGTGTGGCATTCGTGGCGAAGGCAATGGTTTGATTTTTAAAGGTGTAATCACCGCAGGCATGACGCTGTAGAGGGGGGCAATGGCACCTAGGGTACAGGGGCACTTCAAGCAAGCCTAGCAGCCTGTCGGACTTAAGACTGATCTACTACGGAAAAGCCGAGTTTGGCCATATTTCACGCATTTTCTCGTTGAATAGCCAGCTATTCGCCTCAAAAACCCGCGAAATCGGTCTCAAACCGGTCTTTCCCTCGCTACGATCGCTTAAGTCCGGCAGGCTGCTAGGGGCAACGCTCATTCATTAAAAAAACGGCGCAAACAAAAGTTTGCGGCATTTTTGTTTAATTAACGCGTAACTTGGCCGAATGCAATAAAGCTTACGAGATGACGTACTCTTGTTTGCTTTCAAATACACACGGTCAAATTGCATTAAACTCTTACATCGCAGCCTTATAAATCGCAGTAATTTCTTCTGCTGTGGCTTGGATAGGGTTGGTAAAACCGCAGGCATCTTTCAAGGCGTTGGCGGTGAGGGTGGGGAAGTCGGCTTCTTTTACGCCTAGCTCGGTCAGGCCAACGGGAATGCCTACGTCAGCGGCTAGCTGGCGGATGGCGGCGAGGCAGGCTTCGGCGGCGGCTTCATCGCTTAAGAAGCGCACATCGCAGCCCATGGCGTGAGCCACTTCGCCGAGACGTTTGGCGGCAATGCGTGAGTTAAATTTCTGCACGTGTGGAAGCAATATCGCATTGCATACGCCGTGAGGCAGATCGTAAAAACCACCTAGTTGATGCGCCATGGCGTGTACGTAGCCAAGCGATGCATTATTAAACGCCATACCCGCTAAGAATTGCGCATAGGCCATTTGCTCGCGAGCGTGCAGATTCTGGCCGTCGCTTACGGCGTGGCGCAGATTTTCGCTAATCAGTGTGACTGCTTTAAGTGCGCAAGCATCGGTAATGGGATTCGCAATGGTGGATACATAAGCTTCCATGGCGTGGGTGAGCGCGTCCATGCCGGTGGCAGCGGTTAGGCCTTTAGGCTTATCTAGCATCAGCTCTGGGTCATTTACCGAAAGAATCGGTGTGACATGTTTGTCTACAATCGCCATTTTCACATGACGTGTTTCATCAGTAATGATACAGAACCGTGTCATCTCACTTGCGGTGCCAGCGGTGGTGTTGATGGAAACTAAGGGCAGCTGTGGTTTTTTAGATTGGTCTAGGCCTTCGTAATCGCTAATGTTGCCGCCGTTGCTGGCGCAAAGTGCAATGCCTTTGGCGCAATCGTGCGGTGAGCCGCCCCCTAGCGAGATCACAAAGTCGCAGTTGTTTTCTTTGAGTAATTTTAACCCAGCTTCAACATTACCCACGGTTGGGTTGGGCTGAGCACCGTCAAACACCACGGAAACCACGCCATGTGCGCCGAGCAGCTCGCTCACTTTGGCGACCATACCTATTTTATTGAGTACGGCATCAGTCACAATCAGCGCTTTTTTAAAGCCGTAAGATTGAATGGTGCTCGCTGCGTCTTGAAGGCAACCTGCACCCATGAGGTTTACTGAGGGGATAAAGAATGCGGTCGTAGTCATGGCGGATCTACCTGTGGGTTAAAATAGAAGCTTAACCATTCTGAATGCCGCAGGATTTGTGTCAGATCAAGGAAAGGTGGTAGGAAAGAGCTTATCCGCGTGCGCGCACATCAGCCTTGCCTCTAAAGCTAGGAGGGCAAGGCTATTTTTTACGCAGTTAGCGGGGATCAGGGTAAATTTGCGCTGCAGATTGCGAGGCTTTTTTGAGCGATGGCGGGGGTGTAATGCCCATAGACATATAAATACTCGTGAGTTTATCTACCCCAATATTGGCTGGGCGAATCCATTCGCTAGGAATATAAAGTAGCCCGCCGCCGATAGGAACCGGTGCGGTGGGAACCAGTACCGCTTGGTAGAGACGGCCTTCTATTTCAATAGGCTCAGGATTAGGCATTAGCGCTAGCACTGCAACACCATCGCCGCCAAATAAACACCATACTGGGCTCATGCTGCCGATATCAGCGTCTTCTTTTTGATCAAGTAAGCCAACAAAACGGTCTGCAGTATTGTATAAGGTGCCAATTACTGGAATTCGCCTTACTGTTTTATCAAGTAGATAGGCCAAGTGCCGCTTCAACTTTGACTGAACAATAATCCCTAGTGGGTAAATGGCACCAATCAGTATGATCCAGCCAATTAAATAACCCAGTATGGGGTGATTAATCACGGGCTGGCCAATAAGGGCAAATAATTGCCCGACCATACTTTGCGGGCCAATAAAATTGTTTAGTATTTTAACCAGCCATGCCAGTAGGGCTAAGGTGAGTAAAAAGGGTAACAGAGCTAACAGGCCAGCCAGCCAGGTGGTGGCTATTCTTTCGAAGCTACGCTTGATCATGGGGATTTCCGGTGGACTGAGTCAAAATTTTGCCGCTATTCTAACCTCCATCGCTTATGTAGCTTGTTGGATTTATGCCAAGCTCGTGAAAAAGAGCGTGGTTCGGCGTGATTTTTAATTTTTGCCCCCAAAGTTAATCAGCTGTGTGAAACGAAAAAAACATAAAAACATGATCAAATCAGCGCTTGCAGCCGTGCCGCTTGAGCTCCACAGGCCGCTTTGAAGCCAGCTGATGTAGCTGCACATTGCTACTGGGTGTCGTTTTGTCAACCCTAGGTAAAACGGTTGAATTGTAGTTAATGCAACTTGATTGCAATCTGGGGATGGGTAGATCCAAAACATAAGGTAGAATCGCCTTTCTGGAAAATTAATCAAATATAGCCCTATGCGCATCCCTCGCTTATTCCGTTTTACCCTTGTTTATTTGCTGGTATTTATTGCCTTGGGCATATGTATCCGCTTGGGTTTTGCCACTGCCTTTGGCAATAAAGCCGACCCACTGCCTAGCTCCTTGTTGGCGCAATCATTACTGTTAGGCGCGCGTTTTGATTTGCGCCTAGGCCTACTCAGCCTAGTGCCGCTGCTGCTACTGGGTGGCTTTAAAATGACGACGCCCTTTAAAGAGGGGCTGGCCAGACGTTTATGGCTGCTTTGGTTTGCGCTGGTGTTTGCCGTGCTGATCTTTACGCATATGGTTGATTTTGCCCACTACTCTTATCTGGGCGTAAAGCTATCTGCCAGCGTGCTTAATTTTTTATATAACTTAGATGAATCGGCAGGCATGGTCTGGTCGACTTATCCAGTAATGAAGCTGACGTTGATATGGGGCTTATCCGTGGCACTGCTAACGTGGCTCGTTTCTTGCCTGATGAGCAAGGTGGCGACATATTCAGGCTGGGATGCAGGTAAGTGGAAAACCACGGCACTGGTGCTGGTTTCTATTCTGGGCACCTTACTGGGCATACACGGTAAGTTTTCACAGTACCCGCTGCGCTGGAGCGATGCCTATTACAGCACCAATAGCTTTGCCGCTGCCGTGGCGCTTAACCCCGCTTTAAATTTCTTCGATACGATGTCCTACACCAGAGACACCTATTCCTTAGACGATGTGCGTAAGGCTTATCCTGCGATGGCTGCCTATCTTGGCGTGGATCACCCTGATGAGAAAACGCTCAATTTTGAGCGGCATATCCAGCCTAAAGCCACGGCACTTCCTGGCCAGCCTAATGTGGTGATGGTGTATTTAGAATCGTTCTCTGGCTATAAAACCAGTCTTTATGGCAATCCATTGGAAACCACACCTTTCTTTACCCAAATGGCTAAAGAGAGCATCTGGTTTGATAATCTGTTTACCCCGCACTTTGGTACAGCACGCGGTATTTTTGCGGGCTTAAGTGGCATTCCTGACGTGGATTTACGCGATACATCTAGCCGTAACCCAGCAGCGGTGAATCAAAATGTGCTGATTAATGCGTTTAAAGGCTATGAAAAAGATTACTTTATTGGCGGTAGCACGACTTGGGCGAATGTACGCGGGGTGCTGACCAAAAATATTGATGGCTTAAAAATCCACGAAGAGGGCAGTTACAGCGCGCCGCGTAATGATGTATGGGGTATTTCAGATAAAAATCTATTTTTTGAAGCCAATAAAGTATTTAAAGAAAAGAAAGGCCCATTTTTTGCAGTGATTCAGACTTCGGGTAATCACCGCCCGTATACTATTCCGGCGGAAGACACTGATTTTAAATTAAAAAATCCAAGTCTTGCAGAGTTGCATGCCAATGGTTTTGCGGCGGCAGATGAATACAATTCTTTCCGCTATATGGATTACTGTATCGAAAAATTTATGGAAACCGCTAAAAAAGAAGCGTATTTCGATAATACGGTATTTGTATTCTTTGGCGATCACGGTATTCGCGCCATGGGCCACGATGTAGGCCCTAATGTGCCGCGTGCTTATCAGGATTTAAAATTATCATCGGTGCATACGCCTTTTGTGCTTTACGCACCTAAATTATTAAAACCTGCGCGTTACCATAAAGTGGCTTCGCAAATTGATATCCTGCCGACGATTGCAGGCTTATTTAATTTCACTTTTATCAATAAAGGCATGGGCCGCGATTTACTCGACCCACGTTTTGATGCATCGCGCTTTGCCTTTACCATTTACCCCGACGAAGGCGGCGAGATTGGTATTCTCGATCAAGATTGGTATTACATTATGCAGGTTGCCAAAAAAAGTGGTGGTTTGTTTGATATGAAATCCAATACACCAAGCATTGATAAAAGTGTTGAGCATCCTGAAATTGCTGAAAAAATGAAAACGAAATTAAGGGATTACTACACCACCGCAGATTATATGCTAACGCATAGTGCTAAGTAGGGGAGGTGGGCTTAGCTTTTAATGGCCCCCTCCAACTTTGGTAGGACGCACCTACAGCGACCAATATTTTTAGCTGCACATTAGGTTTGTGGCTCATTAGTACAGCATCAACTCTATCGTAGGGGGTGTGACGCGCTGTATCTGTGCACTCGCGTGGGCAAGGGCTTGGCACTCCCTAATGATTTTTAAAAAACATCACATTAATAATTCAATTTCAACGTTTTCAGCTGAATATTGAATTTGGCCCAATAGCACGGTATCGACCATATTGGCAAAGTTTCTTAATAAAATAGAGCGCGCCAGTGCTGGCCCCATGCATTTACGAAACGCTACTACATAGCTCAAAGCGCCTACGCTATCGTCGGTGAGCGCTTGTTGGTTATCGCTGATAATGCCTTTGATTTCTTTACGAATTCCTTTGACTTTTTTAATTCTCTCGTTAGAGATTTCGCATGATTCTACAAATTGCAGAGTGATATTGGTGCTTTTTTTGTTTTCAAAGGCTCGTATTAAGGTTTTGGATAGCGAGCGTAATTCTTTTACCTCGCTGGTGTTCAGTTGCATCCATTCTGGATAGCGGTCTTTAATACTGGCAATGGCAATGGCAATGGCAATGGCAATGGCAATGGCAATGGCAATGGCAATGGCAATGGCTTAGCGTATGCCTTCGCTCTGGCGCACAGGCTTTCTGTTAGCTGGCTATATGCTTGGGCAATTAATCGATAGTGATGTGTTTGGCCCATGATCTAAGCCCCCCTTTGCTAGATTATTGATCCCTAGGGCTCAATGGCACCTTACATTTTTACAAGTGAGGCCATTACTTGTAGGGTGCTTTATTTGTTCGCATCCTTATTCTAAATGATAACTATCGGGCGATAGAATTGTGGCGCTTCTTTTTGGCTGAAGTAGTGATAAAGCAAGTGGATGAATTTTTTTCTAATAAAATTTATATAGGGGCTAGACTAGGTTTAGTATTTGTACTATTATGCGTCCCTCTCTGCTTCTGATGAAGCAAGCATTTGAATGCCGACATGGTGAAATTGGTAGACACGCTATCTTGAGGGGGTAGTGACTTCGGTTGTGAGAGTTCGAGTCTCTCTGTCGGCACCAAAAACAAGTATATAAAAACGCTGGATTTCCGAAAGGAATCCGGCGTTTTTGCATTGCGAGTTAAAATATTGGGCAACGAATTTCTCTTGAAGCTAGAAACCAGTGCTGATCAGCAAGCGAGCAAGAGCGCAGACGCTATAAGACCTTGTTCGCACAGCTGACAAAGTTTTTAGTTTCTAAATAGAATAAGATAGCGCTTATTCTTACTCGCAGAGCCGACATAATGAGCCGATTTTGGAGCACGCTAGTCAATAAACTGACTCCCTATGTGCCAGGAGAGCAGCCTAAGCTGACTAGTCTAGTTAAGCTAAATACCAATGAAAACCCTTATGCCCCATCCCCCAAAGTGCTGCAAGCGATGCAGGCCGAGCTAGCGGATACGTTGAGGCTATATCCAGATCCAAATGGGGATCATTTAAAGGCGACGATAGCTAAGTATCATGGCGTGGATAAGTCGCAGGTATTCTTGGGTAATGGTTCGGACGAAGTGCTGGCTCATGCTTTTGCTGCGCTGCTCCAGCACGATGCGCCATTATTATTCCCAGATATTAGCTACAGTTTTTATCCTGTTTACTGTGGTCTTTTTGGCGTTGATTATCGCCAAGTGCCGCTTGATGCTGAGTTTGCTATCTGTGTTGAGGATTATGATCAGCACTGTGGTGCAATTATCTTCCCTAACCCGAATGCGCCTACCGCAAAACTCCTGCCACTAGCCGCCGTAGAAAGCCTGCTACAGCGTCATCCAGAGCAGGTGGTGCTGGTGGATGAGGCTTATATCGATTTTGGTGGGGAGAGCGCGATTGGCTTAGTGGATCACTACCCTAATTTATTAGTGGTGCAAACGCTGTCTAAATCTCGCTCCTTGGCGGGTTTACGTGTTGGTTTTGCCATTGGTCACGCTGATTTAATTGAGGCGCTAGAGCGGGTTAAAAATAGTTTTAACTCCTATCCGCTGGATAAGGTTGCCTTAGCTGGCGCTGCGGCATCTTTTGGTGATGAGGCGTATTTTCAAGAGAAATGCCAAGTCATTATCGCCACGCGTGAGCAGCTAAGCAGCCAAATGCGTGATTTAGGCTTTGAGGTGTTGCCTTCTGCGGCTAATTTTATTTTTGCCCGCCATCCACAGCACGATGCAGCGCAATTAGCCGCAGCCCTGCGTAAGCATTCAATTATTGTGCGGCACTTTAAGCAAGATCGCATTGAGCAATTCTTACGTATTAGTATTGGTACGGATGCGGAGTGTAAGCTGCTAGTAGATGCCTTACATAAACTACTGTCCGTATAAGCATTACAGAGCCGTTAAGATGCTTGCCCTTGATTGTTTTTGGGCAGGCTGCACGGTTTAAACCTATATATTGAATGTTCCCGCCTAATGGGTGATGCATAAAATGATTGAGCTTCCTGCTGGTGGTTCTGCCGCGCGTAATCCCGATCTTGACTGGAGTCAGGTTCGTGAAACCATGTTAATGCTGGGTATTGCCGTGGCGCAGGTGAAGCACGCTGTAGCCGAGAGCAATGCTTCGCTCAATGCTTTAGCGTTTTCTTTTGCGGACACCCATGATCGGATCGAATCGCTGCGTAATGATTTATTGGCGCAAGCGTCTACTTTACCTGCCGAGCTTGAATTAGATACCAAGATTGCAGAAATCGGCCAACGTAATATGCAGGCGGTCATTGCATTTCAATTTTACGACCGGCTTTCGCAACGCTTAGATCATGTTTGCGGCACGATTAGTGGTTTGGCCGAGCTGGTATCCGATCGCAATCGGTTGTATGTGCCATCGGAATGGATGGCGCTGCAAGATAGAATTCGCTCGCAGTACTCGATGGAGCAAGAGAAAAAACTCTTTGATGATATTTTAAACGGCATGGATATACGCCAAGCGCTCTCTTTAGCTGCCAGCATGGTGCCGGTGCAAAGCGATCAATCGACCGGCCCAGAATCGGGGATATTGAGTTGTTTTAATTGATATTTAGCGCACAAAAAAATGGCTGTTCCCCTTAGGAGAACGGCCATTTTATTTGTATTGGCTAATTTACGTAGCTACCTTAGGTAGTTGGAGTAAAGCCTACTTCTTTTTTGCTTCGTTAATCTGCGCATTGGCTTGAGCCGCTGCATTTGCGAAGGTGGATACAGGCACTGTGGCTGTTTTTTCTTTCTTTGGTTTCTTTGTTTCACGATTACTACGTACTTGACCTTTGGCCATGGGGTGTACTCCCTAACATGCTATCTGCCAGTTGGCGGCTGTAGCCTACTTGATATTGGCCGTCAGCGGGGAAATAGCCGATGGTAATCATGTTGAATTGCAGCTGTATAGCATGCACCATCAACAACAAAGGCCAGCATTACGCTGGCCTTTGTTGTTTAAAACCGCTTATGCCACAACTGACATCATCAAGCTATTCAGGCGTTTAACAAAGCTGGCAGGGTCATCTAGCTGTGCGCCTTCGGCTAGCTGAGCTTGGTCAAACAGTAGCTCCGTCCAGTCACCAAAACGTTCACCTTCTAGTTCGGCTTTCAGTTTTTTCACCAGCATATGATCTGGGTTGATTTCCAGAATCGGCTTGCTGCCCTTAACATCTTGTCCTGCAGATTTTAAGAGGCGTTCAAGGTTGGCACTCATATCTTGGTTTTCTACCACGATGCAAGCTGGGCTATCGGTGAGGCGATTGGTAACGCGCACGTCTTTTACTTTATCGCCCAATACGGCTTTTACTTTGTCCAGCACGTCTTTTAGTTCGCTGGCGGCGGCTTCTTGTTGCTGCTTTTCTTCTTCGTTTTCAAACTGAGAAAGATCTAACTCACCCTTGGTAACGGATTGCAGTTTCTTGCCGTCAAATTCGGTTAAGCCAGAGATCATCCATTCGTCAACGCGCTCGCTCATCAGTAACACTTCAATGCCTTTCTTGCGGAAGACTTCAAGGTGCGGGCTATTTTTTGCGGCGGCAAAGCTGTCAGCAGTAATAAAGTAGATCTTGTCTTGGCCTTCTTTCATGCGGCCCACATAGGCTGCAAGGCTGACATTTTGCTCGGTGCTATCGCTGTGTGATGAAGCAAAGCGTAGCAAGCCAGCCACGCGGTCTTTATTGGCAAAGTCTTCGGCAACGCCTTCTTTCATAACGCGGCCAAACTGCTCCCAGAATGTCGTGTATTTAGCTTGCTCGGTCGCATCGTCAGAGTTGGCCATAGATTCGAGTAAGCCCAGTACTTTCTTCACACAACCTTGCTTAATCTGCTCGATATCTTTGCTGTGTTGCAGAATTTCACGGCTCACATTCAGCGGTAAGTTGCTGCTGTCGATCAGGCCACGGACAAAGCGTAGGTATTGTGGCAGCAGTTTTTCTGCGTCTTCCATAATAAATACGCGGCGAACGTAGAGCTTGATGCCGTGGCGGCGTTCGCGGTCGTGCAGATCAAATGGCGCACGCTGAGGGATATACAGCAGCTCGGTATATTCCTGCTTACCTTCAACGCGGGCATGGCTCCACGCCAATGGCGCTTCAAAATCGTGTGATACGTGTTTGTAGAATTCGGTGTATTGCTCGTCCGTGATGTCTGACTTAGCACGCGCCCACAGTGCGGAGGCTTGGTTAACGGCCTCAACGCCTTCTGCAGGGGTGACATTGCCTTCTGCATCGTAGCCTGCTGTTTTAGGCATGAAAATGGGCAGGGTGATGTGGTCAGAGTATTTGCGGATAATCGAGCGTAGGCTCCAATCCGATAGATACTCGTCTTCGCCTTCTTTTAGGTGCAGGATAATTTCTGTACCACGGCCTTCTTTTGCGACTTCTTCTAGCGTAAATTCACCATCGCCTGCGGATTCCCACTGTGTAGCGGTGCTTTCACCTGCGCGGCGGGAGGTGAGGGTCACTTTATCGGCCACAATAAAGGCGGAGTAAAAGCCCACACCAAACTGGCCAATTAAGTTGGCATCTTTCTGCGCATCACCAGAGAGTTTGCCAAAGAATTCTTTGGTGCCAGAGCGGGCAATGGTACCGATATTCTTGACGACTTCATCACGGCTCATGCCGATCCCGTTGTCATTTAGAGTAAGGGTACGCGCTTCTTTATCGAAGGAAAGGCTGATCTTCAGCTCGCTATCATCCCCATACAGGCTTGCGTCGTTCAGTGCTTCAAAACGCAGCTTGTCGCATGCGTCTGATGCATTGGAGATCAGCTCACGCAGGAAAATCTCTTTGTTAGAGTAGAGAGAGTGGATCATCAGCTGCAAGAGCTGTTTAACTTCGGTTTGGAAGCCTAATGTTTCTTTTGCCATGAAGATGCTCTTTTAATAAGTGAACGGTGATGCTGTTCTAAATGGGGACAGCTTCTGGCGCTTCAAGAGCTCAGTCAATTTGATTGCGTTATCTCTAGGGTCTGTTGATGTTTCATTCACCATTGCGCTGAGCCGGAAAACGGCCAGGCATAAGGCATGTGACGAAGGCAATAACGGGTTATTGTCGAGGAGCATCACGCAGTGAATGGCCATTTTCCGGCACAGCCCTTCGGGTTTAGCCCCTTTTTGGGGCTGCTCGGCGTTAAAAATCGCTCATGGTACTCGTAGCATGTCGCAATTTTCTCCTTGTTCAGCTCCAAAACTGGGCCAAACGCAGCCGTGAATGAAACGTCAACAGACTCTAGTTTGGCAGCAGGCACTTAGCTGCTAGCAATGCGGTGTTTGTTGCATTGCGGCAAAGACAATCTTATTCGCCCCAAATTAAACCATCTCTAGGTGCGAGGATGCTGCTACTCTGTGGCAAGTTTTGCCTTAGGTTACGTCTCGCTAAAATCTTGGTCTGAGCTTCGGCAGGAAGATCAGTTAGCAGCAGTAATTTTTTATGGATTAGTGCGTCAATCACGTCTTCAATCACGCGAATCAAATCACTATCAAGTGAGTGGAATAGCTCTGTATTGGCTGGCGCGCCGATAAAGCTCAGTAGCTCTGGCGCATTTTGCGGAATGAATTGGTTAGCCTCTGGGCTAGCGTCACGAAAAATGGCGGTAATTTGGCCATTTGGGTCACGGGAAATATAGGGCATCACGGATCCTTAATGAATGAAGTGCTGCTTTAGTTTAATAGGCCATTGAATCATGGTTGTTTAGTGCACGTTCTCCATTTAAGCAGTTTGTAGCGTGGGTATATTATTTTGTGTATTTGAATGAGGTAGGCTGCAAGCCTTAGCCTTAGCCATTGCCACAAAGGTGTATGCGTCAGCTGTAATGGTTTTTTTATGGTCTGTTCAGCGTTAGGAATAATAACTACATGAGCGTTTATACCCTTGAGATTTTAAAGGCTGCGGCAGTAAAAAAACGCAATCAGGCACCGCCTTTACTCATGATTCACGGCGCTTACGCTGGATCTTGGTGTTGGGAAGTCTCTTTTCTGCCTTATTTTACCGCTGCGGGCTTTGATGTGATTGCGCCCAGTTTACGCGGGCATGCTGGCAGTATGGGGAGAGAAAAGCTAGACCATTTTGGTATTGATGATTATGTAAAAGATATTTTATCCATTATTGCCGATTTGCCCGAGCCGCCTATTTTAATGGGGCACTCTATGGGGGGCTTGGTGGCGCAAAGGGTGGCTAAAGAAACCAAGCTAGCGGGTTTAGTACTCTTGGCGAGCGTTGCACCTTATGGCGTAGCGGCCTCTTTTGCCCATTTGCTAACGGCATCCCCTAGTTTATTGTGGAATTTAAGCCAGTTTCAATGGCAGGGTGCGGCTGCTGCCGGCAACCCAAGCTTTGTACGTGAGCTGCTGTTTTCGTCAAAAACAGATCGAGCGATGGTGGATCATTTTGCGGCAAGAGCGCAGCCTGAATCGATGCGTGCGCTCACCGAAATGGCGATTCCACATCCTTTTGCTGGATTAAACTGCCCTAAATTGCCATGTTTGGTGCTGGGAGCAGGCGATGATCAGCTGATTCCACCGAGCGATATCTATGCTTGTGCAACAGCTTGGAATGCTCAAGCTGAGATGATTGCCGATTGTGGCCATGCCATGATGGCCGATTATCAACAGAATATCGTTGCCGAGAGAGTCTTGGCGTGGTTAACGCAAAATTATCCGGAGGATTAAATGGAAGGAAAAGTAAAGAAAAGTGATAGCGAGTGGCGTGAGCAACTTTCTGCCGAGCAGTATCGCGTAACACGGGAGGGCGGCACGGAGCGGCCTTTTTCTGGTGAGCACTACCGCCAGTCAAATCGTGGCAAGTATCACTGCATTTGCTGCGGTGCTTTGTTATTTGAATCCGAGCGCAAGTTTGATGCCGGCTGCGGTTGGCCTAGTTTTTGGGCCGAGGCCGCAGGGTCAAGTATCCAGCGAATAAGGGATGGTAGCCACGGCATGATTCGGGTGGAAGTACGCTGCAGTAGCTGCGATGCGCATCTGGGGCATGTTTTTCCGGATGGGCCACTACCAAGCGGTGAGCGCTATTGTATTAACTCGGTATCGATTGAGTTTCGCGAAGATTAAATCGCCAGTTGGCAGATATTACTCGCCCGTAAAAACCAAGCTTGGCGAGCTAGCCAGCTAAAGTATGAGCTTGCGGTATTGATAGCTAGGCTTAATGCCCGCTGATAGATATGGTGTGATTTTTTACCGCAAGGGTGCATAAGCAAACAGCAGTAGAATCCTGCTCCTTATCTAAAGGGCGATGTATGCATACTCAGCTTGTTCAGATGCTAGCCATAAAAAAACCGCAGCAAGGTATTCCTTGGCGACGGGTATTGCGCGTGATGATTGCGGTTGGCTTACCCTTGGCGATTGCCCTATTCAGAGGTGAGTTTTTACCTGCAGTATATGGTGCGGTGGCCGGTTTCTATACCATGTTTGTGGATAACGGTGGCAATACCTCGGAGCGAATTACCGTGATGATGTATATGACCGTAGGCATGCTGCTGGCAGGGATTGCAGGAGTGGCGGGGCATTATGTGCAAGGGGCACCATTAGCGTTTTTATTGGCATTTGCTGTTTTTACCGGCTGGCTGCAAGGCGCGGGCAATTCAGTTGAAATGATGAGTAAATACTGGCTCATTGCTTTTTTATTTGGCGATAGCGCACCCCATTTATCGCCATTAGCCGGCACGTATTTATTGATTGGCGGTATGTCGGGTATTTTTTCCGTGTTATTGGACCGCTGTCTGTTTCGTGCGCCTGAGCAAAAAAATGGCCCAATGTTGTTTGAGGCAATGAGCCGTATTTTACGTCGTTCGCATAATAATTCTATTTTTGCCTTTTATTTTGCCGCCAAAGTGGTCCTTGCCTATTTAATTGGCTATGGCTTGGGGTTAGAACGCGCTTATTGGGTGCCTTTAACCGTGGTGCTGGTAACGGTTTACGATAATAAACTCACTATTGATAGAATGGTGCAGCGTCTATTTGGCTCAATATTGGGTGCTTTATTAGGCTGGGGTATGCTGTATTTTTTTAAAGCCGAATGGCAATTGGCGGCGATGGTCGTAGTATTAGCGGCAATCACGCCCATATTTTTAGAACGTAATTATTGGTTGGCGGTGATTCCTATTACGGCACTAGTGATGGTGTTGCTTGATTTTGGTGGGGAGCATCATTCCTTGGTACGGGCACGGGTTGAAAACACCATTATTGCCTGCGTATTATCTGGGATGGGCACTTTATTATTTATTCGTTTGCAACCTAATTACTTTGACCCCCGTCCTAAAAAAAAATTAAAGCGTATTCAGCACGATGAACCTCTGTGAGTTTTTTTCTGATGTATAACTGATTAAATTATTTTTAATAAAATCATCTTGTGTCAAAGCCGTCTTTGTTGAGCGTATTTTAATAAATAGTGAGTCATCACTTTTAGAACGTTTAGCGCTTGCTTGTTCGTATATCGTTGATATTTATAGGTAAGGTTTGAACTTGTTTTGTTTCTCATCCATGCTGAGCAATTGAGGGGACAGATTCAGCAATGGAGCAACGTCATGAAAGGGATTGTTTTCAATGAGTTTATGGATTTTGTTGAGTCTGTACAGGGGATTGTGGCTGTCGATGAAATGATTACAGCGGCTAATCCGCCTTCTGGTGGCGCTTATACGGCGGCTGGGTATTATGATTTTCATGAAATGTTTGCCTTGGTACAGGCATTATCAGCGCGCTGTGGCACGCCTGCTCCTGATTTAGTTCGAGCATTTGGCCAGCATTTATTTGGCCGACTCATCGCGCAGCGCTCAGAATTACTTCGCTCTATGCCCGATGTATATACCTTTTTGGAGAGTATCGAGGGACAGATTCATGTGGAGGTCCGCAGAATTTACCCTGATGCAGATTTACCAATGCTAGAAACCGAGAGGGCGAGTGATGGTTCTTTGCTATTGCGCTATCGTTCTCGCCGCCATTTAGCAGATCTAGCACTGGGCATGATTGAAGGCTGTATTACGCACTACGGTGGTCAGGCCACCGTGATACGCCGTGATTTTGCGGATGAGGGCGAGCTACAGGTGACGGAGTTTAGGGTGTGTTCACTTTAGGCCTTAAATCATGAGCGATGAAATTGAAGCGGCGCTGCGCCGTGCCATTGATCGTGAAAAAAAAGCACGTCAATACGCTGAAAGCTTGGTTGAAGAGCGTACTGAGTCGCTGCGCTTGGCTTATGAAAAGCTGCGCAATGCAGAAGAGCAGGAGTTTTTTGATGTCTTATCAAAAATGCCTTGCGCAGTGCTGCTGGCACAGGTGAGTGGTGAAATTTCACTGGCTAATCCTGCTGCAGCAGAGATTTTAGGTTTTGCTCAAGAGGCGGATTTAATTGGCCTAAATTGGCTGCGTATGGTGGTGGATGATGAGATTGACCCGCTTAGTGAAGGGGTGCAAGAAGACGCCGCTATCTTGTTGCGCAAGGGCGATGGCAGCTTTTCGGCGGTGCATATTATTGTTGGTAGCAGTGCATTTTTGGGCCGGCCGGTGCGTATTATTATTTTGCACGATGTGTCCGAGCAGCGTCGCCTACATCATCAGCTGCGTTATCAAGCCACCCACGATGTACTTACTGGTCTACCTAATCGCGCCCGTTTACTAGAGCGGCTAAGCCAGCATATTGCCTCTGCACGGCTGCATGGCATGGGCTTAAGTTTATTTTTCATTGATCTAGATAAATTTAAATTTATTAATGATAGCCAAGGCCATGCTGCAGGCGACTTGGTGCTGTGCGAAATTGCCAAGCGGCTACAAACCTTACCTTTAGCAGGAGGAACGGCTGCAAGGTTGGGCGGGGATGAGTTTGTGGTGGCGGTGCCAACTCACTGTGCTATGGATCGTTTACAGATGGCACAGGCCATTTTAGCCGCTATTTTGCAGCCGATTCAGCTGGAACGAATCGATCAAATCATGGGGGAAGCATTGGTGCTGCGCAATACCCTGAGCATGGCTCAGATGCGGAGACATTGCTAAAACGTGCAGATATTGCCATGTATCACGCTAAAGAGGGGGGGGCAGTACAGTGTGCTACTTCTCTGAGCATATGCAGCAGGAGTTAGATTCGCGGCGCTTGCTTGAAAGTCGTTTTCGTTATGCCATTAGCCATAATGAATTGGTTTTACATTACCAACCTCAAGTCGATTTAAGTACCGGCATGTTAGTGAGTGTGGAGGCGCTAGTACGTTGGCAATCTCCTGATTATGGTTTGCTTTATCCAGATGAGTTTATCTCGATGGCAGAAGAGGTGGGCTTGATTTGTGAGATAGGCCAGTGGGTGATGTTAGCGGCTTGTCAGCAAATATTGAGCTGGCAGCAAGCAGGTATGGGTTGGGTGAGGGTGGCGGTGAATGTGTCACCATTGGAGCTGGGAAGTGATGCAATTGTTGATCGTGTAGCCGATGCGCTGGCTAGCTATGGCATTCCTCCTGAATGTTTGGAGTTGGAAATCACCGAAACCTTATCGATTAGCGATCCAGAAATGGCTTTGGCTATCATTAACCAGATAAAGGCTTTAGGCGTGGTGCTGGCGATTGATGATTTTGGTGTTGGCTATTCAAACTTAGGTTATTTAAAGCGCTTTCCTGCCGAGCGGCTAAAAATTGATCAATCTTTTGTGCGTGGCCTAAGTCATAGTGCGCATGATAAAGCGATTGTAGCGACCATTATTCAGTTGGCACGTAGCTTATCGATGCAGGCCTTGGCAGAAGGGGTTGAGACTGAGCAAGAAGCGAAAATTTTGCTGGAGTTAGGTGCGCATTTGATTCAAGGCTATTGGGTTTCACGCCCTGTTTCTAGTACAGATTTAGAGGTCATGTTAAGGCAGGCCTGTGTGCTAGACCCAAAGCAATTACAGGGGGCCGTAAACTCACCGTGTGTGTTGGTGGTTGATGATCAACCGTTGATGTTGGAGGTGATTCAGCATATTTTATCCACCCTTTCCTTGCAGTTATATCTGGCCGATAGCGCTGAAGCTGCTTTACCGCTGTTAGAGCAACACCAGTTTGCGGCCATTATTTGCGATTACCAATTGCCAGGCGAGGATGGCATTGGGTTTTTAGCCAAGGCTAAGGCGATTCAGCCAAAGGCATTGCGTATCTTAATTACTGCAAGTACTGATTTGGCCATATTACGCGCAGCTATTAATATTGCTCGGGTGGAGCATTTTTTGCAAAAGCCGGTTGATCCCATTCAATTACTTAATTTGATGACTACTTTATCTACTTAACATGCCACCCTTAATGCACCCAATGGTGCTTGAAATTACTTAGGTATCAAATCTCTTTTAAGAATGAATACCAGCCAGCGCTTTAAGTCCTTGAAAAAGAGCGAAGGTTGATGGACCTAAGATAGATGGAAAAGTGGGTTTATTTGAATTGTATTTAGAAGCAAAATCGTGTTCCGCTGAACTAACGAGGCTTAGCCCTAAACCTTTGCTGCTTGATGCGTTGTGATTGAATCGAGTGGGAAAATAATGAAATCATTAGGAAAAAAGCTGATGGGCAACGGCTGGAGCGTATGCAGGTTTCGCCACTCTGGTTGGGGAATGGCTTCAAAAATATCCATCCCATAACCCCCTATGTCAGACTAGTTGCCGCCTCTGAACTTTCATTGGTTTAAAAAAACAGAGGCATTCACCATGCAAAAACTACGTATTCTGACGACTTTAAACAGCAGGCTCTGCGCAAGGTTTAGCAACGTTAAGGGCGGACGATTGAGTCAGTTGCTCAGAACTCAATCTTTCTCAATCAACATTGAAGGGCTGGATGGTTCTCGCTAAAAATAAGCAGGTCTCGTCGCCGATTGAGGCGACAACTTGTTTGACAATGACCGCAAATTTGACCGCTTCCAAGATAAGATCAAATCGACGAATACCCATGCTACAGCTCCAAAGATAAAAAGCGCAGCATGCCAGAATTGCTGTGGTACGGCTGAGTGCTTACAGTGATTTGTGCATGTTGGGGAATTATTTAAGATAATGATCTAGAATTAATTGCTTAAGTTATGCTTTATCTAGTGGCGCTGAAGAGCATGGGGCATTGGGGGAGAGATCAATGGAGTATGTAATGTGCAAACTCAAGTGAATAGCTTTTCAGAGCACCAAGAAGTTTCTGCAGATTTTCAGCAAATCTTGGCTGAGGTGGCCGCTTTGCATCTACGTACCTTAGAAAGAGGGACGCAAAGTAAGAGAGATGTAGAAGAAAGCTATAGAAGTATTTGTGATCTATCTGCAGAAGCGATGCTTTTGATCGATATTGAAGGGAGGATTGTTTGGGCAAATCAAGCATTAGTAACGTTATTTGCATACTCGAAAACTAAATTATTAGGTTTAAATGTTGAAGTGCTTGTGGTTACAGAGCAAAGAGAAAGACTTTTAACATTATTGGATAGCTTTAATTTAATGAGCGAAAGTGAGGCTTTGAGTGACGCAAGCTTATTTAATTGGCAAGCTTATAATGGCTGTGTATTCCCTGGTGAAATGCGTTTGAGTTTGTTGCCGAATCAAGGGATTGAAGGGGCTAATATTTGTTTGTTGGTTAAAAATAGTTATGCTGTTAAAAGTGAGCTAAAAGAAAGCGATAAAATTCAAAAAATAATAGATGAAACAGTAAAGCTAAAGCGTGATTTTTTGGCAAATATCAGTCATGAAATTCGAACGCCAATGAATGCAATTATTGGAATGACGCACTTAGTACTTAAAACTGAATTGAATATAAGACAGAAAAATTATATAGAGGTTATTCAGAGATCTGGCGAACATTTATTAAGTATTATTAATGATATTTTTGATTTTTCTAAGATGGAAGAAGGGCAGCTTTTTTTGGAATGCGTTGTTTTTGATTTAAATAAAATTTTAAAAAACATAGAAGAAAAAAATAAAAATAAAATTGATTTAAAAAAAATAACAGTGAATTATGTTATTCCACCTGACTTACCAGGCGAGCTAATGGGTGATGCAGCGCATTTAGAGAAAGTTTTATTACATTTGGTGGGTAATGCTATTAAATTCACGTTACAAGGTCATGTTGAGTTAAAAGTAGAGATTCAAGCAGAAAGTGAAATAGACATGACTATGAAATTTTTCGTTAGCGATACGGGTATGGGGATTGATGAAGAACAAAAATCTCATTTATTTCAGGCGTTTACTCAAGCGGATACTTCTGCAACTCGAAAGTTTGGTGGCTTAGGTATGGGCTTAGTAATATCTAAAAAGCTAGTTGAATTAATGGGAGGAGAAATTGACGTTATAAGTGAGTTAGGAAAAGGGAGTTGCTTTTGGTTTTGTGTACCATTTAAAAAAAATAGGCAAGCAAGAATTGTTGACCCTCTGGCTAAAAATATTCAGCGAGAAGAGTTAATATCCCGATTAGGATCTCATATATTACTGGTTGAAGATAATGAATTAAATCAGAAGATTGCGAGCGAAATGTTAATTTATGCGGGTATGCAGGTTACTGTAGTAGGCGATGGTCAGCAGGCTTTAGAGATAATAGAAAAACAAAACTTTGACCTTATTTTAATGGATATTCAAATGCCTATTTTAGATGGTTGGAGTACGGCAAAGATTATTCGCGGTGGCCAATATCAACCCTCTATTCCTATCGTAGCATTGACGGCTTTATCTACGATTGAAGATAAAAAAACGTGTTTTGATACAGGTATGAATGATCATTTGCTTAAGCCAATTGATCCTGATTTGTTAATGAATACCTTGATTAAATGGTTACCACATACCAAAAGAGATGCTGTTAAAGATGAGGTAGTTAAAGAAGTGAAAAATAAAGTAGCTACACCTAATGATTTGGCTGCTGTAGGGTTGCCTCATGAGATCGCGGGGCTCGATATTGCGATGGGTCTTAAATATGCAATGAGCAATCCTGATTTTTACCGACGATTATTGCTGAAGGTTTTAGATGAAGTACCAAAAGTGCAATTTAGTTTAGCCGAGGCACTTGCTATTGATCATTGGAGTGATGCAAGGCGACATGCGCATACTTTGAAAGGGATTGCGGCAACAATTGGGGCAAGTGTTGTGCAAAAACATGCAGAAGAGCTCGAATTGGCTTTGGGTAAAATTGTAGAGAAGCCCCTTATTCTGAAAATGCAGATTGAAACCAATGATGCTTTGCATTATTTGCTTGAATCGTTGCAGCATTTTTATTATGAAGAAAAAAAGATTCAAGCGTTACCTGCAGTGGCTTCGCCTTTAATCTCCCCATTGGATGAGGAGGGTAAAAAAGCATTGTTCGAAGGTTTGCAACATTTATTGCAAGAAGGTGATGCCGCTGCATGTGAGTTTTTTGAAGAGAATCAACTTGGTTTTGAGTGTCTATGGCAAGGGCGTAGCCACGAGCTTGCGCGATTCATTAATCAATTTGCATTTAATGATGCTTTGGAATGGATGATGAAATCTCCCATTTAATTAAATGAGTAAATGCTTAGTGAATAAGGGGTAATGATGGAACTATTACAATCGCAAGAAAATAGGTCAACCATTTTGGTGGTGGATGATACGCCAGATAATCTCATGTTACTTAATGGCTTATTACGTGATAAATATCGGGTGAAAGTAGCAAACCATGGTGAGGTTGCTTTGCGTTTGGTTTTGACGGAGCCTCGACCTGATCTCATTTTATTGGATGTAATGATGCCTGATATTAATGGCTATCAGGTTTGTCGAAAATTAAAAGCAGATAAAGAAACAGAAGATATTCCAGTTATTTTCCTTACCGCAAAAACGGCTATTGAGGATGAGGAGGAGGGTTTTTCTGTAGGTGGCGCAGATTATATTAGTAAGCCTATTATCCCGACTATTTTATTGGCTCGGGTGCAAACACAATTAGCATTAAAGGCTGCACAAGTTTTTTTAAAGAATCAAAATAAATATTTAGAGCATTTGGTGCAAGAACGCACTAGAGAATTAGCCCATTTACAGCAGGCTACTATTCTGGCGATGGCCTCATTAGCGGAAACACGAGATAACGAAACGGGTAAGCATCTACGACGTACGCAACATTTTGTGGCTTTACTGGCGTTGGAATTGGCAGATGATCCCAAGTTTAGTGCGGAGCTAACCCCTACCAATATTCAATGGCTGTATAAATCTGCGCCTATGCATGATATTGGCAAGGTGGGTGTACCTGATCATATTTTACTGAAGCCGGGTAAGTTAACGGATGAAGAATTCAATTTAATGAAAATGCATACCGTGTATGGCCGAGATGTCATTACTTCGGTAGAGAGTTATTTAGGGTCTAAAGAAGATAAATTTTTGCACTATGCACGTGAGATTGCATATAGCCATCAAGAAAAATGGGATGGCAGTGGCTATCCTCAGGGTTTAAAGGGGGAAGATATACCTTTATCTGCCCGATTAATGGCGGTTGCAGATGTTTATGATGCGTTGGTTTCTAAGCGGGTTTATAAGCCGCCTTTCTCGCACGCAGAAGCGATTGACTTAATTGTAAAAGGAAGAGGGTCACATTTTGATCCCGTAGTGGTAGATGCTTTATTAAGGATTCAAAAAACCTTTCCTGATATTAGAATATTGTTTGCAGATGAAGAGGTCGAGCATCATTAGAGTTGCTTGGCCCTCTATCATGATTTCAATGGTTTGAGAGAGTCGTTATTATTTGGTTTATTTCAGCAAATGTAGGCCTATTGTCTAGATTATTTTGTGCGCAGTTTGTTTGCAGATGTATTAGGCCATTGAGCATGGCCTGCGATCCTTCTGTACGGCTGACGAGCTCTTCTAAAAGGTATGCAAAAGCCTTTACTTCAATTTTCTGTAATCGCGAGTCTGTGTAAAAAGACGCCGCACCAAAATCCCCTAAAAGTGTTTCACCATCGGCCTTAAGTAAAATATTGTGCGCATATAAATCACCATGCAGGATTTGGGCGGCGTGTAAGTGCGCGGCGGCATCTGCAATGCTGCTTAATATGCGTAGCGTGCTGGCCAAGCTAAAGCGCTGATCTTTGTGGTAAATATCTCTTGTGCACGATTCTAAGCTGGGTGGGCCTGCTAGGTTGCTAAAGCCTGAGGCGATAAGTGGCATCAAGAGTGCTGGGGTTTGCTCAGGGTGATGCTTTACCTCTCCAATGGCACCAATCAGTGCTGGATGCTTACCGGCAGCTAGGGATGCAGCCATTTCGCATTGTGGTAGGCCATCGCTAGTCAGTGTGCCTTTAAATAGTTTTAGCGCCACATCTTGGATTGCTTCGTCTATTTGCCAACTGGCTTTGTAGATTAGGCCAGAAGCGCCTTCCCCCAATTGTTCGGCGATTTGCAGATCCTGCCAGTCAATAATTTGGCTGGATCGAACGGGAGGTGCTTTGCAAAATGGATTACCGGCAAATGCAAGCCATGCCAGTTTCGGCAGGGTAAACAGCCAATCTGGTAAAGCCTCAAGCTGGTTTGCGGCAATTCTGATGAGCTCTAAGTCTTGGCAAGCCGCGAGCTCTGCAGGCAATGATTGCAATTGATTACCTGCCAGCATCAGTTTTTGCAAGGAGAGGCATTGCCCTAGCTCGGCAGGTAACTGGCTGAGTTGGTTATCGGTCAGAATTAACCAACGTAAAGCTTGGGGGAGTGATGCAGCGCTGACGCTGCTGATTTGATTAGCTTTAAAGCCTACCATAGATAGCTGAGGGCAGCGCCCCAGTACTTCGGGTAGCTGTTGAAATTGATTATCTGAGCAAAAAATCACTTTTAAGCGGTGCAGCCGTGGCAAATCATCTGGCAGGGATGAGAGTAAATTACCCGATAAATTGAGGATTTCTAAAGAATCTGCCAGATGATAAATTTCTTCAGGAAATTCAGTGAGCCCACAAGATAAATCAAGCCGGGAAATACCCGCTAGCTCACCAGAGCGTAATTGGGAAAGAGTGTGCATGGGCTACAAACAGTAAGATAGGCCGCGATTATCCCATGTTTTTTGTAGAGGTACGGTATGCCGTGCCCCTACCGTGTTTATAACAGCGTTACGCCTGGCAGGCTGAGATGGCTGACTTCGCGCATAGTGCTAACAAAGTCACGCACAAAAGCAGTATCAGACTGGCCGTGGCTGATGGCGGCGTAAAGATCTGAGGTGAGTCCTTGTGCCGTGATGGGCCTAGCAACTACGTAACCGCGCTCTAGATAATGCTGTACGCTCCAGCTTGGTAGGGCAGCGATGCCACGGCGGCTGGCCACCAGCTGCAAAATTGCGGCGGTTAGCTCGGTGGTGCGGCGTTTGGGGTTAATGCCAGCAGGTTTGAGTACTTTTCTTAATATATCAAGCATTTCATCGGGAACAGGATAGCTAATCAGCGTTTCACTGGCAAAGTCTTCGGGGCTTAAATAGGCCTTGGCTGCTAAAGGGTGATCTTTGGCGATGAGGGCGATCATTTCATAGCTAAACAGCGGCTGATAGTTGATTCCTGTTTCATCAGCGGCTTCGGAAACAATCGCTAAATCAGCGCGGTCTTCAAACAAAAGCTGGACTGGGTCGGCATGAAAGCCAGACACGATATCTAGCTCTACCTCCGGCCAGTGGCCACGAAAGGTATCCATAGCAGGCATCAGCCAATCAAAACAGGTGTGGCACTCCACGGCAATGCGCAGCTGGCCAGCTTCACCTTCTCTAAGCTTGGCGATATCGCGCTCCGTCTGATCTATGCGTGGCAATACCTCTGCAGCCAGCAGGGCTAGTTTTTCTCCTGCTGGGGTGAGTCTGAGCGAGGCAGATTTAGTGCTTGATTTACGGATCAAAAGCGGTAGCGCGTAATGCTCTTCTAGTAACCTGATCTGATGCGAAAGCGCTGATTGCGTCAAATGCAGCCGCTCTGCAGCGCGGGTTAGGCTGCCTGATTCGCGAATGGCAAGTAGGGTTTTAAGGTGGCGAAGTTCGAGTAGTGATTGCATGGCGAATCTTTTAGTGGCGTTATCTATTAGTCAAAATACAAACCTTGGGCCGCTTCAAACTCATGAGGGCACAGCGCTTTATAAAGAAATTTTTTATCCTGAAGTTGTTCACTTTTGTTTTGAGTATTTTATAAGTTAAGTGTTTGTTTGGTTTTATTTTTTCTTTTACGCTCTGTGGTTTTAGGGCGCTCTGATATTTAAGGTTTAGCTTTCTTGCTTATTAAATTATAAGGCTTCAATCTATTGAGTGATATTCATCATCACTATGAAAATAATGAATTTGTATCATACCGATGCAGCAGGCATGATACAAATCATATTCATGACAAACAGAGATTGCGATGACTACTGCTCATATTACTGGCTTTCCGCGTATTGGCGCTCAGCGTGAACTAAAGTTCGCTGTAGAGCAGTTCTGGAAGGGTGAGATTGATGAAAGCGCGTTGGCGCAAACGGGTAACAGCTTGCGCCGCCAGCATTGGGAATGGCAAAAAGAAGCGGGTTTAGATTTTGTTGCAGTGGGCGATTTTGCCTGGTACGACCAGATGTTGAATGCTTCTGCGCTGCTGGGCGCGCTGCCTGCTCGTTTTGGCTTCGATGCTAAAAACCTGAGCTTAAAACAGTATTTTGAGCTGGCACGTGGCAATACGGCTCAGCCTGCTCAGGAAATGACAAAGTGGTTTGATACTAACTATCACTATCTAGTGCCCGAGTTGGATGAAAACAGTGATTTTGCCGGTGGTGTGGATTGGTTCTTCTATGAAATTGAAGAGGCTAGATCTCTGGGGCACACAGTAAAGCCGGTGCTGCCAGGCCCGCTGACTTTTCTTTACCTCGCTAAAGCAAAGTCAGATTCAAAAGAGCAAGCCGCTTTTGATAAGCTCAGCCTGCTACCTAAAGTTCTGCAAGCTTACAATCGTATATTAGAGCGCCTCGCCAAGCTGGGTGTGGAATGGCTGCAATTAGATGAGCCAATCTTAGGTTTAGATTTAGAACGTGAATGGCTGGCGGCATTTGAACCAGCGTACCGTAGCCTTGCCAATACTGGGCCAAAAATCTTACTGGCGACGTATTTTGAATCGGTTTCAACTCATGCCGCTTTATTGCGTGATCTGCCGGTAGCCGGTGTGCATCTTGATCTGGTGCGTGCGCCGCAACAGCTCGATGTTTTCGCTGCTAACTGGCCCAATAGCAAGGTCTTATCACTGGGTGTGGTAGATGGCCGTAATATCTGGGTCAGCGATTTATCCGCCATTCTGGCGCGTTTACAAGCGCATCGGGGCAGTAATATCTGGCTGTCTACATCATGCTCGCTGCTGCATGTGCCGGTGGATTTGGCACAGGAAATCAAGTTAGATGATGAGCTAAAAGGCTGGCTGGCCTTTGCTAAGCAAAAGCTGCAGGAAATCAGCGTATTAAAGCGCGCATTAAACGGCGCTGATGTGAGTGATGAGCTGGCAAAAAATGCAGCTAAAGTAGCCTCACGCAAAGCATCACCTCGAATTCATAACCCCGCCGTCAGTGCTCGTATTGCCTCGCTGAGCGATGCCGATGCGCGTCGTCATGCCATCTTTGCCACGCGTCAGGCCGAGCAAAGAGCGCGCTTTAATTTGCCGCCATTGCCAACCACCACGATTGGTTCGTTCCCACAAACGAAGGAAATTCGTGCTGCACGTGCCGCGTTTAAAAAAGGTACATTGGCGCAGGCTGAGTATATTAGCCAGATGCAAGCCGAGATTCGCCTTGCGGTGGGTAAGCAAGAAGCGCTTGGTATTGATGTGCTGGTACACGGCGAAGCCGAGCGCAACGATATGGTGGAATACTTTGGCGAGCAACTATCTGGCTTTGCCTTTACCCAGTTTGGCTGGGTGCAGAGTTATGGCAGCCGCTGCGTAAAACCGCCAGTATTATTTGGTGATGTCAGCCGCCCAACACCGATGACAGTAGAGTGGACTCAATACGCGCAAAGCCTTACGCAAAAACCTATGAAAGGCATGCTGACTGGCCCAGTGACTATTTTGCAATGGTCGTTTGTGCGCGACGATCAGCCGCGCTCGGTCACCACACAACAAATTGCGCTGGCGATTCGAGATGAAGTGGTGGATCTGGAAACCGCCGGCATTGGTATTATCCAAATTGATGAGCCGGCTTTTCGTGAAGGCCTGCCGCTTAAAAAGAGCGATTGGGCGGCTTATCTAGATTGGGCCGCAGCAGCGTTCCGCATCTCTGCATCAGGGGTAGCCAATCAAACGCAAATTCACACCCATATGTGTTATTCGGAATTCAACGATATTCTGCCAGCGATTGCCGCTATGGATGCTGACGTGATTACCATTGAAACCAGCCGCTCAGATATGGAACTGCTAACAGGCTTTGGTACCTTCAAATATCCAAACGAAGTCGGTCCTGGCGTGTATGACATTCACAGCCCGCGTATTCCGCCGGTAGAAGATATGTTGCGCTTGATTGCCAAGGCTGCCGAAGTGGTGCCCGTTGAGCAGCTATGGGTTAACCCAGATTGCGGTTTAAAAACCCGTAACTGGCCAGAAACCGAAGCGGCGCTGGCCAATATGTTGGAAGCCACCCGCCAAGCACGTCAGCATTTAAGTCAGTATGGACGTTTGCCTGAGTTTGCTGCACTTACCGCTAAACCATATGTTAATGGTAGTTGTGCTTGCAAATAGATTTCAATAGTATAATGGCACCTGTTATTTTCAGACAGGATTGTGTATGCAGGTGCCGGCTATGCCTTCAAACGAGGCCTTGCGCATAGAAACGCTGCGAGAGCTATTGATTTTAGATACTCCGCTTGAAGCACGTTTTGATAACCTTACTATTGCTGCAGCTGCCTTTTTTCGGGTGAAAATTGCGGTGGTCAGCTTGCTTGATAGTCATCGGCAGTGGTTTAAATCGAGCTGTGGGCTAAATGCTAAAGAAACCCATCGAGATATTTCTTTTTGCGGCCATGCTATTTTGCACAATGAGGTTTTTGTGATTGAAGATGCGCTGCAAGATGTACGTTTTTTTGATAATCCTTTGGTTACGGGCGAACCGCAAATTCGTTTTTATGCAGGTGCACCATTAATTGCCAGTAATGGCATGAATCTCGGCACGCTCTGCCTGATCGACCCTTACCCTCGAAAACTGCAGGATTTTGAAATAGAAATGCTGGTTGATATGGCAAAGCTGGTGGAGCAGGAGCTGGAAAGGCCGATGGCTAGGGCGGTGGTCGCTTAGGTTTTATTGTAGCTGTGGCTTGATCTTGTTTTTCTCAACTCTAAATTAGATTTTCTAAATAATGGATTGTCATGCGCTCAAAGTCTCGCAATCAATCCCTTCCTCAGTATGTACGCGATGCAACGAGTTACACCTTGGTACCAGGTGCGCATAGTACTAGCCGCGTTGGCACTTTGCGTGAAAAACGATGGCCAATAATAGAGAAATATAATAATCATCCTAGTGGTATTGCTCAGGCTAGGAAGGAATTAGATGTAACAAAAAAGCTCTTGTATAAGTTAGAGCAGGATGGTCAGTTGCAGTTTAATACCAAGCTAGTAAAAGGCATTGGGGCTGTAGATAGCACGCTTGAAGACTTAAAAGGTAATCAGCAGCATGGCAGGCCAGAGCGCGATCAAACCCAGGAGAAAGTAGAGGAGGAAAATAGTTTGTTTCCCTCCCTTTCAATTTTTCAAGACTTGGAACAAGAATACCTGTCGTGGATTAAGACAAATCCGAATGGATATGTTTTGAACACGGCTCGAAGTATTTCAAAAGGATATATGGTATTGCATCGTGCGAAGTGCGGAGCGATTGGCCAGTACCGAGCCAACATGGCTCCGGGTGCATTTACTGGGCAGCAATACATAAAGATTTGCTCTAATAATTCCGCAGAGCTATCAAATTGGATAACCCACAATGGTGGGACTGGTTTTACGAAATTGTGCTTAAAATGTAATCCAAGCATATCTGAGCGAATAACTGATGAAGTTAGCCAGCTACAAGCTGAGTTTTATGCAGAGATCCAGAAGTCAGCTCGATCAACTGTGGAAGAGCGACTTGCGCGCTTAAAGGTGGCAGCAAAGTTACCCCTAAGTGTTACTGTATCTGCAACAGTATTTCGTAGAAACCCAGACGTCGTTGCAGAGGTGCTGTTCAAGTCGGGTGGGAAATGTGGGAAATGCGGCAATAAAGCACCTTTCAATCGAGCTTCTGATGGGACCCCTTATCTTGAGGTTCACCACACAATTCCGCTATCAGAGGGGGGAGAAGATTCTGTTTCAAATGCAATTGCGCTCTGCCCAAATTGCCATAGGTATTCACATTATGGGTAGCTATATAGGTTAGGCTAGTTTTATCTTCTCGCCCCGTGTGTCCATAGGGGCTTTAGGTTTTTTGCAAACGCTGCTTATTGCCGCATTGCAGTCGCAACCCTATTCAGGGCATTCATATTGGCAATAGCAAAGGTTAAATCTGATATCTCTTGCCCATTAAAATATTTTTTTAACATTTAAAAATCAGCATTGGGCGCATGGGTGTTGGCGATTTGGCTGAGTGATACGGCACATTGCAATGCTTCTGGGTAAACGAGATGGCCTTGGCGGTGCATATGGCTAAAGAGGGCGTGGGGATTTTCCTGCCCGATCACCTTGTGCAGCGAGGAGCTGGCGAGCGGCGCTTTGAAGGAAGTGTTGCCTGAATGGCAGGCCGATTCCCGTGCTGTGTATGCGGTGTGGCCACAACAACGTTATCTGCCTGCCAGAGTACGTGAATTATTAGAGCATTTACTGGCTTTTGCTGAACAAGAGCCTTTGCTTAATGGGGCAGAGGGCTTAATCAATAAAATGAATATCTTGATTATGCCTCTTACTTAGGTCACCTTAATTTAGTAATTCGTATGGCATTAATTCGGACGGGCTGAGCGGTTTTAAATTTGGGAGCTCTTAGTCCACACATGCTGCATGCCTTATTCAAGGCAGACAACGCGCGTATGGGCGCTTCGCTGAGTAAGAGACCTAATCCGGGTTTATTTTTGTTATCTTCAGTGATCGAAGTATCAAAGCAGGCTGCTAGCTCGCTTAAATAGTGGGAAAGGGTACTGCATTAAGCCCCACCTCTCCACCTTGGCTATTAAATGCAGCATTCACCAGCGTGGGTGAAAGCGCCTCAACGCAGCGTTTACGTTGCCATATCGTCCATTGGATGGGTTAAACCAACTCTACGTTATTTTCCCTTAGTCCTGTTTGCAAGCGCCATAGCGCGGCGTAATTGCCTTCTTGCGCCAGCAATCCCTCGTGCGTGCCTGCTTCAACAATTTCGCCTTGCTCCATTACATAAATACAATGGGCATTGCGCACGGTAGATAGGCGGTGGGCAACGACTAAGGTGGTGCGGCCTTTGGCGATTTGATCTAAGGATTTTTGAATGGCGGCTTCAGTTTCGTTATCAACCGCGCTGGTGGCTTCATCCAGTACTAAAATCTTAGGATTTTTGTAAATGGCGCGTGCCAAAGCGAGGCGTTGGCGTTGCCCACCCGATAATTTTTGCCCGCGCTCGCCAATTTGCGTGTCGTAGCCTTGGGGTAAACGCTCGATAAATTCATGTGCTTCGGCGGCACGCGCTGCAGCCATCACGGCGGTGATATCCGCCGCTTGCTGGCCGTAGGCAATGTTTTGAGCAATGCTGGCATCGCTTAAAAACACATCTTGACCTACATAGCCAATAGCGCGGCGTAAATCCAGTAGGGCGATAGCTTTGCTTTCAATGCCATCAATCTTAATACTGCCTTGCTGGCTTTCATAAAAGCGCAGTAATAGCTTGAGTAGTGTGCTCTTGCCCGAGCCTGTTGCGCCAACAAAAGCCACGGTTTGCCCAGCGGCAATATGCAGGGAGATATCTTTTAGAATGGGCTGCTCGCCATAGCTAAAGCTGACGTGTTCAAAGCTGAGCGCGCCCTTGATCTGTCCTAATGGCTGGCCTTCATAATGGATATGTATAGGGGTATCGAGCAGATCCAATACCCGCTCAATGGCGGTCATGGAGCGTTGATAAAGATCGGCGATATCCGCAAGGCCAGTCAGTGGCCAGAGCAGGCGCTGAGTCAGAAACACCAATACTGAATAGCTACCTACGCCAATTTTGCCGTTCAGTGCTAAATAACCACCGTAAACCAGCGTGACCACAAAGCCGGATAAAATCGCCATGCGGATTATGGGAATAATCGCAGCAGAGAGTTGAATGGCGCTGCGGTTGCTTTGCCGATAATGATGGCTGGCGTCTGCGATATGGCGGGCTTCAAAGTCTTCGGCAGTAAAGGCTTTAATGGTGGCAACGCCAAGTAAATTATTATTGAGCCTGCCAGAAATCACCCCAGCGGCTTCACGCACCGTGGCGTAGCGGGGGGCAATGCGGTGTTGGAACCAAAATGTGCCAAGTAAAATCAGTGGCACAGGGGCAAGGGCGATGAGGGCGAGCTGCGGCGCAATATAAAAAAACACCGCACTTACCATCACCGTGGAGCAAAGCACCTGAATAATGCTATTCGCCCCGCCATTTAAAAAGCGCTCCATTTGATTGATATCGTCATTTAAAATCGCCATCAGCTTGCCAGTACTTTTGTTTTCAAAGTAAGACAATGGCAGCTTTTGCACATGGCGATAGGCGTCTAAACGTAGGTCATGCTGTAAATTTTGGGCAAGATTGCGCCAACGGATTTGGTATAGATATTCAAATAAAGATTCACCGCCCCACACTAGCGCGGTAATAACGCCAAGGTAGAGTAATTGGTGAAAGCTATCGCTAACCCCTAGTTTGGCTAAAAAAGAGGCCTCGCGGTTGACTACCACGTCTACGGCAACGCCAATCAATACCTCAGGAAGGATGTCAAAAAACTTATTAATAATCGAGAATAAACTCGCTAAATAAGCATCACGGCGATAAACCCCCGCGTATTGAAATAACCGTCGAAGTGATGACATGGCTTAAGCCCTGTGTAAATAGATGGCTAATGCTAAATCAATACCAATCAGCTGTGTGTAAAGGATTGTTAGGCTTTAGCCTAGCAGCCTAGCAGCCTGTCGGACTTAAGCGATCGTAGCGAGGGGAAGACCGGTTTGAGACAGATTTCGCGGGTTTTTGAGGCGAATAGCTGGCTATTCAACGAGAAAATGCGTGAAATATGGCCAAATCCGGCTTTCCCGTAGTAGATCAGTCTTAAGTCCGACAGGCTGCTAGATATTTTACTGGGGGTGGGGCGATGTTTTTTAAGGTGCTTACAACCTAAGATTAGCGACTGAATTTTTTTCTTGGTTTGGTCGTTGTTCCAGCATTACTTGGGTCGCTAATTGAATCTTGGCCAGTTTCTACTCGGCCAGTAAAGCGCCGTACAAAACCATGGTTATCGCTTACGCTAAAGTCGTACCAATGATAGCTCTCAAATAAGCTCCATTCATGTACTACCGTTTGACCAGCCGCAATTTTCAGTTGCCAAGGCCCATCGTTACGATAGTCATTGGCGTGAATCGTTAAGCTCGCTTCCTTTTTGCCCGTATTTTGTAATTGTAAATAAATTTCACCGCTTGCCGCTGCGTAATGAATATGCGTTTCTACCTTACATTCTGAATGCGCATGTCCCTGAAAATGCCGATGGAAGCCATTTGGCCCTAGTACCCATAAGTCATAGCGGCCTTGATATTGGCGGTAATAGCCCATTGAAAATTGCGTTTTATATTTAGGCCATTCACTCATTTTTCCACCCGCCCATGCTGAGTGCGCATCGGGCATGGTATGTGGGGAGCTGGGGACGCGCTGAGCGCTAGTGAGCTGAGTGTTTAAATGATAGGGCGGAATAATCTTAGCGTTGGCATCTTTTTGATTCCAGACTAATTGATTGCCTTGAATAGGAATCGCTAGTTTATCGCCAAAGCCGCGAACGCCATGCAGGCTGCCAAAATAATGATCAAAGCTGCGATTTTCCTGCATCAAGATAACGATGTGTTGTACATCATTAATTGTGCCAGTTGGGCTATGAGCAGGGATTGCCAGTGCTTTAGTAATGCAGGCTGGAATCATGGCTAGAGCGGCACTACTGCCTGCTGTTTTTGCCGATAGGCTTAAAATTAATTAATGTCATGGTAAAACGGCGGCATAAGAAGTGACTGGCGCGGTGGATATGATGAGTTCTGCCCCAATTGGGGACGTTTCATGCTGCAAATGAGCAGTAACTGATGTTACTCAGCTTAGAGGCTTTAGTGTTTGGGGAGACTTATATCATATCGACAGGTGTCGAAGGCACTGCTGCTGCGCAACATCCGTCAGTAAGACAGCGTTGCTTATTTAAAGATAAGCAGCTGATTAGAGCTACTGGCGATATTAATGATTTGGTAGCTGCTAGGGTCTGCACTTGCATCAATCAAACTATCTAGTGTTTTACCTGTGAGAGTGCTTTGATTAAATAATTCTTCTGCACCCTTGTTTGCAAAAGTAATTAAGCCTTTTTCGATCAAGAAAAAGCGTACAGGTAGGGCATCTGCTACATCACGGACTAAACGTTGGAAATGCTCCATCGCAGCTTCGGTGCTTTTTAGGTGAGAAATATCCATCGCAATGGATAAAATATAAGTGTTTTCGTCTCGCACAATAGGTAGCTTGGTAATATCAAACCAATGCAATTGATTATCTGGCATAACCCATGAATCAAGATGGCGTATGGTTTCGCCATTTTCTAGCACGTCTTGATCGCCCATTGTAAATGGCTGTGGCGAGTCCACTAAACCCATATGCGATTGCACTAATAATTCATGCCCCAACTGTGTTTGGGTAGCGCGGTTTACTAATAAGAAGCGGCCATGCTTATCTCGCACAAAAATTAAATTAGGGCTGGAGTCAATAATTTGATGCACAAACAATTGCTGATTTAGTAGTGCTTGCTCGGTGTCTTTCACATGAGTGATGTCACGAATCATCGCCAAGCATTCACGGGATGATTGTGGCAGTAAGCGTGCTTCAAAATAACGTTTAACTTGATCGCTGCCACTTAATTGATATTCAAATGCCTGGGTGCACTGCGTGCTTTGTACAGAAATCAGGGCTTCTAGATACTGACGTGAGATGCGTGCCGGAAAGAGTACGGATATTTTTTTGTTTTCTTCCGTAGCCAAAGGATGAATATCGGCAAAAACGTTATTTAATGGGCAGACGCTGCGGCTGGCAAAGTTAATCTTCCAGATCAGATCGGGCAAACAATAGGCAACATCGTCTAGCGCGCCGGTTTCTGTATTTGGATTATTAGGAGTGGCTTTATGCCTTTTGCGTAAGGCAAGGGCAATCGCGCAAGCAGCGATCCATGCGTTAAGCAGATAGGCGGCTGGGCTTAGCTGTTCAGCTAAGATCAATAAGAGCAAAGCCACTGCGCCTGCAGCAAGTGCAAGAGAAATCATGCGTGTTGATATGCGCGAGGCCATGGCAAGGGGAGAGTTCATATATGGTGACCACCTTGCTAAGAGGCTGCCAGTTTAGCGGTTGCATCTCTTCTTTGCGATGCCTGAAGCCGAAAAAACAAAAAAATAGTGGTTGTGCAACAACAAATAGATGAGTGGTATGGGGATTTAGTCGACGTTGCAGAACGTTTTTTGGATTTTTGATACAGAGGATTGAAATAAAGCAGGAGGGGTGGTGGGTGATGACGGGGTCGAACCGCCGACATTCTGCGTGTAAGGCAGACGCTCTACCAACTGAGCTAATCACCCATCTGTAAAACTTTAGTACGCTTAACAAGAGACCAAACGTACAAGGAGACAACTCTAGCAACTGAGCTAATCACCCTTCGGTGAAACATTTAAAACAAACCAGTTATGAGTTGGCGGAGCGGACGGGACTCGAACCCGCGACCCCCGGCGTGACAGGCCGGTATTCTAACCAACTGAACTACCACTCCTCAGTTGCATAACTAATCTTACTACACACTTATTCGACTAAGTGGTGGGTGATGACGGGGTCGAACCGCCGACATTCTGCGTGTAAGGCAGACGCTCTACCAACTGAGCTAATCACCCATCTGTAAAAATTTCAAAACAAACCAGTTATGAGTTGGCGGAGCGGACGGGACTCGAACCCGCGACCCCCGGCGTGACAGGCCGGTATTCTAACCAACTGAACTACCACTCCTCAGTTGCATAACTAATCTTACTACACACTTATTCGACTAAGTGGTGGGTGATGACGGGGTCGAACCGCCGACATTCTGCGTGTAAGGCAGACGCTCTACCAACTGAGCTAATCACCCATCTGTGAAGCTTTAGTACGCTGAACAAGAGATCAAACGTACAAGGAAACGCTCTAGCAACTGAGCTAATCACCCTTCGGTTAAACATTTAAAACAAACCAGTTATGAGTTGGCGGAGCGGACGGGACTCGAACCCGCGACCCCCGGCGTGACAGGCCGGTATTCTAACCAACTGAACTACCACTCCTCAGTTGCATAACTAATTTTACTACACACTTATTCGACTAAGTGGTGGGTGATGACGGGGTCGAACCGCCGACATTCTGCGTGTAAGGCAGACGCTCTACCAACTGAGCTAATCACCCGCTTCACAACAAATCTTTAGCTACCGAATAGCGGCCCTGCTTACTGAGCTACTTACCCTGTCTCGAAAGAGGTGCGCATTAGATCACGGCCTAAAAAACGTGTCAACACCTTTTGATTGAAATATCTATGCGGTAGTCAGTTAGGGGGCTTTGAGGTATAAATAAGCTTCCCATTTGTGCAAAGTGCCTTGTCTTCGTGAAAGCTTTCAGACTGTCTCATCTCACTACTCTTATAACAAAAGTACAGCCAGTCTTACTTTGCGTATTGTTATGGCTCTTGGCTGGACTATTTTGGCGTGTTTTTGAGCCTAGCCCTCGAGCTTTACGCTTGATTCTTCCTTTGGAAATATCTGCTCAGCGTGCGCAGGATTTTTCTGCTGCGCAAGATTGGTTTGGCAGTGATACTAGCCAAGCCACTATCGTTTCAACGCTACAAGCGCAGCTTTTAGCCGTTATTGCAGGGCAAAAAGGCTATGGGGCGGCGATTTTTACTGGGTTAGAGGCCAGCGCCGTGGCTGCGCAAGTTGGGCAAACCCTGCAGGGTAATATCAAACTGATTGAAATTGCTGCTGACCATGTGGTGTTGGATGATAACGGCCGCCGACAAACCTTGATGCTTGAGGGGTATAACAGCTTGCCTGTGCTTGCTAGCGTTGCTTTACTCCCTGCCGTTTCTACAAGTAATCTGCCTGCTGCGGCTGTGGCGGCTCAAGCCACGCTGTCGCGCGGGCAATTAGCGGGAGCGATGCAAGGCGCTAATGTGGCGGATTGGGCCAAAGGCCTGTCTACTTACCGCGAAGGCGGGATCCAAATTGATAATATTGCTGCACAGCCGTTTTCTAGGTTGTTGCAATTACAAAACGGCGATGTGATTAAAACGATTAATGGCCAAGCTTTGGCTCAAGTCGCCGATGTTTCTCTGATTTACACTGTTTTTAGTCAGCAGCCCCAAGTGTTGCTCGTTGTGCTTCGCAACGGCAGCTCGGTCAATTTGCAATATCTTATTCAGCCTTGAGTTGTTAAACCCATGATTCTGCGCCCCTTCTTACTTGCCTGCCTTTTAGCATCCCAGTTAACGATTGCTGCCGATGATAAAGTCACGCTTAATTTTGTTAATGCTGATATTGAATCCACGATTAAAGCGATTGGTTTGATTTCAGGTAAAAACTTTGTCATTGATCCACGGGTAAAAGGCACTTTGAATATTGTGTCTAGCCAAGCAGTCAGCAAAGAAATGGTTTTTCCGATTTTATTATCGGCTTTGCGCCAGCAAGGTTTTACTGCGGTGGAGTCAAGTGGGGTGGTGAAGGTGCTGCCAGAGGCCGATGCCAAGCAACATTACAGTAGCACCGGTAATCGCGGCATGAAGTTGTCTGGTGACAGCATGGTGACGCAGGTTTACCCGCTAAGATATGAATCTGCGGTGCAAATGGTGCCGATTCTGCGCCCTTTGATCAGCCCAAATAATACGATTTCGGCTTATCCGGCGGGCAATACGCTGGTGATTACAGATTATGCGGATAATATTCGCCGCTTAAATCAGATTATTGAGCGGATTGATCAGCCTGCCAGCTCAGATATTTTTTCAGTCTCACTGAAATACGCTTCGGCAGTGGATGTGGCACAAAACTTGGCGCGTTTAATGCCAGAAATCATGGTGCAGGGCGTCAACCAGAGCATGCCAGCGGCGGAAGGTGTAAAGCGCAGTATTGTGGTGCCGGATTTACGCAGCAACAGCTTGATGGTGCGTAGCGAAAACATTTTGCATGCTCAGCAAATCAAAAAGCTGGCGGCAACCATGGATAGCCAAGGCTCGTCCGGCGGCAATATCCATGTGGTGTATTTAAAAAATGCCGAAGCGGCCAAGCTGGCTAATACCCTGAAAGGGATTATGACCGGCCAAGATTCTGGCCCATCTGCTGCCGCGCCCTCTAGCAGCATGTCCGCTAGCTCAGGGGGGGCGATGCCTGCCAGTGCGCCTGCTTCGCCGACTTCTGCCGCTGCTAATGTGCAAGTAGGCGGCGTGAACGTGATGATTCAAGCCGATAATATGACCAACTCCTTGGTGATTACCGCGCCAGATAATATCTATAACAACTTGCGTTCGGTGATCGATAAGCTGGATGTACGCCGCGCTCAGGTTTATGTAGAAGCGATGATTGCCGAAGTAAACGTCTCTAAGGCGGGGGCTTTTGGGGTGCAATGGTTGCTAGCTGGCGGTAACGAGAATGTCTCAGGGGTAGGTGCTTCGTCGTTAAATGGCCTAGGCTCCTTGCTTGCAGGAATTGCGACTAAAGATCCATCGGTGATTCCTGGTGGTTTAAGCCTCGGTATTTTAAATGGTAATCCAGTGAATGGCCGCATGCCTACACTGGGTGTACTGGCCTCGGCCCTGCAAGATAGTGGTGATGGCAATGTGCTTTCCACACCTAATTTAATGACCTTAGATAATGAAGAAGCCAAGATTATGGTCGGGCAAAATATTCCGATCATTACCGGTACTCAGGCATCATCAGGTGCGAATGCCAATCCTTATGTTTCGATTGAGCGTAAAGATGTGGGTATTAAGCTGCGCGTTCGCCCGCAAGTATCAGAAGGCGGCAGTATTACGCTGACGGTGTATCAGGAAGTCTCCAGCATCGATAAATCGGTATTGACCGAGGGTGCGGGCTTGGCGACTAAAACACGCTCGATTGATTCTAAAGTCTTGGTCGATGATGGCCAGATTATTGTGCTTGGCGGCTTAATTGAAGACAGGGTCACGTTTACGCGCAATCAAGTGCCTTTGCTTGGCGATATTCCCTACCTTGGCGCATTGTTCCGCTACGAAAATCGTAAATCAGAGAAAGTAAATCTGATGGTGTTCCTACGCCCAGTGGTACTGAGGGATGCGGATGCAACGCGTAATTTATCTTCTGATCGCTATCAGTATTTACGTGCGGAGCAGAGTCGCTTCGAGCGCCCATCGAGTGCGCTCTTGCCAGAGATGCCTGCTGTGGTCTTGCCTGAAGTGATCGATGCGCGCAAAGCCACGCCGCTTACCCCGTCCGATCCGGCTGTTAAGCCATGAGCCGTTTAGTTCCGTATCATTTTGCCCGTGATCGCGGCGTGGTGGATGCTCACCATGAGGCCGATTCGGTGACGGTGTTGTTTCGCAAAGGCGGTGATTTTTCAGCTCTCAACGAATTACGCCGCGTAGCTGCTAAGCCGCTGAATATTTCGGTGGTGGATGCGGCGGAGTTTGAAGCGCAGTTGTCCCAATTATTCGGTCAAGGCAGCGGCGCGGCGATGGTGGTGGATGATCTGGAAGAAAACCTCGACCTGTCGCGCCTCGCCCAAGAATTACCCGAAATCGAAGACCTGCTCGAAACCGAAGACGACGCGCCGATTATTCGCCTGATTAACGCCTTGCTCACCGAAGCACTGCGAGAAAACGCCTCTGATGTGCATATCGAGCCATTCGAAACGCGCTCGGTGGTGCGTTTTCGCATTGATGGCCGCTTAGCCGATGTGATCGAGCCTAAACGCGCCTTGCACGCGGCGTTGGTATCGCGGATTAAGGTCATGGCGGGCCTCGATATTGCCGAAAAACGCCTGCCGCAGGATGGACGGATTACCCTAAGGATTGCGGGTCGGCCTGTCGATGTGCGGGTTTCAACCCTGCCTACCGGCCACGGCGAGAGGGTGGTGTTGCGGCTCTTGGATAAATCGGCAGGGCGCTTGAATTTGGCAAAGCTAGGGATGGCGGCTGATACGCTGGCCACTTTACAATCATTACTGGCGCAGCCGCACGGCATTATTTTGGTGACTGGCCCAACCGGCTCAGGAAAAACCACCACGCTTTACGCTGCTATGAGCGGCATGGATGCGAGCTCCAGCAATATTATGACGGTTGAAGATCCAATCGAATACGATCTGGATGGCGTAGGGCAAACCCAAGTCAGCACGCGGATTGATATGACTTTTTCCCGTGCACTGCGGGCGATCCTGCGCCAAGACCCAGACGTGGTGATGATCGGCGAAATTCGTGATTTAGAAACAGCGCAAATTGCCGTGCAAGCCTCCTTAACTGGTCACTTGGTGCTGGCCACCTTGCACACCAATGACGCAGCCAGTGCGGTCACACGTTTGGTGGACATGGGGATCGAGCCATTCTTACTGGCATCGTCTTTATTAGGCGTACTGGCACAGCGCCTAGCTCGTCGCCTTTGCCCAGCTTGTCGTCAGCTACAAACACCTGATGCGCTGATGACTGAGCAATTAGGCGTGGCTAAACCGGTGTATCGTGCAGTGGGCTGTTCTGAATGTAAGCAAAGTGGCTATCGTGGCCGCAGTGGCCTGTATGAATTACTGGTGATAGATGAAACGCTACGCAGCATGATGCATGAGCGAGCCACCGAGCAGGCGATGAAGCTTTACGCTAGCAGCCAAGGCATGTTGAGCCTGCGCCAGTACGGTGTTCGCCGCGTTTTAGAGGGTGAAACAACGCTGGAAGAAGTGCTACGTGTAACTAGGGATGTTTAGAGAGTCAAAAAAGCGCACACGATGTTGATCGGAGTGCGCTTTTTTATAATGCTAAAGAGTTTCGTGTTAATCGATAATTGGCTCGTATTGCACGGCTAGCGATCATTAGCCCATCTGCTTTTTTAAGCAAAAGTATCAATTTTATTGCGATACTCGCCTAGCACTTCGTTCATAGAATTGGAGCGTTGAACGCTGGCTAAGCCAACATCCGTGGCGGCTTCAGTTTTTTTAGAGATTCTATTGGCAATTTGTTCTAATTGTTGCGTGGTTTGCGTTGAGGTTTGTTTCAGAGCTTGGCTCATGCTTACCACGTAGGATTTTACTCCAGAAATATCTGACATGATGTTTCCTCTTTGGTGTGTTCTCGATCTAAAATTATGATAAATGCTTAACTGTGTAGTTTAGCTGAAAAATAATTTTTTTCGATCGCCATTCAACAGGATTTTCTGCATGAAAGCCGGTATGAGTGATCACAATCAGCGCGATGCTCTGCGCATTCCCGTTAAGTGCAAAGTCAAAATTCGGCCTCTAGATTTTGGGCCTGCGTATTACGGCCATTGCACCGATTTAAGCGTCACTGGACTCACGGTAGAGACCAACTATGTGCCTCGCCCTGATGAAAAATTTGATCTATTTGTGATGCCTCCCTTAGACGGTGCTGGGCCAAGAGAGCCGCTGGCCGTGCGGGTAAAGGTGGTGCGCTGCCACCAGATTGAGCAGGGCGCGGCTTACGAGCTAGGCTTGTTTATTTTAAAGGTGATTCGATGAAATTTTCCTTGATTACCTTACTATATTTTGCTTTTTCTGCCGCCAGTGAGGTAAAGGTGGATGCACATAAAGATGCAGATTTAGTAAAAATTGATGCTCAATTCAGCGTGGCAGTAAGTAAAGAGCAGGCTTGGCAGGTGATGGTGGATTTTGAACACATGCCGCAGTTTTTGCCGCAGCTACAAAGTAGCCACATCCTTAGCCAAAATGGCGATCATCTGCGTGTGGCACAGGTCATTAGTGTGCCTTTAAGCTTGTTTAATTATGATTACGAATCGATGCGCGATATCGATTTAAAGCCTTATAGCGAGATCAGGGCCACGTCAGTGGGTGGCCGTGATGCCTATATGAGTATTGCACAGCTTAAAGTAAGCGCCGCTCAGACCGTGATAAGCTATCACGCAGAATGGCAGCCCGAATCGAATGTGCTAGCTAGTTTTGCACTGGACACTATGCGCAGCCAAATTCGTCAGCAGTTTATGGCGATGCAACAAGAAATGTTCAAAAGGCAGCAACATGCCGCTGCCTCCTCTTCCCAAACTCATTAAAAAATAATCGCTAAATGAAACTTCTCGCCTTAAAAATTGATGTCGATACCTATCGCGGCACCCGTGAAGGCGTGCCCCGCCTTGTTGAATTGCTACAACGCTTGGGGGCTGATGCCACCTTCTTATTTAGCCTAGGGCCAGATCACACCGGCCGCGCCATTAAACGGGTTTTCCGCCCCGGCTTTATGAAAAAAGTATCGCGCACCTCGGTAGTAGAGCACTACGGCATTCAAACCCTGCTCTACGGCACGCTCTTACCAGGGCCGGATATTGGCCGCCGCTGCGCTGATATCTTACGCAGCGTGGCAGCCGGTGGTTTTGAAGTCGGTATTCACACTTGGGATCATATTAAATGGCAAGACTATGTGGCGGGTGAATCCGCAGCATGGACGCGCGAGCAGATTGATCTGGCCGCTGATCGCTTTGCCGAAGTATTCGGCACGCCCGCTAAAACGCACGGCGCAGCTGGCTGGCAAATGAACCCAGAAGCCTATCGCCATCAGCAGCGCATGGCTTTAACTTACGCTTCAGACACACGCGGCACCCATCCATTCTGGCCGGTTGTAAAGGGTGAGCCAGTGCGCTGCGTGCAGCTGCCCACCACCTTGCCAACTTTGGATGAGCTGATTGGCGTGGGCGATTTAACCCCAGATAATGTGCACGAACATCTACTCAAACTCACTGCCGCCGAGCCAGAGTTCGGCCACGTTTACACCCTGCATGCTGAGCTGGAAGGCATGAAATTACTGCCTACTTTTGAGCGTCTGCTGCAAGGCTGGCAGGACCAAGGCTATAAGCTCGTCTCGACCTTAGAGCTATTTAATGCGCTAGATACCACCAGCCTGCCTTATCACAGTGTAGAAATGGGTGAGCTAGAAGGACGCAGCGGCACGCTTGCCCTGCAAGGGCCACGGTTTCCTGCCTAACATATAGGGCTGCTCATTTTCGCTTGCGCTGGAGTGCACTCCAGCTTTTATGCTGAAGGCTATGGCGACCTTATCCCTACTGAAATCGCAACCCGCGTATTTTTACGGGTTGCGACCGGTAGGCCTCATGAAAACGCCTAACTCGATGCTGTGATCAGTTTTTATATTTAGCCTGCTGATCCAATTTATTTAATATTTGATAAGCCGCCGTCACCCGTGGTGGAATCGGATAGCTTTTATTCGCCAGAATCACAATTCCCATTTTCTTGGCTGGAATAAAAGCCACATAAGCTGAAAAGCCGCCAGTGCCGCCGGTTTTATTAATCCATACCTTATCTTGCGGCGCTAATGCTGGGGTAATGGGAGCTGCGGCATTGGCTTGAAAGGACATAGTTTGGCTATTGCCCGCCAATAATGTATCTAATTTAACCGGGTAAGCATATTGCTCCCAGATTAAGTCTTGCGTGATTGCACCGGAGCTAAAATAACCGCTGTGAGTATTAATTAGTGCTTGCTGAACTTTATGATCAATTTTTCCAACCTGCATATTTGCATTAATAAATTTCAACATATCTGCTGAGCTGGATTTGATCCCATAGGCTTCTGAATCCAAAACGCCAGGGTTGACTCTGACGGGTTCATCTTTTTTATTGTAGCCCTGAGCGTAATTTTTCATTTGTGCCGCAGGTACATTGATATAGCTGTTTGTCATTTTTAATTTAGAAAATATATTTTCTTTTATCGCTTCTTCAAAAGAAGTATTCATACTTTTTGCGGTAATTAATCCCAGCAGGCCTATGCTTGGGTTGGAATAAACGCGATATGTACCTGCTGCATATTCAGGCTGCCAGTTTTTAAAATAGGCCATTAATTGATCGTTATTTTTAATCTCGTCAGGTACTTGCAGTGGCAAGCCTCCGGCAGTGTGCGTGGCTAGATTAAGCAGGCTGACCTTATCAAAGGCGCTGCCGCGTAAAAAAGGCAGATGCTGGCTGACGCTATCATTAAAAGAAAGCTGGCCATTGATTTGGGCAGTTGATGCCAGTGTGGCGGTAAAGGTTTTACTAATTGAGCCTATTTCAAACAGCGTGTCTTGGCTAATGGCTTGCTTGTCCTCTTTTGATGCTACTCCGTAATTATAAAAATAATTTTTTCCATCAATACTCACTGCAACCGCCATTCCGGGGATATTGAATTCTTTTTGCATAGGGGCGATTGCGGTGCTAACTATTTTTTGAATATAACTTCGATCTATATTTTCTGCTGCATGGCTTAATGGGCTAATGCAAGCTAGTAGTGTCATGATTTTTATTGAGTTTATTATTTTTTTACGCATGAATAAGTGCCTTTGTTGGTAATGAATATTGCATATTGATGGACTATATAGCGATATATTATTCAGATCTTTGTTGCGCGTTTAAACGAGCAATATATAGTAATAAAGGCTGTGCTATTTGGTAAATATACTATTTTGTAACATCTGTAACCTAGCTATAGCTTATATAATCTAACTATCTCAATGTCATTGTGCGATCTCATGCAAAATCTTCACGGTAAAGTGGTGCTCATTACGGGTGGAACCACGGGAATTGGTTTGGCTGCCGCAAAGGCGTTTGTTGCGAGTGGCGCAAAGGTGGTGGTGGCCGCGCGTAATGCCGAGCAAGGGGCGGCGGCTGAATCGCAACTTCGCGCCTTAGGTGATGCCGTTTTTCATGCTTGCGATGTGATAGATCCATTGTCCGTTGCCGCTTTAGTCAGCTTTACGATTGAGCATTTCGGTCAGCTGGATGCGGCAGTTAATAGCGCGGCATGCGATACGCGCCCGATCCCGACGCATGAAATGTCTTTTGAAGATGCAAGCAAGACGGTATCGACGGATGTTTTAGGCGTCTTTAACTGCATGAAGTATCAAATTGAAGCGATGCTTCGCTTGGGGGGAGGCACGATTGTGAATGTGTCATCCGTGAATGGCTTATCGGGTGTGCCAACTGCTGCGATATATAGCGCGGCAAAGCACGCGGTGATTGGGCTGACTCGCTCTACGGCTAAGGAGTATATCGGGCGAGGTATCAGGATTAACGCCGTCTGCCCTGGGGCCACTGAAACACCACGCCGCGAGCGCCGCACGGCGCATCTTAGCGAGGATCAATTGCTTGAGCATCAGGCGCAGCTAGCACAAGCCATCCCCATTGGTAGGCTTGCCCAAGCGGAAGAAATTGCTAATGCCATTCTTTGGCTAAGCTCTGCCGCATCGTCTTATGTGGTGGGGCATAGCCTTGTGGTCGATGGTGGCTTGCAGGCTTGAACACATAGACTGCGAGTTAGTTACCAATAGGCTTATGTTAAACAAAAGAAGGCAGATTTTTTTTGAATATTAGGAACTACATGACAAGGCTGGAACTTATTCAATCTTGGATTAGAACTGAGGACTTTCTTCTTGATACTCGGGCTCAGATCTTTCAAATGACAGAGGGAGAGTTTAGTAAGGATCTTGCACAGTTCGATATGTTTATTAAGGCCAACCAGCTTGGCCTTGCGTTTGTAACGTTGGAGTAAATCGTGTCGGAAAGCCAGTTAAAGTCACTTCGCATCGTCGATGCTTCTCACCTTAGCTGCCTCAAGTATGGATCTTCTAGAGAAGTAGCTACTGATTTAACAGAACAAAGTCGATGATTTTTGCGAACTCCTTTGCGTGCGGGCTTGCACGTAGTCGTGGATTTACAACAAATAATCGAAAGGCTAGATGGTAAAATCCTTACATAGGCATAATTCAGTTAATAAGTATTTAATAATAAACACTGGAAAAGACCATGAAGGGGCAAGCTGGAATGACATTACGTAGTCGATTGGTTATGGTTGCAGGAATTACCTTGCTGGCGTTTATGATGATGGGCAGTTTAATGCTATTTCATTTTAAGGATGAGATGCTGAGTGGCCGAAAAGATAAGGTTCGCAACTTAGCCGAGGCAGCGCAAACGGTGGTGGCGCATTTTGAGCAGCTGAGCCGCGATGGAAAAATGGATCCGCCCGCAGCTCAAGCTGCGGCATTACAGGCTTTAAGAGCAATTCGTTACGATCAAAAAGAGTATTTCTGGGTGAATGATCTTGGTCCAAAAATGCTGATGCACTCCATGAAGCCAGAGCTGGAGGGCAAGGATTTATCGCTGCTGAAAGATCCGAATGGCAAAGCGCTGTTTGTGGAAATGGTGCAGGTGGTTAAAAGTGCTGGCGCGGGGTTTGTCAGCTATCAGTGGAGTAAGCTTGGCAGCACCGAGCCAGTCGATAAAATTTCTTATGTGCAAGGCTTCGCCCCTTGGGGCTGGGTGATCGGCACGGGTATTTATATTGATGATGTGAATGAAAAGTTTCGCAGGGTTTTATATGTGCTCTTGCCATTAGGCATATTGATGATGGCGCTGGTGGCGTTCACGCTGATCCTGCTGGGGCGCTCCTTATTTAAGCTACTGGGCTGTGAGCCGCAGGAAGCCGTTGAATTAGCCAGAAGTGTGGCGAGTGGCCATCTTGATCAAAACGTGGTCTGTAAGGCAGATGATAAAGACAGCTTGATGGCTAGCCTGCGAGATATGCAGCAGACTTTACGCGCGATGATTGGTGAGGTCATTAGCGGTGCTGGGCAAATGAGTACGGCGGCGAGCAGCTTGAGTGATCGATCGGCCGAGGTGGCCCGTCGCTCCAATGAGCAGAGCGAATCGGCGTCGTCGATGGCGGCATCGGTAGAGGAAATGTCGGTGTCGATTGATCATGTGACTGCGAACACTAATGATGCCCGTGGCTTGGCCGAATCAGCCAGAGAGAGGTCGGGCAGAGGTGCGGTGGTGATTCATCGCGCTACATCCGAGGTGCACAAAATTGCAGATCTGGTGAAAGGATCGGCGGTGAGAATTGAGGAGCTGGGCCGCCAGTCCGACAAGATTACCTCGATTGTTAGTACGATTAAGGATATTGCCGATCAAACGAATCTGCTGGCGCTCAATGCCGCAATTGAAGCGGCAAGAGCAGGCGAGCAGGGCCGTGGCTTTGCCGTGGTGGCCGATGAAGTGCGTAAATTAGCTGAGCGCACCAGTCAATCCACTGTGGAAATTGCTGCGATGGTTGGGCAGATTCAAACAGGCACTCGCGAAGCCATTGTGCAAATGGAAAATGGCGTGCAGCAAGCGAATGCCAGCGTGCTGCTGGCTAATGAGGCAGGAACCGCTATTGAAGATATTCGTATTGGGGCAGAGCAGGTACGCAGTGTGGTCGATAGCATCAGCAGCGCCATTCGTGAGCAGAGCATGGCCACCACAGAAATTGCCAAGGCAGTGGAGCAAATCGCCCAAAGCGCAGAAGTAGAAGCGCGAGAAATTCAGCTAAGCGCCCGCTCTGCACAAGATTTGCAAAATTTATCTGCCCATTTGCATCAGTCGGTACAGCGGTTTATTTTGTAGGGGTGAATTGGGAGTTCTAAGAGAGCGAACTCTATAAAATCAAGAGGAATTCGTAGCTTGGGTTAGCGGTCTGCGTGTCAGGTTTACCTCACTCAGCGATATATCGCGTAACCCAACCTACAAAAAAATCATTTTCCGTTGGTTTTTCATAACTTAAAAGGAGCTCTCAGAGTTCCTTTTCGTTTTACGCTCCCAAATCCACAATCAATTGCCTTGCGCATTCGCTTAAATCACTCGATGGATCAATCACAAGCGGCCTTGCTGCGGCTAGCCTGAGGTAATTGTTTTGGCTACTGCGTTTGTAGGCGGGGTCGTAGTGTTTGCTGATGAGTTCAGAAAATAGCTCGGCTTTTTTGCCTTGGTCAATGAGCGCGTTCCAATCTGCCAAGACCGCTTTACCGTGCATTTCGACAAGGCGGCTTAATTTAGTTTTAAAGTTAAGCGGGTCGTCAAATAGGTTGCTGTAGTCGTCGCATAAAAAGCGGATTCGGTCTTCGAAGCTGGCTTGCACCAAGATGCAATCGGCGGCGCGAATGGCGAGCATCAGGCTGGCGGGTAGATGCACCAAGCCGATGCGTTTGCTTTCGGCTTCAACAAACACCGGACGGCTAGGGTCAAATTGAGAGAGCTGGTGGATGAGCTGGCTATCAAAGCTTTTTTGTGAAGGCTGTGGGCTGGCAGGGCTGGCACCGAGTACCGAGCCACGATGCTTGGCAAGGCCTTCTAAATCCAGCGTTTGCGCCCCTGCATGCTCTAATGCATTGAGTAAACGTGTTTTGCCGCAGCCGGTGTGGCCGGCCAAAACAATAAAGCGTGATACGGCGGGGATGGCTTCTAATTTAACTAAAATCTCACCACGATAAGCCTTGTAGCCACCTTGTAATTGCCGCGCTTTCCAGCCAATGAGATTAAACCAAGTGGTCATCGATCCAGAGCGCTTACCGCCACGCCAGCAGTAAATCAACGGCTTCCAGTTTTTTGGTTTGTCTTTAAAAGTGGTGGCAAGGTGAATGCCTAGGTTTTTTGCGACTAAACCCGCGCCCAATTTAGTGGCGGCAAAGGGGTCTTGCTTATAGAGCGTGCCGACGATGACGCGTTCTTCATTACTGAGCACGGGCGCGTTGATTGCGCCTGGAATATGGTCATCGGCAAATTCAAGCGGGGTGCGTACATCGATCACCTCATCAAAGGTGGAGAGGTCTGCTAAGGTCGCCAATAAATTTTTCACTTCATTTCACTATATGCACTTGATTGGCGTAATTGTCCCACGGGAGAGGGCTGTTCGTGGAGAAATTCACACGGCCGAACTGCTCGTCAAAGCAAACGCAGGCTGCTATGGTGGGCAATAAATATTTAATCAGGATGATGTCATGAGCACATAGTGAGCTTCTTTATCTCACGGTGGTGCGATGTTCGTGGAACAATCATCTAAATAGTAAGTCGCCTGCATTTGGCAGAGAGCGGCGGTGGGCTGTAAATTTCTTATCAGGATTATGTCATGAGCACAAAATTAACGTCTTTATCTCACGGTGGCGGTTGCGGTTGCAAAATCGCCCCCGCTGTTTTATCAGAAATGCTGTCTAAATTACCGACTGCAGCCTTGTTTCCCAAGCTTTTAGTGGGCACTGAAACGGCTGACGATGCCGCTGTTTATTGGTTGAATGACGAGCAAGCACTGGTTGCCACCACCGATTTCTTTATGCCGATTGTGGATGACGCCTTTGATTTTGGCCGCATCGCCGCCACCAATGCGATTTCCGATATTTACGCCATGGGCGGCACGCCGATTATGGCTTTGGCGATTGTCGGCATGCCGGTCAATCTGCTGCCGATCGAAGATATCCAGCAAATCTTGGCGGGTGGAGCGGCTGTCTGTCGCGATGCGGGCATTCCAATTGCGGGTGGGCATTCGATCGACGCACCAGAGCCTATTTATGGCCTAGTGGCAATGGGGCTGGTGCATCCTAAGCAGCTTAAAAAAAATAGCGATGCCAAGGCAGGCGATGTACTGATCTTAGGCAAGCCATTAGGGATCGGTATCTTGGGCACGGCCATGAAAAAGGGCTTGCTGGATGATGCAGGCTATAAGCAGCTGATTGATACCACCACGCAGCTCAATAAAGTCGGTAGTGATTTGGCGAAACTGGCCGGCGTGCATGCGCTGACCGATGTAACGGGCTTTGGCCTGCTTGGCCATCTGCTAGAAGTTTGCCGTGGTGCCAAGCTGACGGCGAATGTGGCTGCAAATGATTTGCCGTTACTCTCCGCCGCCGTGGGCTTTGCCCAGCAAGGCATTGGCCCAGGTGCGATCGATCGCAATTTAGCCAGCTTTGGGCAAGATGTGGACTTTGCTGAGCAAGTGCCAGATTGGCAGCAGCGCATCATGGCCGACGCGCAAACCTCCGGCGGCCTGCTCGTGGCTTGCTCTGCTGAAACCGTTGATGAAGTGATGGCGCTATTTAAGGCACAAGGCTTTGCACAGGCGGCTGTGATTGGGCAACTTGCCGAGGGTGAGGCTAGGGTGTTGGTGGCTTAGTTTTCAGTTATTTGAACCAAACTCATCCTTGAACCACAGAGAGCACAGAGGACACGGAGTTACACGGAGAAAACCAAGAGAAATAGTCAGTTTTTCGCGGGTATCTGCTTTCAGCCCCCTCTCCCTTTTCGCGAGAGGGATTGGAAGGGGGGGCGCAAGGGCTAGAGGGCGCTTGTAAGTAGCGTATTCTATCCATGTAATCAAGCCCCTTTAAATGGTTGTTTTACATGCCCTTTTCATGACAGCTTCACGCATAATAAGGGCAGTTAATCAATTGGGGGTGGATGGCTATGACTGCATTGCAGCGTATTGTCATTGTAGGGGGCGGGGCGGGAGGTTTGGAGTTGGCGGTAAAGCTGGGTGAAAAGCTAGGCCGCAAGGGCAAGGCGCATATCACCTTGATCGACGCGGCCCGTACCCATATCTGGAAGCCACTCTTGCATCAGGTGGCAGCAGGCACTTTAGATAGCCATGCCGACGAGCTGGAATATATCGCGTTGGCCCGCTGGCATCATTTTGATTTTCGCCTAGGCCGCATGACGGGGCTGGATAGAGACGCTAAGCAAGTGGTGCTGGCCCCAACGCTGGATGAGGAAGATGGTAGCGAGCTAGTGCCAGAGCAAACCATTGCTTACGATGCTTTGGTGATGGCGCTGGGCAGCCAGACCAATGATTTTGGCACGCCGGGTGTGGCAAACCACGCCATTATGCTCGATACCCCAGAGGCTGCAGAGCGCTTCAATAAACGCTTTATCAATAGCTGCTTACGCGCACAAGCAAGGCGTAAACAAGCAGGTGAAGGGCGTTTTACCGTCACTATTATTGGTGGTGGAGCCACAGGGGTCGAGCTATCGGCCGAGCTGCATATGGCCACGCGCATTATGAGTAGCTTTGGCTTTGCCAATATCCATCCTGAGCGTGATTTAAAAATTGTGATTGTCGATGCCGCGCCAAGGCTGCTCTCAGCCCTGCCAGAGCGCTTATCTGACGCAGTGGCGCTTGAGCTGCGCAAAATGGCGGTAGAAATTCATGCCAATGAGCGGGTAGTCGATGTATCGGCTTCGGGCGTTCAAATGGCATCAGGCAAGTTTATTCCTAGCGATTTAGTGGTGTGGGCGGCGGGGATTAAAGCTGCAGATTTCCTCAAAGATATTGCAGGGCTAGAGAGCAATCGTCTTAATCAGCTGGTGGTCAGCCGCACATTACAAACCTCGCGCGATCCTAGTATTTTTGCGCTGGGCGATTGCGCTGCTTGTCCGCTCGGCGATACAGGGGCCACGGTGCCTCCCCGTGCGCAATCTGCGCATCAGCAGGCGATGTTGCTGGCGAAAAGTATTCCGCTTTATTTGGCGGGCAAACCCCTGCCAGAGTTTAAATATCAGGATTACGGCTCGCTGGTGTCCTTGGGTGAATACAGCACGGTAGGTAGTTTAATGGGCGGTATCGCTCGAGGTAGCTTATTTATCGAGGGCCAGTTTGCCAAGATGATGTATTGGTCGCTATACAAAAAGCACCAGTTAGCAGTGAATGGTTGGTTTAAAACATGGCTGGCCACATGGGCAGAATGTATCGACCGCGTCAGCAAGCCAAGAATTAAATTGCATTAAGGGTAAGAACCTCAGTCTAAGAACCTTAGACTTGTAGACACAGAGATCGGTGAGGAAAAGAAGAACACAGAGAAAACTAATTTTGTCATTCCCGCGCGGGTGGGAATCCAGTATTTGCAGTGGATCCCCGATAAAAACAGTCGGGGATGACGATTTAATCAGAGCATTCCTAAAATAGTCTTGGTTTTCTCCGTGTGCTCTGTGTTCTTCCTAATCTCTGTGTCTACAGACCTTTTTCAGGTGGCAAGCATGGACGATCTATTTGCCAAGCCTAGCCCTACTGTCCAAAATACGCCTTTTGCTTATCGTTGCCCGCCATGAAATCAATCCGCCATCAAGCCTTGCTCGCGCTGCAAATGGCCAATCATCAAGATAAAGTCGCTCTTGTGCGTGCTATCGAAGATCAGCACCCACTTGCTTGTGATGAGCTGATTGTCAGCACAGAGCAAACGCCAGGCTTGAGCGAGCGTCCGCTCTTAGTGCCACCTATGGATGTGCCGCGCCGCAAAATTAGCACGCCAGAAGGCCACGCCGCCTTGGTGCATGCCTTGGCGCATATCGAATTTAATGCGATGAATTTGGCTCTCGATATTTTGTGGCGCTTTGCAGGCCAGCCAGAAGACTTTTACCGTGATTGGCTAAAAGTGGCCCGTGAAGAGAGCTACCATTTTGTGCTCTTGCAAGATCATCTGCTGACGCTGGGCTACGCTTATGGCGATTTCACGGCGCATAACGGCTTATGGGATATGGCAGAAAGAACTAAGGATGATTTGTTGGCAAGGCTGGCGCTGGTCCCCCGAACTCTGGAAGCGCGTGGTTTGGATGTCACGCCGCAAATTCGTGATCGGCTTAGGCACAGAGGGGACAAGGCAGGGGCCGCGATTCTGGATATTATCTTGAGGGATGAAGTGGGCCATGTAGCGATTGGTAATCGCTGGTACAAGGCGCTGTGCGAAGAGCGAGGCTTAGACACGATTGCAGCTTACGAGCAGTTGGCCTTGCAATACCAAGCAGCCAAGCAGCGCGGGCCATTTAATTTAGAAGCGCGTAGGGCCGCTGGGTTTAGCGAGGAAGAGCTGGCCGCCTTACAAGCCGTGGATGAGTGTAATTAAACAGGGCGTTTAATCTAGAAGGATGTAAGGGCGGCGGGGTTTAGTGAGGAAGAGCTGGCGGCATTACAGTTAGCGGATTAGTGCTTGGGTTTTTGGCTAATTGGTGGAGCGGCAGGTGTTGAGGGGGCTGCAGCTTTGGGGCGGCGTAGTTTGGAAAACAGCTTTTTAATATCGAAAGCCCCCGTAGCCACCACACCCAGTCCGCCTGCAATCATTAACACATACCACAAGATCAGCGTGCTGCCTGTAGGCTGCATCAGCGTGCTGGCATAGAGCATTATTTCGGCCGCTGCGGCAGCCGCCAATAAGAGCAATAAGCTAGATAAAAACAAAGTTAGTACGCGTAATTTTGCAAAGTGGGGCGCTAGCGTCAGCAGAATATAGCCGCCTATGCTAAAGGCAGGAAACAATAGCCAAAGCCCTATTCCAGGCGTGATTTCTATAATGCCAAGGGGGGCGATCAGTAAGAGGCAGCCCGCTAATAAGCCAAATACCATCAGCAAACTGCCAAATAATAGTAATGCCATTGAACTATTCCCCATTCTAGGGTCTGTTGACGTTTCATTCACAATTATGCTGAGCCGGAAAACGGCCAAGCACAAGGCATGTGACGAATGCAATAACGAGTTATTTCCGAGGAGCATAACGCAGTGAATGGCCGTTTTCCGGCCCAGCCCTTCGGGTTGGCTACATTTTTGTGGCTGCACGGCGTTAAAAGACGCTCATGGTACTCGTACCACCTCACGTCTTTTGCCTTGTTCAGCCCCAAAACTGCAACCAACATAGCCGCGAATGAAACGTCAACAGACCCTAGATCGCTGCTATTTGTCTTTATAGACTAAGCGCCCACCGCTCATACTTTTCATCTAAAAAATAAGGGCGATTAAAACTCTATTTTGCAGAGATTGAATCACCCATATTGATGATTGTGTGTTTTATTTAATAATTACAGTACTAAAATTTTGGCGGCTAAATGGGCTGATTTTATAGTCACTCACATTGGATTTGGTTAGCACCGCAGCAATAGGATGGGCAAGTGGAATCCATAATGCTTGATCATGAATGATTTTTTGCGCAGTTTCATAGAGCTTCGTTCTTGCTGCTTGATCAGTTGTTTTTTTACCATTACTAATGAGTTTATCCAGCTGAGGATCGCAATAGCGGGCAAAATTAAGCCCAGATTCAACGGATGAGCAGGCAAATTGCGGCGTTAAGAAATTATCTGGGTCACCATTATCCCCACTCCAGCCCATAAATAAGAGGTCGTGCTCACCCGATTTAGCACGTTTAATGAGCTCAGCCCATTCAATCACTTTTAGCTCGGCTTTTATTCCAATTTTAGCTAAATCGGCTTGCAGCATTTCGCCGCCTGCGCGTGGGTTAGGATTGAGCGTACTGCCTGCAGGGCGTATCCATATTGTGGTACTAAATCCATTCGGAAAGCCTGCTTCAGCGAGCAATTGCTTGGCTCTGGCAGGGTTGTAGTTGTAATCTTCTACGTTGATATAGCTCCAAGTATTGGGCGGATAAGGGCCATCGGCCGCAGTGGCCGTGCCATCAAATACTTGCTTTAAATAGGCTTTTTTATCAAAAGCGTGATTTAGTGCTTGGCGCACTTTTACATTATCAAATGGCTTGTGCTGGCTATTAAAGGCAATAAAGGCGGTAGAAAATGCCGGAGTATCAATAACCTGCAGAGTTTTATCAGTCCTTGCCGCTAATACATCCTGCGGCTTAGGTGATAGTGCAATTTGGCATTCGCCCGCTTTTAGTTTTTGTACTCGAATGGCGGCTTCAGGAGTAATGGCATAAATTAGCCTATCAATTTTAGCTTTATTGCCAAAATAATTTGGTGCGGCATCAAAGCGAATAATGCTGTCTTTTTGATAGCTCTTTAATATAAATGGGCCAGTGCCGATGGGCTTACTATTGAAATCTGTGGTTTTTCCTGCGGCTAATAATTGATTGGCGTATTCGGCAGAGTAAATCGAGGTAAAGCCCATCGTGAGCAGGGCAGAGAAAGTGGCTTCGGGGGCGTTTAATTCAAAGCGTATTGTTTGCGCATCTATTTTTTTAACGGCTTTGATATGCTTGGGTAATTGAAATGTCTGCGCGTGTGGATAGCCATTTACGGCGGTTTTATGCCATGGATGATTAGCATCTAGCATGCGGTTAAACGTAAAAACTACATCGTCACTAGTTAATGGGCGACTGGGCTTAAAGTAATCGGTGCTATGAAAAGCGACATTCTTTCTTAGGGTAAAGGTATAGCTCAGCCCATCTGGGCTGATTTCCCATTTTTCGGCAAGGCTAGGTACCAGCTTGCCTGAGGCTGCATCGTAGTCAATTAATCGATTAAATATAACGTCAGCGGAAGCATTAGTAGTAGTCAGTGAGTTGTATTGAACAACATCAAAACCATCTGGGCTGGCTTCAGTGCACACGGTGAGCGGCTTGGCTTCTACGGTAACCGCCCAGAGTAAAGCAAATATGGGGAGCGATGAAATCAGGCGCATGACAGATTCTCTATGGGTGATTTTTAGATAATACCGTGCTATCTGTTCTTTAAAAATGATTGTTTTGGTATATAGATAGCTGCTAATTGCTTTTATGACTCTAACATTTACTTTCTACTTAGTGTGCAATGTCTTTCAATTCTCTAATTTTGGCTGGCGGCTAGCAGAGTTGCTCAATCGCTAATCCCATAGCACTATCGGCATCTTTCTTTAAAAATTCTTTACCCCCACGTAAATTAACTGACAACTTAGGTTGGCCTTCTTCATCAAATAAGAAGGTGCGGATGGGGGAAACGGTTTTTTTGCTGCAATTGATTTGAAGGTCAGATTCGATACGGATGATGCTGCCGTTTTCAGTTAACTTAGGCTCGTGCAAATCATTACGGATGCGCGTTGTAATAATCGCACCTTTACGAAACTGGGTCTCCATCACCGAAATGGTGTTGCCACTACTGGTATGACCCAGTTCTTTCCATCCTGCGGCATAACTTGGGACGCTCAAATTAAATAACAGGATGGCGGATAGTAGATGTGTTTTCATTGCGGATTCGCTTGGCGGATAGGCTGTGCTGATCTTAAAAGAATCTAGCTATCGCGGCGTGCGCCAAAGTACCCAAGGGGAAAAAACACGCTGAGCTGGGAAGGGGGCAGTAGGGCTGGCTCTACTGGTGTTTATTTTTTTCGCTGGCGATGTAAGGTCTGTGCGCTATGCCAGCAGGTCAGCATAATGGCAAGCCAAATAGGGATATAAGTGCCTAGGCCAGCGGCGCTAAATGGCTCGCCAAGGATAAATAGCGAGATCATAAATAGCATGACGGGCTCTACATAACCCAAAATGCCAAGCAGGCCAATGGTGAGTAGTTTGCTGGCCATTAAATAACAAACAAAGGCTGTTGCCGTCATGATGCCAAGGCAGGGCAGTAACACCCAAAGTATGGGGGTGCTTTGTAGGGCCGCTGTTGCGGCTGGGTGCAGATAAACCAAGGCAATCGCTGCGGGTAAGATAAAAAGCGTCTCTAGCAAAAAGCCACTAAATGGGTCTAGATGCAAAGCCCTGCGTATCATTAAATAGGGTGGGTAGCCTAAAGCGGTGACGAGCGTTACCCAAGAAAACGCACGAGTTAGCCAAAGCTCATGCATGACGCCAAGTAGCGCAAGAAAAACTGCAAGCCATTGCAAGCGATTAGGGCGTTCTTTGTAAACAAAAAAGCCGACCAGCACCATCACTAAGGGTAATAAAAAGTAGCCGAGCGAGACTTCTTGCAAGCGGCCTTCTAGTGGTGCCCACATAAACATTAATTGCTGAATTGCTAAAAGCAGCGCATTTACAGGCAGGGCCAGCCATAGAATGGGCTCGTGCCTAAAGCGGGTCAGGGTGCTGCGCATTTTGGGACCATGTTTTAGCAGCGCTAAAAGCAGTAGCATGGCTGGTATCGTCCAAATTACTCGCCAAGCAAAGATATCTAAGCCGTGTAGAGGGGTAAGCTGGGTGCTAAACCAGCCTAAAACTGAAAAAACCAGTGAGGCAATGAGCGAGAGTAGTAAACCTTGGCTTGATAACATAGATATTTTTCTTTGCAATGGTGCGGGATAATACCACTTGTCATGTAAGAACCGCTGTCACGGTTATCCCTTCTTTTAATAAGAATGATGATTAATATATAATGCGCCCCAGCTTAAAAGCTGCTTAAAAATGCTGAGTTCTTCTATTTTTTCAATGTAATGTACTGTTTTTTTGTTTTTAGCAATGCTTTATGTGCCGAGAGTGCGGCGGCAATGATTAAATATAATTATATGGATAAGCTAAATTTATTAGTGATGCTTGATTGACTGATTATTGTCATTGCAGTTAGCTAGCAAAATAAAAAAATAGTCATAAGGTTAATTTAAAGATGTTGAGTTTTAAGATGTGGCTCTGTTGACATTTCATTCGCCATTGCGCTGAGCCGGAAAACGGCCAGGCACAAGGCATGTGAGGAAGGCAATAACGGGTTATTGTCGAGGAGCCTCACGCCGTGAATGGCCATTTTCCGGCATAGCCCGAGGGTGTAGCCCCTTTTTGGGGCGGAACGAAAGTTAAAAATCGCTCATGGTGCTCGTACCATGTCGCAATTTTCTCCTTGTTCAGCCCCAAAAAGGGGCCAAACGCAGCCGTGAATGAAACGTCAACAGACCCTAGGGTCTTTGATTTATTTGTTTAGTTACTGTGTAGTAAAACCGCCATTTTTTTATAAAAATAAGCAATGAGGCGCTTTTTTTTGCCGCAGAATGCTAAGGCCATGTGTTGTTTTTCAAGTCGTTTTATGGAAACGTCCGCCTTTAGATCGGACAGATTGATGGCTTGCTATATAACAGCGATATAAAGCGGCTCTTTTTTTTTCTTTACTTGCGTTGTTTGTTATTCTTTTTTAAATTAATTTTTTTTCTTGTTATAAGAATTTAACTTGTCTAATTAATTTGCTGGGTTTTATTTACAGCCCATTTTTTTCTTTTGCCCATTAAGATGGCAAATCGCTGTATCTTGTCATTGACTGAGAATTAAGCCATGGTAATCACAGATCTTGCTCCTCTGCCTTTATGGCGTCATTTCGACACAATTTGTCGTTTCCCACGTCCTTCGCGGCACGAATCTGCTTTGCGTGAGCATATCTTGTCGTGGGCGTTAGGCCGTGGATTGGCGGCACAGTTGGATAGTGGTGGAAATTTAATTATCCGTAAGCCCGCATCATCAGGAATGGAAGATCGGCAAGGTGTGGTTTTGCAAGGCCACTTGGATATGGTGGCGCAAAAAAACGCTGGAAATGCGCATGATTTTATGAAGGATCCAATTCGCACCCGCATCGAAAATGGCTGGGTGTACGCAGAGGGCACTACTTTAGGTGCAGATAATGGGATTGGAGTCGCGGCAGCCTTGGCCATGCTCGAGAGCAATTTGCCACATGGCCCACTTGAAGTACTGCTTACGATTGATGAAGAAAGCGGTATGACCGGCGCACGGGCATTGGAAGCGGGCTTGTTGCAAGGCTCTTTGCTGCTGAATTTAGATACTGAAGAGTGGGGCGAGGTTTACGTTGGTTGTGCTGGCGGGGTGGATATTAGCTTGGGGCGTAAATTAGGCACTGAGCCACTTGCGGCTGGCTTTGATGTGTTTGAAATCGGCTTGACTGGTTTGGTTGGTGGCCATTCTGGTGTGGATATTCATTTAGAGCGTGGTAATGCGATTCGCTTATTAGCACGGGTAATGAACGCCGCCAGCCGCGATATTGAAGCTAAGCTGGTTTCGTTCAATGGTGGCAGTTTGCGTAATGCGCTAGCGCGCGAAGCCTTTGCGAAAATATCTGTTGCAGCGTGTGATGCGCCGCGTTTGGCTGAAATTGTGGATAGCTATCAAGCGCTATTTCGTGATGAATTAGCCGACACGGATCCAAATCTAACGCTTAGCTTAAAGCCATCCACTGCCGCTATCGTGCCTATTGCGGCTCATGCACGCTTAGCGCTGGATTTACTGTTGGCCTTGCCACATGGCGTGCGTCGCTGGAGTAAATCTTTGCCGGGTGTGGTAGAAACCTCAAATAATCTGGGTGTAGTGAGCGTGGATAATGGGCGTTTTGAAGCGGTCTTGATGGTGAGGTCACTCAAAAATATTCGTATGCGCGAGTTAGCTGATGCGATTACGGCGGTAGGCCGCTTAGCGGGTTGTGTCGTAGAAGAAGAGGGCGAGTATCCAGGCTGGACGCCTGATCTCAACTCAACCGCCTTGGCGCTGTTACAAAACACCTATCAGCAGCGCTATGGCGAGCAGCCCGCCGTGCAAGTGATTCATGCTGGCCTTGAATGTGGCTTGCTGGGTGCTGCCTATCCAAATATGGATATGGTGTCTTTTGGTCCTACGATTCGTGGTGCTCATTCCCCTGATGAGCGGGTAGAAATTGCCTCGGTAGCCTCGTTTTGGGAGCTGCTGGTTGATGCCCTCGCAGCCGTGCCTAAGGCATAAGAATGAGAGATAAAAAAAGCCTGCTCTTTTCAATAAGAGCAGGCTTTTTTTTAATTAAGATGCTAATTTTAGCCAGACTACACCGCTAACGATTAAGTATAAAAAGAAAATTCGCGTTGATCCTAGGGGATCGCCAAAGAGCATAATGCCGCCAATCGTTACCCCTACTGCACCAAGCCCCGTCCCAATTGCATAGGCGGTGCCTGCCAGAATACCTTTCATTGTATAAGACAACAATGCCATATTCAAAAAAGATAAAGCAATTGATCCTGCTACAGCCCAAGGATTAGGGTGTAATTGAATATATTTTAAGGATAAAGCCCAGATAATTTCAGTAAAAACGGCAACGCCTAATACTAGGGTATGTTGACGTTTCACTAAGCCGGAAAACGGCCAAGCACAAGGCATGTGACGAAGGCAATAATGGATTATTGTCGAGGAGCATAACGCAGTGAATGGCCATTTTCCGGCTCAGCCCTTCGGGTTTAGCCCACTTTTGGGGCTGCACGGCGTTAAAAATCGCTCATGGTACTCGTACCATGTCGCAATTTTCTCCTTGTTCAGCCTCAAAAATGGGCCAAACGCAGCCGTGAATGAAACGTCAACAGACCCTAGCAGCCTGTCGGACTTAAGCGATCGTAGCGAGGGAAAGACCGGTTTGAGACAGATTTCGCGGGTTTTTGAGGCGAATAGCTGGCTATTCAACGAGGAAATGCGTGAAATATGGCCAAATCCGGCTTTTCCGCAGTAGATCAGTCTTAAGTCCGACAGGCTGCTAGCCAATAACTCAACATAATAAGTGCCTTGCACACCACGGGCTAATAGACACACTCCATATCGGAAACCCGGGAAAAATACGGAGTAGGCCATTGTTACTTAAGTCAATTACTGATTTAAGCCAATAGCATCAGCTAAGGGAGGGCATTTTCTTTGAATCGCTACTTAGTATCAAGATAGTGGCTTGATAAACGCAAAAAAGCGGGCAAAGTTGCCCGCTTTTTGTGATAACACCGCTAAATTATTTACTGGCGTTAATAATATAGTGGGCTGCTGCAGCAAATTCTGCATCGGAGCCGCTATAACCGCCTTTAGGTGGCATTGCGTTGATGCCTTTAATCGCGATTGCAATGGCGTTATCCACGCCATCTTTCAAGCGTGGCGCCCAATCGGCCTTGTCGCCAAATTTAGGTGCACCCGCTAAGCCCGCTGTGTGGCAAGCCATACATACAGAATCATAAATTTCTTTACCCTTAGTGGCTGGATCTACGGCAGCACCTGCCGCTGCCCCTTCTACTTTAGGCTCTTCAAATTTAGCTCCCGCTGAATTACCCATAAAGGCAACCGCACGTTTGACTTCATCATCGGTCAGATCAGCCGCGCCACCTTTAGCTGGCATCGCGTTAAAGCCTTGAATGGCGTGAGTCCATAGGGTTTCAAAACCTTTGGAAATACGAGCACCCCAATCCGCAGCATCGGCAAATTTAGGCGCGCCTGCTAAGCCCGTGCCATGACAGGAAATACAGAGCGATTCGTAAACGGCTTTACCGCTTTTTGAGCCAGGAGGGCCACCATCCACAATCTTGATACTGCCTACGGGTTGTAAGCGTGCTGATACTGCTTCTGTGGTCATTGTCGAGCGCGTGATATCAATGCCACTGCCTGACGTAAATAGCTTGATAAGCAGATAAACAAATAGCGGCACCCCAATCACTGCCGCCAGAATCATGCCAGCAATGCCCTTTGACGCTTTCACGTTGCTACCGCTCATTGTCATCCCTTTTTATGTAAGTTCATGAGTTGGAAATAAAACCATATATTATTGACGGGGATTATACCGACATTTTGTAGCAAGCAACAAAGCCTACACGTAGACTGATGCGCATAAACACGTTATTATTCGCTCCTTCCTCAAGTGCGCTCATAGCTCAGTTGGATAGAGTGTCAGTTTCCGAAGCTGAAGGTCGTAGGTTCGATTCCTACTGGGCGCACCAATCAAATCAAGGGTTTGTACTGCTTTAGGCAAGAAAAAAAGCCGTCATGACACCCCTTATCGTATATAAATTTCCATGTATTAACCCTAAACTCATCATTGACTGTGCTGTTGCAGATTGCTGCGATATAGCGAATTTTTCAAAAAGCCGTCTGATTATTTGTGTGCTGAATTGCTCAGTTATTGATTACTTTTATAGGTTAGCCAAGATGTCATTAATTAATTCGCGAGGCTTATTGGTTTTTATGGCAAATTTTTGTTCGTAAGCGAGCTTATAAAACGGAGTAGGGGATGACGCTAGCGTTGTCAGCACCCAGTCTTGTTTAGTAATCAAGGGACTACTTCAGATAAGATTTAATAATCTGTAGTAGCACTTCTGAGTCTTTTTGCCTTAGAGCCAAGTCTGGCTCTTGCACAATATGCTCCATTAAATGGCCTTCAATCACCGCAGTCATTAATCCATTTACAGCGCCACGAATAGCGGCAATCTGCTGAAGAATGGCAATGCAATCTGGGTCTTCATTCAGTTGTTTTTCTAGCGCATTAGCCTGGCCCTGAATACGTCTAACGCGTGTAAGTAGCTTAGCTTTATCCTGATGTGTGTGTGACATATGGACTTATCTCTGTGTACAAAAACAGAACGCAGATTAGCATGCTTATACTAGGGGGAGTATGATGAAAAGGTCAAATTGAATACTGAGCCTCCCATGACTGACTTTTCTACCCTTTTACAGCAGGGAAATGCCTGGCTGTTTATTCCCAGTGCCATCTTGCTGGGGGCCTTACATGGGCTAGAGCCTGGGCATTCAAAAACGATGATGGCCGCTTTTATTGTTGCGGTGCGTGGTACGGTTGCTCAGGCCGTGTTGCTTGGGTTATCGGCTACGCTTTCACATACGGCCGTCGTTTGGGCGATTGCTATGGCGGGATTGTATTTTGGGCAAAGCTGGAATGCAGAGGCCACTGAGCCTTATTTTCAGCTTGCTTCTGCCGTACTGATTATTGCGGTTGCAATCTGGATGATGTGGCGAACTTGGCGGCAGCAGTTTATTACTCACGATCACGGCCATGATGAATCCAAGCACATTGATACAGGACACGGCTTGCTGCGCTTAGAGGTTTTTGAAGAAGGAGTGCTGCCCCGTTTTCGTGTACTTAACGAAAGTGCACAAGGCACGGTTTGGGGGGCAGATCAGGTGCAAATTGAAACAGAAAGAAGTGATGGCCAACGCCAGCGTTTCACATTTATCCAGTGCGATGGCTTTGTAGAGTCTGAACAAGAAATCCCTGAACCTCATGAGTTTATCGCCCATTTACGCTTAGGCCACGAATCCCATAGTCATGAATATGAGGTGGAATTTACTGAGCATGATCATCAAGGGCTGGACGTTTCAGCGGCTGGTTTTCAAGACCCGCATGAGCTTGCACATGCCAATGATATTTGCCGCCGCTTTGCAAATCGGCAAGTCACAACCGGCCAAATTATTATGTTTGGCCTCACCGGCGGGTTGATTCCTTGCCCTGCCTCTATTACCGTGTTGCTGCTGTGTTTGCAGTTAAAGAAAATTGCCCTTGGCGCAACACTGGTGCTGTGTTTCAGTATTGGATTAGCACTCACAATGGTGGCTTCAGGATTACTGGCCGCGCTGAGCCTCAAACACGTTGCCACCCGCTGGAATGGCTTTGGTGAGTTTGCCCGAAAAGCACCGTATTTTTCAGGTGGCCTCATTTGCTTAGTCGGGCTTTATCTTGCTTATCAGGGCGCGCATGCCCTGATGTAATTTAGATCGTGAGGGGGCCTTGCTGAGGTCTTTATCCTTTTACCTCAGAAGTTATTTCAGTGAAACCTCTGGCTTAAATATCGCATCAAAAGCCCTGTTAATAGTGCTGCAGCTAAGGCGGGGCAAAGGCGAGCAGGCCTATTTGGGTGGCTAATGGGGGCCAGATTAAAAAGAACACGCTAAAGCCGGTGAGGCCGATTAAAAACCCTCGTAATTGGAGTAGCAAAGGGTTGCGGCCTGCGTTAGCAAGGGTAAATGCTGGAATAACGGTGGCCGCTACGGGAAAACCCGCGAGTAGGCCCGTCATGGTACTGCCCAGCATTAAAGACAAGCTAGATAAGCCAAGCACCAGCAATAGTGCAGCCAGCATACGGGCGTAAAGCTCAATTTTAGGCAGCGGCGAGCTGTTGATCGCCTGCGGGCGCGGGATAAAATAAATGGCAAGCCACAGACCTGCCAGCACGCTGACGCTGACAAAGCCAGAGGAAGCCAGCCCGCTGCCCGCCAGCGCAAAAGCCACCGCTAAATAGGCCACCCATCCGGTGATAATCGTACCCTGCCAAGCAAAATAGCGGCTGGCATGAGCTAACACCAGCATATACACCACATTCGCCCACAGCCCTGCCGATGCGGACCCTGCTACTTTAATTGCATAGTCGGGGCCATGTTCTAGCCACAGCGTTAGGATAATCGGGAGGGCAACCAGCGGCAGGCCGCCCAGCAAGCCAGCAATCTGCGGCCCCCAACGCCGCCCAGCCAGACTGGCAGCTGCGATGAGCAGTGGGGCAGCAAAGAGTTTAACGATTAAGGCATTTGCGGGCATGGGTGCTCGTTAGGAAGAAGCTGTGGGGTGGGGATGTTTACACCCATGGGTTAAATAGGCATGACAAAGTTTGCTGCAGGGGCACATGGCATGCCGTGTTCTTGGCGAAGGTAGGCGTGGGCACTGGGCCTGCCTAAGATCCACGCATAAACATTTTATCCAACTCACTCAGTGTCATTCTGAACCAAGTTGGGCGGCCGTGATTGCATTGGCCGCTGCGCTCGGTGTTTTCCATCTGGCGTAAGAGGGCGTTCATTTCGGGAATGGTTAGGCTGCGGTTGGCACGCACCGAGCCGTGGCAAGCCATGGTAGCGAGTAGCTCATTTTGCCGACCAGCCAGCACTTCGCTAGCGCCTACAGTGCGAATATCTTTGAGCACGGCTTGCGCCAGCTCGATAGGGTTGGCGTCTTTCAGTAGCATGGGCAGGGAGCGGATAGCTAGCTGGGTAGGGGACTGCACCGAAATCTCAAAACCAATCGCCTCCAGCGTGGCCGCGTTGTCTTCTACCGTGGCCACATCGTGTTTATCCGCAGGAAAAACATGAGGAATCAGCAGTGGTTGCGTGGGCATTTGCTGCAGATCGAGGGCGTTTTTAAGCTGCTCATACACCACTCGCTCATGGGCGGCGTGCATATCCACCACGATCAGCCCCTCGGCGTTTTGTGCCAAAATATAAACACCGTGCAGTTGCCCGAGTGCAAAGCCCAGCGGGGGTACGGTATCTGAGCTGCTGGCGTTTTGAATGACTGCCGGATTGAATGTGGGTTGAGCCAGTGCGCCGAGCGGTATGGCGGGTGCTCGGGTGGATGGCATGGCGGGCATGTCCAAACTGGCGAGCAGATTTTCTGCACCAACAGCGTTAGATTCATTGTTTTGGTCACGCTTTAAATCACCAAACATCGTGTCATAAAACGCCATCGGAGCCTGCACACGCGGCTGCAGCGGAATATTCCCCTGCTGCTTATAAGCCATTTCTGCGTAATTTTTAGGTGTTAAGGTTGGGGCTGGGGCCATCACACTAGAGTCTGGCGCGGCAATTTCGCCGGTTTCTGGATCGATGCCAGCTGGGGTTGTGCCCGCACGGGTGCCTGCTAGCGCTTTTTTTAGGCTAGTGAGCATAAAGCGGTAAATCGCTTGCGATTCACGAAAGCGCACTTCAATTTTGGTCGGGTGAACGTTGACATCCACCCCTTCAGGATCTAGCTCTAAGAATAAGCAATAAGCGGCGTGTTTATCGTGGTGCAGCACATCGCGGTAAGCTTCCCGCAGGGCGTGTTGCACCACTTTATCCCGTACAAAGCGGCCATTTACAAAGAAATACTGCGCATCGCGGCTGGATTTACCCAGCGTGGGTGAGCCGGTAATGCCCCAGAGCCGTAAGCCTCCAAACCCTTCATCTACCTGCACACCCGAGGCCACAAATTCATCGCCTAAAATCGCTGCCGCGCGTTTGGCTAAATCGCCTGCTAAAAGGCGCAGCTGGGCACGGCCATTGTGGGTTAGCGTAAATTGCACGTCAGGATTGGCTAGCGCTAAGCGCTGTACCATATCGTTGCAATGCGCGTATTCGGTGGATTCAGATTTTAAAAACTTACGTCTTGCCGGTACTTGATAATACAGTTCGTGAATTTCAATTGCGCTGCCTTGGCTGAGCGATGTTGGCTCTGGCTCGCTCACATGGCCATTATCGGCATCTACTCGCCATGCGTAATCTGAGCCCTGCTCACGGCTACTGAGTGTAAGCCTTGAAACCGAGGCAATACTCGCCAGCCCTTCGCCCCTAAAACCCAGCGTGGCCACTTTTTGCAAGTCTTCTAGATCACGGATTTTACTGGTGGCATGGCGGTGCAGCGCTAGTGGTAGCTCGTCCTTGGCAATGCCGCAGCCATCATCAATCACCTTAATGAGCTTGGTGCCACCCGCCAGTAACTCGATATTTAGGCTTTGGCTGCCTGCATCTAGGCTATTTTCAAGCAGCTCTTTTAGCGCAGAAGCGGGGCGCTCTACCACTTCGCCAGCGGCAATCTGGTTGATTAAATGGTCGGGTAATTGCTGGATACGTGGCATAGGGGCGAGAGTGTGTTGATCGGGTGAAGCGATTATACCTGTGTATCTGCTGTAAGCCTTGGGCACGATTGCCGCACTACTGGCCAGAAAGTTAGATCGTTGATTGGGTGTTGTCATTTAGATTAATCAATGTTAATTGCACTGATTTGCTTAAGCTTGGGTTTTTAATGGGCTTATCAGCATAAATTATTAATGGTAATTTGAAGCAATTTATCATTTTATGGTGGATAGTTATTCAAAATAAGCGCAGTCTTTCCGTTTGGAAATAAACATTATTCATAGTTTTATTTTTGAACTAGAAGATGTTTTGGATACATTACGTAATATTAGGAGAGTTAATAATTAAAAACTTAATAAATTTGAAAAATAATAAGAACTTATATTTGTAAGGGCTTATCTGAAACTTATCCAATTAGGAGTTTAATTATGCGATTACGTTCAACTATTCTGGTGCTAGCCACCATACTATCTTTGCCAGTATTGGCAGATTCTGCTGTAAAACAAAATAATACTGCTTCTGCAGCGGATCAAAAAACACCTGCAGAGCGCCGTACAGAGATTGACCGTACTGCAAGCGAGACGCTTGCACAGGTATATAAAAAATATCCGAAGGCTAAGTCTCAAATTGCTAAAGCACCGGCATATGCGGTGTTTCGCACCGGTGGTTTTCAGGCCATGTTTGTTGGGGCCGGTGGTGGGGATGGGGTAGCGGTTGCATCGGGCAAGCGTACTTATATGAATATGCTGCAGGGTAAATTGGGCCTAGGTTTAGGCGCTAAGGAAACCCGTGAGGTTTGGGTATTTACTAGCATCGATGCCTATAATAAATTTGTTTCATCGGGTTGGAGTGCAAGCGGTGAAGCAGGGGCTGCTGCGAAGCTAGGCAAAACAGGTGGGCAAGTAGCCGGTGCTAAGCATTTGGCAGAAAACGTCTATGTTTATCAATTCACTAAAAATGGTTTAAGCGCAGAAGTAACCGTGAATGGCGCTAAATACATGAAAAGTGATGAACTCAATTAATATTTAGAATTATAAAAATAGCCTGCAGAATATTGCGGCTATTTTTTTGCCCATAAATTGTTACCTGATGATGTCTCTTGCTCAGCCAAGCGCCGGTACGGGCAAGGCTCAGCAATGAGTAAGGCATGTAGCATGCGTGGGATAAGGGCACACAAATCAAAACGCCGATTAAATCGGTACTGCATCTCTGCCAAATAGCGACCCGCATATTTACTGTATTTGAATGCATGGTAAGTGCCAGATTGCGCCGTTTTTAAATTCCCCAGCATCACATTAAGCCATTTGAATGCATCAATTTCCGTTCCGGCCTTGCCACCGTTACGCCCGCCGCCAAGATATGCGTCCATCAATCCGAAGGTCTCCACTCAAGGGGCGGCCACGCTGGCGCATGGCCTCCATCAACTTATGTTTCAGCAACCATGCGGCTTTCCAAGTGATTCCAAGTTGTCGGCGTAGCGATAAAGCAGCGATATCGGTTTTCAATTGCGTCACCAGATAAACAGCCAGAAACCACTTGGTCAGGGGGAGTTGCGACTGGTGCATCATGGTTCCTGCCGTCAAACTGGCTTGATGCGAACAATGACAACAATCCCATATACGCGTTTTGCCGCGTATAAATGTGCCGGCATTTTGTCCATGACATTTTGGGCAGCGAAACCCTTGTGGCCAGCGCACTTTTTGCAATGCGTCTTCGCACTGCTGCTCTGAGCCGTACAACTGGATGAACTCAGGCAAAGACAGGCCTTTTTGCATCTGGATGCCATTAATGGGCATGATTCACCTCCGCAAAGTAGAACGTTCGTTCACTTTACGCCGCGCGAATGGCTAAATCAAGGGGTACTGAGCAAGAGACATAATCAGGAGGCTTTTTAGTAGGGTTTGCTTGCCGCCTTTTTCATTAACTCACGATTGGCATTAGTTGGAAGAGGTTCGGATTCACCATAAATTGCGGCTAACCAATGGCCATCCGTTGGATTGGGGAATAAAATATAATTCACACCATATTGATCACGATCCGCTTCCATTGCTTTTATACGGGCATCAATATTATTTTTTATGTAATATTTACGCCTAAAGTCATTAAGATTATCGCCTAAAAAAACAACGACATTAAAGCTTTTCATTATCTCATCCTGCCGCTTTTCTTTATTGGAGGTGTCTTGCAGTACCGTTAAGTGCGACGTGTCCGCATACGGAAAGCCTAAATGTTTAAGGTGGCCGAGGGCGTATTCATACGTTTTTTCCCCTTGATCGCGACTCGTAACATAAAAAACTTCAACTTTATTATCCGCACAAAATTTTAAAAACTCGGTAGAGCCGGGTGATGCGGTTATTTTATTCTCAGGAATCAATTTATCCCATTCGGCATCATCAAAATAGTCCTTATTTTGATTAATTAGAAGGCTCCAGTAATCTAGGAGGTTTACGATCGTATCGTCCATGTCTGTCACAATGGCCAGTGGTTTATCACCCGCTTTATGCTTATCCAGCGCATTCTGAACATGGATACGTGCAATATTAAAGCCCTGATAATAAAGCGCGCGATATTCAGCGGCCGTTTTTTTCCAAGCAACCGCATATAAAAGCGCATTATTAACACCGCTAGCGGAAGGCCCTGTCGTATTAGTTGCTGCATTAGTTGCTGCATTAGTTGGCTTAATAGGCGTCTGTGCCATGCTGCTTGTATGTATGCCAAGTAGAAATAGGCTTATAGTTAAATGATGAAGTACGGGTCGTTTTAATGCCAATTTTCTAGATATTGATTTCATATTTTACCCCTAGTGGTTTAAATCCCAAGTAAACGCGATCACTGTAACATGCTCAACATCATGAGATAATCTAATTTAAATCCCCTATTTTCATATAAAAAAACGTCCATTTTTCTAAACAAAAATAAGCACCATAAGTTAAAGTGATATTTAATTCGCTCGGCTACAATACGGTAATAAATCGATTCTCTTGCAAAATTATAACAAAAAAACTTCGGTATGTGATGCTCAATCACAGCGCATTATTTTTGATCTTCAAACGGTTCTCGTGTATATCAAATACATATTTAATATCATCATGTCACTTAGCCAAAAAATGGTACTAAATGTACATGCCAACACTGCACGGCAGTCATGCCATTTATCTTCCTGATTATCTCTCTTGCTCAGCCAAGCGCCCACGCGGGCAAGGCTTGGCTATGAGTAAGGCATGTAGCATGCGTGGGATAAGGGCACACAAATCAAAACGCCGATTAAATTGATACTGCATCTCTGCCAAATAACGACCTGCATATTTACTGTATTTGAATGCATGATACGTGTGCTGATTGCGCCGTTTTTAAATTCCCCAGCATCACATTAAGCCATTTGAATGCATCAATTTCCGTTCCGGCCTTGCCACCGTTACGCTCGCCGCCAAGATATGCGTCCATCAATCCGAACGTCTCCACTCAAGGGGCGGCCTGACTCACGCTGGCGCATGGCCTCCACCAACTTATGTTTCAGCAACCATGCGGCTTTCCAAGTGATTCCAAGCTGTCGGCGTAGCGATAAAGCAACGATATTAGTTTTCAATTGCGTCAGCAGATAAACAGCCAGAAACCACTTGGTCAGGGGGAGTTGCGACTGGTGCATCATGGTTCTTGCCGTCAAACTGGCTTGGCGAACAATGACAACAATTCCATAGCTCTGTGCCGTACAGCTGGATGAACCCGGCAAAGACTGCATCTGGATGCCATTGATGGGCATGATCCACCTCCGCAAGGTAGAGCGTTTGTTCACCTTGCTCCGCGCGAATGACTAAATCAAGGGTTCCTGAGCAAGAGACATTATCAGGAACACCTTTGTGGCTATGAATTAGAATCCTACTTTTGAAAGTACTTTTATATTCATCTTTCTCGTGGGACTATCTTTCCCAAGAAGATTATCTAATTTCTTGATGCATGAATTGTAATCTTTCTTAATTTCGTTTGGAATGTATCTAAATCCACCTTTAATATAGTCGCTTACAATGTTCTTTTTCACTTCATTATCAATGCATTCTAATTCATCGTGCTTAAATACAAGTCCGAAATCTACGGGCTCTACACCGCCTTCCACAGTTTTTAAAAAGTTTGATGGACTTGCATCACCCATCAAAAAACCTGCTTGAAACAGAGAGTTAACACCAGTTAGTGTATCTTGAGTATCGGGAGTTTTGCCGCTCATAAATGGCATTTTTATGCATTTACCTACTATGGTCGCTACATTTTGAGAGCTCCCTTTTTTTAAATTATATTCATTACACATATTTGCTTCATGAGAAATTTCATTTGGTGTTAAATTTTTTGTTTTCTTGAGTATGGAGTCACCATCTTTATATACAGATCCTCTTGATCCTTGACCTAGAAGTTGCTTTATTTTCTTAGGCTCACTATTTTTTTCTAACAATTGTTTCGCATTAGTTTCCCATGAGACAATTTGAGATTTAATAAAAGAATTATCTTTAATGGATTGTATGTTTTTAATGTCTTTAATTAATTTGGATATCTTCTTGGTGTTTGCATTATTAATACAAGGTTTATCTCTGAAAATTAATTCCGCTTCCCCGTTTTTAAATTCATACTGAGTATTTGTTATTTTCACCAACTTATCCAACGTTTTACTGGATAATGATTTGTTGTTTGATTTTTTAACGATGGCGCTCTGCAAGTTATCAGAGGAAATATTTATTTTTGCTTTAAATAAACTAATCATATTAAATTAACCTAATTGTATATTTAGTAAATAAGAAAAATGTTATTATCCCTCATGGTAATATTTTTTGTCGTAGCTCTCTTTCAAAAAACGTTCCTGATGATGTCTCTTGCTCAGCCAAGCGCCCACGCGGGCAAGGCTTGGCTATGAGTAAGGCATGTAGCATACAAATCAAAATGCCGATTAAATCGATACTGCATTTCTGCCAAATAGCGGCCTGCATATTTACTGTATTTGAATGCATGATAGGTCCCTGATTGCGCCGTTTTTAGATTCCCCAGCATCACATTAAGCCATTTAAATGCGTCAATTTCCGGTTCGGTCTTACCTTTGGGGGCTTGGATAACTCGGTGCTTAAATCCCAATTGTCGCACCACTTCAAAACAAGAGACATAATCAGGTTGTTGTATGTTGGCCATATTTCACGCATTTTCTCGTTGAATAGCCAGTTATTCGCCTCAAAAACCCACGAAATATGTCTCAAACCGGTCTTTCCCTCGCTACGATCGCTTAAGTCCGACAGGCTGCTAGGCGTTATCTCTCTTACCGTTGATATTTTCAGGCAAACGATAAGAAATGAGCAAGAGGGATGCAAATAAGTATATTGGTTATGGGTTGTAATCGATTTTGCGATGGCTGTTGTAATTTAAGCCGCGGGCACAGATATGATTACTACGTTCACCTTAATCAAGGAAGTTTCATGCCTGTCGTTAATATTCAAATTACCCGTGATGGCGCTACTGCAGCGCAAAAATCTGCCGTGATTGCCGGTGTGACTGATGTATTGGTTAAGGTTTTAAATAAAGACCCCGCCACGACCTTTGTAATTATCCAAGAAGTGGATACCGATGATTGGGGCCATGCGGGTAAAAGCGTGACTCAGCTGCGGGCTGATGCAGAGGGTAAGCGATGATAGATCTCTACTATTGGATGACCCCAAACGGGCATAAAGTACGCATTTTTTTGGAAGAAACCGGCTTAGATTACCGAGTTCACCCCATTAATATCGGTAAAGGCGAGCAATTTGCGCCAGATTTTTTAAGTATTGCGCCCAATAACCGTATTCCCGCTATTGTGGACCATTCCCCTAGCGATCATGGCGAGGGGATTTCTCTATTTGAATCCGGCGCTATTTTGCTTTATTTGGCAGAAAAAACCGGCCAGTTTATCCCCAGTAATTTCAGAGATAAGCAGCTCATGTTGCAATGGCTATTTTGGCAAATGGGCGGCTTAGGCCCGATGGCTGGGCAAAATCATCATTTCTCTTTATACGCCCCAGAAAAAATCCCTTATGCCATTAATCGCTACGTCACTGAAACCACAAGGCTGTATTCGGTATTGAATAAGCAGCTGGCAGATAAAGAGTTTATTGCCGGTGAATACTCTATCGCCGATATGGCTTGCTATCCGTGGATCGCCCCCTATGCGCAGCAAGGCCAAAATCTTGATGATTTTCCTCACCTAAAGCGCTGGTTTAACGCTGTGGCAGCAAGGCCTGCAGTGCAGCGTGCGTATGCTTTGGCAGCAGAATTAAGTGCTACTTTAGCCGCTGGATGATTGCGTAGCCTTGCTTTGATTAAGTTTTGCGTGCAGGCCCGCTGCTGGGCCTGCCGCTTTGTACTAGATAAAGAAAGTAAGGATGTGTCTGCCACACTTCTGGTTGCCAAATCAAGCCTGCGGCCTTGTGACTAAATCAATTTGCCTGACGGTTCCCGCGCCGCTGTGTTCCCCTAGCCACACGCTGCTGGCGCGGATTTGGCCGAGAACATTGCCTTCTTCTTTCAGGGTAAATTCGGTGGTGGTACTTTGGGTGGCCATTGCGCCTACGCCAGCCTCGGCGAGGGTTTGTATTCGGCCATTGCTCTGCTCGCCACTTTGCCAAAGTTTTAAGTCTTTATAAGCGGTATCGCCCTCATCAATCCAGCCGTTGTGATCATCATCAAGCTTAGCTAATTCACTAAAGCCATTGCCGCTTTCTGGGCCGAATAGCTCGCTGCCATTATCGGCGCTGCCGTTGTGATTACGGTCTAAAAACAGCAGGCCAGAGCCAGCGTCGGGCAGGCGCATGTTTTCTTTTTTACCATCGCTATCTAGATCAAAAGCCACGGTTTGTGGGCTGAGTTTGTTTGTGGCCGCACCTGTATCAATCACTAGCGGGTCTTTGATGTTCAGCCACTGTGCCCCTGCAACGCGGGTGGTTTCACTACTCTGGGCATTCTGATATCCAACGTCAAATTGCCGTGTGCTGCCATCGCTAAGGCAAACTTTGCCGCTGGCGTTAAAGTTGCAACTCTCGGTGGTTTTAGTGTGCTCTATCGCCAGAATCTGCAGCTGATAGCCTTTGCTCGTGGCTGGGGCCGCTGCATCAGTTGGCTGGCTGCTTAACTTGTCATTGGTGCAGGGAGAAGGAGGGCTTTGCGCAGGCGTGCGGCCATCACCAAACAGCATTTCCCATAAAGATTGAAAGCGCTGCTCCTTGCTCTTATCTACGTCTTTGCCTGCTTGCTCCTGCTGTTTGGCCTTATCCAGACCACTTGAGAGCGCCGAGAGCTGCTCATTAAAAAAATCAGCAAACAAACCCGCCCCCGGCTCATCTAGGCTCAGCTTCTGCCCCACTTGCAAAGACTGCAGCGTTTCGCTACTGCTGGCGTGCTGGCTGGCCAGCTGTAAATCACTCTGGGTGATACGCATGATATTTCCTTAGTGAAGAGGAAATAAGCACGCAGCATAAATTGTGCCGGAGGGGATGAGTGGTTTTGTAAGTTTTAATCTTGGTTTTGAGAAAGATAAAAAAGTATAATGTAATATACTTGTATTTATGTAATATCCACTACATAAGATTGATTGCAATTTATTCCGGCAATAATCAGCTGAATAATTTTAAGGCAGAAACCTTTAATAATAGTAAAGGCACAGGCGTTAATTGACTGGTCGCAAAATGTGATTTTTGATTTGGCTAACAATACTTTAACGGGCTTATATACTCGTACTGAAAAATATACAAAGCTGAGTGTGTGCGGAGGGGTTTATCTCAATAGCATTAAATGCTCTAAAATATTTTAATTAAATAGATAAAAAATACCCCGATTTGATTCACCGGGGTGTTTTTTTTAACGCCGTGTTAAATCCTCAAATACCTTGCTCAAGCGCTTCACCGATACTGGATAAGGCGTTTTTAGCTCTTGTGCAAATAGCCCAACGCGTAGCTCTTCGATCATCCAGCGAAATGGGGCGAGTGGGGCGGTGTCGCGGCCTTCTTTTTCCCATTTGAGCATTTCTGCTTCCCAGCGCTTATACAGCTCGTTGATTTCTGCGCCGCGCTGGCCGTCTCTTTGCGGGTTGGCAACGCGTTTTTCAGCGCGGATGCGCATGGCTTTTACATAGATGGGCAAGCGTGGTAATTGCTCCCACGGTGTTTGCTGCAAAAAGCCTTTGAAAACCAGCTGGCCAAGCAGCTCGTTCATGCTGTTGGCAAAGGGCGAGGGTTTGGCCAGCAGCTTATTGAGCGCCACGTATTCGTTGGTTAGCTCGGCCAAGATGCGCATGACCGCGTCGCGTACCGAAGGCAGGCGCACTTTGGCGCGCGATTTCTGCCCTTCAAAGTCTTTGGGCTTACGTGGTGGCTCATCTTCACCAATAAAGGCGCGGTCGCAAATGGTGGCGACCACGTCTTCCATTAATTCATCGCCATTGCATACTCCGCGTAATTGCAGCGCTAGCGGGTTGAAGGTTGGCAGTGATTTAGGCAGCTGTTTAACATGGTCTTTTAGTTCAAATTTAAGTAAGCAAATCACGCCACTGCGGTGTGCGATGCTCGCTGCAAATTCTGTATCAAATAGGCGAATCGCCACGGCATCTTCTTCCGGCACAAGGCCGGGGAAGCCAGTAATCGGGCGGCCTTGGCGCTTAAAGTTGATCTTAGCGGGCAGCTCGCCAAAATCCCATTTGATGATGCCGGTTTTTTCGATGCTAACGCTATCATCGGCGGCATCGCGAAAAGTCATTTGCGCGGCTTCGCCCAGCTGGGCGCGCAGTGCGATCAGGTCGCGGCCTTGAGCCAGCTCTTGCCCTGCATCATCCACAATTCTGAAGTTCATTTGCAGATGCGTTGGCAAATCCTTGGGATTAAACTCATCCGCTGGCACGATCAGCCCCGCGCCACGGCCTACGGCCTGCGCCAGTTGCGGTAATAAGGGTTCAGAGCGCGAAGCCTGATCCAGCGCAATCAGCATTTTGGTGGCAAATTCTGGCACCGGCACACAAATACGGCGGATAGATTTAGGCAAAGACTTAATCAGTAGGGTGATTTTTTCGCGAATCATGCCCGGCACTAGCCAGTCAAAAATAGCGTGGTTCACGCGGTTTAACAGGTGCAAGGGCAGGGTAATGGTCACGCCATCTAGCGGGTGAGCGGGCTCAAAGCGGTAAGAGAGCGGCAGTTTTGCGTCGTTCAGGCGGAAAAATTCTGGGAATTGTTCTTCCGTCACCGCATCTGCGCCATGCTGCATTAAATCGTCGCGGCTTAAGAATAAATGCTGCGGATTATCCCTCTCGATCTGCTTACGCCATGCCTCAAAACCAGCGCCATTGACGATATCTGCGGGAATCTTTGCGTCAAAAAATGCAAACAGCGCGTCATCATCCACCAGCACATCCTGACGGCGGGCTTTGTGTTCTAAATCCTGCACATCCAGAATGAGTTCTTTATTGTGCTCAAAGAATTTGGCGCGGCTGTTGTAGTTAAAGCGTACCAGCGCTTCGCGGATAAAAATCTCCCGTGCGGCCACTGGATCGATCTTGCCAAAATGCACGCGGCGTTTGGGCACAATTGGCAGGCCATACAGGGTAACGCGCTCGCTGGCGTTGACTTGAGCCGAGGTTTTTTCCCAGTGCGGATCAAAATAATGGCGGTTAACCAGATGGCCAGCAATGCGCTCTACCCACTCTGGCTCAATGGCAGCTACGCAGCGGCCATAGATTTTGGATGTTTCCACAATCTCGGCGGCGATAATCCATTTGGGGCGTGCTTTTTTCAGGCCAGAGCCTGGGAAAATATTAAATTTAATCCCGCGCGCGCCAAGGTATTCGTCGTTTTCCGGCTGTTTAAAGCCGATATTGCCGAGTAAGCCTGTCATCAGGGCTTTAAGGATTTGCTCCGGCGTGCCTGGCGTTTCGTTCAGCCTTAAATCCATATCTTGGCAAATTTCGGCCAGCTGCCTGTGCAGATCACGCCATTCACGTAAGCGTAGATAAGATAAAAAGTGCTCGTGGCAGAGGTTAATCAGCTGACGATTACTGGTTTTATTATCCAGCGCCTCGCTAAAGAATTCCCACATGCGCAGGAAAGATAAAAAGTCGGATTTATCTTCCACAAACTTAGCTTGTGCGCGGGTAGCGGCTTCTTTTGCGTCAAAAGGGCGCTCGCGCGGATCTTGTGCCGATAGCGCCGAGGCAATAATCAGGATTTCTGCCAAGCATTGTTCATCGCGGCCAGCCAGCAGCATACGGCCTATGCGTGGGTCGACCGGCAGGCGGGCGAGCTGCTTGCCGATAGGCGTAAGCTGATCTTCGCTATCCACCGCACCCAGCTCACGCAGCTGCTGATAACCATCGCTGACCAAGCGGCTGGATGGCGCTTCTAAGAAAGGAAAGTTATCGATATGGCCCAGTTTTAGCGCAGCCATACGCAAGATAACCGCAGCTAAAGACGAGCGAACGATTTCTGGATCGGTAAATTCAGAGCGGTTATTAAAGTCAGCTTCATCATAAAGACGCACGCAAATACCGGAAGCCACCCGGCCGCAACGCCCAGAGCGCTGGCGGGCTGAGGCTTGGGATATTTTCTCAACCAGTAATTGTTCGACCTTGGCGCGCGGCGAATAGCGTTTAATCCGCGCATGGCCAGAATCAACCACATAGCGGATGCCCGGTACGGTGAGCGAGGTTTCGGCCACGTTGGTGCCCAGGATAATGCGGCGGCCAGTGCTAGTGGAGCGGAAAATCCGCTGCTGATCTTCGTTTGAAAGCCGTGCAAATAGCGGCAGAATTTCGGCGTCTCTTAGCTTGGCTTTGCGCAGCTCTTCGGCGGTTTCACGAATCTCGCGCTCGCCTGGCAAAAACACCAGCACATCACCACTACCATCGGTACGCCATAGGCCTTCAATGGCTTGCACAATGGCTTCTTCCATTTCTAGTTCTTGATCGTCTTCATCAATGGCGTGTAATGGCTGATAGCGCACTTCCACCGGGAAGGTGCGGCCAGAGACTTCCATGACAGGTGCACCAGCAAAATGCTGACTAAAGCGATCGGCATCGATGGTGGCGGAGGTAACGATCACTTTCAGCTCGGGGCGCTTTGGCAGCAGCTGCTTGATATAGCCGAGTAAGAAATCGATATTCAGGCTGCGCTCGTGCGCCTCGTCGATAATAATCGTGTCGTATTTTAAGAGATAAGGATCAGATAACGTTTCCGCCAGCAAAATCCCGTCGGTCATCAGCTTGATATAGCTGGCGTCAGTCGTTTTATCGGTAAAGCGCACCTTAAAACCAACGGCATTTTCAGATTTTAATTCCTGCCCGATGCGCGTTGCCACCGATCTGGCGGCAAGGCGGCGCGGTTGGGTGTGGCCAATCAAGCCATGCACGCCACGGCCCAGCTCCAGACAAATCTTCGGTAACTGCGTGGTTTTACCCGAGCCGGTTTCACCGCACACAATCACCACCTGATGCTTGGCAATCGCCTCAGATAGCTCGTCTTTACGCTGATTAACCGGCAGGTTTTCATCGAATTCCGGGTGGGGCAGGCGGCTTCTGCGCTGCTCGCTTTTGGCCAGCGATTTGGCAATGCCCGCTTCCAGCTCGCGCAATTCTTTATCACAAGGCTGCTGCTTGGCTTGCCGCTGGTTGACGCGGTGCAACAGGCGCTCCAGATTGCCTCTGTCGGTTAATTGCGCGTCGGCAATTTGCTGAAGGTAGTTTTGCTCTGAAATAGGACTAGAGGCGCTGCCGGTGGCTGTCATTAGCTGCTGTCGAATACGTGAAAGGCAGCGATTTTAACATGCAGCAGCGATGAAGGCAGATCTAAGGGAGGATGGCTGCTTTGTGCCGTATGCACAATTGGGGATGAGTGTTTTTGTTATGAACAAAAGTAGATGCTTTGTTTATGCTTGGGGCTGTTTTCTAAGCGCTGCGCTTGCGCACCGGCTGCGGTGCGCAAGAGTCTATTTTTGCGCTTTACATATTGCTGCTTAGTTGGCGCTTAGTGATTACAAGCGTGCAGGCACAAATTCCTGAATGACGGCCTCACGTAAAATACGCCCCGGCACCAAGCCTTGCGATAGTACAAAATCATTAAAGGCGCGGCGTTCGAATTTTTTGCGCAGGGCGATTTCGGCGATTTGGCGGGTTTCCATCAGCTGTTGATAGCCGTAAAAGTAGGATGTTGCTTGGCCTGGGGAGCGGAAGGTATAGCGCTGCACTTCTTGGGTGGCCATGGCTTCGGATAGGCCAACTTCTTCCATCAAAAAGGTTTTGGCTCCTTCCGCTGGCATCTGTCCTAAATTCACCATGGGGTCTAAAAAGGCGCGAGCGGCTCGCAGCATGCGGTGCTGCAGGGCAAACAATTGGCCGTCCATAGGTTCAAAAGGCTGCATTTCGGCTTCGGCATATAAGGCCCAGCCTTCCACATTGGTGCTATTAAAGGCAAATACGGCCCTTGCGGTGGAAACGCCTGTTTCGATCATTTTGGCGAATTGCAATTCATGGCCTGGCCTTGCTTCATGTGCGGTCAGCGTCCAAGTGCCCGCTTGATGGGTAAAATCATCAAAGTGCAACGTTTTGCTGGATGCACCTGCAGTAAGCCCCGTGGTTAATACAAACTCTCCATATTCTCCGGTATTGCCAATTAGGCGGGGCGGGTTCATATGTGGTGCAGGTTGGTTGGCATTTTCTGCATCGCTGGCTAGGCGAATAACGGCTTTACGATCAGGCAGCGTTACAATTTGCTGTTGTTTAATAATGGTTTCAATTTGCCCGAGGATGTCACTATATTTGGAAATGACATTTTCTTTGGGGATTTGTGTTTTCTTTAATTCACGAATCACCGCGCGATAATCCGCATCAGCAAAGTGATGTTCTTTGGCTACAATTCCTGCACTAATGGTCATTTGATTACGAATTTCAGCAAATGAGGTGAGCGCTTTAGATATTAATTCTTCTGGCGAGATATCAACACCAAACTCGCGTAGATTATTGGCATAGACTTCGGCGGGCAATTTATGATCATTGCGCGCTAGCGGTAATACTTCTTTTGCTATGAGCTGATTATAAGTGATGAGTTGTTGCTCTAATATCGCCCAGCTGGTTTCCCAGCCTTTTATTTCACTTTTAGCCAGCATGTCTTTGATGCCCGCTAAATAGACTGGCCCATCGCTTAAAGCCTGCTCAACATCGCCTTTAAAAGGCCTAATCAATTGTGGATTGGCTTTTAATCGCTCGTGCATTCGGTCTGCGGCTAAAACTGTGATGGGTTTAAAGTCTTTATGCTGGCCCGCATATTTATTTAAGCGTACTAGTAAAGCCTGCTGGCGTGATTTTGGCACTCTTGGATCTAAGGTTTGCTGGACTACATTTGAAATTAAACCCGTTAAGTCAATAAAGGGCAGGAAGTATTCTCGGTTTAAATTTTCTTGGCGTAAAAAGTTTTCGGCACTATTGATTAATATTTTCAGGTCTTGTTTATTTTTTTGATTTGTTTCTTGCTTTAAGCGTTGTTGTAATTGCAAGATAATGCTACGGGTATCTGCTGTCTTGCTATTAAACCAATCTTGGGATAAATCAGTAATTTGCTCGTCTAAACCATCTACACCTAAATTGCCAGCGTTTTCCGGTGAGTATTTGCTCATTAATTGCAGTAGCAATTTGGCATCGTTATTACTTTGCTTAATCCACGTTTGATCGGCAGCTTGGGCAGAAAATGAATGGATTAAAAGGGCGCAGATCAGACTGATTTGTGCAAGCTTGCCTGGGCGGGGTAATGACTTTTGCATGATTGATACTCACTTTGGGTTGAAAGTCAGTTTTGTGTCAGTATGTCAGTGGAGTATCAATGGTTTTATGCGGTGGGTCAATTGCGGGAAGCTGGCTTGGCGATTCTTGGCATTGTAAATGGGTGTGCAAGAGCGCTACTTGCACACCTTAAGCATTTTTAGTTGTTTACTTCCACCACCATCAGCCCCGCTCTAACCCCTGGCTTTACTTTTGGGTTAGGGAAGACGATGCGTTCCTCGCCGTGGCTGACGATGTATTCATAGCCTTGGTCGGTGGCGATCAGCGTGCCCTTAGGGTAGGCGGTGAAGTTGGCTACGTCGCTGGGTAGATTAAGCACAAAGTCTTCGCTGTGCTTTTCTAATTGCGCTACGACTTTAAAGGTTTTGTAGGGTTGGGCAGCCGTGGTGGGCTCGGTGCCTGCCACCATGGCGCGCATGAGGGCGTTGATGCCGGCAAATTCGGCTAACTGGTTTTGCCCAAAGGGCTGTACTTTGCCCAGTTCTAAAGTCACCGATTCTGCACTGTGGTGCTGGCTGGAGTGATAAGCAAATGTGCCCGCTGGGGCGTGATTAATCAGCAGCGCGCCTAAATCACAACGCTCTAGCAGACTCAGTAAATAGGCATCGTAAGGGCGGCTTTGGTAAGGCAGCAAGCCAAAGCGGCTAAAGCTGGAGGGGCGAATTGCGGTGTGTAGGTCGAGGTGATATTTCTTGCCACTTGCAGCATCAAAAAACTGCGCTATCGCCTCTTCGATATTGGCGGCTCGTTGTGCTTCTGGGCTATCTGGCAGTTTTTGGTGGCGATGATCAAAGAGGCGGTTCAGATCATCTTGCAGATAGCGGCAGTTTTGGCGCATGGCCGCAACATTGCCCAGCAACATCAGCAAGCGCACTGCCAGTGGTTGCTCGCCAGTGGCGATATTTTGGACTAGCGTGTTGAGTAGCTCGATAGGCGCGGTTTCATTGCCGTGTATGCCCGCAGAGAGCACTAAGCTTTGATCACTGCCGTGCTGCGGTACAAATTCTAAAATGCCATCCCCTAAATAGTGCCAATGCACCCCATTGGTAAGCTGGCCTTTTACGATATCAATGGGATGATGGCTCAGGGTAAAGCTTAAAAAATCGGCAAGAACAGGGTGGGTATGCGGCATTTGGAATCCTATTTATAAAGCCCAAATTAAAGGGTAAACCCAAAACTTGAAGTAGGTGAAAATAAACTGCAGTTTGTCTGTGAACAATATATTAAATAGCGGATACGATGCACAAGGATTATTAGCTCACGAACAATATTTGAATACACGATAAATAAGCACTGCCTATGCGTGATGGATTTGTATGTGCTTAATGAAATTGATTAAGCCAACCCATTTTTTCTCTGTGATATTCCGCGTTCTTGAGTGATTCAATATTTGGTTTTTTGTTGTGTAACACTAGCAGCCTGTCGGACTTAAGACTGATCTACTACGGAAAAGCCAGATTTGGCCATATTTCATGCATTTTCTCGTTGAATAGCCAGCTATTCGCCTCAAAAACCCGCAAAATCTGTCTCAAACCGGTCTTTCCCTCGCTACGATCGCTTAAGTCCGACAGGCTGCTAGTCATGGGCTGTTTTTTCGGCCATTTGCAGCTGGTGGCTAAAGCCAGTGAGGCGAGTGTGCTTTACAATCATGCTTTTTGTTTTATTTGGAGATTTAAGACATGCCCGTTAATCTGCCCACGCTTGATCCTAGCCAGCTTTATCCTGTTGCCGGAGTGGCGCTTGGTATCGCCTCGGCAGGCGTTAAAACGGTTGGCCGAAAAGATGTGTTGGTCATGCGATTAGCCAAGGGCAGCCGTGCTGCTGGGGTGTTTACGCTGAATAAATTTTGCGCCGCACCGGTGCGTATTTGCCGCAGCCATTTAGCGGAAGGCGGCGAGATCCGCGCACTGGTGGTGAATACCGGTAACGCCAATGCGGGCACGGGGCTAGATGGGTTTGAGCGCGCCAAAGAAATCTGTTTTGCGCTTGCTGAGCGTTTGGATATTAACCCTGCCCAAGTACTGCCTTTTTCGACTGGGGTGATTTTAGAGCCCTTACCCGCAGGCAAAATTATTGCGGCGCTGGATGCGGCGATTGGCGATCTAAAACCTAGCAATTGGTTTGAAGCTGCCAACGCGATTATGACTACCGATGTTGCCCCTAAAGCTGCGAGCAAAAAAATTGTATTAAACGGTAAAACGGTTACCCTAACCGGCATTAGCAAGGGGGCGGGGATGATCCATCCGAATATGGCGACCATGCTGGGCTATTTGGCGACAGATGCTGTGGTATCGCAAAACATGCTGCAAGAGCTGGTGGCATGGTCTGCAGATCGCTCGTTTAACTCGATCACGGTGGATGGTGACACCAGCACTAACGATAGCTTTATCCTGATCGCCACCGGCCAAGCGGGTAATACAGAAATCACCGATAGCACGAGCGCCGATTTTGCCACGCTGCGCGATGCGGTGTTAGACATCAGCCAAACGCTGGCCAAGGCGATTATTCGTGATGGCGAAGGCGCCACCAAATTTATCACCATCAATGTAGAAGGCGGTATTGATCGCGCCGAGTGCAAAGCCGTTGGCTATGCAATTGGCAGATCGCCCTTGGTTAAAACGGCTTTCTTTGCCTCAGACCCAAATTTGGGCCGCATTCTGTGCGCGATTGGTTATTCAGAAGTACCCAATTTAGACGTGGATACGTTAGAAGTGTGGTTGGATGACGTGCTGGTTGCCAAAGACGGTGGCCGCTATGTGGGATATAAGGAAGAAGACGGCCAACGCGTGCTTAAGCAATCTGAAATCAGCATCACGGTAAAACTAAATCGTGGCACTGAGGCCGCAACGATTTGGACCTGCGATTTTTCTTATGATTACGTAAAAATCAATGCGGATTATCGTAGCTGATTGATTGCATGGCCGGGGTAAGCTGAGCTTGCCCCGCTCAAGTCACAACATCTCTGCGATCTTGAAATGGCGCTAAATATAGGGCCACAGAGATAATGAGAGCACAAAGGGCACAGAGAAATGCTCAAAACAAGGTTTAGTCACCTTTGTGACATTCCCTGAACTCAGTGTTCTTTGTGGTTCAATGTTTGGGTTTTTACTGCCTAAGCTCTGCTATAAATTGTGACTACTTTTTCAGTGCTTTGCCATTAGGCCAGTGGGCAAATTTCCAGTCTTGATAGCTATTTTGGTCGGCAAAACCAGCAAAATCGCTAGGGAAGAGTCGCTGTTTAAGGGGTTTGCCTAGGGCCTTGCTATACACCCCCATAAAACCGCCGCCAGGAGCGGAGATATACTGCCAATCCTCGCCGGTGAGGGGGTCTTTATACGCTTTGCGGATAAAGCGCCGCGGGCTGGGGCTGCGGGGGTCGAGTACCAGCTCTTCTAATGATTTAGGGTATTGCGTGCCTTGCATTTGGTTCTGTTCGGTATAGAGCTTAATCCCTCGGCGGATTTCCGCGCCTACGCGTAGCAGCTCTGTTTCTTTGGCCCGCTGGGCGCGGTTTTGCCAAGCCTCACCCACCTGTGCCAAATAGATTCCCATAATCAGTACCGCCATTAGGGCCCAAGCGTAAGCAAAGCCCGCTTCTTGCTTGCTGCCAAGCTTTGCCCTTGCCGCGCTCTTGAGCGGTGTTTTACCAGCTATTGTAAGCGGAGCCATCATTGCCGTTTCCCTCCGCACCACTTTTTACGTCATACACGCCGCTGGCGTTTGTTGGGGCAACCACCTGCCAACTATCATTTTTGCTGGTGATTGGGTCCATAGGCATTTCGCGTAGGTATTTCTGGCTAACTAACTCCGCAATATCGCTGGGGTAGCGGCCAGAATCGGCATAAAACTTATCGATGGCATCCCGCATGGCGACTAAATTATGTTTGAGTACCGTTTCACTGGCGCGCTCGGTTTGATGAAAATAGCGCGGCACCACTAGCGTGAGTAGGCTGGCCATAATGGCAAGTACAACGAGCAGCTCAATCAGGGTGAAACCAAATACTGTTTTTTTCATAAATAGCCTTGTTGGCTTGAGCAATATATTTACCACTTTTTATACGCCTCGCCATTTAAGCCTATGCCGCTGCTTAAGGAGTAAACATCAAACACATCTCGGCCTGATTGTGGTGAATCGGGCGGGCTGGTGTAGCTACGTAGCCCCCAGGTTTTTTCATCGGTGCTGCTTGGGCAGTCACAAAATGGGTCTCGGGGCAGGCGGCGCAAAAAGTAAATCATTTTGCCATTTGGATCTTTGGCATCTTTTACGCCTTCGGTTAATACCGCCAGATTAGGAGGATAGCCCGATTCATCGAGCGACTTTTTGATCTGCCCATCGTCTGCCGCTTGTTTGTAGGCATCAAGCCCGCTGCGAATTTGCCAAAGCGCACGGCGCAGATCTTCTTCTCTTTGACGAGTCGCCGTAATTTGCGCGAGTGGCATGGCGACAGTGGCTAAAACCGCCAAAATAGTCAGCGTAACCATCAGCTCGATCAAGGTAAAACCCTGATTAAACCTGCGGCGGAGCGCGCTTGCTAGCATCTTTAACGGCGTCCCATACCGTTGCCACGTGCAGGCAGCGGGGTGGCGTCAGGTGCGGGCGGCGTGGATTTAGGTACAAATTCCTCGCTTTGGTTTGGCACGGGCACTGGAGCTGGTGTGGGTTGGGCCATCATCATTTGTGGTACTGGCATTACGAGGCTGCCGTTGGTATTACTGTTGATTTTAATTGTAGAGCTGGTGCGCAGGCGCAGAGGGCGGATGCTGATTGCGCCTTCGGTGCCGCTATCAAAGGTGGTGATATGAGGTGATGGAATCGCCAAATTACGCACCACTCTTGGTGTAATCAGCAAAATCAACTCGGTTTTTTTATTGTCGTCTTTTTTTGTGCCAAAGATCCGGTTGAGTATGGGCAGTTCACCCAGTCCTGGTATGGCATTGCCGCTGGTTTGATCGGTACGTGATAAGAGGCCCGCTAAAACCTGCGTTTCACCATCTCTGGCGCTGAGCGTGGTGCTGGCGTTGCGCGTGCCAACGGTATAGGCCGTGCTACCCAATGTGGTTTTTGCAGAGCTAATAATATTGGATACGTCCAGCGATACTTTGACGCTGATATCGTTATCAATAGAGAGGGTGGGTTCTACATTTAAGGTCAGACCCACATCCATATAGGTGATGGATTCAGTCGTTACATTATTATTGGTGACGGTGCTGACGACGGGTACACGGTCACCAATTTGTACCTTGGCTTTTTCACGATTTTTAACCCGAATTTTTGGGTTGGCCAGAATATTGGTATTGCCTTTATTGTGGGTAAAATTGGCGCCGATGGCGGGATCGGTAAAACTAACTAACACATCGCTTTTATTCAAATTACTTAGTTTATTTAAATCAAGGGTACTCTTACCGGAGGCCGAGCTTAAGCCACCATTGAGACCCACAGAGGCTGAAAGTGATTGCGGATACTCTATCCCCAGATTGAGCAGATCGGTACTGCTGACCTCCAGGATTTCCACTTCCAGCACAATTTCTGATTGTGGCAAATCTTGGGCTGCAATGAGCCGTTCGGCCACGGCGATAGCCTCGGGCGTATCCCGCATGATCAACATGGATAAACGCTCGTCGATATACACGTCTTTGGTTTTAACCATTTGCTTAATCATCGCCAATGCCTGCTTTGGATCGGCATTGGATAAATAAAAAGTGCGCATCACCAAATCTTTGTAATCACGATCTTTATCTGGGCGCTTTGGATAAATTAAAATGGTGTTTTCATTTAATACTTTTTTATCCAATTGATTGGTGGTCAATATTAAATTGATCACGTCTTCAACGCTGCTATCGTGCGCATAAATGGTGGTGCGTAAATTAGGTGCTACATCGCGGTCAAAAATAAAATTAACTTTACCAATACGCGAAATAATATCGAATACGCTGCTAATGCTTTGGTCTTTAAATTGCAAAGAAATTGGGTTTTTTAAAGATTGAGCTAGGCCTGGGCGCAGCGTGGCTTCGCGGGTCTTACGGCTTTCTACTTCATCGCGAAGCCTAAGTGCATGCGGATTTCTTGGGTTGTCATTTAAGATTTGCGCCAGTACATCGATTGCTTCGTCAGGTTTGCTTTCTTTGATTTCTCGCACATATTTCAGCATGGCGTCTTGCTGCGCCGCGATCTCAGTTAATTTAAGGCCTTCTTGCGCACGGTAATTGCCTAGTTCGTGTGAGAGCATTTGCTTATAGCGGTTGGTGGCCAGCTCAATATCGCCACGCGCACGGGCATTGTCGGCTTCTCTTAGTAATAGATTGAGTGTGCTGTCTAACTGGAGCTGATAGCTGGTACGCAGCTTAATATCGTCAGGATAAAGTTTAGATTTTTCTTTTAAAAATTGTAATCCTTGCTCTACTTCGCCTTGATAAATCAAGGATTCTCCCTGCTTGCGGGCCATGTCGGCAGCGCAGCCTGTCAGCAGGCTGGCCGCGATAATAGTCATGCTAAATGCGCGCTTCAAGGTGTAGCTCCCCAAGACAAAACCTGCTGTGTGCAGCAGAGAAATTATAAGTAATTGAATACCGGCTAAATACGCGCTTCAAGGCGTCGCCCCAAGAGGAAGCACCTGCTGCTGATTCAGCGGCAGGAAAGTAAAAACAATTTGCTGGCGGCTGACCTGATCGACGCGCCAAGTACCCAGTAAAGTTTCGCCTTTTTGCACCCGCCCAAGCGCATTGCAGCTTTGGCAAACCACCATCTGCTGGCCATTGGCTTCTAGCACCACATAATCAGTACTGCCTTCATGCCAAGTTGAAACCACTTGAAAGGGCAAAGGCGGCGCGATGGGGGGGGCGTTGGCGTGGGCTTAGGCGTTGGCGTGGGTTTAGGCGGCGGCGGCGGTGGTGGCTGCCAAGTTTGCACAGGAAATAAATTCATTGCCACGCTGCTGGCCGTTGAAGCCACCACTGCTTGAGCCACCGCCGATGTCTGAGCCGCACTGGCTGCCGTTGCACGCTGCTGACGGCGCTCGTGGCTTTCTTCGGGCTGGTTATCTTGCCATGCCACGTAAAGAGTGAGCAGCGCGGTGATGGCGGCAATAATTTGTAAAGGGCGCGAAATCATCAGCGGCGTCCTTGTTGTATTGCTAGGCTGGGCAGGGTTTGTTTGCCCACGCGGCGTGTGTGTTCAGGCAAAAGGTAAAGCGCTTTGCCCACCCTATAGATTGCAGCCAAAAGAGATGGGTTGGGCTCTGGCACGGATTGCCCACGAGACGTCATTACTGGCGAGTGCAGGATCATTGTTGCACCTTACTCAGATAAGACATTTGCACCTCTAGGCTAAGCAGGGCTTCGCCAATTTGCTGGCGGGTGAGGCTAAGATTTTCTATTCTTACTCCCGGCATTTTTTCTAGCTCAGCAATAAATTGCTGTACATCTGGGTAAGCCCCGCTGGCAGGAAACTGCAAGCTGTAGCGCAGTAGCTCGCCATTGATTTCAGGCGTAGCTTTGTAATCACTTTGTTGCAGTTCAATATGTTTTTGCTCCGCTAGCGCATTGAGCTTAAGTAAAAACGCGGTAAATTCGCTGGATTTTGGTAGGCGTTCGGCCACATTGCTGGCTTGATATGCATTTGAGGCCGTTGTTGTGGCGATCTTCAGCTTACGTGCCGCTTCGCTCAGTGTGCTTTCGCGTAGGGTTAAGTCTTTTTGCAGTGGCTTAAGCTTTTGTAGGTATAAAGCACCGGCAAAGAGCATCAACACCAGCCCCGCTATCGCTAGAATCCCCGTGTATTGCCGCCACTGGCGCAGATACCAGTGGCCGAGTTGTAAGAGTCGCTGCATATTCACTGACGCAGCTCCCATGTGATGTCTAAATTAACTTGTACTGGGCGAAACGGATCGCTGACCCGCATATTGTGTCTGGATAAAGACACCGCTTTGACTCCCTTGGTGCTGCCCAGCCGGTCGATCAGCGCTAAAGCGTCGGCCAGTGTTTTTGCTTCCAAATCCAGCTTGACCAGATGCTCGGCGCTGGCCAGCTCGATACGGGTGTAAGCCACGCTCGGTAGCCAAGTTTGCTCTAGCACCGCTAATACTGGGCCAATAGCCTGTTGCTGTGCTTGTTGTGCGGCCTGCACTTTGGCATTGGTTGGCGCTTCTTTTTGCTCCTTATTGCGGGCTTCGTCGATACGGCGGCGATTCCAGCTGATTTCATCTTCTTGGCTATCTAGCTGTTGATGCATTTGCTCAGCAATCTCCAGCCGAGTCATTACCCATAACAGCGCAATCACCGCCGCCACTACCATCGCCAGACCCAACCAAGGGGTTGAGTTGGGTCGCTTATGAAAATCGAGTTGCACGGGCTTCATGCGCTAGCCCATTCGGTAAATAAAGGATGCACTGAACCAAGGTAGGCCACCTCGCAGCCCAGTAGGCTGAGTCTGGCCAGCGAATGCGCCGATGAGCTGATATAGATTTGTGTGGGTAGCGAAACTTGGGCCAGCATGGCTGCTTGGCGCAGCAGTGCCGCCATGCCGCCATCGTGTAGCGCTTCACTGTCTTGATTGATCGGCAGGCTGATGACGCCTTGCCATGCTTCATTTTGCCAAAAAGCGCAGCAGAGGCTATCGTTTTCTGTCACCACCAAGGCAAACTCAGTAGCAATAAGCTGACGGCGATATTGCGCAATCACACTACTTAATAAGGGCTGCACGCTTTGTAGACGGGTTTTATTGTTTTTGGCTAGCTCAAGCACGATCTGATAAATCGATTCATCCATAGCGCAGGCAAGGCGGCTCTGGCCAAAGCCTGCTGGGTTGATGCATACCCGCCAGCCATCGGCATTGCTGCCAAATTGTTGTGCAAAAATAAGTCGTGCGTAAGCCTGCCAATCGTCAGGCTGATATAAACCATCCTGCCAAGGCAACACGCCATATCGCACCCAGTCGCCGCTTAACAGTACATTGAGTGTACTTATGCTGCTGGCCGGGCGGGCAGCTAGCAGCTGCTGCAGACTCAGTGCAGCAGACTGGCTATCAATGTCTTGTGACAGCCATTGTTTGTCGGCTTTTTGTAAGCGGGGCTGGCTGGCCAGAGTTAGCTTATTCCCCGCTAGCCAGGCGCTATGCTCAATCCATAAAGGAGACACGATTTATTTCCTGCAAATTGTCTGAGCTGCCATTTATAAAAAAAACTGTAGGTAAGTGGTAAAAAGCTCATAGGTAAAACGCTGTTTTTTCTGTGGCTTAAGGTGAGGGGTTTAATGCATAACCCTTAATCCACAAACGTCACGCGGTTAATTTCTTGCAAAGTGGTTTCGCCGCAGGCTACTACGTTCATTGCTTGCCTGCGCATGGACAAAAAGCCAAAGCGGGCGGCGAGTTGCTTGAGTTCTACGGCGGGTGCGCGGCTGGCGATGGCTTGTTTTAACTCATCGTTTAGCCTTAAAACTTCAGCAATAGCCTTACGCCCTTGGTAGCCGGTATTGCGGCAGGCCTTACAGCCCAACCCTTTACGAAATGTCCAGCTGCTGACCATTTCCCTGTTTAATCCTGAAGCGGCCAGCAGCTCATCATCGGGTGTGTCGTCCACCACGCAGTGCAGGCATACTTTTCTAATCAGCCGTTGCGCCACCACGCCAATAAGCGCGTCAACAAAGCTATTGGGCTCTACGCCCATATGGATAAAGCGATCCAGCACCGAAAACACATTATTGGCGTGTACCGAAGTGAGTACTAAGTGGCCGGTCAGTGCCGCCTGCACGGCGATATTGGCCGTTTCGCCATCGCGAATCTCACCCACCAAAATCTTATCTGGGTCGTGCCGCAGTACCGAGCGCAGGCCACGGGCAAAGCTCAGGCCTTTTTTATCATTAACGGGAATTTGTAAAACGCCGGGTAGCTGGTATTCCACGGGGTCTTCAATGGTGATGATCTTTTCTTCGCCCGTATTTATTTCAGAAAGCGTGGCGTAAAGTGTGGTGGATTTACCTGAGCCAGTAGGCCCTGTTACCAGCAGCAAGCCGTAAGGCTCGCGTGCTAGGCTGCGGATGCGGCTCATGGTGCCGTCGTCAAAACCCAAAACATCTAGCCTGAGCTGCTTAAAGGCATCACCGCCATTTTGCTTATCTAATACCCGCAGCACCGCATCTTCACCATAAATAGACGGCATGATGGAAACGCGAAAATCCACTTCGCGGCCATTAATCCGCGCCTTAAACCGGCCATCTTGCGGCACGCGCCGCTCAGAAATATCTAGATCGGCTAGCACTTTAATCCGTGAGATCACTTGTTCGGCGTTTTCTAGGCCATTGGCCCCGCCAATATGCAGCAACACCCCATCGATACGGTATTTAATGGTTAGCCCGCTGGGGGTGCTTTCCATATGAATATCAGAAGCTTTAGCTTTTAGCGCGTCGTAAAGCGTGGAGTTAACCAGCTTTACAACGGGTTTATTGTCGCTGGCTAAGCTTGCCAGTGAGATTTCAACAATCCCATCTTGGCTGACTTCACTCAGCTCACCCGCCCCAAGCTGATCCATAGCGCGGTGTGAGGTTTCAAAATGATCTAAGTAAGTACGCAGCGCCTGATGATGGGCAAATGCTGTTTGATAGCTGACAGAAATTCTTTGGCGCAATGCATTGCGCAATGCCATATCAAACGGATCACCCAGCACTAGCCACAGGCCGTCGCTGCCTTCTAATAGCAAGCTCTGCTTGGCCACCGCCTCACCGTAAGGCAGTAAGTCGTAACGCGGGCTGAGCGCACTGATGGCGTCATCGCTTAAAAAGGGCAGCCCTAGAAAGTGGCTTAGCTGATCGCCGTAATCCGCATCGCTTAGATTAAGTAGCTGCTGTAAGCGTGCACCAAGGCTGCTTTGGCTGGCTTCGCTGCGCAGGGTTTGGATCAGCTCTAGGCTAAGCTTAGGCAAAGCGATTGTGGTCTCCCCTGCAAAGGCAGGTGTGTATTTGACATCTGTCATTGCATATTTCCAGCCAGCTCAAAAATCGGCATATACAGCAGAAACACGATTCCGCCGATCAGTACCCCAATAATCAGCATCAGAATTGGTTCAAAAAGCCGAGTAAACATATCGATGGCGCGTTCTAACTCTTCATCACAAAACTGCGCGCTGCGCTCGCACATGGTGGCTAATTCGCCGCTTTGCTCCCCCACCCGTAGTAAGCGCTCTGACACTGGAGTAGTCAGCTGATAGCGGGGCAGGGCTTGGGAGAGGGCTTGGCCAGATTTCACATCGACTAGGGCTTGCTGTAAGCCGAGCTGCATTTTTAGCGGCAATAATTGCGCCGCCAGCTCCATAGCATGCACCACCGAAATCCCCCCGGCCAGTAGCAGGCCCACGGTGCGGTAAAAGCGAGTCAGTGAAAATAAACGCCGGTATTGCTCTAAGCGTGGCAAGCGCCAAAATGCTTCCCGCAGCACACTTTTTGCCGCATCGGTACGTAGTAAAAACACGGCCAGCAGCACGCTTAGCACCATGCCTGCAAACATCATCAAGCCGTGTTGATGCACCAGATCGCCCCACCACAACATGACTTGTGCGGCAAAGGGCAGGTTTTTCATGGAGGCATAGATTTGGCTGAATTTTGGAATCACATAAAACAGCAAAAACAGCATAATGCCGCCACCAATACCAATTACCACCAAAGGGTAAATCACCGCCGCAATCACTTTCTTTTTAACCGCAGCCAGCCTAGATTCGTAATGGTGATAGCGGCCTAATGCATCGGCTAGGTGGCCAGTTTTTTCGGCAGAGCTAACGGTGGCGATATATAAAGGCGGGAAATATTGGCTCATTTGCGCCAAAACTTTTGATAATGGTAAGCCTTGATAAAGCCCTTCTATCATGCGGCTTAATACATCTCCATTGGTGTCTTGCGCACTTTTTTCTTTGAGTGTTTCAACTGCTTCTACCAGCGTCAGGCCTGCTTGTAAGAGTGCAATCAGCTCTTGAGTAAACAAAGATAGGCCAAATTCTTTGCGTGACATGGCAAACTGCTTGAGCGGCTTTGCAGACAATAACTGGCGGCCTTCTGCCGTCAGTTTGTCTTTTAGCTCGCTTTCATTAGCAGCATCCATCTCAAGCTGTAACAGCTTGCCTGCCTGCAAGGCTTTAACGGTGTAGCGCATGGGAGCTTTTAGATTGGCTTATTAAGGCGGGTTAAACCCACCTTGGATAAAGGGAAGATCAGCAAAGCGAGTGGTACCCGCCCGATCATTTAATAACTGACATCCGTATCTTCACCCGTACCACCGGCCTTGCCGTCCGCACCATAGCTTAGTAAGTCATAGTCGCGGCCATTTTCACCCGGCTTATTATAAACGTAAGGCCTATCCCAAGGATCTGCTGGTACGTCTTTCATCAGATATGGGCCTTGCCATTTAGGCTCGTCAGCTGGTTTTTTGGTCAGTACATTGATCCCTTGCTCAGTGCTTGGGTAGTGGCCGGTATCTAGGCGGTAATGATCCAGCGCATCGGCGATCGATTTCATCTGGCTTGCCGCAGTCTTGGTCTTGGCTTTGCCCACTTCACCAAATAGTTTGGGCCCAACGTAACTTGCAAGGAGGGCAATAATAAGCAAAACAACCAGTAATTCCAGCAGCGTGAAACCGCTAGAGAGGCGATGATTTTTCATTTTTTGGTCTCTTCCCGTGAAGGCTAGCAGGCGCTGCCTTTCATCTTCTGTTCCCGCATCCTAATACGCGCCTTATTACCGGATCAAGCCTTTTTCACGGCTTTTGCATAGATGAAAAAATACCTAGGCTGTGCTGCGGCGTTTGAAAGGGGTGAAGTTAGGCCTCGATAGGGAGTGGGAGTTGTAGCATTTAGCGGGTTTTATGTTTTTAAGCTGCAGTTAAAATAGCCACTCTGGTAAGAAAAATTGTAAAGGTGGCTGAAAGCGAATCAAAATAATTTCCCATATCGATCAACTTGCGTCAAATACAGGCGCAAATCAAATTCTAGCTGATGATATTGTGGCTCCATATGCTCACACAATTTATAAAACGCTTTGTCGTGCTCTTTTTCTTTTAAATGGGCTAGCTCGTGCACGACAATCATTTTTAAAAAATCGATAGGCACCTCTTTAAACATCGAAGCAATGCGGATTTCGTGCTTTGTTTTGAGCTTGCTGCCTTGCACGCGGGATATGGTGGTGTGCAGGCCCAGCGCATGGTTAATGACATGAATTTTGCTATCAAACGCAATTTTGCTGATTGGATCGGTTTTGCGCAGATGATCGTTTTTGATGTTTAGTACATAGTCATATAAAGCTTTGTCGGTTTTAATATCGTGTGCGGTTGGGTATTTTTTTAAAATTACCTCGGCAAGCTGATTGCTATCCAATAGTTGCTGTACTTTGGCTTGAATTGCGGCGGGGTAGGCGGCTAAGTATTTGAGTTGATTCATTTATATTTTTTCAGAAACAGTGCTGATATCAATACGATGGCCATCTATTTCTAATTTTAATAGCCAGTCTTGTCGTTTGTTGGTGCAAATAGGCAGGGCGGTTTGAGCATGCCAATGTTGCTGATCGTTTGATAGTAAGCGATAGCGGTTGGGGCCCATTTCCATACCTTGCATTTGCCAACTGGCGTGAATTTGCTTGGCTTTGCCCTCTACTTGTAATTGCACGGGTTTGTTGGCATTAAGCGGTGCTTGGCTGTTTACTTTGTAGCTTTGCCCTTCAAAATTAAAGGTACAGCCCTCACTAAATACTGGGCAATTAAGCCGTGCTTCTGGCTCATTATCTGGCGTAAACCAGCCAAATTTATTGCCAAGTACCGCTAAGATCAAAGCCAACACAATCACGTGCCCGACGATGATTTTAATTATCCACGTTTTCATACCCACGCTGCACGCATGATCGCTACGCCGTGTGCACCGTGTTCTTGTGCTAGGGCGATATCGTTTTTGCTCATTCCGCCTAAGGCGTACACCGGCAAGGGCCAGCCCAGTGCCAGTAGCGCGCTAAAATTAGCCCAGCCTAATGCGCTTTGATCAGGATGAGAAGGCGTGTCACACACATGGCCGAGCAGGGCGTAATCAAGGCCGAGTTGGCTGGCTGCAGCAAGCTCAGCGGCATTGTGGGTGGAAGCGCCTACCCAATCTAAGTGCGGGCGTTGCTGGAGCGCCAGCAAGCTGCGGGCGGGCAGATGCACACCGTCGGCATTGAGCTGGGTGGCTAAATCAATGGCATCGTGTAGCAAAACGCGGGTGTGTTGGCCGCGTGCAACGGCCAGTACACGCTCGGCTAGGCCGCGATATTGGTCTTGATTGAGCTGAGGCTCGCGCAAAATTAGCCAACTGGGTTTGTTTTGCTTAAGGCGGGCCAAAAATACGTCTTCGCCTAATTCGGCCACATTTGATAGCGTCATCACATTGGCTAGGGCTAGGCCGCGCAAAATAGGGCCATTGGCAGGCAAAATGGGTGAAACATTCAGCTTACCTGGTTGCTGCCAAGCGAACTCTTGCCCCTCATGCGCGGTGATTTCGCCTTGCCATGCCGTTACTCTAAAAAAGGAAAGACGGACACTGGCGTGTGGGTAATCAAAGCTTTGCACAATCCATGGCGTGGCCGCGGTGACTTCAATGCCCATCTCTTCGATTAATTCGCGTTTTAATGCCGTGATCTCGCTCTCGCCACTTTCTAGCTTGCCACCTGGAAACTCCCAATAGCCCGCGTAGGGCTTGCCTATGGGGCGGCTGCCAAGCAAAAACGAGCCATCGGCGCGCAGTAAAATACCTGCTGCAACATGAGTAATTTTGCGCATAAATCTTTGAATTCACAGAAGAGGCGGGCATTTTACCGTATTTGTGAGCGGGCGGCGTGTTACGTGAATACTGGGGCTTGGGGCTACGCCGCACTGATACGGCCAATCGTGGCGTAAATTAGAATTTTATTATTTAGCAATTTCTGTCATAAAAACACGTATATCATATCGGCGCTTTATCAGATCAATTGCAATATCAGGAAGAATCTGGTTAAAAATACTTCTAATCTGGCAGGGCATCTCCGTGTAAAGGATTTTAATAATGACGCCAGAACAAGCCAATAAAACGATCAATGATTTGCTGCGCATGATGCTGCAGCATCATGCGTCTGATTTATTTATTGCCGATGATTTTCCGCCTGCAATGAAAATTAATGGCAAGCTCACGCCGGTTGGCAATCAAAAGCTCAATGGAGTGGTCAGCAAGGCATTGGCGTATTCGGTAATGCGGGTTGATCAACAGGAAGAATTTGAGCGCGAATATGAATGCAATTTTGCGATTAATCCAGAAGGCATCGGCCGTTTTCGGGTTAATGTGTTTATGCAGCAAGAAAAAGTCGGCATGGTGCTGCGGGTTATTACCAGCAAGATCCCCGATTTTGATGAGCTAAAACTCCCCCCTGTTTTAAAAGAAGTGGTGCTGGCCAAACGTGGCTTGGTGCTTTTGGTGGGCGGAACAGGATCGGGTAAATCAACCACAATGGCGGCCATGATTGATTACCGTAATCAAAACACCCACGGCCATATCATCACCATTGAAGACCCGATTGAATACGTGCATAAAAGTAAAAACTGCTTGGTGACGCATCGCGAAGTAGGCCGCGACACTAAGCATTGGTTTGCGGCACTTAAAAACACCCTAAGACAAGCACCCGATGTGATTTTAATTGGTGAAATTCGTGATCGCGATACCATGGAATACGCTTTGTCTTTTGCTGAAACAGGCCATTTATGCATGGGTACTTTGCATGCCAATAGTGCGAATCAGGCTTTGGAGCGCATTGTTAATTTCTTCCCCGAAGAGCGTCATCCACAAATTTATATGGATTTATCCTTAAATATGCGTGGGATGATTTCACAGCGCTTAATTCCTACCCATGATGGAAAAGGGCGTGTGGCTGCGATTGAGGTTTTGCTTAATTCGCCTTTAGTGGCGGATATGATTTTTAAAGGCGATGTGGGCGGGGTTAAAACTGCCATGCTTAAATCAGAAGAGCTAGGGATGCAAACCTTTGATTCTGCACTCTTTCATTTATATGAAGATGGGCGAATTAGCCTAGAAGAAGCACTTAAAAACGCTGACTCGATTAATGAATTACGTTTGCGGGTTAAATTAAAAAGCAAAGACAGCAAAAGCGTTGGTCACGATGAGTTAGGCCATTTAAGCTTGGTGGCCGAAGCCGAGCCAGAGGAGGAGGAAGCACCATAGGCACAGCAGTTTTGTGTTTGCTTGGGGGCATCCTCCTGAGGGGCATGGCATGTTCCTTTACTACCTTACTATTACAGGCCTAATTCCCCCTGCAAGCCTAAGTCTTTATTCACCCTGACATCTACAGCACTATCGGCAAATTGCAGCGAGAGGGCATCGCCGTGTTTAAGATTTGCGCCAAGCCGAACCAGTTGCCCATCCGGTCGGCTCACTAGGGCATAGCCACGCGCTAACACGGCTTGTGGGTTCCATGGCTCTAAGCGGGCAGCGAGCATGGATAAGCATTGCTGCCGCTGCAAAAGCGTACGCGGTAGTGCGCTGGCCAGCCTTTGTTTTAGCGAGGCAAGTCTATCTTGCTGGCGGATGGTGCTGGGCTTGAGATGGTTTAAGCGCAGCGCTGATTGCGTCAAGCGATAACGGTTTTTTTCTAGCGCACGATTGGGAGCGAGATGCAGGCGGCGGCTTAGCTCCAAAATATAAGCGTGCTGCTGGGCTAGCCGTGCTCCAGGGTGTTGTAAACGTCTTGCTGCGGCGTCTAAGCCCTGCATTTTGCTTTGTAGCTGCCGCTCTACGGCACGGTGCAGGCGGCTGCGCTGGCGATCAAGGCGGGCCAGCCATTCCTCGCTATTGGGGCTCACCAGCTCTGCCGCTGCCGTTGGCGTGGCTGCACGGACATCGGCAACAAAATCGGCGATGCTAAAGTCGGTTTCATGGCCTATCCCACTCACCAGCGGAATGGTGCAAGCGGCAATGGCGCGTGCCACTACTTCTTCATTAAACGACCATAAGTCTTCTAGGCTGCCGCCGCCTCGGCACACAATCAGTACATCTACTTCTTGGCGCTGATTGGCTTTTTGGATGGCACTGGCAATCTGTGCTGCGGCATCTAGCCCTTGTACTGGGGTGGGATAAAGAATGATGGGCAAGCTGGGCATGCGGCGTTGCAAGGCGGCAATCACATCTGCGAGTGCGGCAGCGGCGGGTGAGGTGACGATGCCAACGGCGCGTGGAAAAGCGGGCAGGGGTTTTTTACGCTCTGGCGCAAATAAACCTTCTAATTCTAATTTTTGTTTGAGTTTTTCATAGGCAGCAAATAAAGCACCCAAACCAGCGGGGCGCAGGGCCTCAATGGTGAGTTGAAAATCACCGCGTGCTTCATACAAGGAAACCAGTGCGCGAGCTTCGACTTGCATTCCTTCACGAGGCTGAAAATCAATTAATGCAGCCCGATTGCGAAACATCACACACCTTACTTGTGCCTTTGAGTCTTTTAAGCTGAAGTAACAGTGGCCTGAATCGTAACGTTTAAAATTTGAAATTTCACCTGCCACCCACAACAAAGGAAAACAACTTTCTAGCAGCGATTTGGCGCGGTTGTTGAGTTCTGCAACGGTTAAAATGACGCCGTTTGTACTTGACAAATTCATGAAAATCTCGATTTGGATCTGTTTAATCCACAAAATGGCGCAAACTAACGATTTGCGTATGACTGTGAGTGTTGTAGTAGAGAATTATGCTTTAACTTGTTGATTTATATATGTATTAATAAATCATTATGTAGAATGTGTAGTTGCACATTTTTGCGCTTACACGCTATTTAATGCTTTTATTGAATATTGTGCACAAAGTTATCCACAGAGCGGTTGACAATAAAAAAACCATGGCAGATCACGGGCTTAGCCATCTTTTGTGTGGCACAGTTGCAGAATAACGCCGCTGAATAAGTGGGATTTTTGCATAATTTGTGATTTTAAAAACAAGGGAAATAAGCATTTTATCGCTCTAAACACAGATCTAAACACGGATCAGCATTTTAGTGAGAATGCACTTTGGGTGTTTTTGTTAGTGCACAGTGCTTCCCCCCGCCCCTTAATCCCGTTAAAGTTACGCGCTTCTAATCGTGCCTCAGGATTAAACACATGCTTGCTATTATTGAAGCGGCCGGTTGGCCGATCTGGCTCATTATCGCCGCTTCTGTTGCCACTGTAACAATCATCATTGAACGCTTTCTTTCTTTACGCCGAAGCCAAATTTTGCCTGATGGCTTGTTAGCGCGTGCGGTGCAAGACTATCGCGGCCAAGGCGTGAATGCCGAAATGCTGGGTAAATTGTCTGCTAGCAGCCCATTGGGCCGTGTTTTAGCGGCAGGCCTGAAGAATGTTCGCAGCTCCCGTGAAATTATGAAAGAGTCTATTGAAGAAGCGGGAAGTGTAATTGCTCACGACCTAGAGCGCTATTTGCCGATGCTGGGTACGCTGGCTGCAGTAACGCCGCTATTAGGGTTGTTTGGCACCGTGATCGGAATGATCGAAATTTTTGGTTCACAATCACCAACAGGTGCTGCCAACCCAGCCGCGCTAGCGCATGGGATTTCTGTGGCGCTGTACAACACGGCATTCGGGATTATTGTGGCTGTGCCTGCTCTGATGTTCTATCGTTTTTTCCGAGGTAAGGTAGATGGCTTTCTGGTGGAAATGGAGCAGCAGGCCGTTAAACTGGTGGAAGTTGTACACGGCGAACGGAATTAATCATGAATTTTCGTAAAGGACGTCATCGTGAAGAGCCGGAAATTAACTTTGTACCGTTGATTGACGTGCTCTTGGTGATTTTGATTTTTCTGATGGCAACGACAACTTACTCTAAGTTTGCGGAGCTAAAAATCACCTTGCCTACGGCAGATGCAGAAAAATCACCGGATAAACAGCCGCAGTCTATCAATGTGGCGATTTCAGCCAATGGCCAGTACAGCGTCAATGGTAATGCCACCACCTTTAGCACGGCTGATGATTTTGCCCTGCTATTGCGCCGTGCAGCGGGGGCTACGGCAGACCCGATGATTATCATCAATGCGGATGCTCAAAGCGCTCATCAAACCGTTGTTAATGTGATGGAAGCGGCACGCATTGCGGGCTATGGCAAATTGACCTTTGCTACGCAGACGAATGCGAAGTAAGTTGTTTATTGCAATGCAAGTGAGGCGGGCCGATGCTGCTTGATCGTATCTGGTACACGCCTCACCATCCCCTTTCCTACCTTTTGCGCCCGTTATCTATTTTGTTTGCTGGAATAGGTGCTGCGCGCCGTGCCTTGTTTACCTTGGGATTAAAGCAAAGTGTGCGCTTGCCAGTGCCAGTCATTGTGGTTGGCAATATTACGGTAGGGGGTACGGGCAAAACACCGCTGACTATTTATCTAGCCCAAAGCTTGCTGGTTCAGGGGTTTTCTCCTGGCATTATTTCGCGTGGTTATGGCGGCAAGACGCTTGTTCCTTTAGCTGTGAGCAAAGATAGCGATCCCGCCCAAAGCGGCGATGAGCCCATATTATTAGCCAGAGCCACTGGTGTGCCGGTTTATGTTTTTGCAGATCGTGCAGCCGCAGGCGCGGCCCTCTTGGCCGCACACCCAGAAGTGAATATTTTGCTCTGTGATGATGGCTTACAGCACTATCGGCTGCAGCGAGATTTAGAGCTGTGTGTGGTTGATGGTGCTCGTGGCTATGGTAATGGGGCTTTGCTTCCCGCTGGGCCCTTGCGTGAGCCTGTGTCGCGGCTAAAAACGGTAGATGCGGTGGTGGTGAATGGTGCTGAGCGGTTGCCAGGGCAGGCAGAGTGCTTTCAGATGTCTTTATTGCCTGGGGAGTTTTATTCTTTAACCGGCGCGGCGCGGCAATCATGGCAGGGTAAACGTCTTGCCGCCGTATGTGGAATCGGTCATCCGCAGCGTTTTTTTAATACTTTAACAGCGCTCGGATTAGAATTTACTGAGCACGCTTTTGCTGATCATCATCAATTTAGCCAGCAAGATTTACCTGATGCCGACATTATTCTGGTTACAGAAAAAGATGCAGTGAAGCTAGCAGGCCTCTCTGATGTTAGAATCTGGGCTCTGCCAATAAGCGCAAGCTTAACGCCTGACCTTGCTGGCTGGCTGGGGCAAAAAATGAATATGCTGAGCACGCGGTAATTACAAATTTCATAGCCTTACCGTCGCTTTCGAGGGCAAGTTTGCTCAAAGCAAACGCTGTAATCACCACTACGGTAAGGTTTGTGCGTTATCACCAAGCGGGCTCTTGCCCGCTGGAAAATAGCGTACTTCATCGATAAATAGCGAGAGAATGCCTAATGGATGCAAAGTTATTAGAAATTTTAGTTTGTCCGGTCTGCAAAGGCCCGCTGACTTATGAAAAAAGCCAACAAGAATTGATCTGCAAAGCCGATCGCTTGGCCTATGCAATAAAAGACGGCATCCCTGTGATGTTGCAAGCTGAAGCGCGTGAGCTTGCTGCTACGGAAGAAGTTCGGTGAGTTTTGTTGCACTTATCCCCGCTCGGCTTAAATCTACCCGTCTGCCTAATAAACCGCTAGCCGATATTGGCGGCAAACCTATGGTGGTAAGGGTGATTGAGCAGGTGCTTAAATCCTCGGCAAGCTTAGTTTGCGTAGCCACCGATGATGAGCAAATTAAAGCTGCAGTAGAGGCTGCCGGTTATCGTGCTATTTTAACGCGGGATGATCACCCAAGCGGCACAGATCGCCTCGCTGAAATGGTCGATTTGCTGGGTTTAAGCGATGATGCCGTGGTGGTGAATGTGCAGGGTGATGAGCCCTTGATTGATCCAAGCTTGATTGATGCGGTGGCGGCAAAGTTGATTGAAGATGCTAGCCTTGCTATGTCCACCGCTTGCCACACTATTGATAATGCCGCTGATTTTGCTAATCCAAATGTAGTAAAAGTAGTTTTAGATGCAAAGCAGCGCGCTATGTATTTTAGCCGTGCGCCTATTCCTTGGCCACGCGATGCATTTATGCATGATCGCTCGGTATTGCCCCCAGATTTAATGCCCTTACGGCATATTGGGATCTATGGCTACCGTGCTGGGTTCCTCCGAACTTACCGAGAACTGTCGCCATCCTACATCGAATCGATTGAAGCGCTGGAACAACTGCGCGTGCTGTGGCATGGTTACGCTATTGGTGTGCATATTACTGCTCATGCGCCCGTTGCCGGAGTCGATACGCCAGAAGATTTAGCGCGCGTGCGAAACGTTTTTAGCCAATTGCCATAATCAAAAATATTTCAACCATTAGGGAAAAACAATGAGACTCATTCTTCTAGGCGCACCAGGCGCCGGCAAAGGCACGCAAGCGACTTACATCAAAGAAAAATACAATATCCCGCAAATTTCCACTGGCGATATGTTGCGTGCTGCTGTTAAAGCAGGCACTCCGCTCGGTTTAGAGGCTAAATCAATTATGGATGCGGGCGGCTTGGTTCGTGATGACATCATTATTGGCTTAGTCAAAGAGCGCATTGCTGATGCAGATTGTGCCAATGGTTTCTTGTTTGATGGCTTTCCACGCACAGTGCCACAAGCTGACGCGATGAAAGAAGCCGGTGTAGTGATTGATTACGTGGTCGAAATTGATGTGCCTGATGAAGCCATCGTTGATCGTATGGCTGGGCGCCGTGTGCACATGGCATCAGGACGCACTTATCACGTTAAATTTAACCCGCCTAAGGTTGATGGTGTAGATGATGTAAGCGGTGAAGCGCTGATTCAGCGTGCTGATGATGAAGAAGAAACCGTTAAAAAACGCCTAGCTGTTTATCATGAGCAAACTGAAGTCTTGGTTGGCTACTACGGTGAAATGGCCGCCAGCGGCAATGCTACTGCACCTAAATATGTAAAAGTAAATGGTGTAGGGCAGGTTGAAGTGATTCGTGATCAGTTGTTTGCCGCTTTGGGTAAGTAATTTAAATTGCATTTAAGCTGTAAAAAAAGCCGCATTTTGAACTGACCCCAATAAGTTGGACAGTATAAAAACGAGGTGCTCAAGGGCTGGGTTCTGTATTGCACAGAGCTCAGCCCTTTTAACTTCAGCTTGATTCGGTGGTTATAGTCATGGATGTCATCCAGGCTGCTAGTTGTAAAAAGGGGGGGACTGCCCTCTATGACTTTACGGTTTTTCCACTGAGCATTCGGTCAATATGCTCTAGGATGGTATCTAGTTTGATGGGTTTTGTGAGGTAGCCATCAAAGCCTGCACGCTTAGCATGGGAGATTTCGTCGGAGCCTGTATCACCAGAAATCGCCAGTACTGGGATGTGCCGAGTTGTGCTTTGTTTGCGTAATTGCTCCAGTACGGCAGCGCCAGAAGCATCGGGTAGGTGCATGTCTAGCAAGATTAAATCAGGCTCGGCAGACAGGGCGAGGGCGAGGCCGGTGGCGGCGTTGCTGGCTGGAATCAATTTATATTGTGGGCGGTGCTGTGCCATGATTTTGACGAGCAATTGCTGCGATAAAATATCGTCTTCGATATAAAGCAAAATTTTATTATTGAGTGGGAGCGGGGTAGCCAGTGTGGTGGAGCAGTGTAAGGTGGCGCAGGGCAGGTCGATCCAGAAGCGGCTTCCCTTGCCTAGGCTGCTGTCCATATTGACTTCGCCACTCATAAGGTGTGCCAGTTTACGGGTAAAGGCGAGGCCGATGCCCGTGCCTTCAATCTCTATGGAATGATTACCCACGCGGCTGAATGGCTGAAATAGTAAGGCTTGATCGCTCTCTGAAATACCGTTGCCGGTGTCAGAAACCATGAGTCGCCAATGGGTTTCATCTGCAGCGGTAATGGTGATTTCCACACGGCCATTGGGGCGGTTGTATTTGATGGCATTAGAGATCAGATTCAGCAGCATTTGCTTTAAGCGCCGTGCATCGACTTGGGCAATAAAACGCCCAGTATTTAGATGGGGCTCGGCCAGATGCACATGTTTATCGATGGCGAGCTGGCGGGTTAGCTCAAGGCAATCTTGAATGATGGCAGTGAGATCAATGGGCTCGATGCGTAGCTTCATTTTTCCGGCCTCAATACTGGCCAGATCAAGTACTTCATTGATGAGCTCAAGCAAATGCCAGCCTGCCTTGGCAATATAGTTGCCCAGCTCGTGTGCGGTGGGGTCTGGCTCACCCTCTAGCAGCTGGGCAAAGCCTAAAATGGCATTAAGCGGCGTGCGCAGCTCGTGACTCATATGTGATAGAAAATCAGATTTAGCGCGGCTGGCGGCTTGGGCCTCGTCACGGGCAATACGTAATTGCTCTTCGGTGGCTTTAAGTGCGCTGATATCGTGCATGGTGATCAGCCTGCCAATGGCCTGTTGCCTGAGCAGCTGGGGATGGCTGTTTAGCTCAAAAACGCGGCCATCCTTTAGCCAGCACTCAAGCTGGCCATTGTGATATGGGTCTTGATAAAGTGTTTCTAGCCAGCGTAAAAAATGCGCTGGGTCTTGTAATTGGGATGCCATATGGTTAAAGAGCGTACTGCTATTGGTATTGGTTTGCCATTGCCAAATGATATTTACGCGTTGGTTAAAGTTGCAGATTATCCCGTCTAAATCGGTGACCAAAATGCCATCGTGGGAGGATTCTAGCGTGGCAGCCAGTAAGGATGAGCTGCGGGCGGTTTCATCCTCCAGCCGCTTGGCGGCGCTCACATCATGCACAGAAATCACGCAAAGCGGGCCTGTATCATCATTAAAACAACGTATGGTTTTTTGTACCGTGATACAAGAGCCGTTTTTGTGCCGGTATTCGCTTTGCACTGCCCGCACTGAGCTGATCGAATTTTGGCGTACTTCTTCCCAAAAAAACAAATCATGTAAGCCAATCTCAATATCCGCAATAGGCCGCCCCAGCAGGCTGGCTGCTGAGTAGCCAAGCAAACGCTCGCATTCTAAATTACTGCTAACGATCAGCCCCGAGCTGGGGTTGATGGCCAGCACCGCATAGCCACAGGCATCTAGTAGGGTTTGGGCATAGGGTTTCACTGCGCACTCGCATTAAAGTAATAACTGATGTGCTTGCCGGGGCTAAGATAAACCGCCGCTGCCTTGGGTAGCTGGGCCAGTTTGATCGATTTACAGATATTGAGCTGTGTTTCGTATTCTAGGTTAATGAGTACGGTGCCTTGGTCTTGCGTATTGGGGTTGTATACTTGAATCAACGGTTTTAAAGGCTTGGTGGTGTTCACTGCCATTACCAGCGCATAGCAATCATTGGAAAGTAGCACCAAAGACCCAGGTGGATATATGCCCATTGCTCTGATCAGTAAATTTAATGGCACCGGATCAAAGCTTGCTTTTTGCTGTGTATAGATCTGTGAAAGCGCTTCATGCGGCGTTAGCGATTCAGCAGGATTAAGGCGATTGCAGTAACTATCGTAGCAATTAACCAGCGCTAAAATTCGTGCCAGTGGATCAATTTCATCGTGTTTTAATCCCTTAGGGTAGCCACTGCCATCACACATCTCGTGGTGCTGGGCGATCAGGCGTAATACCTCTGGTGGTAGCCCCGCAGTTTTAGCCGCATTCACGCTCCATTGGCTGTGCTGTTGATACACTTTTTCTTCAGCTGCGCTGAGTGGGCCAGATTTCATCAGGATACGGTCTGGAATTTGCGCTTTGCCAATATCATGAAACAAAGCGGCCAGACCTAAAGTGCGAATATCTTGTTTCTGCAGCTGCATATCTCGAGCCAAAATTAAGGATATAACCACGACATTCAAAGAGTGGAAATACAGCTCCTCACCTTTGGTTTTGTCATTCATCAGGTGAATGATGATGTCGTTATCTACCAGCAGTGTATCCAGCATTTGCCCCACCAGCCTTTCTGCTCCAGCTAGGGTTTCCTTGGGGCGGCTATGGAGTTGCTTATCAATATTACGCACGGCTTGAGCCGTTGCAGCAAAGGCTTTGGCGCATTCGCTGCGCAACGCATTATTGTATTCAAACTGCTGCAATTTACTCTGCTTAGCTTCTAGCCTGACTCGCAAATCGGGATCAGGCTGAGCAGCAGGTGTTTCAATCACGGCCTCTTTGATTGCAATGGGTTGGATATCGCTTTTGGTGGGAGAGTAACGAATCTGCTGCACTCCTAGCTGCTTAATCATTTCAATTTGTTCACCTGACTTAATTTTAAAACTGCCAAAGGTAAACGGATGTTCATTCCACGGTAAATCTAAATGGATATACAGACCCACTTGCAATTGCTCAGCGTAAATAAAATGGACAAGTTTATCTATTGGCATGATACGGCAGGCTAAAAATCAGACTTTTAGTATGGCTTTTTTTAGAAAAAATGCAGGAAATATAAGCAAAGTCATGGTGTTAAATAAGTTTTTTATAAAAAAACAACAAGATTTAGAAATAAATAAGAAAGTTAGATATAGAGTTTTGTAATGATATGCCAGTTCATCCCCTCGCTGTGGGCTGGCTCTGTAGCGCTAAAAGGGCCTTTGCTGTGTAGCATCAGTTCGCGAATTCAAAAGCAAGACTCGGAGTGTATTGCTGCGGGCTGTTGTTTAAAGTGTGGCTTATCTTATTTAAAACATCGTTTTTTGAGGCCGCCATGTCTAAGCAAAAACAAGCAGCAGAAACGCTAAGTGACCCACGCTGGGCGGTGCTTATTGCGCGTGATGCTCAAGCGGAGGGTGGTTTTTATTACGCTGTGCTTACCACAGGGGTGTATTGCCGCCCCTCTTGCGGTGCGCGTTTGCCTCGGCCAGAAAACGTGCGTTTTTTTAGCAGCGGCCAAGCTGCTGAACAGGCAGGGTTTAGGGCTTGTAAGCGCTGCAAGCCCGATCAGGCCAAGGCTGAGCCGCATACCAAGCTGATTGCACAAATGTGCAGGCAAATCGAAATGGCTGACACGCCGCCCAGCTTGGCGCAGCTGGCGCAATTTGCACAGCTCAGCCCCGCTCACTTGCATCGAATATTTAAAGCGGAAACCGGTGTCACCCCCAAGGCTTATGCGGCGGCGCATCGTGGTCAAAAAGTGCGCGCACATTTAGCCAGCAGTGCTAGTGTGACGGAGGCGATTTATGCCGCTGGGTATAACTCTAATGGGCGTTTTTACGAGGGCGCAAACCAGCTATTGGGCATGACGCCTAAAAATTTTCGAGCAGGCGGTAGCAATACACAGATTCGCTTTGCCGTGGGCGAATGCTCACTGGGGGCTATCTTGGTGGCGGCGAGCGAGCGCGGCGTGTGCGCCATCTTGCTGGGGGACGATCCGCAAGCTTTGCTGCTTGATTTGCAGGATAGGTTTTTGAATGCAGAGCTGATGGGCGGCGATGCAGATTTTGAGTCGCAGGTGGCGCAGGTGGTGGGTTTTGTTGAAATGCCGCAGTACGGCCTTGATCTGCCGCTGGACGTGCGGGGTACGGCCTTTCAGCAGCGAGTTTGGCAGGCGCTGCTGGATATTCCTGCGGGGTTTACCGCCAGCTATAGCGAGATTGCACAGCGCATTGGCGCGCCAAAGTCTGCTCGCGCCGTGGCAGGGGCCTGCGCAGCTAATGCACTGGCGGTAGCGATTCCTTGCCACCGCGTAGTGCGCAATGATGGTGGCCTATCGGGTTATCGCTGGGGAATTGAGCGTAAACGCACTTTGCTGGAGCGGGAGGCTGGGCTCCTTGAGCAAAACACCCCTCGGCCCAAGTAAGCAAAACAATGAGGGCTCAATAAAAACAATGATGAATGATTTATTCGCTGATTTTGATGATGGCCTGCCGCAAAGAGAAGACTTAGCGGCAGGGGTGGTGTTGCTACGGGGCTTTGCGCGGGAGCAAACGGCAAGTTTGCTGCTGGCCGTGGCGCAGATCACGCAAGCTTCGCCTTTTCGGCAAATGAGCACGCCAGGCGGCTATCGGATGTCGGTGGCGATGAGCAATTGCGGCGCTTTGGGCTGGATTGCCGATTCGCAAGGTTATCGCTATGCGGCGCGTGATCCGCTCAATAATCACGCTTGGCCAGCCATGCCAGAGGTATTTTTAGCGCTTGCGCGCAGCGCTGCGCTGGAGGCGGGTTTTGCAGATTTTTTACCGGATGTTTGTTTAATCAATCGCTATGCGCCAGGTACAAAATTATCCATGCATCAGGATAAAGACGAAGCCGATTTTAGCGCGCCCATTGTGTCGATTTCCCTTGGCTTGCCAGCTATTTTTTTATTGGGTGGATTACAGCGCAATCATCCCAGCCAAAGAATAGGATTAAGTCATGGGGATGTGTTGGTTTGGGGCGGCCCAGCGCGGTTGCGTTACCATGGCGTATTAGCCTTAAAGCAGGACAGCCATGCAGAGCTGGGTGCTTGCCGTATTAATCTAACCTTTCGCCAAGCGGCGTAGTGATTTTTTGATGAACCAGTTACTTTCTTGCTCTATTCCTCTTACCGCCACCTTTCGTGCTGGCGATATTCTGGCTTTTCATGGCCGCGATCCGCAGGCCGTTTCTGAGCGGATTACTGCAAACACACTGCAAAAAGGGATGGTTTGGCGTGGGCAAGCGGCTTGTTTGTCTGTTTTTTTTCAGCCTGAGCAGGCTGAGGTGCAACTGCTGATAGATGGGGCGGCAGATGATGGCGATAGTCAGGCTGCGTTTGATGCGATGGCGTATCGCATGCTTGGGCTTACTCAAGATATTGAGGTATTCGAGGCGCAGTATCGAGATCATCCACTGCTCGGTGCTTTAATCAGCCAGCAAGCAGGGCTGCGCGTGCCATTAACGGCGACGCCTTTTGAGGCCTTAACGTGGGCGATTACTGGCCAGCAGATTAGCGTGGGGGCAGCGGTATCCATTCGGCGCAGATTAATTTTGGCCGCAGATATACGCCATTCGGGCGGCCTATTTTGTTCGCCCGAAGCTAGCCAGATTGCGGGTCTGAGTGAGCAAACCTTGCGCCAAGCTGGTTTCTCTTTAAGTAAAGCCCAAACACTGGCAACGTTGGTCGAATTGGTGGAGCAAAAGCAATTGCCGTTGGATGCTTGGGTGCAAAAGCTACCGGTAGAAGAAGCCAGAGCCGCACTTGAGGCGATTCGCGGCATTGGGCCATGGACGGTGAACTACACCATGCTGCGTGGATTTGGCTGGCTGGATGGCTCGCTGCACGGTGATGTTGCGGTGCGCAAAGCATTACAAATGCTGCTCGGCCAAACAGAAAAAATCAATGAAAAAGACGCCAAGATTTGGCTGGAAGAATTCTCTCCTTTTCGCGCATTAGTTGGCGCTCACCTTTGGAGTAGTTTATCCAAATTGGCGTAAACAGGCCGATGGTTGAGCGCCTTCGGCTTCAGTTGTCCCGACTGGGTGATATGAAATACGCTCAATGAGCAGCCGCTTGGATCTGGGTTGCTACTAAAAAGCCCATCTGCTCGACCAGCGTCAGCTGCGCCGCTTGCTGCAGTGCAAAACGGCTGTCTTTTAAGGCTTGAATCACCAGCAGATCTCCCCCTTGTCCCTGCCATTTTTGCCTGCAGCTTAAAATAATATCTAGGCCATAACGAATAACTGGGGTCAGAATAAAGTTAAATCCACTTTCTTTGGCTCTAAGAGTATTAAGCATAGTAGGATTTAATTTTGTTCTGACCCCAGTTATTAAATATATTAAATATATAGGCGGAGAGAAGAGAGAGAAATATCAGGGTATTTGCCGTGCCTCTGTTTTACCTACTTGCTGATATAGTCAGACAAAAATAGAGCAAGACTAATGCCATTGAATTAATAAATTCATATGGAATATTTATCAGTTCTATGGATGCTTTTAACGGAATGAGAGGCGATTTATGAAAATACTGAATGTGGTGTTGATCACCGTACTAATGACGCTGCTGGCAGGGTGTGCCAATTTGGCGGATGGCTCTGACCAGCCGTTTACCGGCAGTGGTGGAAAGGCTTTAAATATGATTCTGGTTAATCATACCAATCGGCCTATTTCGCAGGTTTTTGTGGGCACAAACTGGGCGGCTAATGCGGGGGCTGGTGATGCTAAAGGTCCTGACGGGGGGGGATTGTTTGTTGTTACAACGTGACTGACTGGCGTAAGCCCGTAAAAGTGATGTGGACTTTTAGTGCAGTACGTGAACAAAGTATTGATCATCCGGATGGCTCATATACCCCTGGCAAAGTTTTAATCCCTAAAGAGGACCATGTATTGATGGTGAATTTGCCGCCAAGGATGCCGATTGCCAGTTCTGATATGTTTAAAGATGAAGGTAATTTATGTGTCATTTTTAAAGATTTAAACACGGTTGAATTACAGTATTCGGTCAGTTTTGATTGTGGCGTTTTCTAATCGTAGCTTTAAATAAGGAAAATTATTGATGAAAAGATTTTATTGGCTCTTGATGGCCGTATTGATGGGCTTGCTGGCAGGGTGTGCCAATTTGGCGGATGGCTCGGACCAGCCGTTTACCGGCAGTGGTGGAAAGGCTTTAAATATGATTCTGGTTAATCATAACCATCGGCCTATTTCACAGGCTTTTGTGGGCACAAATTGGGCGGCTAATGCGGGGGCCGGTGATGCTAAAGGTCCTGGCGGGGGAGGGATTGTTTGTTGTTACAACGTGACTGACTGGCGTAAGCCCGTAAAAGTAATGTGGACTTTTAGTGCACTAGGCGAGCCTTCTTTTTATAACAAAGAGGGTATTCGTACAGAGGGTAAAATCACAACTCCGAAAGAAGACCATGTGGCGATGGTGAATTTGCCGCCAAGGATGCCGATTGCCAGTTCTGATATGTTTAAAGATGAAGGCAATTTATGTGTCATTTTTAAAGATTTAAACACGGTTGAATTGCAGTATTCGGTCCGTTTTGATTGTGGCGTTTTCTAATCGTAGATTTAAATAAGGATTAATGATGAGTCTAAGTCAGTCGGGTGCTTTTATTGAAGATTCCTCGCTATTGGCTGCAACCCGGGAGGCAGCTTTTGCGCGCGTTGCAAAAGAATGTAATTGGAGTACCCCTATAGAGCGGATTCAGTGTCGTTTATACCCCAAAATTAGTATTTATTTCGATGGTACGGGCAATAACCTTTATCTGGAGCAGGCAAAGCCGGTAGAGAAACAAGCTATCAGTAATGTGGCCCGATTATTTCTTGCTGCAAAGAGTAGGAAGGATGATCGGGAATGTTTTCGAATTTATATCCCTGGTGTGGGCACCCCGTTTAAGTCTGAGTTTATGGACGTAGGAGAAGACAAAGGCGGCGTATTGGGCTTGGCCTTTGGTAGTGGCGGAGAAATGCGCTTATTGCATGCCCTGCTGTCCGTTAAAAAGGTTTTAGATGTTGAGTATGGTGATGGGGCTATAAAGCATATTCGGGATATTCAGGTGGATGTATTTGGTTTCTCCCGTGGGGCGACGCAGGCTCGGGCCTTTGTGCGCCGCTTGCTGGATGAGCAATGTGAAATCAACGCAGAGGGAGGGGTGCTTTGGAGGTCGCACTTTGGAAAGAAAGCCCCCTTTACACTTAATTTTTTGGGCTTGTTTGATACGGTTGCCTCCGTGGGCGGCCCAGGGCTGCATAAGTACTGGGCAAATGATTTGCGTATTCCACCACAGGTAAAGCGATGCGTGCATTTAGTGGCGGCGCATGAGCTTAGAAGTGCTTTTCCTTTAGACTCCATTGCTTTTGCTGGGGTGTATCCGCCCAATAGCAGGGAAGTGATTTATCCTGGTGTGCACTCTGATGTGGGCGGCGGGTATTATCCAAACCAGCAAGGACGCAGTAATGATCTGGCTAAGATCCCCTTGCGTGAAATGTATTTGGAGGCCCTTAAGGCGGGGGTGATGTTGTTTCCGATAAATAATCTACCAGATAAACCAGTGCAGAAAGAGTTTGAATTACAAAGTCTTTCGGGAATTGCTGCATACACTAAATATCTCGAATATTTACCTCAATCCGGTGGTGATTTAGTAGCGCAAATTCGCGCACATCGTACTCCCTTTATCCATTGGCGAAGTATGCTGGCGCGGCGCGGTGATGCCAGTGCTTTACTGGCGGGGCTGCGAGCCACAGCGGATTGCGATGCGTGTTTGGCCGCGCCGGAATACCGCCCTCAGTTTCAGCACGATGATAAGCAATGGAAAGACAAAGCGTCCGAAGATGTAACCACACAGGGGAAGCAGCTGATTTCAGAGCAAAAGCGCTTAGTGAATCGGATTGAATTTATGCGTGCCCCTTATGATGGCGTTGGAAAAAACAGGGTTCCTCGGCCTCAGACCGAGTATGAGCAGTTTATTCTGGCCGCTTGGGATAATAAGGAGGCGCTGCCTGAGTCAACAGAGGCGTTCTTGACGCAGTATATCCATGATTCAGTCGCTCACTTTTCTGGCTGGCCTTGCGCTCTGTATGATCCCCGAGAGATTTATTTACACAAAGATACGGTTATTGCACAGCAGAGCACTGACCCGTTGATCGTTGGCTAGCTCACACTGGGTGGGGAAAGGTTTAACAAAGAAATAATGAAGGCAAAGCAATTAATCAGTTGAGCGTTTTTTTAATTAGTATCTGGCCCGCAATAGCGGGCCTTTTTTACGCCCAGTAAATAACTGGGGCCAGTGGTTCGCAGTAACAGTTATTGGGACAAGCAACCAATTTAATTGGCTTTACATATCACTGTAAATTTTATCTGATGTCAAATGTAATACCTGACCTATGCTTTACCTGCCAAATTCAAACAAAAACTTACATTTAACCATAGTAAATAAATCACATAGCTGACTAAAAAGCAAGACAAAGGTGGGAATTTCCGCTCAATCGTGTGTAATATATCGACCGAAATACTTCAGATCGCGCCCCGCAAGGTATTTCAAAGGGACGCAGCGTTTTTATACACCTAAGGTGGTAGTTTTACTGCCATTTTAGAGTGTCTACATCTTGTTAGCTGCTAGGAACTTCCTTATGCCCATCATCACCCTTGGAATCACCGTCCTTCTCGCCAAGTTGTTTCCATTCGGGGGCAGCTATTAGGCATGTTGCTTGGTGGCATGTACGGTCCAATCTTCGGCAAAGCATCACCAGCGTGGTTTCACTCAGCCATGCTTCTTGCGAACTACATTCCCGCCGCAGTTGCTGCAATCATCTTCGTTCGCAAAGCACAACTAAAAAGCCGTCTCCCGAAGGAAATTCCGGGAAAAACACCAATCCTTATAGGCGTAGGTCTGATTGTTTTGTACCTAGTCCCGCGCCTATTTGCATCAACCATTCCTGGTGGTGGGCCGGCCTATGTTGTATCGATGTTCGGTCCATTTTTCATCATTCCCGCCGACATTCTTATTGTCGTTGGGGTCACAAAAGCATTGCTCGCCACCTTGCCACGGCTAACCAATCATTCAACCAGACCTGCGCAAAAAGCTGCGCAGGCCGGTTAATTCAAATGTTAGAACTGTTCAAAGGAAATATTTATGGGTTTCCACGTTTCATGGATCACTATTCGCGGGATAGCTCCCGAGGCAGTGCGAGAGCAACTTCAACTTCGAGAAACAGGTGAGCGAGAAGAGTTGCCTGAATCTGATATTGCTGAAGCTCTTTTGCCATCGGGCTGGCAGTTGATATTTTTCAATGATCCATGCCCTGAAGAAATTGAAGACAAAAACCTAAAGGCTTTATCTGCAGGCTGTGAAGTAATGGCGTTCGTAGTTGAAGAGTGTTCAATGACTACTCTGGCCATGAGCTATGTAAATGGCGACTCCGTTTGGCATGTTGCACATGATTCAGATTCAGGATTAGAGCACATGGAAGTAACAGGGACACCCCCTGTGTGTTTCTCAGAGATTTATTCGAAATTATTGGCTGAATTGAAAGCGGACGAAAATCCTTGCGATTATTTGTTTGATGTTCCGGCAGAGCTGAGTAAAGTGCTTACGGGTTTTCGGCATGATTGCGACATCGAGGGCGCCGATGGTGATGTTTTCTCTATTTTGGAAAAAACGTAATTCAATAGTCTCAGCAAAACCTACAGGGTCAGGTCTTATATTTGATATGGGGCAATCAATTTGCCCAGCTTTGGAAACCACTATAAATTTTATCTTATGCAAAATGTAAGACCTACCCCCACTGATCCATTTTTTTGTAAGCAATATTGAGGCTGTTTGTTATTTAATCCAAAAGTAATAATTTTCCTTGAAGTGCTCGCGTTGGTATTTGCAAATTTTTATTTGCCATAATTTTAATTTTTGTTTGAATTAAAAATAAGCTGGCATTTAATTATGTTGATTAAATATATTTATGTCTGAGTATTTTTTTTTGCTTCCTCTTGGCTAAGTTTATTTCTCACCGAGATACAGCCAATTCTCTTCCTGTTTTCTAAAGTAAAACCATGAAAAAATCAATATTTATTCAAATGGGCTTTGTCATTGCATCGGCATTTACGGCGCAATATTCCTTGGCGGCCTTACCAAACAAAAATGTTGCTAAAGTAACGCCGCCTGCTTTATCTGATGAATTGTTAATCCGTTATGATCAGGCTTGGAAAATTAATTTTGCTCAAGATCATGCTCAGCTTTTGCAAGCTATTCCTGATCCACATACTATTGCCGAGAAAGAGCTAAAAAAGGCGCTCGAAAAACACGGTTATCATGATATTGATCCCAGTAATACTTTCTTCAATATGTTTAATGGTGCCAATAGCAGTCCAAGAAGTTATAACGGCTGGGAGCACACGGAGCAGCCCGCACGCTCATACACGCTTACTCAGGCGGTAATGCTTAATATCTTTAATGAATTTCGTGATGGTTTTCCGGGGGATATTAATTTATTTACGGGGGTTTATACTAAAGGAGCAGGGGCTAGCCAATATAATGAGCATAATGAAGTACGGCTGCTTTCATCAAAATTGTGGGATATTGATTATTACGATTTAGATATTCAAGCTTCCTATACTGCGGCATTAAAACAATTCTGGCAAAAATATAGTGAAAAGTTTACGCATTTAATGCGTGATAACTTTGCCTTTTCTGCTTATCAACAATATAAGCTGGGTTTGCTCAATCAGGCGCAATATCAACTGGCTAGAGCGGTCATTAAAGGTAAACGCCCGGATGATGTGTATGTTTATCGTTTTGATATCTATGGTTATGATTCAAGCGATATCCTTCTTATTGAGCAACAAGGCCATGAGCCGGGTTTACTTTATATTCCGGGCGCCGATCAGCCATTTATTGCATTTAATAATGAGCGGCAGCTTAAAAAAATACTCTACAGAGCCATACAATCAACAGCTTCTAGGCAAGCACTGGCAAAACACTTTAGTTTATATGATCGACAGGATGGGGTAAGTTATTCAGGGGTGGATTCCTCGCTCAATGCCCTGGCAAATCAGTCATGGGATGACTCTTATTTCATGATGAAAAAGCATCCGCTGTATGGTGATGTGTTTGCTCGTTTAACCGAGATTCAAAAAGCCAGAATGGCCAGCGATGGCGATACCGTGATCAAATCTAATAGTGAAGCAGAGCGCGATTATATTCTGAGTACCACTTATTCTTTGTTCTCTGTATTACCGATCATGGATATTGTTTTACCAGAGCTTGGCATTCCTCTTATGCTTGCCATCAGCACAACCCAGCTTGGTTTGAGTATCGATCAGTCTATTAATGGAGATACCTTCGCTGAACGGCAGCAAGCGGCCAAAATGACGGCCGTAAACGCCGCGCTGCTTGCTGCCACCGCTGTTATTCCTACTGTCGTTAAATTTGGTCGTGATGTATCAGAATCGCTGGTCTCTGTTGCTGCGAATATGGATAACCAAATCCTGCTTAACCGCGGGATTTCAGAGTCAGATATGGCGGTCTTCTCTCATACCCCGAAAGTGATCACACACCCTCAAACAGGTGAGGAATTACTAGGCGTTAAACTCACGGATCAGGCTAGGAATGTATTACTTAAAGCCGATGGATTTGGCATGTATAAGGAGGTTGATCCCTTAAGCGGGCGAATTCTCACTGACTCACGCGTGTTTCGGACTATCTCTTATGACACCGGAGAAGTTCAATGGCTGGGTCGTGGCGGTTTAAAAGGGGGTGTAGTCAGTGAAATAAGTGATGAAGGTAGTGCTTCTGTAAGCGCCGCGGGCACTTTGCCATCAGAAATTGTTCTGCCGGAAGACCTGCCGAAGCGCCCCGGATTAGGTGGCTCTGGCTATGCAAATATGAGCGGGCGTCTTGATGATGTCACCCGTGATTTTTTAGAATTAGAGATGAAAGTTGACCCATACGCCAAACTAACCGATGTAAAAGCCCTGCATCGTTTAAATAAGCAAGCGCAGATGGAAATCAGTCAAGTGCCGTTTTTATATAGTTACGAATCCAGGCTGAAAGGTATCACCACCTTCAGGGGCGATGAACGCTTGCCGGATGAAATCTTCCACTCAGGCTTTAACCGCCGCTTGGGCCCGGTGGAATATATACGATTAGCAAAGCATACCCAAGCCATCCGCGGTGTGATTTCAACCAGTCAGAATGAAGCGGTTGCCGTTGCCTATGCCGTACACAACCAGCGCGGCTATGTTTATGCCATTGAGCTTAATCGTGGCGGTGTGGCTGTTGAGACTTCTTTGCGCGGTGAAACTTTGCATGAAATTGCGACTTTGAATATTCCGCCAGAAGACATTATGTTTGCGCTTGGGCCGTTTAATAATACAGAAGCCACCCTGAGTATTCTTAAAGAAAATGCTGAGGCAAGAACCGCAGAGCTGCTGATTAACCCACACGCCACAGCATCTCCGGCAGTGGCAACAGCTGCATTTGAAAAACTCAAAGCCACATTAAAATATGATTTGAGCCCTGAAATGTCGTTTGCGGAGCGCTATGAAAATCGCCGGGATTTGTTCTGGCATGAAGATGAAACAATTATCCCTGACGCAATCCCTGAGCTAAGCCATTAAGCTATTTCGATAGACTGGATGAAAAAGATAGTAATCAGGCCAACACCCGCAGTGTGATTGCGGGTGTTGCATTTAGCTAAAACCGGCTGTGGCCACTCTGGAATTTGATCGGGGTGGCCACCAGCGTATCAATTTCGCAGCTGTGATTATACAAAGCTAATGATGGCCTTATGGTAGATTCAAGCCCGAAACAAAAACGGGCATTAGATGCTTGACCTCTACTTTTAAGTGAGCTTAAAAATGGGGGCTGGGGTGATTACCGTTAATGTATTGCATGCAATATATTAAAGGAGCCTAAAAAAATAGAAATAATTACTGCACTCTTTTCACTGTAATTTGTAAATTTTTGATCCCATGCTTTTCCAATTCAGCATTACTTAATCCCCTCTCCACCGATCGAGTGGATCGAGTGGATCGAGTGGAGAGGGGGATGGATGGACCATACACAATGGATGACCCATATGCTGTGTTTGCAGTAAAAACACCTTTTATTTTGACTTTCAAAGGTTGAGTCACTTGAGTTAAAGTATCTTTAACCAATTTCTTACCGTAATGATCAGTCATCCAACGCCAATCCCAATAGTCGCCCGTATCTCCTAAGCCTGGGTTGCTATACTGATAAGGTAGGTTTGTCATTGAATCAGTGGCTCGACCTATTGTATATTTTTTATTGATCGTGGGCCAACTTTGGTCATGGCTAAGCAAGGCATTTCCTGCACGCCGCATAAACCCAGAAAAATGAACGTCATAACTCACATCCGCATCAAATGTATAGGGATACTCAATATTAGAAACATATGTTTCCATAAAAACTTCTATTTTACTGTGAGGAGGGGCAGTGACAAAAACCGTATCTGTTATGGTTTTTGAATCGCCCCCCCCTTTTAATGATTCCCAAGTTTGGTTTGCACCAACCTCAATAGTAATATTAGTTTCACCAACAAATGGCCATTTAAATTGATTCATTGTTGTCACTTTCTGACTATATTCATATTTATCTTTTTTAGACCAATTTGATGAAACAATATAAGACAATGAGACGTGACTAGTTTGCTGAATATCGGAATTATTTGTTATAAAAACAGATTTACTTGCTATTTTCTTCTTTTCCGAAGAAGTAATCGAGTCAATATTAAATTGACCCGAATCAATCAAGTAATTAAAATTATCAACTTCTATTGATAATCTGTCTTTACAGCGATAACCATCGCAAGTTCCTTCTTTATACCCTTGGATCAGATATCCACCTGGCTTAGTTAACGACCGGCTAATAACCATACCGTGACCAATTTTATCCGCATTACTTCCCGCTGCCCAAGCGTATCCAAATAAATGGCCCAAAAGGGAGAGAGGTTGAAAAAAACTTTCTTTATTGACCAAGTTCCACTCAAAAACAGCATGACTACTTTCAGGGAAAATTATCGGGTCGAGTATTGGAATTGTAGGTTTTAATGAAGGGGTTACAGGTGTGCACCACGCTTCCACAGGAATAACTTTGTCAACTTTAATTTGACCTTTATGCCCCGAACCACTAATAGTCCAATTATTAGCTAAAGCCATTATCTCCCACACGCCCATTCTACTTACCAACCAACTCTGCAACACCCTTGCATTATCAGCGGTCAATAGCTTATAGCCGGGAGTGCAGTTTTTCTCAGCGAAAAATGATTGCCGATACACTTCATACATATTAACATTTTCAGAAAAAACGTTGCCTGCATACAATGCCATTGTAATAGAAAAAATATTTCTTTTGATGTTATAAGCCAAAATATACGCCTTAAAATTAACCATATATAAATTAATTAGCAGCTACGCTAATAAATAATAATATTATAAGATAATAATCTAGCAATAAAATATTAAAATAAATCTGCTCATACCTCTTGCGGACTCAGCTCAAAACGCTAAAAGTGAACGAATACTCTATCTATTGGGGATGACCATCGCAATCAATCAAACCCAGATGCGACAACGCGAAGCAGATAGTCCTTTATTCGCGCAGCGTACGTTTATCAGGTGAGGGGAGTGCCTTAGGTAAATAAGAAAAAACTGCACTTGTGACGTAGTGGAAATGTGTGGTTTTGTTGCACAAATCGGCCAATTCTTACATTCTTTCAGAATGAACCCATGAGCAAACCTGAACCGAGCAAGTACCCTCCCTCATTGCAAGGCCTATCACGCCGTACTTAAATCGCTTCACGCAATTGGGTACGCCAGTGACGGTGCGCGTGGCGTAAATCCGTATGGGGTTTGGGGTGGTTTGTTCTTAAATTGATTTAGCGGTGTCACATCAGTTAATAAAATACTCAAATGGTACCAGCAGCTCTGCTTCATCTGGCCGCTCTGGCGGGATGCGTGGTAGGGGCGCTGCGCGCTCTAGGGCTTCTAAGGCGGCGCGGTCTAACGCGGGTACGCCAGAGCTGCGCTCTAGTTTGGCTGCTAAAACTTGCCCTTCGCGATTTATTTTAATGCGCAAGTAAGCTACGCCTTCATCGCCACGTATGCGGGATGCGGTGGGGTAGCGGCGAAAGCGTTCTAGCCGCGCAAGTATTTTGCCTTCCCAGCTATTGCTGCCACCACTGGCTTGCTGGGTGGAAGCGGGTGCCGCCGCTGGGGCGGCGGCAATGGAGGTCGATTTATTTAATGGGCCGGTTTCGGCGCTTTGTTCTTTGGTTTTGGGCGGGCTGCTGATACTAGCGCTTAGGCTAGATACAGTGCTCTTTGTTGGGGGGCCTTGGTTTCAATGGGCTGTGGAGTAGCCTGAGGTGTTGGCTTGGCGGTTTTAGGCGCTTGTTTGGCCGCGGCTTGGCTCACTTTCGGTGCTACTTTGTCTTCTAATGGCACGGCTAGGGCTGGGGCTTGCAGTATGGTGACTTCAAGTTGCTGGCTTTCATGCGCTGTTACGGTATTGGGCGTACTCCAGTTTGCGCAAAAATAACCGAGTAGGCCTAAATGCAGTAGCAAACTCAGGCTTAGGCAGTATTTCCATAGCCGTTGCTTAGTTGGCTTATGCGTTGGCGCGTGTTGCGTGATGACTGAATTAGCTGAGTTGCTGTTTTCTTGGATCTCAGAAGGGCGGCGGATTAAGTAGATTGCCACCATCAACTCTGTGATACCCACTCCTACAACCACCCACCACGGGGCGGGGGTGAGGGAGAGGATCACTAGCCCAAACAGCATACCAAGGCAGGCGGCGCGTTTGGCGCGTAATGGCACCACGCGATGCTGCCGCCATGACTGTAGTGATGGGCCAAAGCGTGGATGCTGCAATAACCATTGTTCAAACTTAGGTGATGATTTGCTAAAGCAAGCCAGTGCCATTAGTAAAAAAATGGTGGTGGGCATTACCGGTAAAAATGCACCAATGATGCCAAGCAAAACCATCATGCAACCCAGCACGGTATAGGCCCAGCGTAATGGCGCATGCAGTCCACGTTGATGCATTAATACACCTGATCTAAATGGTTATTCATACGGGTGAAAGCAGCTTTGGCACCGGCTACTGCGCGTGTTTCTTCGGTCGCGCTTAAGGTAATGCCATCGAGTACCGCTACAAATTCGCGCCAGTTCTTCGCGCGTCCTTCAGGCGCTCCGGCTAAATGACGAGCACCAAATTCTTCGGATAAGCCAAGGCTTGCCGCCATTTTTAATAAAATGGCTGCGCCGAGTTTAGAGCCTTCGGTCACATACATCCAGCCCAAAGCGGTGGGAATATCTTGCGTATGCTCAAGGGCAGGCAAAGTATCGTGTTCCGGTAGGCTGCGTTCCAAGTCGGTGATATCGGCTGCGATACGATCATAGCGACGGCGCTCGGCTAAATCAGGGAAAAGGGCGGCTAGATCTGGGTTGTCATAAAGCGGATCGCAATCCCTTAGAAAGCCGTATTGGGCAATCAGAAAGCGGGCGTAATTATCACGGTTTGCAAAAGGCTTGTTGGCCATGATGCGCTTATCCAGCTGATCGTGTGTGTCAGTTGTTAAGGCTTTTAGTGCTTGGGTACGGCTTAGTTCGGCAACAGCATTCATAGTGGTTTGTTTACTCTAGTCATAAAGGTGGTGGGTGGGTATTTATAAATTGCTGGGGGTGTGGCCTTGGTTTGTATTCATTTCCCCTGTGCCCAGCCCGTCATCCCCGAGTGTTTTTATCGGGGATCCAGCAGCGCAGCTGGATTCCCGCCAAAGGCATGCGGGAATGACGGTAAAGGTATGAGGGCATGACGGTAAAGCTGGGATTTATTTTGAGTAGTGTCCTAAAACGCTTTAAAACTTCATCCCTAGCGACAAGCGCACGGTGCGGCCAGGCCCTGGCATCAGGCTGAGGGAAAGCGGGTCGATATAGTAGCGATCGGTGGCGTTGTCGATGCTCATATCTACACGGGTATCGGCGTTGATTTTGTAGCTGGCAAACAGATCCACCAAGCTGTAAGGCAGGGTTTTGATTTGTAATGTTGAGCCACTGTAGCTCTGCCAAGATGCACCTTCTTCGGCGGTGTTTAATGGGCCGCTTACATAACTAGCACGTACGCCCATGCTGAGTTTTTGATCCAGCAAACGCGCACCGAATGTGGCATTCATGCTGATCTTTGGCGGGATCATATTACTGACGTAAGACGAGCTAAATCCGATGGGTGAGCAGTCTGGGGTTTCGCTGAGTTTGGGCGTGTATTCTGCTTTGTTCCGCAGATAGCCTGCCATTTTTGAATCGCAAATCATGGCTTTATGATTCAGAGTGGCGGCTAGCTCGCCAAAGAAATCGCCACGGTCGTAAGACGATTGCAGCTCAAAGCCAGAAACGCTGAAGCTATCAATATTGGCCATGGAGAAGTTCTGATCCCAAGCCTTTTTGCCTGAGATCATCACGCGGCTGATGTATTGATCGGTGGTGTTATTAAAGTAGGCCACTTTAAAGCGCAGCTTGTCTTCCGTTGTAAATACATCGTCTTTCACAAAGCTAATACCGGTTTCCCAGTTTTTGCTGTGCTCAGGCTCCAGTGGCGAGGAGAAAGTCGCCGAGAAGCCAACCGTGGATTCATAAAGGCTAGGCATGCGCAGGCCTTCGGTGTAGCGCAGATAGCTGCTGATGTTGTCGCTTAGTTTAAATGTTAGGCCAAACGCAGGCGCAAAGCCGCTGCCTTCACGCTCAATAGGATCGGTGCGGCTAAAGGCCCCGGGGATATCGTTGTGATAAACCATATCGTTGACGGTGGATTCGTGAACTTGGCTGCTACTGATTTCTACCGGCTCTTCGTCTTTGTCATGCTCCAGAACAATTTTGTCGGCTTTGAGTGGGTTTGTTGCATCGCTAAATTGGCCGGTATTATCTTGATGCCAGAGCACACTGCCAATTCGATTACGTTTATCGTCATATAAATAGATGCGTTTCCAGCCTAGCGGCTCTTCAAGCTGGGTGGCGATGGAATTACGGTCTTTACTGCTATAGCGTAAATAGCGGCCACCGGCCTCTACAGTCAGCCAGTTTGTGGGCTGCCATTGCATATTAATAAAGGCGCTTTCTTCATTGCGTGTGCCGCTTCGATTTGTGCGGTTGTGGTTCACATCGTCTTGATCACGCTTTACGCTGTCTGATGGGGCGATATCTTCTTTTTGCAGCGAAAAACCATAGTCCAGGCTAAAAGCACCGTAGGCGCTATCAAAGCGCGAGGTATTGCTTATATCTGCGCCATAGCGCTGCGATTGGTTTTTAGCCAGATAGAGTGTTTCTACACATTGCTCGCATTCGTGATCCCAATTGGTGGGTTTACCTTCATGCGGGTTACTGAAAACATCGCCATTGCGGGCTGCGCTTTCCATATCGGTGTACCACAGATTGGCTTTCAGGCTAATCAGCGCATTGTCAGCGGGCTGATATTTATAGCGTGCGGTCCATGCATCAGTGCTGACTTCGCTCGGCTTCCATTGTTTAATAATGCCGGTGCTATTACGCAAAATTTGCGAAGGCATGATTTCGCCGTAAGTGCTTTTAAAATAGCGGTAGCTAAGCTCTAAAGCTTGATCGTCACTTAAGTTGATCGTGGTTTTCAGCAGAGCAGAATCGGTGGTGTTCGAGGTATTAAGCACTTCATCACCAGCGTGGTAAAACTGGGTGATGCCATTATCATCGCCATTTTCATCGATATTCTGGTAGCTGCTGAAGCCATTTTTACCCGCAAAGTAATTGCCAATGCTGCGATGGCTGATGGCCGCAACCACATCAAAATCATCTTGTTTGGTGGCGTAGGCAAGGCTTAAAAAGCCACTACGTGGGTCCAAGATATTGTTGCGATTAGCACGGGGTGTGGTTTCAAAATCAGTGGGTGCTTGCTTGCTATTGTTTTGTAGACCAGTGCGAACTCTAAAACCGCTACGCTCACCCGGCTTTAAAATATCTTCGCTGCGCAATGTTTGCATGCTCACCAGCCCACCAATCGCTCCCGCGCCTTCAGCACCCATGCTTGGGCCTTTGGCGATATTGATTTCGCTGATCAGCTCTGGGTCGATATAGCTGCGGCCGGCTATCCCTGCGTAGCCTCGGTAAACGGTGGAGGATTGCAAGCTGCCATCAATCAACACCGGCACGCGGCCTTGGCCCTGCATGCCACGGATATTCACATCGACTGCACCGCTATTTCTTGCATCGCTCACCACCACACCGGGCGTGCCCTTAAAAATATCGGCGGGTGAGGTGCCTCGAAAGCGATCAATATTTTCGCGGCTAATATGGGCAAATGAGCCCGGCTTTACATAGGGGTGATCGCTGGCTTCGATTTGCTCATCACTTAAAAATGCTGCCGCCGCGCCGCTGACTTTTACCGCATCAATGACAAAGGCATTATCCGCTTGCGGCGCTGGCTTTAAAACAATCGTGCCATCGCTATTTACCTCGGCACGCAAATCGCTGCCGCTCAGTAATTGGCGCAAAGCATCGCGCACGCTATATCGGCCTTTGAGTGCTGGGCTTTGGCGGCCTTCTGTAAGCTTGGCATCTACCAGCAACACCATGCCCGATTGACGAGCCAGCTCGTTCAAAGCGTGGCTCAGTGGCTGGCTGCTGATGTTAAATTCTGCGGCAGTAGGCTGGGCTGCATGGCTGGGCAGTGCTGAAAAAGCCAAGCTAAGCGCCAAAATCAAAGGACGAAGCGCAGTGCGGCGGGAAGGTTTCATTAATTTTTACTCGCTTGTAGATGATTTTAAGAATCATTCACAAGTAAAACGAATGAAACGCATTAACCCTGACGTGGCTGTGCAAATATTTTTTATTTAATTGATGTTACGCAGCCAAACCTAAATCTTGAAACACGGAGAAAAACAAGACTTGAATTAAGTTGTTTTATTGGTTTTTAGTGTTTAATACCCAGCGATTAAAATTCGTATCGCAGCAAGTAGTACGGGGCTTAAATCTCCCCTTGAAACACGCCGGAGCGAGTAACAAGCGGGGCGGGGTTTCGGCCAGGGAGCGAGGAACGAGCCAATCCCGCCTGCCGCCGACTCGATTGTCCGCAGCACAGGGGCCTTCGTGTTTCGTGGGGCAGCCTTCTTTGCGTACTATGATTTCTGGCCGTTCAAGAAAGTGAGTCCCCCGCGGGGATACCGCGCCAAAATCAACGTGCCGAAGGCACTAAAAAGATGATCACTGCGTAACATCAGTTATTTAATTGAGAGGCGAGTGGGAGTAAACCAGCAAAAGTGAATTTGCCTAAGCGCTGGTGGTAGGCGTATTGGCGAGGGTAGGGGGGCGCAAAGCTCAATAATGACATTTGCTTACATGGTGCGAAATATTGACTACTGGCTACTGATCAGAAGAATTTCAACTACTGTTGATATAGCGCGAATGAGCTGACATCCAGTTTGCTTGTGATTAAGGGCAAGCAAAGCTTGGAGTGGCATTGATCGCTTTTTTGCTTGAAGTGATATTGGCGATTTGTTAGGCGCTTTTAATAGAGGCTGATGAGTGAACTATTTAAATAGAATTAAAATTGGCGCTCGATTAACGATGGCATTCATGCTGATGCTGGTGTTTTTATTAATTATTTCTGTAAGCGTCTGGGCCGGTTTAGCCCGTATAGATCTAGCCATGCATAATATTGTGCAGGTGGAGGCTAGAAAACAGAGTGTGACTGCCGATTTAGAACGCCACTCTCAAAGTGCCGCACTGCTGCTATTACAAATTGTGACCACGCCTGAGCGACAAGCCCGTTTGCCTCTCTATACCGCTATGGAATTAGCCAGTAAGCAAACCAATAGCTCCTTTCAAAAATTGCAAGCCTTGCCTTGGGCGGAGGATAAGGTGGCCATTTTGCAAGCCTTGGCCGCGCTGCGGGAGCGGTATCTTCGCGCTTTTACCGATACGGTAGATTTAATCGAGCTAGGTGATCAAGCCACTTTAGCCCAACAATACGCTAGCCAGACTCAGCCATCCTTGAATGCTTTACTTGCGGCCACCGCACAATTGGCCGCTATGCAGCAAAGTAATATGTCGGGGGAGTTGGATAATGTATTAAAGCGCATGAGTGATACACGTTCTTTTCTCTGGGTTTTAAGCTTGGTCGCTTTAGCGGCAGGGCCCTTTTTTGCTTGGTCTGTAACGCGTAGCATTATTCGCCCACTTGGGCATGGCGTTGAGATAATGGTAAAGATGGCGGATGGCGATTTACGCTGTTTAGTGAAGATTGATGGGCGTGATGAAACCGCCATGATGTTGACGCAAATGCAGAAAATGCAGGCAGGGCTGGCCACGATGGTGTTGGGCTTGCGCGATTCGGCAAATCAAGTTTCTACTGCTGCGCAGTCTACCCAGCAAGGCGCTGCGGATGTTGCCGATGGCGTGGCTAGGCAGCAATCAGAGCTTTACCAAATCAATCGGGTGGTGGGCGAGTTTGTTAATAAACTGCATGTTGCAGAGCAAACGGCCAGCCTAGCTCAGCAGCAATCCAAACAAGCCGCCAGCTTGGCAGGGCGAGGCCAACAGCTGATTGAAGTTGCCTCACATGAAATCGCCTCTATCGCCAGCACCATTCAAAATAGTGCCGATGCCGTAGATGTATTGCGGCAAAGGGCTAACTCCATGCGCACCATGATTAGCTCTGTGACCGAAATTGCTGAGCAAACAAATATGCTGGCTTTAAACGCAGCGATTGAAGCTGCACGTGCTGGAGAAGCGGGCCGTGGGTTTGCGGTGGTGGCGGATGAGGTAAGGCGGCTGGCGGATAGAACTGCCAGCGCGACCAGAGAAATTCAAGGCGTAATTGAAGCGATGGATCAGCAGACCAGTGAAGCGATATTGCAAATTGGCCATGGAAAAAATGAAATGGCACGCGGGGTTAAAATGATTGGTGAAATCGTTGAGCCCCTCACCGAATTACGAGAAGGCGCAAATAAAGCTTCTGTGGAGCTAGATACCTTAAGCCAAAATATTTCTGAACAAGTCGCAGAAAGCCAAGCCATCGCCAATAGTGTGGCTTCCATCGCTCAGTTTGCGGATAACAATCTCAGCATCACACAGCAAGCCAGCCAAGATAGCCGGCAATTGTTTGAAATTAGCTTGCAGCTGCAAGCGCAAATGCAGCGCTTTCGGCTTGCATAGAGATGGTTTGATGCAGACTTATTGCTTTGAAATGGCGCCGTTATTAATCTGCACAGGTAATACTTGCGGCAAGGCGCGAGTAAATTGCTTGAGTTTATTAATCTCAAAGCTACCAGAAATACGGAGCTGGCCAAGCTTAGGAGTGGCAACGCTCAGCCCTGTATCGGCATAGCGTTCAAACTCGGCAATAGCATCGATGAGCTTGGTGTTATTAAAAGTTAATCGGCCTTGCCGCCAGCTTCCAACCGCCTCGGGAGCAATAAACTGCACAGGGGCCAGATGGTGATTGGCAAGTGACACCGTTTCTCCTGCTTGCAAAATAACGCCTGCCGATTGACTGGATGATGGCTTAGCGTAGACGGCTACTCTGCCCGATTGCACCGCAACTTGCGTTTGCTGCTGAATATTTCGCACCGTAAATTGGGTGCCAATCACGCTCACTTTGGCTTGATCAGTCAGCACATGAAACGGGCGGCCTTTGCTCACATAAAACATGGCTTGGCCCTTGATTAAGCGCACCTCGCGTTTATCTCTATACAGTGCTATTTCTAACTGGCTATCGCTATCTAATTCAATCCGGCTGCCATCGGGCAGTTGCTGCTCAAGCATTTGTCCACGCGCAGTGTGTATTTGCTGCTGGTAGCTTGGCGTGCTCAGCCAAAGGTAGCTACAGGCGAGTACTGCTAGCGCACAGCCAGCAAGTCGGCGTGGCGAGAAGTAAGCTTGGATCTGCTGCTTAAATCGAGCCCGTTTTTCTTGAGCGGCAAGCTGTTTGCGCTGCTTTGAAAAATGTTGGCCACAAGCGGCGGGCATCGCATCAATTAGGCCATTGATATCTTGCATCCCTTGCCAAGCCTGTTGATGAGCTGGGTGGCTAGCTAGCCACTGCTGAAAATGCAGCTGCTCATCAGGGCTTAGGCCATGTTCTTGGCGTAATAGCCACTCTGCCGCCGTGGTATCGGGATCAATGTGTGTGATGTGCATTGGGCAGCTCATTGTTCACCTCGACCATGCATGCCTTTTTTGCAGATCACTAGGGCGTTGATAATGTGCTTTTCCACCATATTGATCGAAATACCCATTTTTTTGGCAATTTCGGCGTGGCTTAAGCCTTCAAATTTATACAAAACAAAGGCCTCTTTACAACGAGGTGGTAAGTTATCAATCAGCGCGAGTAATTGATTCATCGATTGCCTGCCCGCAGCGCGATGCTCTGGCTCATCAGCCCGCGATGCGGCCAGCTCAAGATGCTCATAATTATCGTATTGGCGCGATTTATTCTGCCGGTATTGATCAATCACGATATTTTTAGCGGTGGTATAGAGCAGAGCCCCAAAGCTTGCGTCGTTATTGGCCGAAACTTGCTGATTGGCAAGCACGCGTGCATAAGCCTCTTGCACCACATCCTGTGCCTTATCGCGGCAGCCGATGGAACGGGAAATAAAGTGATGCAAATCGTGATAATAACGCTCAAACACTGCACATAACTCAAAGCAGAAAAGCGGCGAATCATACCGTTTGAATTTAAAGATAACAAGAATCATTATTATTTATAAGTGTAAGTTAAAACGTACAAATTATTCCATAAATTATATTCTGCGCCCCACCCCTCGATCTTGCTCCTACGGTAAGGTCGATACGCTATCCATCCGCGTATCTGCCTGCCGCAGGGTTAAGAGCGGTGGATGGAATCGAGTTTGAATAGATGGATCAGTGTTTTCTGGCCACAGATCACACAGATTCAGTGACGGAATTATTTATTCCAATTTATTAAAAACTGATGACTAAAGCGCGCACGACCGAGCTTTTTATTCAATAATCAGTACATCATGTCCGCGTCAGTTTATTGATGGGGTTTATTGTCTTTTTCTTGCACGAGTCCATCATGAAAAACACCCTAGATGCCGCCACCAAGCAAATGGCGAGTCAAATTATTTATCAGATTTTCCCCGAGCGCTTTGCTATTGGAGGCGGGCTTTCTAGCGCAGCAAAGCTTGCGCAAGCGGCGTATTCGCATCCAGATATTGTAAAGCGGGGCTGGGATGATACAACCCTAGATCAGCCTTGGGGCATGCAGTTTTTTGGTGGTGATTTGGATGGTATTGCCGAAAAGTTGGATTACCTACTTGATCTAGGGGTAACGGGCGTTTACTTAACGCCGGTATTTACTGCCCCCAGCAATCATAAATACGATGCAGTGGATTTTTTTAGCATCGACCCGATGTTTGGTGGAGAAGCTGCCTTGCTGCGGCTGATTGCGGCATTACACGCCAAAGGCATGAGCCTGACACTGGATGCGGTACTTAATCATGTATCCGACAGCCACCCGTGGTTTTTGGCGGCCAAGGCGGGAGATGCAACTAAGCGTGATTGGTTTAGTTTTACAGACGATGGCGGTTATCTTTGTTGGCAAGATTATGGCCAGATGCCAGAGCTGAACTTAAGCACCCCCGCCGTTCGCGATATTTTATACCGCCAGCCCGATAGCCTAGTACAGCACTGGTTAGCCAAGGGAGTCGATAATTGGCGCTTTGATGTGGCGCAGGATGTGGGAATAGAAGTGGCGCAGGAAATGGCGACCATCATTGCCCAGCGTTTCCCCAAGGCCGGCCTACTTGGCGAATTGAATGGCTTTTCGGGGAGCTGGTTTCAGGCGGGCGGCGGTTTTAAAGGCATGATGAATTACTGGTATCGCACCGCCACGTTGGCTTGGCTGGCGGGGGAAATTGATGCGCTGCAAATGAATTATGCGCTTAAGGACGCTAGAGCAGCTTACGGCTTAAGTGGCCTGCTTTGTTCATGGAACATGCTTTCAAGCCACGATACGCCAAGGCTTTTGACGACGGTGGGCAGTGTAGAAAAAGCCCAGCTTGCCATGATTATGCAGTTCACCTTACCAGGTATTCCGCTGGTTTATTACGGTGAAGAAATCGGTATGGAAGGCGGGGCAGATCCGGATTGCCGCCGCCCTATGCGCTGGAATCAGGGTGATTGGAATCATGCACAGCGCCAGTTTATGCAAGATTTAATCCGCATTCGCCAAAGTAATGCTGCGCTGCAATATGGTGATGTCTTGGTGCTGGGAGATCGCTTAGCAGGCAATGCGCTGGTATTTTTACGCTACACCGATATTCCCGGCGAGGCCGCCTTAGTGATCGTTAATTTAGCTAGCCAGCCGCTGATGACCAAGCTGCTCCTTCCTTACTCGCACTGGTATGACGGTGTGCCGCTGCACGATGCGTTTGGCGTAGCACCCGCATGCAGAGTGCAAGCGGGTAGCGTGGTGCTGAATATCCCCTCCCAATCGGCCGCCATCTACCTCGTGAGCGAGCCTTATCAGCACTACAATTTCTTTAAATTACGCAACCGCTAAGGCCGCTTTTACTGGTAAGCAAGGGTTGTTGCTTAATTAAGATTACATTAAATACTGTTTTTTCTTTTTATTTGGTAAGTTACAAACTAGGATTGATATATATAAATTACATTTTAACTTTATTTAATCTTTATTTTTGTTTGGTATGTGGCGATTAAGCCCGCAGCTACGCTTACTAAAAACCATTATTTTTAATTAAATAGTGGTTTTTTTCGGCCTGATGTTGCTGATTGGTCTTCCGCTATTTTTTGCCACTATTAATTTGGGGGGATTCATGATGAGTGAGGGCGTTGTTTTTGCTGCCGCCAAGCACAAACAGGTCATTGGCTGGTCAATGAAGCTTTCCATCGCTACGGTGGTGGTGCTGTGCATGCTGGTGGTGACCATGGCGGTGATCGGCATCGGTTGGAGCGGGGCGCGTACAACCCTGTTGGATACCGCATCTAGAACAGCAAAAGATGCGGGCCAGCTGATTACTGAAAAATCACGGCGCATGTTAGAGCCCGCCCAAGCGACGCTGCGTATGTTGGTAGATGATCCTATCTCCAATGCCTCCACGCTGGAAGAGCGTTTGCAGCGGCTGACTACCTTGGGCGAAGTGCTGAGCACGAATGAGTTATTTTCTTCCGTTTATGTGGGCTATAGCGATGGCTCCTTTATGCTGGTGCGGCCTTTAGACCGCGCGGATATTCGGGCTAAGTTTAATGCGCCGCCTATGGCTAATTTTTTGCTGCAGTCAGTGCAGGTTTTGCCTGACTGGCAGTTAAAAAGCGAGTACCTATTTTTTGATGCGAGTTATGGCTTATTAGAGCGCAGAAGCGCGCCGGAATATCGCTATGATCCCCGTACTCGGCCTTGGTATCAGGCCTCTGGCCGCACTTCCACTTCGGTACTATCTGAGCCGTATATTTTCTTTTCTAGTCAGAAAATTGGCGTTACGCTAAGCCAAAGAAGCCAAAATGGTAAAGCTATTTTTGGCCTTGATATGGTGCTAGATGATCTGGCGAGCAGCCTTGAAGGCTTGAAAATATCGCCCAATACCCAGTTGGCTCTTGTGAATGGGCAGGGCCGAGTATTGGCCTATCCGGATATGAAAAAAGTACTGATTAAAGGCGCTGACAAGGTTGAATTCAGTAGTGTGGATGGCTTGGGTGTTGCCAGCCTTAGCCGCTTAAGTGTATTGGCTCCTGAGAAGGGCAAGGTGGCCACTTATGAAGTCAATGGCGAAGAGTGGCTGGGAGTGGTTTTGCCTTTTGATGTATGGCAGTCAGAAGGAATGCGCTTATTGGTGGCCTTGCCCAGCAATGATCTCTTGGGCGAGCTACGCGGCAAATTATTTCATCTGATTGTAGCGGTGGTGTTGTTGTCTTTATTGCTGATGCCCTTGGGCTGGCTGGCTGGTGCCAAAATTGGCAAGAGTATGGATCAGCTCACATTACAGGCGCAGCGTATGCGCTGTTTTGATTTCAGCCTCAATCAACGTAAGCAAACCATGGTGCAAGAGGTGAATGACTTATCCGGCGTGCTTAGTGATATGAGCCAAACCATCCAGACTTTTTTGCAGATTAGTCAGGATATGGCCACCGAGCCTAAGGTGGAGCACATGCTGGACAATGTGCTAAAGCAGCTGGTCATGGCCACGCGTTGCGAGGCTGGAGTGGTGTATTTACTGAACCACAGCAGCGCTAAAATGGAGCGTGCCGTGGCAGTGGGGCCGTTATTTGGCCATACAGAGGCGGGCTTTGTGCATACTGATCGGCAGCAGGGCTCGCCGATGATTCATAAAGTGGCGAGCGCCCTGATCGAGATGCAGATTGAGCTACGTGGTCGCAGCGGGCAGCCTGAAGGGGTGCTTATTTTGCAGTATCAGGATGATGTTAGGCATGCTGACACAGCGTTTATGGAGTTTGTGCATAAGCTGTCTGGCATGCTGGCCGTATCCATTGAAACGCGTCAGCTGATTGAAGCGCAGAAAAAATTGCTTGATGCGGTGATTAGGCTAATGGCGGATGCGATTGATGCCAAAAGCCCCTATACCGGCGGCCACTGCGAGCGGGTGCCGGAGCTAGCTGGCATGCTGGTCGATCAAATGGGCCAAGAAGAAAGCGGGCCTTATGCCAGCTTTAATATGACCGAAGATCAACGCTATGAGTTTCACCTAGGCGCATGGCTACATGATTGTGGCAAGGTAATTAGCCCCGAGCACATCATCGATAAAGCCACCAAACTTGAAACCATTTACAACCGCATCCATGAAGTGCGGATGCGCTTTGAGGTGATGTGGCGCGATGCTGAATTGGATTACTGGCGAGCGGTGGCTTTGGGGGTAGATGAAAGCACATCAATGGCGGCGCTAAAACAACGCCAGCAAGCCTTACAAGATGATTTTACTTTTGTTGCCCGCTGCAATGTGGGCGGCGAATTTATGGCCGATGCAGATATAGAGCGCTTAAAGCAAGTTGGCGGGCAAACATGGTTGCGCTATTTTGATAAGCAGCTTGGCTTATCTGCAGACGAAAACCGCAGGCTAGGTGAGTATGTGCCTGAAGAGCTGCCTGTGGCCGAGCAACTGCTGGCAGACCGTGGCGACCATATTGTGCCTTGGGGAGCGCGCAAGCCCGCGGTAGAAAAAGATGATCCAAATAATCATTATGGTTTTGATATGGATTTACCAAAGCATGCGCAAAATATGGGTGAGCTCTACAACCTATCTATCCGGCGCGGCACATTAACGGAAGAAGACCGCTTTAAAATTAACGACCATATTGTGCAAACGCTGATTATGCTGCGCAGCCTGCCTTGGCCCGCTCAGCTAGCCAGAGTGCCGGATATTGCCGCAACGCATCATGAAAAATTGGACGGTAACGGTTATCCACGGCGTTTATCTGCCGATCAATTAACCACGGAGGATAGAGTGATGGCGCTGGCCGATGTATTTGAAGCGCTTACCGCTGCTGATCGCCCATATAAATCGCCCAAAACACTGACCGAATCGCTGCGGATTATGGCCTTTATGGCCAAAGATCAGCATATAGATACAGAGCTGTTTCGATATTTTTTGCACAGCAATCTGTGGCGGGTGTTTGCAGAAAAATTCATGCAGCAAGATCAGATTGATAACGTGGATATTGCTGCAATCGAAAAACTCTTGCCTGCTCCAACCGGCAATGCTTTAGCGGCCACGCCGCTGCTTCAAAGTTAATCTCACCAGCAGGCCGATCTTATGCTTTACACAAGAAAAGGCACACCATCAAGGGATTAAGTTTATTGATTTTACTGCTTGTTGCCTTACCTGCCTTAGCGCTGGAGCCACCAGTAATGAAGGTCATTCTGACTATTACAGGGAAAGTGGGTGACAAAAACACGGCTACGGCAGAGATATTTGATCTGGCGATGCTGGAAAAACTACCGCAGCAAACTTTCAACACGAAAACCCCTTGGGATGCGCTGCCTATTCAGTTGACTGGCCCCTTATTGCGTGATGCCTTGCTGCCAAAACTAGCGGCCAGCAAATTAAAGCCGTGGCGCTGAATGATTATAAAGCTGATCTTTCTTTTAATATTGCCAATAAATTTAATATGATCTTGGCGCATCAAAGGAATGGGTAAGCTATTCCCATACACACCAAGGGCCCGCTGTTTATTGCTTACCCTTACGACAGCAAGCCAGAGCTGCAAACCAAACCTTATTACGACCGATCTGCGTGGCAGGTGAAGTTTTTAAGTATCGAGTAGCGCCGCCGCCAATTAAGTACATTTATCGCTGCGGCTTAGCCTGAGCCGGTCTCTGCAGCTACGGCAATGTTAGAATTGTTTTTTTCCTTTGCCGGACCCCCCATGCCTTTTTCCCAGTTTGCCGCCAAGCTTGCAGAGCGCGCCGATGCAGGCTTGCTGCGCTCCCGCCGCCAAATTGATAGCCCGCAGGGTGCGCATGTGGTGATTGCAGGGCGCGAACTTATTAATTTTTGCAGTAACGATTACCTTGGCCTCGCCAATCATCCCGAGCTGGTCAACGCCAGCCAACAGGGGGCAGCGCAATGGGGGGTGGGCAGTGGTGCTGCGCATTTATTGGCTGGGCATTTTGGCCCGCACCAAGCGCTTGAAGATAGGCTGGCAGCCTTTGTGGGCATGCCTGCTGCGCTGGGCTTTTCTACCGGCTACATGGCTAATCTGGCGGTGATTACCGCGCTGGTTGGACGTGGTGATGCGGTATTTGCCGATAAGTTAAACCATGCCTCTTTAAATGATGCGGTGGCGCTTTCTCGGGCCGATTTTAAACGCTACCCACATCAGGATTTGGCTGCACTAGAGCGCTTGCTGGGGCCAGCAACGCGCCGCGTAAGCTGATTGTGGCCGACGCCGTGTTTAGCATGGATGGCGATATCGCACCGGTGGCGGCGCTTTTGGCCCTCGCCGAGAAATACGATGCTTGGCTATTTTTGGACGATGCACATGGCTTTGGCGTATTGGGGGAAGGGCGAGGCACGCTGGCAGAGTTTGGTTTAGCCTCAAAGCGCATTATTTATATGGCCACCTTAGGCAAGGCTGCGGGTGTATCGGGGGCCTTTGTTGCTGGCGAGCAAGTCTTATGCGATTGGCTGCTGAACACTGCTCACAGCTATGTATACACCACCGCCATGCCGCCACTTTTATCCTGTGCCATGCAGGCCAGCCTTGATTTAATTGAGGCCGAACCTTGGAGGCGGCAGCGTTTGGCCGAGCATATCGCGGCCTTTAGAGCGGGCTTAAAAGAGAGTTGCGACTTACTTGATTCCAATACGGCGATTCAACTGGTCTTGCTACCAGATAATGACGCCACTATCCGCATCGCCAAAGCGCTATTTGAGCGCGGCATCTGGGTAGGCGCAATCCGTCCCCCCACCGTGCCCACGCCACGCCTGCGTATCACTTTATCGGCAGCGCATTCCGATGACGATATCGCCGCTTTGATTTGTGAATTAAAAGTGTTGATGGATATGTAGGGCTGGTGCAACCCGCCAGAACTGAGTAAGAGATGTGAAAAAACGGCGGGTTGCACCCATGTCTGTTACACAAAATAAAAAAGACCTTTTTAGTGCCTTCGGCACGTTGATTTAGGTGCGGGCGTCCCGCTGGACCTTCCTTTCTTGTATGGCCAAGAAACGAAGCCAAAGAAGGCCACCCCACGAAACACGAAGGCTCCTGCGCTGCGGACAATCGAGTCGGCGGCGGGCGGGATTGGCTCGCTGCCTCGCTCCCAAGCGATCCCTCGCCCCGCTTGTTCCTCACTCCGGCGTGTTTCAAGGGGAGATTTAAGCCCCGTGTCGAGAGCGTAGTCATCATCTTTTGTCTTAGTTTGCTACTAAGAACCAAACGAGTTAGTGCATATGGGGTTTTACAGGCACGACGAAGCATGAAGCCGTATTTAATTTTTAAATATTTGGAAAAATATTATTTTTATGAAGGGTTTTTGTAAGTATGACTAGCAATTTTTTACATATTGAATCAATCGGCCGTGGGCCAGATGTGGTTTTGCTGCATGGCTGGGCAATGAATAGTACGGTTTGGCGCGGCGTAGCGGCCGCACTAAGCGATGATTTTTGCCTGCATTTGGTGGATTTACCCGGCCACGGCAAAAGCCATCGCGATCAGCCTTTATCGCTGGACTATATGGTGGCTGCGCTGGATGCAGCCTTTCCTCGGCCCGTGCAAGTGATGGGGTGGTCTTTAGGCGGTGCGGTAGCGAGTCGCTGGGCTTTGGCGCAGCCGGATAAAATTCGCTCGCTAAGCTTGATTGCCTCAACACCATGTTTTATGCAAAGAGAAGACTGGCAGCCCGCTATGGCGGCATCCACCATGAGCCAGTTTGCCGACAGCTTAGCCGTAGATTGGCAAGGCACATTAAAGCGCTTTATTAGCTTGCAAGTACAAGGCGGAGAAGCCGCAAGGGCGCTGGCTAAAACACTGAGCCAAGAATTATTTTTACACGGCGAGCCTAGTCTTGCGGCCTTGCAGCAGGGGCTGGCTATTTTGCGCGATACCGATCTGCGCGGGCAAATGGCCGAGCTAAGCTGCCCAGTATTACTACAATTTGGCAACCGCGATACGCTTACCCCGCTGGGTGCAGGAGAGTGGTTAGCCCAAACCTTGCCGCATGCCGAGCTGGTGGTTCACGCGGGCGCAGCGCATGTACCCTTTGCATCGCATTTAGATGACTTTGTTGCGGTGCAGCGCCGGTTTTTGGCGCGCGGTATGTAAGCGCCGTTCAATCCTAAACCACAGAGCACACGGCATTTCATCGTGAAAAGCTGTAATCCGTGGTTTAGTGTTTACTGGCTTTTATTTTTTTTGCAGGGTCAGCGAGCCATCTTGGTTTTTTAGCTCAATCTTGCCCGCTTCTAGCACTTTTACCTCAGCACCATTGGCAAAGGTTTGGCCCACTGCACGGCTGATCGCGCTATTGTCTTCGCCAAGGCAGGCCATCATGGTCGATGCCAGCATGCCTTTTAATTGTTGATTCTCATCTTTTAAACTGCCCATCACGCGGTTACAGCCATCAAAGCCAGTAATGCGCATGGTTTTAGCATCAAAAGCCAGCATTGCTTTGCTTTCGCTGCTTACCGCTTTATCGCCCACTTTCACAATGCTCCATTCACCATCAAAACTAGCCGCTGCACTAGGGGTGGCTTGCATTGAGCTGGCACAGGCAGATAGGCCAAGCACAATCATTGAGCTAAGAAACAATTTACACATCGTGTTTATCCTGAAAAGCTGCTGCAAATGCAGAAATCACAGCCGGTGCACCGTAAAGTGAAATTCTGCATTTGGAGTCAGAGGTTTTGGCTCTAAGTTGGCGGCCCTCTGCTGAATTTCTTTGGTGTCCGAGATTTGCATGTTCACTTACGCACTGTAGGTAGTCGGCGTATGCCTTTGCCCTTAAGTCACGTTGATGTTTTTTTCGAGGTGCCGAGAGAACAAATAACTGGGGTCAGAAGTTCGCAGTAACAGTAATTTAGCTAGCGGGTTAAAGTCCCGCCCGAGGAATTGTCCATACGCCTCGGTAGTACGAAAGAGCGGCGTTTGAGTAATCAAGGGTCGTGAGTTCTTTACGACAAAGAGGCAGACCGTAACGAAAGTGAACCTAGAAGTAGCCTCGTTAACATTGCAGTTGCCGACCTCGTTTCTGTATAGGGAAGGCCGTTGTGCTGATGTGTTGGCAATGGAAGCCACATCCGCGAGCTGTCGGGGTAGCAGGGGCGGTATGTTTTGGAAGTTAAATTACCCAGTGCTGGAGATCCATCACGGTGGCAGGGAGACTGCCAAGCGCAATGTATAAGGAAACGAAATCAGCGCGTATCGTGATGGAAGTCGGAGGGGTTCATAGTACCGTTTGAGATTGAGGGACAACATAACCCCAGTCGAGGGAAGGGACCCTGCTTTGTTCATGCAACTGAAGAGCTGAGGATCAGGAGATTGCCATGTTGCTAATCACTCCGAATGAGATCAGGACGCTACAGAGGAAGCTGTACATCAAAGCCAAGCAGGAACCAAACTATCGTTTCTACGCACTCTACGACAAGATTTACTGTGCTGACATCCTCAAGTTAGCGTGGCGACTGGTCAAGGCAAACAAGGGCAGTCCTGGGGTTGATGGGATTGACTTTGCTGCCATAGAAAGCGGCGAAGGGGTAGATTGCTACTTGTCGGTAATTAGTCAGGAACTGCAAGATAAAAGCTACCGGACTGGGGCAATCAAGCGCGTCATGATTCCCAAAGCGGATGGCAGTTTGCGTCCACTCGGGATTCCGACGATACGAGATCGCGTGGTTCAGATGGCGACCAAGCTGGTGATGGAGCCTATCTTTGAGGCGGATTTTTGCGAGCACTCCTATGGGTTTCGCCCAAGGAAATCAGCACATCAAGCAATAGACGCCATTGCAGAAGCTTTGTGGCAAGGTAAAACGCAGGTCATCGATGCTGATTTGTCGAAGTATTTCGACAGCATTCCTCACGCTAAACTGATGGCCACGGTAGCTGAGCGCATTGTGGATGGGGCTGTACTGGCCTTGATTCAACAATGGCTTAAAGCGCCGGTTATTGGAAAAAGTGAGAATGGAAAAGCGGCAACGGTCAGTGGAGGAAAAGGGCAGCGCAAGGGCACGCCGCAAGGTGGGGTGATTTCTCCGTTGCTATCGAACCTTTACTTACATCTACTGGATAGAATCTGGCATCGCCACAATATAGGGAAGAAACTACAAGCGAGCTTGGTGCGGTATGCCGATGACTTTGTAGTGCTCTGCCGTGGCGAGACCCAAAGCCCGCTGGCGCATATGAAGTGGATATTGGATCGGCTGGAATTGACGCTTAACGAAAGCAAGACAAAAATTGTTGATGCTAAAGCCGCGTCATTTCTATTTCTGGGATTTGATTTGCGCACGAACCTATCCGCTAAAGGCACTCGCTATCCCTATATTGAGGCCTCAGCTAAATCGGTAGAGAAAATCAAGACGCGACTAAATGAAATTACTGGAAGAACCCAAACATGGCGACCAATTGAAGAGGTGGTGCGAGATTTAAATCAAGCATTACGCGGTTGGTCGAGTTACTTCCATTACCGGAATTCATCCAAGCAATTTTATAAAGTGAAGCGTCATTCAGAAGAACGGCTAAGGATACATCTTCGCAAACGGCACAAAGTCAGCGATTGGAAAACGAGCATGCTCCGTTATCCAAGGCGGGTGCTAAATGAGCGATACGGTTTGTATTCATTACCGACAGCAGCAGGTTGGAAATCAGCGCATGCTTGATGTGAAGAACATCGGAAAGCCGTGTGCGGGAAAATCGCATGCACGGTTTGATGAGGGAGGGCAGGTGAAAACCTGCTCTCTACTCTACCAAATTTAAATCCTGCTATGCTTAATGCTCTCAAAGCCCAAAAAAGTGAGTTTAACTTTATTCTGACCCCAGTTATTCCAGATTTGGTTATCTTGAAACTGTGCCAGAAATGGCAGCCCACATCCTCATTTTTTCTCCCTATCCCCTCAATAAATCACACTGTTTTGTGATTTTTGCAATTACCTCAGTTTATTTTATTAATTCGGCGATAGCTTCGTTTTGGAATTCACCTTATGTTTAAACTCACCCTCATGCTGAGGAGCAAAGGTGCGCACGAAATCAATAAAGTAATGTACCTTTTCAGGAAAATGCTGAACATGAGGATAGGCTGCATTTACACAGAAAGATTTACAGGCTCGGCCGGAATGACGATTATTTGGACAAGCATCTGCTGGTGAAGGAAAAACTTAGGTGCTTGTTTATTAACCAATACTAATGCGATTGCCCTAGGGCACGATTGGGCCTTTAGTTCTATCATCTCTCAGAACCTGGCAAGCCGCCATCACAAGCTCATAAACAAAATTGTTGCAATTATAATTATCACCAAGATATACTTTATTATTGATTATCTCTTCTCCATCACTATTGTGCAGGGTGTACTGGTTTAATCTCTGGTGATAGGCACGTTCCATAACGTCAGAATTAAACTCGCTTTCTAACTTATACAAAACTCCTTTTTCACAAATATATTTAAGTTTATCCATTGGTACGGGCATGTCTATGAATGCAGCGATCGAAAGTCGCATATCTTCTTTCATACCATTTTTATAAACATTTATGGATCTCTCTGGCATGATATTGCTACTGTAACGATACTCGCTTAACGATGAAACACCTAATTGATAGCAACAGGAATATCTTATCTTTTCCTGATTATCCGCATTTATTACGGCAACTAAACCGTGTCGGTTCCATTCATTGTGGGTCGAGTTAGCTATTACAATGACATCGCCAGTCTTGAGGTCGTGAAGACTATTTATTACTTTGCCGTTACAAGCCAAGAGTTCTCGCAGGTATTCTTTCCCTTGTTTATTTTGTAGGTCGATATGATTTCTCCATGTACGTTGAATTGTGAGAGCAGCCTGATTTTTAAGCAGATATTGCTCGTCGGCGTTTAATCCATCAGAGGCTGGTTTAAGTGGATGTTCATCCTGCGATTTTTCTTTTATTTCCTCTCCATAAAATCCGGGATTATCCTGAGAATCGCGAATTAGTTTTTCTTTTATTGATTGAAATGTCATACCTTTACACAGTGAGTCGCGTCCTTCAGGGTCAGTGAAAACAACACCACCATCCACTTCTAATATGGTTATTTTTCGATTGTCTTGTAAGACAGCCGAAATATCTGTTATTTCTTGATTTTTTGCTAAGTCTAACGCATTAAATATAATGCGTGCATTGTCGCAATACTCATGAATTTTCGGATAAGAGCTAGGATTTTTTTTAATTAAAAGTAAAGCACCATGTTCAATAAAAAATGTTAACGATTCGATGGGGGTGTTAGCTGGTGTTGTTGCGGCCGTATAATTCCCTACGACATCCTTATTCATAAATGTGGAATGAAAGTGTTGAGTGAGGGGTTGTATTGATGTATTTGGCATGGTTTGTTGGTCTCGTAGTTTGATATTTGATATTAAAACAGGAGTTTTGGTCTATTTCTTGCAAAAAAAGCTCTGCTTTCCAAGTCATGTGCTACCTCCGCCATGATTGGTCTTTTGCCAACGTTACGTTGGATAAGCGTGGGGCCGAGAAATAGCTGAAATGCGGATAGATGGGATAAGAAGCAGGCTCGGCATCCCATAGGTGGGATTATCTGCATGGTGCTGGATGGATTGGGGGGCCCCCACGGCTTTATCATAAAAAAACGATTGCTTTTGGGTGTCCTTTGCATCTTTTTTTAAAAATAACTGAAAATAACTGGGGTCAGAACAAATTTAAATTCTGCGATGCTTAATGCTCTTAGAGCCAAAGAAAGCGGATTTAACTTTACTCTGACCCCAGTTATTTCAAACATGGCGACCAATTGAAGAGGTGGTGCGAGATTTAAATCAAGCATTACGGGGTTGGTCGAGTTACTTCCATTACCGGAATTCATCCAAGCAATTTTATAAAGTGAAGCGTCATTCAGAAGAACGGCTAAGGATACATCTTCGCAAACGGCACAAAGTCAGCGATTGGAAAACGAGCATGCTCCGTTATCCAAGGCGGGTGCTAAATGAGCGATACGGTTTGTATTCATTACCGACAGCAGCAGGTTGGAAATCAGCGCATGCTTGATGTGAAGAACATCGGAAAGCCGTGTGCGGGAAAATCGCATGCACGGTTTGATGAGGGAGGGCTGCTGTAAGGCAGCTCTCTACTCTACCTTGCAATCCAACAAATAGTTTCCTTGGTTGTTGCATTGCAAGACCTGACCCCAGCTTCTTTAAGTAATGAAAAAATGTCAGAAAAATAAACCTGTATTATTAAAAAATTGGTTTATAACCTAGAGTGTATGGTATTGAGCTTAATCATAAAGGATAGTTTTTTATGTTTAAAAAAATCATAATTTCAATTTTGGCATTTATTATTCAGGTCGATAGTAGTTTTGCGCAGAATAAAATTATTTTTAATGTGCCTATTTTTCCACCATATATGCTTGAAAATGATGGAAAAATTTCTGGCATAGGTGTTGAATTGGTTGAGAAAATAATGAAAGAGGCTGGGGTTCAATATGTACTTAAAATTGTTCCTAGTTATGCTAGGGCCCTTGAAGATGTAAAGGATAATAAATCTGACGGTTTCTTTTTGGCATCGCAAAGTGCCGAGAGAGATAAGTTTGCAGTATTCTCAAATACAATCATGATTAACAGATGGTGTTGGTTTTACCCTGCGGGCAGCACACTTAATCCGAAAGATATAAAATTTAAATCCGAAGCAAAAGTGGGGACATACCTTAACAGTAACACACATAAATGGCTGTTAGAAAATGGTTACATTGTGACAGGTTCACCACAGAAAATTGATTCTTTATTAAAGATGCTGAATGTGAATAACATCAATGTTGTGTTCTTAGCTGAGTTGGTTTTTATAGATTCTATTCATAAGATGGGTGGAAATCCGGACAGTTATATAAAAGTAATTCAAGAAGAAAAACCTTTCGGAATATATATTTCGAAAGAGTATTTGTCTAAAAATAAAGGCGTTATGGAAAAAATTAATGCGGCTATCAAAAAAATAATAAATAAGCCTCAATAAACGTAAAACAATTAGGGTCAGGTGTTCGCAGTAACAGTAATTTAGCTGGGAAAATAACTGGGGTAAATAACTGGGGTCAGAAGTTCGCAGTAACAGTAATTTAGCTAGCGGGTTAAAGTCCCGCCCGAGGAATTGTCCATACGCCTCGGTAGTACGAAAGAGCGGCGTTTGAGTAATCAAGGGTCGTGAGTTCTTTACGACAAAGAGGCAGACCGTAACGAAAGTGAACCTAGAAGTAGCCTCGTTAACATTGCAGTTGCCGACCTCGTTTCTGTATAGGGAAGGCCGTTGTGCTGATGTGTTGGCAATGGAAGCCACATCCGCGAGCTGTCGGGGTAGCAGGGGCGGTATGTTTTTGGAAGTTAAATTACCCAGTGCTGGAGATCCATCACGGTGGCAGGGAGACTGCCAAGCGCAATGTATAAGGAAACGAAATCAGCGCGTATCGTGATGGAAGTCGGAGGGGTTCATAGTACCGTTTGAGATTGAGGGACAACATAACCCCAGTCGAGGGAAGGGACCCTGCTTTGTTCATGCAACTGAAGAGCTGAGGATCAGGAGATTGCCATGTTGCTAATCACTCCGAATGAGATCAGGACGCTACAGAGGAAGCTGTACATCAAAGCCAAGCAGGAACCAAACTATCGTTTCTACGCACTCTACGACAAGATTTACTGTGCTGACATCCTCAAGTTAGCGTGGCGACTGGTCAAGGCAAACAAGGGCAGTCCTGGGGCTGATGGGATTGACTTTGCTGCCATAGAAAGCGGCGAAGGGGTAGATTGCTACTTGTCGGTAATTAGTCAGGAACTGCAAGATAAAAGCTACCGGACTGGGGCGATCAAGCGCGTCATGATTCCCAAAGCGGATGGCAGTTTGCGTCCACTCGGGATTCCGACGATACGAGATCGCGTGGTTCAGATGGCGACCAAGCTGGTGATGGAGCCTATCTTTGAGGCGGATTTTTGCGAGCACTCCTATGGGTTTCGCCCAAGGAAATCAGCACATCAAGCGATAGACGCCATTGCAGAAGCTTTGTGGCAAGGTAAAACGCAAGTCATTGATGCTGATTTGTCGAAGTATTTCGACAGCATTCCTCACGCTAAACTGATGGCCACGGTAGCTGAGCGCATTGTGGATGGGGCCGTACTGGCCTTGATTCAACAATGGCTTAAAGCGCCGGTGATTGGAAAAAGTGAGAATGGAAAAGCGGCAACGGTCAGTGGAGGAAAAGGGCAGCGCAAGGGCACGCCGCAAGGCGGGGTTATCTCTCCGTTGCTATCGAACCTTTACTTACATCTACTGGATAGAATCTGGCATCGCCACAATATAGGGAAGAAACTACAAGCGAGCTTGGTGCGGTATGCCGATGACTTTGTAGTGCTTTGCCGTGGCGAGACCCAAAGCCCGCTGGCGCATATGAAGTGGATATTGGATCGGCTGGAATTGACGCTTAACGAAAGCAAGACAAAAATTGTTGATGCTAAAGCCGCGTCATTTCTATTTCTGGGATTTGATTTGCGCACGAACCTATCCGCTAAAGGCACTCGCTATCCCTATATTGAGGCCTCAGCTAAATCGGTAGAGAAAATCAAGACGCGACTAAATGAAATTACTGGAAGAACCCAAACATGGCGACCAATTGAAGAGGTGGTGCGAGATTTAAATCAAGCATTACGGGGTTGGTCGAGTTACTTCCATTACCGGAATTCATCCAAGCAATTTTATAAAGTGAAGCGTCATTCAGAAGAACGGCTAAGGATACATCTTCGCAAACGGCACAAAGTCAGCGATTGGAAAACGAGCATGCTCCGTTATCCAAGGCGGGTGCTAAATGAGCGATACGGTTTGTATTCATTACCGACAGCAGCAGGTTGGAAATCAGCGCATGCTTGATGTGAAGAACATCGGAAAGCCGTGTGCGGGAAAATCGCATGCACGGTTTGATGAGGGAGGGCAGGTGAAAACCTGCTCTCTACTCTACCAAATTTAAATTCTGCGATGCTTAATGCTCTTAGAGCCAAAGAAAGCGGATTTAGCTTTACTCTGACCCCAGTTATTTTACTTACTCATAAACTAACTCGGTGGCGCACGCAGCAGGACGTGGAAAATCATAATCGCCTCCTTGACTTCTAATGCTCAAAGTTGAAGCGACTAGGTCTACGAAATAAGAATGTCCGCGACTATCACGTTCTCTAGTTTTGTAAGAAGTTCCATATGGGTTCCAAGGCCATTCAGCTGTCTGTAAAGGCTGTAGGTTAGCTAATGCCAAGGCCTCAGCTCCATTAATGAGTCGATACCCCAAGTCTCTACACAAATTCTCTGCAGGTTCTGTTCTTATATCTGCTGCAACCCACGTATACATGGTTGGCGCAACATCAACCAACGAACCCAGAGCGTTGACTTGAACGGGCGCTGCATTAAAAACGGCTCGATATTTAGTCTCAATAAATACGTTAACCGAAGTATTACGCCCAAAATCATCAAAACCTGTAATTACAAATGCCTCACCAAACATCAGTTTAAAGTATGGATGACCTGAAATCACTCCAGTGGATTTATTGAATTTCATTCCCGGAGGTAATGAAGATGAAATTTCAAATCTAACCAGTTTAGCGCCTTTATATTTTGGCTCTATAGGGGGATATGTGATTCTTGGAGGAAAACTAGATACTTCAAAACCATATATTAATCCATCAGCTAAACCTGTAGGCAAGCCGATGATGTGATTGCTATATGACAAGTCAGTAGGCATTTCTGGTAAATCGGCCTGAATTGAAAATGTAAATAAATTCGAATTCAATGTACCCGCAGCATTTCTACCCTTAACCTGAATTGTATAGGATCCGGCAGCAGTTGCATCGGCTAAACCAGTCATCATTCCCGTCTTTGCGTTCAAAGTAACGCCTATCGGCAATGAGCCTGAAGTAAGCGTAAAACCAGTTAATGCTGTACCACCCAATAGCGCCGGTGCTAGTTCGATTTTCTCGCCAACTTGAAAACTTCTTCCGTCTGGATATTCAAACGATGAAGGTAAAATCTCATCTTTAGTTACCATGATTCTTAAAAAGGCTTTTGCTGATCCGGCCGAATTCGTGGCTTGTACTGTATAAATTCGAGAAATGGACAGATTACTTGGAGTTCCTGAAATTTCGCCTGTATTTGGATTTAACGACAAACCAGCTGGAAGGGGCGCTGAAGATGCCAGTGTAAATGAATCCGCTACAGAACCATTGTATGACGGAAGCATTTGCCCAGCAGGTACTGTTTGATCTTGTTTCAAAGCAATATTTGCGATGGGATACAAAAAACCAGAAGGAGCCACAGTTTGCGCCGATACTGAAATTCTTAAAAATGCTTTTGCCGATCCAGCCGAATTGGTGGCTTGTATCGTGTAAATTCGAGAAATTGACAAAGAACTTGGAGTTCCTGAAATTTCCCCAGTATTAGGATTTAAAGACAAACCAGCAGGGAGATTCACAGATGAAGCCAGCGAAAATGAATTCGCTACCGTTCCCGTATAAGACGGAAGCATTAATCCAGCAGGCACCACTTGACCTTGCTTCAAAGCAACATTAACGATGGGATACAAAAAACCAGAAGGAGCCACAGTTTGCGCCGATACTGAAATCAGCAATACAGCAGTCGATGAGCCTTGAGCATTTCGTGCAGTAATTGTATAAGCACCCTCAGCAATCAGCTCAGTGGGCTGGCCACTAATTACACCTGTAGCTGGATCTATCACAAGTCCATGAGGTAGCGCAGGCGCAACCTCGTACTGATTAAATGAAGCACTTGTAAGTGGCACATTTGATGGAATGACTTGGCCAACAATGTACTCAGGATGCATATTGCTATACGCCAAACTTAAATCTGCAATAGGAGGTTGAGAACCATTTTTTACTTCCAGTTTTAGCGTGGTTGATGCGCTACCCTGTGCATTTGATGCGGTTACAACATAATCGGCGAGTGGGGATTGAACCAAAGGCGTTCCGCTAATTTCTCCGCTAGTCAGATTAATATGCAGACCTGCAGGCAGGTCAGGATCCACCGAAAACACCTCAACATAGCCACCTGTTACTTCAGGCTTATTCACAACACTTGCAACACCCACGACGAGCACATCGTGAGCGCGCTCATAACTTAAACTAGTGGGCTTCATACCTACACCATTATTAAAGCCACCGCCATCGCTACAAGCGACAAGAAGCAGTACAAGCACCCAGTTAAAAAGGAATCTAGTAAATTTCACTTTAAAGTAACCTAAAAAAAATATTTCAGAATTTCAGTATCATCCCAAAAGAACTCAAATTGATGAAGTGAAATAGCGTGAAAAATAATGAAATACTTTAAAATCCATGCATTATTCTTCGATTTCCTTTCTAACAAGAGGGAATGCTATTTGTATACCATCACTCCGCGCCTAGTTAGCAATGTCTTCAATCTTGTGATGAAAATATACAATAGCTTCTTGATAATTGCCCAATATCATTGGCCTCTCCCACTTCACAATAGCCTCTAGAGCCCTTTTTCCCCAACAAAGGTCAGTACGTGCATTTACCCCACCCCCGAATCCTTTAGTTTTCATTGGAAGCGCATATACCTTGGCTGCCTCGGTCATGGTGTAGTGCTTAACAATTTGATTGATATCGATTGGTTTGCGATAGAAACTAACACCACGCGCCTCTATGTCCTTACTACTAACTAATCCGACAGATTGAAGCGCAGCCATGCCTAGCGTCATTATTTTTGATTTATCTAGAAGTAATGCATAGCAGTTACATTAACAGGCCATTTAGTTGTTGAAAGGCAAAGCTCGCATTCTTCTCCAAGTACTCCCCGATTGCTGGACTAAAATTAGCCTTATTAACTGCCGTCTTGTCACCACACCCGACTTAGAGAACAGATTGCAAATAAGAGCACATTAGAGTTTTCGCATAGATTCGCATTTCCTTGCCTGATTGTGTCTCTTGTTCAGCCATGCTTTCGCACGCGCATGATCCGGCTTGAGTAAGGTACATGTATGTGGAATAAGGGCGCTCCACGTCAAAACCAATTAAATCGTCTGAAGTTAGTCGTGCCGTAGAGGTCGCTAAATCAAGAGTTCCGGAGCAAGAGACAATAATCAGGATAAATAAAATACCAAAACGCAACCTATACCGTCCAGTTACATATACAGAAAAACAGTGAAATATTAAGAATATATGCAACCAAACTGCGATATAAATCAGTCATTAGTTAGTGGGAGAGTTGCCAAGGCAAGCTCACAAAACATGGCTAAAAAGAGATCTTGGGAAATAGTACTAACCAAGAGCCCAACAGCAATATGCCCTTCGCCTGTAGCTTGCGATTATGAATTGTTGTGAAAATATATGGACTACGCGTCCGCACTATAAATTTCAAGTAACAATTACTTTTAGATCACCTACACTGAGCTTTGGATTTCGTGCATGATCTTGATTTTTTCTTATGTAGTTTGTACTTGATGTTGAATTTTGTAGTTGCGCCATACTGGCGTGGAAGAGGTAATTGGAAATTAAGCTATCAGCCATAAAAATCTTAACAACCATACACTATGGACGTCGCGGCGCGCATTACCTTATGTAAAGTCAGTTTATTACTGCAAAGTAACAGATTGTTTTGTGTGCTGTAATATTTTATGCGGCATAAAGATGCAGGGAGGTATAAATGGCAATAGTAGCGAAAATATAAGCATGTAGGTTTTTAACCTACAAAATTAGAAGATTGATAGTTTTTTTATTTGGTATGTCCTTAAAAATAACTTACCTTAACATTACAAAATTTTAACCTTATTTCTGTGAAATATTCAGTACTATTAAAACAGAAATTAGTTAAATCATTGAAAAAATTTAGAATCATGATCAAATAGGAAAATTTGAATTTTCAAGCTTTACAGCTACACTTTCAAAAAATTAATTATAGTAAAAAAAGTTAAGCATCGCTCAATAGTTAGATGAAAATAGTCAAGTAAATTTTTATATAATACAAAGTTAATAATTAAATTATACATGCCAAGCAGAAAACACAATGACGGAAAAAATAAATTTCGACCCATTTACGAGCTCTATAACGATCAATGGTATTGAGAAGAAAATTGGGGCGAGAGATGCTTTAGTACTTGCAGCATTATTAAAAATGAATGGCGAAGTTGCATCTAAAAAATTCATTATGGATCATGCATGGAGCGATGTAGAAGTAACGGATACTTCTCTCACAAAGAGTATATCTACGCTTAGAAGTATTATTCAAGAGTTTCATCCTGATACAGATGTTATCATCACAGTACCAAGAGTGGGTTATCGAATTCGAACATCCTTATTTATGACATGTTCGTCCGAACAAAATATCAATGTGGAGCTTGAACCAGAGGCAATAAAGGAATCATCGGTTGAAGGCGCTGTGTCTAAGTTAAAAAAAATAATGGCGAAAGTAAAGTCAATCAACCACCGTTACTTAAAAATAATATTATTTATATTAAGCCTATTTTTCTTCTGGCTAGGTGGAGTGCAAATTGCTAATATTGTTGCATTCAAAAAAGATGCCTTCACATCAAAAGAGCTAAATAAAATATCATTAAAAAATGGCAACATTGTTTACTACATAGGTTCGAAGAATAAAATACTCATTGATCTTGAGCTCGTAAAATGTAAATGCACTTTTTTTATTGCAGATAGCACTATTTCCGTTTTTGATCATAATAGTAAAAGATCAGCTAGTTTTTTATTCGACTACAGTGATAGCACTGACAGAATAGCATCAATCATAAACAGTAAAATGGGCATTTAAAAATGACACTAAAAGCACATATTTTACTATTTATATCTTCTATAATTTTCTACACCTCCGTAGAATTAATTGACGTTGACATACCTATTTCAACCGGTATATACCGAGGAGAAAGGTATAGACTATCTGCAATAGAACCAGATGCTGAAGTGAAAACACAAGTAACAATCAATCGAAGTGGCGAGATCCAGCAAACACTTGTTTTGAATGATTTGAGTTTGAAATCGAATGCGGCATTTAGCTTCACAGGCCGCCTCTTCAATTGCAGCTTGTATTACTGTACCTTTGAAAGTACATCTCATGCATTAGAAAAACCGAAAATAAATCAGACTCTATATAAGAGCCGGTACTTAGACCTACTAAAAATGGACAACAAGATTAAATCAAGCCCTATCCATTTTATATACAAAGACAAATCAATATTGTTTTTAAGTATTGAAGATAAATATGAGCAAAGATATAACTTATATACGTTAGAATCGAGAGCGTCGCCAGATTAAATAAAACCAGTTGTTTTGCAAGGCGTTAGGGTTTAAAAAGTAACCATACCATTTGCAGTTATCTATTTATCTATGCAACAGAAGCAATTTTATATACAAACGTATTTCTAGTTTCATGATAACGAGAATCTTCCCCATAAAAATTTTCTCACATTTTTCTTCCTGATTATGTCTCTCGCTCAGGCAAGCGCCCATACGGGCGTGGTCTGGCTTGAGTAAGGTATGCAGCATGTGTGGACTAAGAGCTCCCTAATTCAAAACCGCTTAGACCGTCTGAATTTATGTCATACGGATTATCAAATCAAGGGTACCTGAGCAAGAGACATAATCAGGAAATTAAATCCTACTATGCTTAATGCTCTTAGAGCCAAAGAAAGCGGATTTAACTTTACTCTGACCCTAGTTACTCCTACTCAGTTATTTTTCTAGTTATTTTCCAAATTTGCAGCGCTTCCAAGCATCGATCAGATCGATGAATACCCATGCTACAGCTCCAAAGATAAAAAGCGCAGCATGCCAGAGTTAATCGAAAAATTGCTGTGGTACGGCTGAGTGCTTACATTGGAGACAATGGCTTTTTCTTTTTTAAGCGGAGCAGGCTAGCATAGGGGGCTGGCTGGCGTTGCATGCGGCCGCCGGGCCGAGATCCCGCACTATGTCGCGGATCACCGCATTCAGCTGATGAAGGCTGTGATGATGAGGCAGGATGATGAGGTGGGAATGCTCGCCCGAGGTCGCCAGGCAATGGGTCTTCCAGGTACGTTCCGAGGGACGCGGGAAGACCACGGTAATGGAGTGCGGATGCCGCCAGGCAGGCACCCCCTGGTGATTCAGCCGCTCCACCACCTGCTGGGCTATGGCCAGGCAGCGCCTTGTCCGCTCGCGCCACTGGGCCAGCGTCCGCCCCTTGATGGCCGCCCACATAACCAGAGGCGTGAAGCCGTTGCGCGACCCGCTGATGGTCTGATCGCTGGCCGAGATATAGTCCACCTCTACCGCAATCCGATCTACCAGATGACGCTTGGCGAGCACGATACCGCAGGGTATCGGCGAGCCAATCATCTTGTGACCCGAAACACTGATGGAGTCGATGTCATCGGCAAACGAAAATGCCGGCGCATTGTCCACGAATGGCAGGATCATGCCGCTCAGAGCCGCATCCGCGTGCAGGTAGTAATCTTGGCGGGCAATGCCGATGGCCGACAATCGTTGCTTGATGAGGGCTATGTTGTCGATCGCTCCCTTCAGGGTGGTACCGATGTTGGCGAAGATGATGGGATGCCGTTCGCCGTCGCACAAAATCTGTGTCGCCAGCTGGTCATAATCCAGCTCCCCATTGGGTTGCGTTGCAATCTTTTTCGCCTTGATGCGTAGCAATTTGATGATTTTCATCACCGAGTAGTGCGTCTCTTGCGAATAATAGAGGGTGCCCTCCGGAAATAATTCTCGCGCTAGGTAGCAACCAAACATATTGCCTTCGGTGCCGCCATTGGTCACATATCCCCAACTGTGTGGTGCAGGGATGGAAAATAATTCGGCGAAAAAATGCATGACCTCTCGCTCGAATTCAAAACTATTGAGCACATAGTTTCCGGGCACTGCCCAATCACCGCAGTTATTGATAGAAAAATATAAAAAGCGATGCAACGCCGAATAATCAAAATCGGCAGCCTCGGGATAACCGACATTGAAATACTGATGGGTTCGGCAGAATTGCCAAAACTGCTCGAGCCTGTGCTCGTCTTCCGCTGACAAAGTCATGATGGTATCCGTGATTTCTGGGGGTAATGGGGGTAACGGGAGTAATGGGAATTAACTGGAGTCAGAACAAAATTAAATCCTACTATGCTTAATGCTCTTAGAGCCAAAGAAAGCGGATTTAACTTTACTCTGATCACAGTTATTTTTTTGAATAGAAGCAAGTCTGTTGATAAAGCACTAACCTATTCAATAGTGCTATTGTACTTTGACTTGATTATCACAAATATTGGGAGCCTTGTCAGGGAGACCCAACATATCGAAATAGTTCTGACCTAGGGCAATATTACGGAATGCATTGTTATCGACAAATCGATAAATATAACTTGTCGCCATTAATTCTCCTAAATATGAGTCGAACGTTTTATCATTAGACGCGACAAAATCTGTTCCTGGTAGAATTCGCGTAGAATATTTATTTATGAAAGGAACGTATTTGGCTCGTATTTCAGGTTTGAAAAAATAATTATCAGCAATAACACGCCATGAAAGATCTATCATCATGTTTGGGTATTTATCCAGTAAATTTGATAGAATTTTAATATGCGTGTCGGGATCTATATTGGTCAGTTCCTTTGATAACCCCATGTGAAGCCAGATTACTTTATTATTTGGGTACTGATTAACAACTTCGGTAATTAAATCCAAATATTTAGTTGGGTTTTCATTGTTGCCGAGGTCTCCATGCAAGCCTATCGGCATATTTCGCTCGCGTAGAGTATCCATAAATGGTTTCCAGTTGCGGATTTCTGCTAGCGTAACTGGCTGATGTCCATTAGCAAACAATGCTTGTTTTACAAGATTTAACTCTCCCATCCATTTAAATAAACCTGGGAATTCTTGGTCTAGCTCAGACATGCCAGCTTTTACTGTTTCTGGTTTGGAAAGATCTGCAAATGACATAGACAACGTCAATTTAGGTTCTTGAACGGGTAGTTCAGTTACGTTCTGTGCATTGATAATGTCATTTTTCAAACTTGGAATGACCGGTGTGCCTGGGCAGTTAAGATAATAGGTGCACGAAGAATCATAGGGCAGCGTTTGGCCAATACCGAAAACATTGGCATAGCGAATGCCTGCGTTTTTCAGCATGAGGGCCAGATCTTTGTGCGGAATCGGAGCTCCACCAAACGGGCGAAAATGTAGATGACTATCGACAATGGCTAGTGACGGCTGAGTGAGCCGATCGTAACAAGCGGAGTTTGAGTCGGCATAACTGGAGATTGAGAAGCATGAAAATGCTGCAGCCAGCGTTGCAAAATGGAGAGAAGCGATTTTCTTCATAAGCGGATCTCTTGTTTAATGAGTGATGGGCAATTCTGGCCACCATGATTGGCTACTACATCTGTCATGGCGGTAGCTTCATTTATCTATGCAACAGAAGCAATTTTATATACAAACTTATTTCTAGCTTCATGATAACGAGAATCTTCCCCATAAAAATTTTCCCACATTTTTCTTAATTCTTCGGCACGATGTTTTTTTAAATTATTTTGACTCTTTTCTTCATTAAAACTAAGTGATTTTTCTGCAAGAATAAAAGACAGCTCGTGATTATAAATGAACATTTCAGCACGTTTTTTTACTTCATTCTTAAAAGAATCTAAGGAGTTTCCAAAAGCGCCATCAAGCAAACCAATTACCTGAGCATCATTTGAACCAATAGGTAAACATTGTTCTGTTAGTTCCGTTGCTTTAACAAATCCCACTCTTTTTGGGAGCAAATATGTCCAATATTCTGAGCCATATAAATTACCCATGCTTTTATAATGTGGATTCATTATAACGCCTGTTCGTGCATAAACAATATCTGCAGCTAATCCTAAAATAACGCCACCAGCACCACTATTACCTTGCATTGCAGAAATAATCAAATGTGACTCTGTTGTCAAGATTTCAAGTATTAAATCATTCATTGCATTTATATTATCCCATGACTCTTTAGCTGCATTATTTGAAGCTTCTATAGTATTTAAATTAATGCCATTAGACCAAAACTCGCCCCCCATTAAAACAATAACTTTAGTGTTTTTTTCTTTTGTTTCCTTAAATAATTTAAGTAAACGATTGCATTGATGCGTACTCATTGCTCCATTATAAAAATCAAAATACAAATACCCTACCTGATTGCTTTCTTCATACCAAATGTCTCGGTAAGATTTGCCATCTAAAGGATAATCAAACTCAATAGAAATTTCAGGAATATTTTTAACGTTATCACCAAGAACCATTGATGATGGAAGCTTAATGAATTTTTTATCTTTTATGGTGCGTTTTTTTAAATGGGTTATCTAAACTGCTCCATTACCCGTTGCAATACAAATTGCTCCTTCCCTTTGGCCAATGATTGTTCCAGGAATTCCTTTTAAAAAATCTTCCTCATAAACGCCATACAAAAAATATTCTTCATCATAAATAGTATCAATCACACCAGGAAAACTATCTGCTGCACGAATTTTTCTTGAAATAAATTCTGTTGATTCATTCCAATCAATTTTTCGATCACTCTGTTTCATAGATGGGCGGAGTGTCCCTCTTACAGAGTAATTATCATAATTCAGAGGTGTAGGAATAAAGCTTTTGCTTTCAAAGTTTGTTACTGCCTCTAAGACAGCCACAACCGCTGCTTCGGTTACTTCTAAACGATATAGTGCGCTTTTTGAAGCATTTCTCATTTTAAAAGATTTATAAGCCCAAATATCACCAGCATCCATTTCTTCTGCCGCTTGAAGTATTGTCACACCCCAATTTTCACAATCCTCCATAATTGCCCAATCTAATGATGAAGCACCTCTATCTCCCACAATTCCAGGATGCACAATAAGGCAAACATGTTGCATCCAAATTTGCTTTGGAATTGCACTTTTCAACATAGGGCAAATAATTAATTCAGGTTTAAACTTTTCAACCGCATTACACATAGCCTCTTCATCTACAGCGATGAGAACATTAATATGATGTTTTTTTTGAGTGAGCTCAACATAAAGGCGTTGGCTTAAACTATTATGAGCAGTAGTGATAAATAAAATTTTCATTAAATTACGTTCCTGAAGTTTTTTAATAAATATTTAAATAAATAACGCATTATTTTGACGTAAAAATAAGTAGAGAGGGCAGTTGTTGTCTTTTTTAATTTTAATTTATTTACAACCAATAGAAACTAATCAACTGTAGCAGTTTGCCATTAGAGTCCTGCGTTCTTGCACGTCGTGTAATCGAATGTGCCTTCAGAAATAGCGTCGAAGAGAACCTCAGCGATTTCTTGGAAAAGGTGATAGCAGTAATCGAATACCGGCAGCATCGATTGGCTTTGGAACAAAGTCGAAATGGTCACCAGCGCTCATTTTGTCGCCCAACGTTTGGTTAAGGGGCGGGCTTTAGCTCGTCCTAGTGAGCGAAGCGAATGAAAAAGAATGCGGTCAGGTTTTATATTTTGCATTAGATAAAATTCATAGTGTTTTGCAAGGTCGGTTAAATTAATTGCTATATGTCAAATGTAAGATCTGACCCTATAGGTTTTTTTAACCTTAAAGGGCTTCATTAAGACGCATTACAGCAAGTAAAGACCTTGCAGGGCGTGGTCTGAAGCATATTATGCTGAGATACTACACCCGATTGAGCTGGGATGCCTACATTTTCTTTGTTGTTTGGTCAGGTTTTAAAAGTTTTTTAGTGTGTTTTAGTAAGAAATAATGAAGGTAAAGTGAAGATGTATGTAATTAATTTCTTATTTAATTATTTATTTTGCGGGATTTTTGCGGGGCAGGGTGACCATCTGTTGCGATTTGTGGTGATGCCTTTCAATATGACTTAATTCTAAGTGTCTGATTATGTTGGCTAGATTTAAACCCCTCACGCATGGGCGCAAGGAGGATGGCGGGGGAGTTTCCTGCTTGTCCTTTTGATGATAAAAAACCTCGCTTGCATGCGAGGTTTTTTTGTAGGACAGTGGATTTTCTGTAAGGAATGTTGCTATTAATGTTGCTATTGTTGGGCCTAAAAGGGCCTTTTTAGACATAAAAAAAGCCACTTAGATTTCTCTAAGTGGCTGATTTTATTGCTTTATACTGGTGGAGCCGGCGGGAGTCGAACCCGCGTCCGGAAGCACTCTATAGTGAGTTCTACATACTTAGTCATGTCATTTGGTTTTAATTCCCGACCACGCCGACAGACAAGCTTGGAGAGAACGAGTTACCTTAGATTTAGCCTCTGCCCAAGTAACCCGAGCAAAAGCGATCCCATCTTAATGACTCTGCGTATCGTTTTTAGGCGACCTACCCGATGGGCCCTGTAGTGCAGAGTCAAGCGCTATTAAGCTACTTGAAGGTATTGTTTGTCGTTTGCGACTATATCAATTCAGTGTTTTACGGGAATCTGAGACCCCGGTATGCCCTCATCCACTTTGCAACCCCCGTCGAAACCATGGCGGCCCCAATGAAGATCTCTGATTATACGCGTAAGGCTGTTGTTGTACAAGCAAGGGCCTTGGTATTGCTGACTTGGCCCTGGTTTTTTCGCTGGTTTTACGCAAGTGGGTCGCTGTCTTGTTGATTATTAACAAGGGCTTAGCGATGTTTGCCGACTGCGATTTATTTTTCCATCTATATCATGCTTTAGTTGGGTAGGTGGGCAAGCAGCTCTAGTGGGTGGGCGATGCGGTGGTCTGCGCCCCATTCATGGGGTTTGTCGCTGCTGCTGATATAGCCATAATCGGCCAGCACGGTGCGCATGCCTACTTTGCGGCCGGCTTCGATATCACGCTCAGCATCTCCCACATAGATGCAGTGGGCTGGTTCCACGCCAAGTTGGGCTGCAGCAAAATACATGGGTTTGGCATCTGGCTTGGGTACGCCGACGGTATCCCCCGAAACTACTACGCCAGGCCGACTAGGGAAGGGGAGTTGGGCAATCAGTGGATCGGTGTAGCGGGCAGGTTTATTGGTGACGATGCCCCATTGCAGGCCACGGGCGGTAATTTTCTCGATAAGGGGGGCTATGCCTTCAAATAGTGCCGTTTCTTCGCATAGGCTGGCTTCGTACAGTGCAAGGAAGCGTTCGCGCAGGGCGGTGAATTTGGCGTCTTGCGGAATGATGCCAAAGCCTAGTTCGATCAGGCCCCGTGCGCCATGGGATGCTAGTGGGCGGATGGCGGAATAAGGCTGTGATTTACGGCCTTCTTCGGCCAGCAGGCGGTTGAGCGCTGCGCCTAAGTCTGGCGCAGTATCAGCAAGCGTGCCGTCAAGATCGAACAGGACTGCGGTTATCATCGTGTTTTCCTTGTGAAATTTTAGGTAGATTTATTGATTTAAGGCGCTTTCCTTGTAGCGAACAGGTAGTTAACTGTCGCATCATCATTGAGCTTATATATTTTGGTGATTGGGTTATAGCTTAGGCCGCTGAGCGATACGGTTTCGATCTTTGCATTGCGTGTCATGCGGGCAAGCTCAGATGGCTTAATAAATTTAGCATAATCGTGCGTGCCACGTGGCAGCATGCCTAGTACGTATTCTGCGCCAACCACGGCCAGCATATAGCTTTTGGCATTGCGGTTTAGGGTAGAAAAAAACACCCAGCCGCCTGGTTTAACAAGGCGTGCGCAAGCCGCAACTACGCTTGCAGGGCTGGGCACATGTTCCAGCATTTCCATGCAGGTGATGATGTCGTAGCTTTCTGGCTCTTCTGTGGCGAGCTGTTCGACGGGAATACAGCGGTAGTCCACTTCAAGTTTTGATTCAAATAAATGTAGCTTGGCAACTTTGAGTGATTTTTCAGCTAAATCAATACCTGTCACACTTGCCCCTTGGCGTGCTAGCCCTTCGGCCAAGATGCCGCCGCCACAACCCACGTCGAGGATTTTTTTGCCGGCAAGATCGACATGCTTTTGCATAAAGTCGATACGTAGAGGGTTGATTTCATGTAGTGGTTTGAATTCGCTTTCGACATCCCACCACTTATGTGCAAGCGCAGAGAATTTGGCGATCTCGGAAGGGTCAACATTAATGTGTGCTTCAGTCATTAGGCTTCCTTTTTGATGCGTTGTTACCAGTAGCGGGGGGATTGAGTGTTTCGCTGGTGCTTTACATAGAAGCAGTGGTCATTCGCTGTATATAAACGTTTTATGGTGGCGGAAAAAGCGAGCAGATGGCTGTTTGGATCTGCTATCCGCTCAAATATGGCTTATTTTATCATCTAGGCATAGGGTCTTGGCGTTTGATTCACAATTGCCTGAAGGCCTATCTCCTTGGCGTACTAAGTCAACTGTGGGTATTTTTAGGCCGAGCATTGCGGTTAGTTTATTGGCTTGGGTATGGAGCGGTGGGTGTCTTGCGCCGTGATATTTTGCGTGTTATTAATTGTTAAATTATGCCTTTAGGTGCAATTGACATTGGCTGGCAAGGAATGTTAATTCGCACGGGATAATTTAGATTGCACAAGTAAGAAAAAATAGTTTATTACATGGTAATAAAAGAATCACAATATTCTCTTGGCTATTGATTTTATTCAATATTTTTAAATTGAGGCACATAAGACTGCTGAATTAATATGCCGCTTATTTAGTTTTTAGCAAATAAAAAGCCGACCTTGCGGTCGGCTTTTTTTTAAAGCAATACTGCCTGCGAATTACTTAGCAGCAGCTGCTTCTGAAGCAACTGGAGCTGCTTCTGAAGCAACTGGAGCTGCTTCAACAACAGCAGATGCTGCTTCAACAACAACAGCAGATGCTGCTTCAACAACAGCAGAAGCTGCTTCAACAGGAGCATCAGTCTTGCCGCAAGCGGACAGAGCAACAGCGATCAGAGCAGCAACTAGCAGGGACTTTTTCATTATGAACTTACCTTTGACAGAGACGAATGGGACAAACGAAATAAATTGGTGCAATCGACCGTGGATCGATGCTGAAAAACTGCAATCATTCAGTGACGACCGACGGCCCAAATAATATCACGTTTTATTTGAAAGAACAGTCCAACCCCTTATGAATGCCGTTAATTAGGCAACAATTCTGCAACACCATGTAACAAGATGTTAAATCCCTATAGATAAAGGCGCTGCCATTCACTACATGGGCTGGATTGTTCCCAAATGGCATTAAATTGTTGTTGTAGTATCGCAACATCAGCGGCATTGTTAGTGATTTCACCGCGTGGCCAAGCAAAATGATGGCGGCGTATTGCGTGGGTTTGATCTGCCAAAATAAACCCTTGGTACCAATTGTGACAAGACTCATGCGCTAATTGGAGTTTAATTAAATGATTAAATTTATTTGTCAATTGTAAAAAATACTGACAATGTTGGCTTAAATAATTGGGATTAAATGCAATTAAACGCAATTTTCCAGCGGGATTGGCGGTAAAAAATGCCCATAAAGCATCATAAATGGCCCTGCTACCTAGATCAGCATGTGCAAAATCCTGCTCGCACAGCAGTAATTCGTGCTGCGCTGCAGCAATTATTTGCGCTACAGCGAGGCGATAATCGCTGTAGCGGTCAAATGAGCGTGCTTCAGGAAAGCTGCAGGTAGCCATATTCGTAGCATTCATAAAGAATAGTAATCAGGCTCTCTGGGTAATCGGCGGCGGGTAATTTGCGCTGGTCGGCCAGTTGACGTAAAAAAGGTAGCGCTTCTGGTTCAAATTCTAGGGCTTCACCATTGGCATACACGCGATCAGATTCGTACAGCATCAAAGCCTTGGCATCGATCGCAATCCCGCCGCTGCTAATGGCGCTGGCAAAGTCTTCGATATTTATTGGATCATCGGGCTGATCGTAAAACACGTGTGGCTTAGGCTCGGTGAAATAGCTGCCAACAAAGCGGCGTACGGTGTCATCGTTCCAAGTAATGTTTTTAAGCATCTCGCCCATTTTGGCCACAAACTCGTTATCTATTTCTGCTGGCTTGGCCGTAGGCTGACGATCAGGATCGCTATACATTCCATCTAGGCATAGCTCATCTTGCAAAAACTCTAAGAATTTTCCGGCAATTTCTTGTGTTTTAGGTGCTCTAAAGCCGATGGAATACGTCATTCCTGGTTCTATAGCTACACCATGATGGGCGTACATAGGGGGGAGGTACAACATATCGCCATGCTCTAAGATCCACTCTTGCTCAGGGTTAAAGTCTTTTAGTACCCGAATCGGCGCATCTTCAATAAAGCCACTTGCGTCGTCACTAGAGATTTGCCAGCGTTTCTTTCCACTAACTTGCAATAAAAAAACATCGTAAGAATCATAGTGTGGGCCAACACTTCCGCCAGGCGGTGCGTAAGAAATCATCAGGTCATCTAATCTGGTGTAAGGAAGAAAATTAAACTGATAAAGTAGCTCAGCAATGTGTGGCACAAGGTGATTTACATTGCCAACTAAGATAGTCCAATCCGTTTCGGGTAGGCGCGCTAAGCGGGCTGGGTGAAATGGGCCGGATTCGGCTTTCCAGCACTGGTTTTTGTATTCAATGATTCTGGATTCCACATCATCGCGTTGCGCAAGCGCGCTTAAGCGGGCGTAATCTATAAGCTCTGGGAAGTTATCCCAAGCGTTACGAATGAGTAGTGGTTTTTTTTGCCAGTATTCTTTTAAAAATTCTTCTGGACTGAGTCCGCCTAAAAGTTGCATGGTTTTGCTCTATAACAGAATGGATTACAACAATTATCGCATGGAGAACACATGCTGAACGTTGGAGATATAGCGCCCGATTTTATCTTGTCTGACGCGCAGATGGATGATGTTCAATTAGCAGCTTTACGTGGACTGCATCATGTGGTGCTGTATTTCTTTAATAAAGATCACACGCCAGGTGGCATTATCGAGGCGGTAGAGTTTAGTGATCGCACTGCTGTATTTCGGCAATATGACACAGTTATCCTAGGCGTTAGCATGGATGATTGCTTGTCACACGAGCAATTTCAAGACGAGCAGGGCATAGAATTTGATTTATTAGCTGATACAGATGGCGAAGTAAGCAGGCTCTATCACGCTCTACATGAGTGGGAGGCTCATGGCGTGGTAAGATACGGCATAGACCGTTCCACGTTTGTAATCGATAAGGACGGCGTGATCCGCCATGCGTTTTATCACGTTGTCCCTAAGGGCCATGCGGCGGAAATTCTTAAACTCGTGAAACAGCTAGGGTGAACCCATGCAAATTGCAAAAAATACCGTTGTAACTTTAAATTATGAAATGTTTGATGCCACTGGCAAGCAAATCGACAAAACCGAAGAGCCGATCGAGTATCTGCACGGCGGTTACGATAATGTTCTGCCTTTGGTTGAAGAAGCACTCGAAGGCAAAAACGTTGGCGACAGCATTGATGTGACTATGGAAGCAGAAGACGCTTTCGGTGAACACGATGCAGATTTAGTGCGCGAAGAAGAAAAATCTTCATTCCCGATGGAAGTTGAAGCCGGCATGATGTTTGAAGCCGACGATCCTGAAACGGGCGAAGTATTGTTGTTCCGCGTTACCGAAATCGAAGGTAACCGCGTTGTAGTCGATGCTAACCATCCTTTCGCAGGTATGGTTATTCGTTTTGTAGGTACCGTTGCTGCGGTTCGTGAAGCAAGTGAAGAAGAACTTGAACACGGCCATGTACACGGCGAGCACGGCCACGATCACTAAGATGATGGTGGTTTGATTGAAGAAAAAGCGAGCCTAGGCTCGCTTTTTTTATGTCATATAGATTTGCTGGATTAAAGCACCTGCAGCACTTAAGTCAGTCACCACAGGCACTCTGTATAAGTAGAGCGCCTGTGTGCTGGATTGCCCTATGACTAGCGTTTGATATACATCAGCCGTGGGTTTAGCCCGTCAGAGAGCGATATTTCAAACTGACCGCCCGCAGGTAGCGATTGTGTATCAACCGTAAGAAGACCGCCCCGTGCTTGGTTAGCCAGTACTTGGCGTGTTTTGCCGATGTGCAGCACGCTGAGGTGTGGGTATTGCCCCGCATTCCATCTGATTTGCAGTTTTCCAGCGCTTTCTTGCCATTGCAACTGCGCACCATTGGCCGTGCCTACTCCCACTCCCTTTACCGCACTGCTTTGCAGCTTGTTGCTGCCTAGCTGCTTGCCCTTATGCCAGACTTCAATTGCAATAATTGAATCAACTTTAGGGATGCTTACAAAGAAATGCTGCTCGGCTTGAGGTATATCCGCTACTTCTACTGGATTAAAGGGTTGGATAGTGGTATTGCCGCTGGTAGAAACAATATGCAATTCATACTCACCTTTGGAGGCTTCAGGGGCCGTACCGCTACGCATTGAAACCGGATTAATGCTTGCGCCGCCAGCCGAAATACGCCCAGAAATATCTATCAGGCTCATAGGCATAGAGAAACCCGCAAGCATAGGTTGGGCATAATTACGCTGTTCTAGATAGTCCTGAATTTTGCTGTAGGTGTAATCAGAGAACCAGCGCCCGCCACAATAGCCCATTAGATCACCGTCATTATCTTGATCTAGTGTCAGCAGGGTATTGGTCCGTGGATCATAAGGTAGCGTATCGCCGATTTTGCCGCCCGCGTAGGGGAAGTTAGGGTCATATGTGCTTACTCCGCCGCATGGTGCGTGATTTCGGCTCAGATTATGGCCCAGCTCGTGCCCCATGGTGCTGAGGTCGTCGTCGTGACGAGCATCAAGGCCAATGGCGGAGTGGGCGGAGTAGGATGTATTTTTTGCATTCACATAGCCCAGCCCAGCGGTGCCGCCACTAAAATTTGGGTCTGGCACTAGGCCGTAGTAATGACGGGCATTGCCTTCTCGAACCCGTAATTGTTCTAACTCGGTCAGTACGCTATCCCAGCCTGCCGATCCAGTGCGGGTTTTATCAATGTATTTCATGCTCTGTGTTGACTGGATAGAGCTCACTTGATAAGCGCCACGGATGGTGACGTTGATCGTACTGTCGGCCAGCGGGAAAACCCGGCTAAGCATTTGACGCACAGCGTCAGTAGTAGGCGCTTGTGCTCGGATAGCTGCACCGCGGCCATCGTCATCGAGTTGCAGTGGCACAATCACCAAATCCATATTGCTTGGTTTGCCTACTACAGGGGTGATGGTTCTACTGGCGCCGCTGCTGACTTGTAGCTCTGGGTCTGCCTCAATCCGCAGGCTTAGGCCCGGCTTAATCCATTGCTCCGGCAGGCGGGCATTAAAACTTTGCTCAAGCTTAGCTTGTGATACATAGGCCGGTACGGTGGCAGGCCCAGTCATGGCGATGGCTTGGCCTTGCGGCACGCCATTGATCGTGGCGCTTAGCCAGACCCGTGGGCTGGCGAGTTTACTGCTTCTGCTGGAGATATTTGCCCGTACGATGGCAGGCTTGCCTTGCACCAAGCGCTGATATTGTGCGCCAGCAAGCTGTGAGTAATTTTGTACCAAAGCGATGCTTTCTAGCTCAATCGTGGCTTTAGGCGTGGCTGGTGGAGTAACGGGTGGAACTACAGGTGGAGCCGTCGGTGTTATGCCAGGTGGCGTGACTGGAGGAGCAACGGGCGGTGCAACGGGCCTGACTAATCTAAAGTTTCCGGCGGAAACCAGCTGCTGCATACTGCCTTTTAAAATCACCTCGCCTTCGCCGTTGGCAGGCGTTAGCAGGGTAATACTGCTACTTGTTTTGTTAACTAGCTGCGCATTGATTCCGCCAATACTGGCGCTGCTAACCGCATCCAGCCCGCGGCCGCTAATCGTAACCAGTGTATTGGCAGGCCCGCTAAGTGGGGACATGCCCGTCGCGCTGATTTGTGTGGCAATTTCAAAGCGTGTTTGGCTATTTAGTGTGTTTTTACCCCAAGCAAAGGTCAGCGGGCCGCTGAGGGCTTTTTCAGGTATTTCTACTTCAAGACGGTTTTCTGAGCGGCTTTTGATATTGGCACGTTGGTTAGGGCTAAATAAAAGCTGCTCAACTTGATCAATGCCTTGGCCAGTGATGCTGATGGTTTGCCCAGCAAAGCCAAAGGCAGGGCGCAGCTCAGGCTGGGCCACGGGCCGCCAGATTTGCATTATTTGGGCCAAGGTTCGCTGCCGGCCTCGTTTATCCTCTAAGGTCAGATAGCCTGAACGGGCCGTATCAGGAATATTGACATAAAGTTCAGTGGCCGACTGACTAACAGTCGGCAGCATGACCCCACCTAAGCGCACGTTTTTGAGCTGATTGAGCTGGCTACCGCGCAAAATCAGCGTTTCACCCGTGTTGAATTCTGTGCCAGATAGCTCAAACACGCGTGGCTCAGCAATCATGACCCTTTGCCGTGCTTGTACGCTGCTGTTGTCTTTGTGCAGCTCCAGCTCGCCTGATTGAGCCGCGTCATTAAGCATGACTTCTATTTGCTGGTCTGAAATAAGCTTAAAACTTAGTGCCACGCCGCCTAGCATCACCTGTTTGATGCCGATAAACCCTTGGCCCGTTACGGTTAGTTTCTCGTTCTCGCTGGCTTCTAACGGGCTGATGTTTTCAATGGTAAAGGCTGTTGCAGGTGGCAGGATGCTGACTACAGGCGTAGAGGCTGTGGTGGCAACCGTGCTGGTGGAGCCTGGCTCAGAAGAGCCTCCTCCTCCGCCACACGCGCTAACGGCGAGCAGCACACTGAGGCTGATTGTTTTTTTGCTGAAAAATTGAATGTTTTGAAAAGCAGTGTTTGATTTTTTACGTTTAAAAGAAGAGGGCACGATGAAAGAGAGTCCTAAAAATAAAACGAGAGCTGGCTTAGAGCGGGATGCTGCAGGCCTGAGAATTCGCTTATTCTATGGGAATCAAACGAGCATTTAAGTAACGTATAATACGTAAGCATATTCTTATATATGCAAATGGAATAAAAACCGTATTAGAAAAAATCGCCCTAGAAAAAGGCAAGGCCTACAGTAGAAAAAATGAGTTAGGTGGGCTGAATTTTGTACAATTTAGTGCGGCTTAAAAACACCGGATGATTGTTTATTAGGCAATCGGCTGGTTAGGGATCTGTGCGTTGAGCTTGCTGCGGCAATGTGTTGTTTTTAATCTGTGCACAACCGTGGAATCAGGCTTATTTATCGGCAGGTATTGTTTAACAAACGCGGTTAAGCTGCCACAAATGCACGGCTTTACTGGAACTGCCTTTTTGCACCGTCCAGCTGTACATTTCCTCCTTTGTCGTCTGCTTGCTTAACTTGGCTAAAGACACTAGTATTTGTGTTAACTCTTCTTGATGGACACTACATATAGTGTTTCTCCACAAGAAATCCACAGAATTATCCACAGCAAGACGCAGCCGCCTTGCCTGCCCACTACATTAATGAGAGCCCTATGACCGATAGCGTTAATACTGCTCAAAATCACAGCAGCTATGCCGATTACAAAACCATTCGCCGTGATGGATCGGTGGTGCCATTTGCACCGAACAAAATCACCGTAGCAGTGACCAAAACCTTTATCGCTGTGCTTGGTAGCGATGCCGCGTCTAGTGCCGCTGTACGTCAAAAAGCCATCTTGCTGACTGAATCCGTTGTATCGGCGCTGATGCGTCGTAAGCCAGAAGGCGGCGCGATTCATATTGAAGATATCCAAGATCAAGTAGAGCTAGCGCTGATGCGTGCTGGTGAGCACGATGTGGCCCGCGCCTATGTCTTGTATCGCGAAGAGCGCAGCAAAGAGCGTCATGCACGCTTTGAGCCTGAGCATCACCACGCCATTAATGTGATTTACGCCGATGGCAGCAGCCGTCCGCTAGATTTGGCGCAGTTAAAAGCGCTGATCGCCTCTTGCTGCAAGGGCTTGGAAAGCACCACCGATCAAGCCGCCATCTTGGCTGAAACTTTAAAAAACGTGTACGACGGCGTACCGGCAGAAGAAGTTCGCCGCGCTTTGATTATGTCGTCGCGTCAGCTGATTGAGAAAGACCCTGCGTATAGCTTTGTTACCGCTCGTCTTTTGCTAAATAATCTGCGCTCAGAAGTATTGGGCAAAGAGGTGAGCCACGAAGAAATGGCTGATCGTTACATTAGCTACTTCCCACAGTTTATTAAGCGCGGTATTGATGCGGAGCTGCTGGACGAAAATCTGGCTCAATATGATTTAGCAAAATTAGGCGCAGCGCTGGATCATAACCGTGATTACCAATTTGGCTATCTTGGCCTGCAAACCCTGTATGACCGCTATTTCCTGCATATCGAAGACAGCCGCATCGAGCTGCCACAAAGCTTCTTTATGCGCGTAGCGATGGGCTTGGCTATGAATGAAATCAACCGCGAAGAGCGTGCGATCGAGTTCTACAACGTCTTGTCTAGCTTTGACTTTATGAGTTCGACGCCTACCTTATTTAACGCCGGTAGCCGTCGCAGCCAGTTATCTAGCTGCTACCTCACCACTGTTTCTGATGATTTGGAAGGTATTTACGAAGCGCTGAAAGAAAACGCGCTCTTGTCTAAATACGCCGGTGGTTTGGGTAACGATTGGACGCCGGTGCGCTCACTCGGTAGCCATATCAAGGGCACCAACGGCAAGTCGCAAGGGATTGTGCCTTTCCTGAAAGTGGTGAACGACACCGCCGTAGCGGTAAACCAAGGCGGCAAACGCAAGGGCGCGGTGTGCGCTTACCTTGAAACTTGGCACGCAGATATCGAAGAATTCCTCGAAATGCGTAAGAACACCGGTGACGATCGTCGCCGCACGCACGATATGAATACCGCTAACTGGATTCCTGATTTATTTATGAAGCGTGTGATGCAGGGCGGCGAGTGGACATTATTTAGCCCATCCGAAGCGCCTGATCTGCACGACAAGTTTGGTAAAGATTTTGAAAAAGCTTATGTAGCTTACGAAGCAAAAGCGGCCCGTGGCGAAATGAAAATCGCCAAGAAGATCCCTGCGCTGGGCTTATGGCGCAAGATGCTTTCTATGCTGTTTGAAACAGGCCATCCTTGGATTACCTTTAAAGATCCTTGCAATATTCGTAGCCCGCAGCAACACGTAGGCGTGGTGCATAGCTCGAATCTATGTACAGAAATCACCCTGAACACCAACGAGAACGAAATTGCGGTATGTAATTTGGGCTCGGTCAACTTGGTGAACCACATCAAGAATGGCGAACTCGATACCAATAAACTGGCACGCACCATTACTACCGCGATGCGCATGCTGGATAACGTGATCGACATTAACTTCTACCCAGTGCGTAAAGCGCGTGAATCCAACTTGAAGCATCGTCCGGTAGGTATGGGCATTATGGGCTTCCAAGATTGCTTACATATGTTGCGCCTGCCTTACGGCTCGGATGCAGCGGTTGAGTTTGCCGATCTATCGATGGAAACCGTGGCTTACCACGCTTACTGGGCATCCACCGAGCTGGCACAAGAGCGCGGCACTTACCCTAGCTACAAAGGCAGCCTGTGGGATCGCGGTGTATTGCCACAAGATTCAATTAAATTGCTGGCAGAAGAGCGCGGTGGCTATTTAGAAATGGATACCAGCTCACGCTTGGATTGGACACAGCTGCGCGAACGCGTTCGCACTCACGGCATGCGCAATTCAAACTGCTTGGCGATTGCGCCAACAGCCACTATTGCCAACATCATCGGCGTATCGGCGTGTATCGAGCCAACGTACCAAAACTTGTTCGTAAAATCGAACCTGTCGGGTGAGTTCACCGTGGTGAATGAATATCTAGTGCGTGATCTAAAAGAACGTGGTCTGTGGGATGAAGTGATGATCTCAGACCTGAAATTCTTTGACGGTTCGGTGTCTAAAGTAGAGCGCATTCCGCAAGACCTGCGTGATTTGTACGCCACGGCGTTTGAAGTGGATCCAAACTGGCTGGTTGAATGCGCATCGCGCCGCCAAAAGTGGATCGACCAAGGCCAATCGCTCAATCTCTACCTTGCTGGCGCATCAGGCAAAAAATTAGACGAGCTGTACAAATTTGCATGGTTGCGTGGCCTGAAAACCACTTATTACCTACGCACCATGGCCGCCACAGCAGCAGAAAAATCCACCGGTAGCGGTGGTGAGTTGAATGCAGTAGCGATCGATGGGGGATATACCCAAACCTCCGCCGCGGGTGCTAACTCGATCAGCTCCGCGCCCGCCATGGCCGCAATCGACGCAGAATTACCTGCAACGGATATGAAATTCTGCTCGATTGATAACCCAGAGTGCGAGAGCTGCCAGTAATAATGTAGAGATGTAGGATGGGTGGGGCCGAGGTTTTGCGGCGATACCCATCAACGCACTGATGATGGATATCGCCAAAAGTCTGGTTCCCCCATCCTACACAGCACCCCACCAAACACCTAGAGAGTCAAATGACCGAAGCCCTGCACCCTGTCGATCAACTGATCCTCGCTTTACCTAAAACCGAGCTGCATCTGCATATCGAAGGCACTTTAGAGCCTGAAATGATGTTCGAGCTGGCGCAAAAAAATGGCATTACCCTGCCTTACGCCAATGTAGAAGAAGTTCGCGCCGCGTATTCCTTTGATAATCTGCAATCCTTTCTCGATCTGTATTACGCCGGTGCCAGCGTACTGATTACCGAAGAAGATTTTTACGACCTGACTTGGGCTTATTGCGAGCGCGCTTATTCTGACCATATTGTGCATACCGAGATCTTTTTTGATCCGCAAACGCATACTGCGCGTGGCATTGATATTGGCACGGTGATTCGTGGTATTACCCGTGCTTTAAATGATGCCACCGATAAACTGGGGATTAGCTCTAAGCTGATTTTGTGCTTTTTACGTCATCTTTCCGAAGTAGAAGGCAAAATCACCCTTGAGGCCGCGTTGCCATATCTGGCGCTGATTGATGGCGTGGGGCTGGATTCCAGCGAGCTGGGCCATCCGCCAGCCAAATTCCAAAAATTATTTAAGCGTTGCCGTGATCTAGGTCTGCCCGCCGTGGCCCATGCCGGTGAAGAAGGCCCTGCTGCCTATATCACCGAAGCACTTGATGTGCTGGGCGCGCGGCGGATTGATCACGGCGTGCGCTGCACTGACGATGCCACCCTTGTGGTGCGCTTAGCCACCGAGCGTATTCCGCTCACCGTTTGCCCGCTTTCCAATTTAAAGCTCTGCGTAGTGGATGATTTAGCTCAGCATAATTTGCGTAATTTGTTGGCAGCAGGGCTGTGCGCGATGGTGAATTCTGACGATCCAGCGTATTTTGGCGGCTATCTCAACGCTAATTTATTAGCTTGCCGCGCCGCGATGGATTTATCAGCCAGCGAAGTGGTGCAATTAGTGAATCACAGCTTTGAAGCCTCTTGGTTGCCAGATGCCGATAAAGCGCGCTGGCGTGCCGAAGTATTACGCATTGCGTGCATTGCCAAATGAGTTTTCTATCACGATGTGTGCAGGCTGTGGCCGGTGTGGCGAGTGCCTTAGTGGCTGCTTGTAGCGCGCAGCCCGCCTTGCAAATTGAAAATGGCCGCCTGCAACCTCCCGCAGGGCAGGGCTATGTGGTGCTGGCTTTAACGCTGCAATCGCTATCAACAGATCAGGCAGATTTACAAGTTGAGCTGCTGGGGGCTAGTAGCCGCCATAGCTTACGGGCGGATATCAGCCACGATAGTATTGTTGGCCCTGCTGGTGACGTACGCGGCCGTTTGTGGGTTTTGCCGCTGGCTGAGGGCAGCTATACGTTGAGCCAAGCTTGGGGTAATTGGGCTGCAAAAGGCGCGAATGGCCGAGGCGGGCAAACACATTTTCAGCTGGATCGGCGTTTCCAAATTGCTGCGGGTGAGGTGCTGTATTTGGGTGAGATCAGCGCCCAACTTAATTTTGCTTCCACATTGGCGTATAGCGATCAAGCCACGCGCGATTTTTATCAACTTAAGCAATGGGGCGTGCAAGATGCAAGCCAGATTGCCACCCGCTTATTGCAGTAAAAGGTTGTCATATGATTAAAAGTGTATTGCTCAGTTGTGTACTGCTATTAAATAGCTGCGCGATGGCACCGATTGCGGTGGTGCAAGGCAAACTGAGCCCTCCGCCAGAGCAGGCTTACGCCATTGTTTCTTTAACCCTTAATTCTTTTGATCAAGACGGTGCTTCTGCTTGGCTGCGATTACAAGGCCCCAAGGGCAATGTTGATTTAAACGCCAGTATCCTAACCGATACCATTGCGGCACCGGCTAAAAATGCCATCGGTAAATTACATGTGCTGGCTTTGGCTCCCGGTGAATACACCGCTGAGCAAGCGGTGGGTGATTGGTCTTACACCGCCGCCGGCTGGCCACAGCAGCGCCACGATCTACTACCCATGGGCAAAAGTTTTACGGTAAAGGCGGGGGAGGTGGTTTACCTCGGCGAAGTGCATCTTGCGCTGAGCTTTCAATCTAGCCTTAAGCTGAGCGATCAACATGTGCGTGATTTTTACGCGCTGGGCCAGCAGTACGGCATCAGCGACAGCAGTAATATAAAAATACGCTTGTTGAGTAGCCCAAATTAGTAAGGACTTGCCACTTATGGACATCTCGAAACGCCGTCATTCCCGCTCAGGCGGGAATCCAGTAGCACAGCTGGATCCCCGACAAAAACACTCGGGGATGACGGGGATTTGAAGTTTCATTTTGGGACGTTATTTCGAACCATATCCAAAGTATTAACATCAGTTAGATCTATTAAAACTCACCTACTGAGTCCCAACTCAGTAAGTATCAACATCAGTAAGACAGGACTTGTAATGCTCAACTTTGACGATGAAATCAGCACCCCAGCCGTAGCCATCAACCTTGAAGCGGCCACCGCCAAGCGCGTAAATGCCTCCGACAAGCGCGTGATTAACGGCACTACCGATGTCAATCAGCTGGTGCCGTTTAAGCACAAATGGGCATGGGAAAAATACCTGGCGCAGTGTGCAAACCACTGGATGCCGCAAGAAGTAAATATGCAGCGCGATATTGAGCTGTGGAAAAGCCCAAACGGCCTGACCGATGACGAGCGCCGTTTGGTCAAACGCAATCTGGGCTTCTTTGTTACTGCGGACAGCCTGGCTGCTAATAACATCGTTTTGGGCACTTACCGCCAGATCACTTCGCCAGAATGCCGTCAGTTTTTACTGCGCCAAGCTTTCGATGAAGCCATCCATACCCACGCCTATCAATATATCGTTGAATCTTTGGGCTTGGACGAGGGCGAAGTCTTTAATGCCTACAACGAAGTGGCCTCGATCCGCGATAAAGATGAATTCCTGATTCCATTTATTAATATCCTGACCGACCCAAGCTTTAAAACCGGCACGCTGGAAACAGATCAGCAATTGCTGCGCTCCATCATCGTGTTCGCCTGCATTATGGAAGGCTTGTTCTTTTACGTGGGCTTTGTGCAAATCTTGGCGCTGGGCCGCCAGAATAAAATGACCGGCGCTGCCGAGCAATACCAATACATCCTGCGCGATGAATCCATGCACTGCAATTTTGGTATTGATCTGATTAACACCATCAAAATGGAAAACCCACAGCTTTGGACTGAAGAATTCAAAGCTGAAATTTACGGCTTATTCAAGCGTGGCGTAGAGCTGGAATACGCCTACGCCGAAGACACCATGCCCCGTGGTGTGCTGGGCCTGAATGCATCGCAATTCAAAGAATACCTACGCTTTATTGCCAACCGCCGCTTGCAGCAAATTGGCTTAGAGCCAATGTTCCCGGGTGTGACTAATCCATTCCCATGGATGAGTGAGATGATTGATTTGAAGAAAGAGAAAAATTTCTTTGAAACGAGGGTTACTGAGTATCAGACTGGTGGGGCGTTGAGCTGGGATTAGTTCTTGATATTTACGTCGAACGACACATAGTTCTTCCAAAACGACAGATAGTCTTTCATTGAACGACACATAAAGTTGCATAACAATAGCCCGCTACGGGCTATTGTTGTTTCAATCTTTTCTTCAGGTCAGTAAAGGTTACCCATTAGTACATCTACAGCGTTATCACTGAGTAACATATAAAATCACATAAGGGGGCATAACTCAATGATTGAAATCTTGCAGTCAAAAGTTGAAACTTTGCCAAGTCAAAGATTGAAATCGATGAAAATATTATGTGATCTTAACCCTCAAAATAAATGTCAAAAAATTGAACTGCCCCCAAAAAATGGACTCACTTCCATATTTTTTGGGGAGGGATTTACGATAATATGAAGGCTGCAGTCGATAAGGTACTTAAAGACAAAAGCCGGATCGTGAATGCGCGATTCTCAGAGATATGGGCACATTATTTATTTGATCCTGACTTTTGTAATATCGCCTCTGGCTGGGAAAAAGGCGTGGTTGAAAAGTAAGTTCAGGATAGCCGTCGGCGGATTTGGTTGGAGGCTCAAAGCATCCGGTTCAGCATCTTCGATGCTTTTACTGGCGGAAAGTCCTTTGACGGTTTCGCCGCAGGAGCAACTGGGTACCGGTGCTTTATGGACTATGCGCACAACGTGATTCTGGTTGACGGTGCAGGCACTGGGAAAATGCACCTGGCCACAGTACTGGGCGTCCGCGATTCACAAAGGGAAACGGTAATTATTCGTTCAGGTTTAAACAGTGCAAGAAAGGGCCAAAACCGGGCTGAGTAATTGGAAAAAGTTTGATGCTGACTGGTGAAAACTATTGAACGCTGAATGACTCGCTTAGCCTCTACTTTTAAGTGAGCTCAAAAACGGGGGAGTTACTATTTCGAATAAACGTATAGACATGGCCCAGATATGCTTATTTCGTTGGCAATGGAATTTCCTCTTTGCACTGTGTTCTAGAACCTAAGTTTAGGCTAGAAGTGTAAGTGCAAAAAAAAGTCTTTCCACGACAAACAGCTGTCCATGTGTTTGTCGTCCAGCCCATGTCGCCATCGGACACTTTCATTTCTGAAGTGGAACACCCAATTTCGCCAGAGGTCATTGCCGCTCGTGTTCCATGAGTTGCACATCCGGCAATTGAAAATGTAAAAAACAAGATAATGATTAGTTGTTTCATTTTTAGTGCTGCCTTTTTTGATTAGTAATTTTATGGTGGCTTCTTTAGTTTATGGTTTATTTTAAATAGTGGAGTGATGTTGTTTTTTTATGAAGAAAATATGTTTTTTTAAAACCATATTATGTATGGTTTTAATATTTCATCGCTATGCTGAGTTTAATTGATTTATTAATATTTTTTTATATTGTTTTTCTCCAATCTCCAATCTATAATGTTTAAATAGGCTTACTTCTCTCCCTCTTATTTCCCCGATCGGCTTAAGTGCACTGAAAATATTTCTACCTAATGACTAAGCTGAGGGGGCGCTTTAACCTGCCCCAATAAAGGTATTTTTTTCTCAATACATTATGGCTTTAATAGAGAAACTGTATTCCAAGTTTCTCCGTCCGCACATATATCAATTTGCTCAATCGTCCTTAACGTAGATTGCTCCGCGGCGTCAGGATCAACGTGATAAACGCCAACCTGCTGCCCTTCAACGTTTGTGCTCATCATTGCAACCACGATTCTTTCGCCTTCTTTGTTCGCTATTTCTTTCAATATAATCTGAACAGTTTCGTGATGATCTATTTCGTCTTTGGTGGTCGATATTTCACCATTCGTTATTGCGCCTGCTTTGGTATATCGATATTTAATGGGCATGGTGAAGTCCTTACAAAGATATTGGGTAGTAGTGAGTACGGGGTTCAGAGTCAACTTAAATTAAATCCTGCTATATTTCATTCCCTCAAAGCCAAAGCAAGTAGGTTTAACTTTACTCTGCCCCCTGTGATTAAAGATAAAATTTATAGTAGTTTGCAAAGAAGCATTCAATTCATTAAATTTATGTCAAATGTAATGCCTAACCTTATAGGTTTTCTGGGGCAGGCTTCTCGTTAGCCCCTTGCATCTCTTCCTGACTCATCCTCTGGGACGCGAAAACGCCAGTACCTATCCGGTTTAACCCAAACAACGTCTGGTTCGTTTAGTTTCCTGAATTCTGTAAGAACGCTTCTGGCAAGAACCAGATTTCCATCGGCATTTTCTCTGAGAAATGATTCACCACCTGCTTTCAGCGCGTAGTCAACCACATCATCCTGATAAATACACCCCTGTTTCTCTAGTTCTGATTGCATCCATAAGGCAATATTTCGGACATCCATGCCTATGATTCTACAGCTACATCTATAAGAGATTCATGCGCGAATTGTCCTGAATCGAGTTTCTTTCCTGCAAACCATTGGCACCAATACTTGCCATTCGGTTTGTTCTTCATATCAGTCACTACTTCTTTGATGGTCATGTCTGGTCCTCCGGACTTTAACTTAACGATATCACCAACACTAAAAACGCTCGGCTTAGTCATAAATACTCCATGGGTTGTGGCTAGTTTTAAGCCCCATACAGCAAATGCTGCGGAGCTAAAGATAAATCCTAATGATTAAGCTAAGGTGTAGGGTTTTGCCCGTCTCTGCGAACGAAATAAGCGATTTTAGCGTGTTGTTATATGGCTTCCACGCCGCTGATTTTGGCAATAAATGACTGTAGTTGCACATATAGTGTTTTGTGCTCAACTAACATTTTTTCATATGCTGTGCATGTGTCCTCATCTTCCTGGAAGACTTGTCTGGATATTTCTCTACTTACTTGTTTGTGGTTATTTATTGCTGCTAGCAAGTTAGTGCTCACAAGCGGGCGGTAGACATTGAGCATATAGTCAATTTTTTCATCGAGATTTTTCCAGACGTAAGGCTTTATTTCAACTTGCTCGTCGTGGTAGCTATAGCAGTTCTGTATCTCGATTTCTGTGGCTTTAATTGCTTCGGATAGTGAGTGAGTCAGATCAAGAAGCACTCCTTTGTTCATATCCCAAACTCTATCAAGCCTCTGTTTTTTCTGGGAGTCATAATGGATAAATGTGGCAACTATCGTTGCGATGGCAATAAAAATATTGGTTATGATTGATAGGTCAATTTTTACATTAAATATCCTGATTATGTCTCTTGCTCCGGAACCCTTGATTTAGTGACCTGCGCGGCATTGCTAACTTCAGACGATTCAATTGGTTTTGACATGGAGCGCCCTTATTCCGCACGTATCTTACTCAAGCCGGATCATGCGCGTGCCAAAGCTCGGCTGAGCAAGAGACATCATCAGGTTAAATATTATCAAAGCGGAGAAGAGCATCATAGAGAAAAATAGTCCTATGAGTGCACCTAGTAATAATATAAACACGCACATACACATCCTGTGTGATAAACAATATTTGAATTCACCAGTGCGGGCTAGCGCATTTGGTATCAAAAGCGTGAAGTTGATTGAATAGGCATATTTAATTTTTACTTACCATACCCAATAATATGAATTAAGGCTATTTCAATATTGTCTATAGATTGACAAACAAAGTCATTCGATACCATGACCATATTTTGCTCAACAAAATACATATCTCTATTGCTTTTTATTTGAGTAATAAATTTTTCGCTATCTCTAACGAGTTCCGCATTGCCATCAGCATGCATTATGCAATTTCTAAGCTTATTTAATGTAGCCAAGTGAGACCATTGAGGGTTTATTTTTTCGAAATCAACGTTGGCCAACAGAGTCAGGTATTTTTTGCACCTATGAATACCGTCGCCATTTAGGTCGTCAACAGATATTTTAATTTTCATTTCTTTCTTTAATTCCTCACATAACTTATTCATGCTGCTTTCCAAATATGAATAAGTGGCCAGAATTGCAGAGTATCGGTGCATTCTTAGGTAGATATGCTCTATCTCTTTCAAAGATTCGGAAGCACTGTAGTCGTATTGGCTGTCATCATCATGGTTTTCTGTTCTCTTATCTTCAAGCTCTATCTCTTGCCATAGCGATGCAGACTTTTCTTGGAAAGTATTTTCCAAACTCTTGAAGTGGGACCGTAGATAGGAGGCCTTCTTCTTGACTGTGAACTTGGTGACTTTTTCAAGCTCAGGATTTGTTGGTCTCAGTTTAAACACAAATACACTCCTTAACTGGCTCGGGTGACAAACTAAGATGTCCCCCAATGGCAGATTAATCACCACCTTGGGTGTATAGAAAAGATTAAATCCATGAAATGCCTTACCGGTCGCAGACTGACGTAATATGCCACTATATTACATTAAATTGACTTGAGGCTTTTGTTTTGTTCTGGTTATTGAATTAGGTTGGTGATTGACTGTACAGGCTTGAATTTGGGCTTCGATATACATCTTTTTCAGGCGTTTATTTTCGTCCTCCAGCTCTTTCATGTGCGTCATTATCGAGATGTCCATGCGCCAAACTTAGCGCGCCACTTATAAAAAGAGGCTGAGCTCGTATTGTGCTCGCGGCACAGATCGGAGACGGTCAAACCAGTTTCGGCTTGCTTTATGCGCCATAATTGGGCGATATAAATTACCCACATGCTTTCATAAAGAAGTGCCTCAAAGACAGCGAGAAAATTCTACTTGAAAATGAGCTGATTTTGTGGGGGGATTACCACTGCATCTAGTACTTCCTTTATTGTGTCGACTGCTCATTGTGTTAATAGCATTTTTTTAAATGGTAGATATGTATTTTATTTATTTAAGTATGCAGTTATTTCTGACGTTGGAAATTTTAAGAGTAATATTCTAATATTACTTTTTATTGTTTTTACTCTGATTTGTAGTGTTTTTTTATATGTCTTTATGGTTTTTGTGTCGTTACTTAATTGTATTAAATGTGTTCCCTTTTTTTGTTTTAACTTTATTTTGACTTTTTATTTTAATTTAATTACCCTGTCTGATTATTTTTATTAATCGGTGGGTTTTTTGTGAGGCCATTTTCAAAATACTTTTATCAGCTTCGAGTTGCCCATGGTATTCGTCAAATTGAGTTAGCAGAGCTGTTAGGGTATGAGCAGAGTTATATTTCTGCCTTGGAAATAGGAACCAAAGGCCCACCAACATCTGAATTTATCGAGCGGCTGATCCGGGCGTTGTCTTTATCTGATATTCAGCAGGCAGAGCTACATGAGGTAGTTGAGGCCTCACAGCGTAAGTTTATTATCCCTACTGACCTCTCTGAGGACATTCATTGGATGCTGCTGAATCTTCACAGGCATCTTGATTCTTTACATCCAGCTCAAGTGCGCTTAATTCAAGAAATTATTGGAATTAAGGATGAATTTGCAAAGAATGCTTTGTTAAAACCTAAGTATTTGCGTATGCAGCAAAAGGAGGATAGACCAATGTAAAAACGGGACAAACCTTGCGGCTTGTCCCGTGAGCGTACGTGCCTGACGGCTAATACTTGGAAAATAGACAGTTCAAGTATCATCATCACGCGCTCCAGCGTCAAGCCCATTTATCTTTTTTCTTCCTGTGACTCTGAGAGAAAACACTCTTAGCGGGGCTTTTTACGCCTAAAAACAGGGCTATTTAAATTGGTTAATGATTCCAATAGGGCACTGCTTCGCCTAAATATGGGATTAGTTGGACATGAGGTGTGTATGAATAGTATTCAATTCAATCTGCGAGCAGATCTTTTACAACAGATTCAAGATGCATTTGCCAAGCCACCCGATTTATCGGGCGTTGTGCATGGCCACCGCCGGATTGCTCAAGGTGCACGTGGTAGACGCACTGCTTTATTCCCTAGCCGAAAAAATGGCATCACAGTTGCACTGGAAAGTCAGCTTGAATTGGCATATTGCCTTCTTTTAGAGAGGGATGCCAAGGTAATTAGCTATCGTTGCCAAGCCATTAATATTCAACACGGACAAGGTAAAAAATATACGCCTGACTTTTTGATTTCAATGGTAAATCAACAGTGGCTAGTATGTGAAATTAAACCTAATCAACAGTATTTGGATAAAGAAAATATATTATGTTTTTTAGAGATTGAAAATTTATTAAATATGTGTGATTTTGATTTCTCTATTGTTGATTCAAACGCTTTGCCAACAGAAAAGTGTTTGGAAAACCTCTACTATTTTTACTCTCGTTCCAGTATTCGCGCTTGGTCAAGTCAAGAGCTTGCCTTAGCTCGCCAGTTGCTTGCTGCCTTATCAAATCCCATGTCCTTGGGGGGCGTTTATGCCGCTTTAACTGAGGCTGCTCTGTCTCCTTTTTTAGCAGACTACTTGTTGTTTCACGGGGTGTTAGCTGTTGATCTAAGTCGCCCTGTGAGCTTGGATATGCCTGTGGGGTTTCTTCAATGAAGCCGCGTTACTACTCTCCTAAAGTGGGACTGCGTTTTCACATGCATGGATGTGAGTTTGAAGTGACTTATATCTATGCTGGAATCGTTCGGTATGCAGCAGCTATTGGAGGAAAAGCATTTCGTATCTCACATGATCGGTTTATTGAGATGCAGGAAAGTGAAACTTTATTAATTAAGAATCAAGATATTGAAGGTATTTCTGAGAATGGTTGTTCAGGAAAGTTATCTGAGCTTTCTGAAAAAGAAACTCGCGCAGCGATCCGAATGCGGCGTTATGTGGATTCGGCAGTTACCCAACTTGTTTATCCGACATCAAAGAAACATCTTACTGCACTGATTCCATTAATTGCTTTTGAACTGGAAGATCAACAACCGCCAGATCCACGCACCGTAGCAAGCTGGATTAAACGTTATTTTTTGGAGGGGAGAGACGGAGCTCTATTATCTCTAAGGCATAAACAAAGTGGAAATAGAGGTCTTAGATTTTGCCCTCAGGTAGAAATATTGATTGAAGAGGCAATTCAACAGGTTTTCTTACAGTCAGAGCGGAGGGACGCTAAAGATGTGCGAACGCATATTGTCGGTAAATTATCCGAATTAGGTCTGCTTTCAAAGCATTCTTCAACAGTAACAGTTCCAAGTTTACGCACACTGCAGCGGCGCATTAAAGCGCTAGATCCATACATTGTTGCTCTGGCAAAAAAAGGAAAAGTTGCTGCGGATCGGGTCGCACGTGCTGCGGGCAGGGCCATTATTAGTCCTCGTCCAATGTACCTCGTGCAAATTGATACTCACTATTTAGACATATTGCTGCGTGATCCTGATTCGGGGGACGTAATTGGCCGGCCCTATTTAGTTTGTATCCTTGATGTGTATACCCGGGCGGTAGTCGGTATATATATCAGCATGTTTCCACCATCGGCAGTAACGACGTTAGCGGCCGTTAAAAACATGTTAACTCGCCTTGGTATGGGCTTACCAGGTGGGATACCCGTTCGAATTGTTCCTGATAATGGTGTTGAGTTTAAAAATTCGGCTTTTATCAGACTATGCGCACGTCTTGGGATCATCGTTACACCTGCAGAGATAAGAGACCCGAATGATAAGGCTCATATCGAGTCATTTTTTCGAACGCTGACCACTCTTCTAGTGCAGAAGTGTGCGGGAACGACATTTTCTAGTCCCAGTGACCGTGGAGAGTATGACTCTAGATCCCGGGCCGCTTCAATTTTAGAAAAAATGCATGAGTATTGCCTCGAGTGGATCAATGAGGTTTATCACACCAGTATTCATTCACGTACTGGGCGGGCTCCAATTTTAGCGTGGGAGGATTCAGTTAAAGGGTGGCCTGCGCCAATTGTTGATATCGCTGAAATAGATGCAATTGCTCGCTTGCCAGTGCAACGAAATATTCACAAAGGACGGGTGTTGGTCGATGGCATTGAATACTTCTCACATGCCCTTGCGACGCTTGAAGCGATAGGTGACAAAAGAGTGATCGTTTTGGTAGACGAGCTCAATTTACATGAAGTTTATATTGAGCACCCCTCTCAGCCTAGTACGCTGATTTTGGCGGAGTCTACCAACCCTGAATACACCATTGGGTTGACCCAGTATGAACATCAGGAAGCCAAAAAGATTAAAGCAGCGTTGACCGCTTCGGATCAAAAGCGTCTGGGAATTTATTGCGATTTATTGGCGCGATGGACGTTATTTCAAAAGATTCAAACAGATTCTGAAATGGCCCAAAGGCAGATTGCACGGCTTACAAATGGTAAAGGGCGTGCTCGCACGCTCCCTAAAATTGTTCATCCATTACCTGATGTGCTTGAGCTTAATGTTGTGCCAGCGGATGTGCCATCTTTTGAATCGGGAGCAGTTAGTAGCTCTGGTGACTATGAAATAATGGAAATTGACTTATGAATTTTGAAGATTTTTCTAATGAGTATGAATCAATTCAGCGAGTGTCTGAGCTTGATAAAGTTTTGATTTGTCATCCATCTTTTGATTTCGCACTAAAGGGGATTCTGCGTGCAATTGTTCAGTCACATAGTTTTAAAGAACCCGTTGGCTGCATGTTGCTGGCAGACGGTGGAATGGGGAAGACTAAAATTTGCGAAACAATTCTTAGTATGTTTCAAAAAACACAGGTCCAAAACGTTGATGCTGAGATAACGTATATTCCGGCCTTTTATGCAGAGGTTCCATCGCCAGTTTCCGTTAGTACGCTGGCTAGTAATATGTTGGAAAAACTCAATGATCCCAGTCATTTGGCGGGCACTATTGCAAGTAAAACAAAACGAATCGTGGGTTATCTTAAAACATGTGAGACAAGAATTATTCTGCTAGATGAGGTGCATAATCTGCTGAATAATAAGGTGCGTGGAAGTGAGCGGGTTAATACTATTGCATTACGTTGGCTCAAATCACTTGTAAATAATTCAGGTGTTTGTGTTTGCTTAGTTGGGGTGCCTGAATGCGAGACAATTATTGATTCTGATCCAACTTGGCAGCAAGCACGGCGTTTTAAGTACCGTTTTCGATTGAGCTCTTTGCACGCGGGTACGGTTGAAAAACCTGGTGAACTTTATCATTTTTTAACGCAAATGTGCTCAGAGTGTTGACGCCGACCGAAAACTGACCCACCACAGCTAGTTCTGCCGATCCAAAATTGACCCAGGTGCTTTACTTATTCTGCTTAACTCTTGAGCAGAGGATAAAAGGTGATCACCATGGAAATGATGGGCAAAATCCGCAGGATGTATTTTCGCGATAATCTGTCGCTGCACGAAATCACCAAGCGCACGGGGCTGGCGCGTAACACTATTCGCGCTTGGGTTCGCAAACCCGCTGCCAAGGCTGAGCCGCAATACGTACGGCAGCGTAAGCCTGGCAAACTGACGCCCTATCATGCCACTCTAGAACAAGCCCTGACTGCCGACTCCTTCCGATCCAAGCAGAATCGTCGCACCGCCAAAGCCTTGTTTGAGCAGATTCAAGCTGAGGGTTATACAGGGGCTTACAGTGGCGTCACTGATTTCGTTCGTGCTTGGCGGGGCAAAGCCGGTAAGACCCCACAGGGTTTTGTGCCCTTGCAATTTGCTTTGGGCGAAGCCTTTCAATTTGATTGGAGTGAGGAGCATCTACTTATTGGTGGTATTTATCGGCGCATTCAAGTTTCCCATCTGAAATTGTGTGCCAGTCGCGCCTTCTGGTTAGTGGCCTATCCCAGTCAAGGGCATGAAATGTTGTTCGATGCGCATACTCGATCCTTTGCGGCTTTAGGGGGTGTGCCGCGCCGAGGCATTTACGACAATATGAAGACCGCTGTTGATAAGGTATTGAAAGGCAAAGGCCGGATCGTGAATGCCCGATTCTCGGTGATGTGCGCCCATTATTTGTTTGATCCCGACTTTTGCAATGTCGCCTCTGGCTGGGAAAAAGGCGTGGTTGAAAAGAATGTCCAAGATAGTCGGCGGCGAATCTGGCTGGAGGCGCAAAGCATCAAGTTCAGTACCTTTGACGCATTGAATGCGTGGCTGGCCGAGCGTTGTCGCGTCTTATGGGGCGTGCTCAGGCATCCCGAATTCAAAGGTCTGAGCATTGCCGAGATGTTGGAGCAAGAGCGTTTAGAAATGATGCCGATGCCGACCCCGTTTGATGGTTACGTTGAGCATCTGGCTCGGGTTTCCAGCACCTGTTTAATCACCGTCGCGCGCAATCGTTACTCGGTGCCTTGTGAATGGTCGCGGCAGCGTGTGAGTGTGCGCTTGTATCCCACGCAAGTTGTGGTGGTGGCGAATAATGAAATCATGGCCCGACATCAGCGGCTGACGGGGCAACAGCAGGTGAGCTTTGATTGGCTGCACTATATTCCGCTGATTGCCCGTAAGCCGGGGGCCTTACGCAATGGTGCGCCCTTTACGTCGATGCCTGCGCCCTTATTGCAGCTCAAGGAAAGGTTGTTACGGCGTAACGGGGGAGACAAGGTGATGGCGCAAGTGCTGGCCACGGTTCCGGTGGCGGGTTTGGATGCAGTACTGGTTGCGGTTGAGTTGGTACTGGAGTCAGGCGTCATCAGCATTGAACACATTTTAAATGTAGTGGCGCGATTGAATGACCCACCGTCCGCTATTAGCGCTGAAACGCAGCTGCAATTAGTAGAAGAACCGCAGGCGAACACCCAGCGTTACGACGGCTTGCGTGCAGCGAGCGAGTTCGACAGCGACCACGAGGAGTCGAGCCATGCATGAGATGAGTGTTGAACTCAAAGCCTTGCGCTTGCATGGGATGGCGGCCGCTTGGCTGGATCTGAAGAGCCAGGGCGGCCAGAGTATGGAAACGTGTGGCTGGCTGATTGAGCATTTATTGCAAGCAGAACACAGCGATCGTAAGGTGCGCTCGATTCAGCATCAAATGAGCGCAGCGAAGTTTCCCGTGCATCGTGATTTAGCGGGATTTGACTTTAGCGCGAGCAAGGCAGATCAAGCACTGGTCAATCAACTGGCGACATTGGCCTTTACCGACACGGCACAAAATACCGTACTGATTGGCGGCCCAGGCACGGGTAAAACACATTTGGCCACGGCGTTAGCGATCGGCGGGATCACGCATCACGGCAAGCGCGGCCGTTTTTATTCGACCGTGGATTTGGTCAATTTACTGGAAAAAGAAAAACGTGAAGGCAAAGCAGGTCGTATTGCACTCGCGCTGATGCGAGTGGATGTGGTGATTTTGGATGAACTGGGCTACTTACCCTTTAGTCAGGCCGGAGGCGCATTGCTGTTTCATTTGTTGTCGAAGCTCTATGAGCACACCAGCGTCATCATCACCACGAATCTGAACTTCTCGGAATGGTCGAGTGTATTTGGCGATGCCAAGATGACGACGGCGTTGTTGGATCGGCTGACGCACCATTGCCACATTGTAGAAACGGGGAATGACTCCTACCGTTTCCAGCACAGCAGCTTAGCAGCAAAAACGAAGATAAAACAAAGGGAGCAAAGCAGAAAGGAGGAAGCGCGTACCGAGGCTGAGCGGTTTTAAGCCGAACCTGAAGGCGTAAAAATAGCGGGTGAGTGGCCCGCTATTTGCTAGACTTATGCACAGTTGCTCCGATAAAAAGCAACGCTCGGCCCTGGGTCAAAATTCGATCGGCAGGGTGGGTCAAATTTCAATCGGCGTGAACACGATATGGCGCTGATTTTAGGGCCAACGACGCCGCCAACCTTTGCAGTGCTGGCATGGCAATGGCTTTCTGATCCCGATCCACAGTTGCAAGCTCAGGGTGGTGTCGCTGCACTTATTTTACTACTGGTCTTGCTGATTTTTGGCGGATTGCTTCGCGGCGTTGCTTGGGTCTATCAGCGTTCTACTGTGGATTTCGATGGGTTACGTCTTCCCAATCGCGTCTCAATTATGTCTTGGCTGTATCAACTCGGTGCGGGGATTAGCTTTAGCCTGATGATCCTAATCCTTATTTGGTCCTTGGCGCAGAGCTGGTTTTTTCCTGCTTTATGGCCTGATGAACTCAGTGTAAAAGCCTGGCTGAATGCAGACTTTACGCCATTTAAAACATCACTCTGGCTCGGTTTAGCGACGAGTTTGATCGCTTTAGTGATGGTATTGATCTGGCTGGAGTGGGGACCGCAGCGCAATAACGCTTGGCTCTATGCGCCGTTGATTTTGCCGGTTATTCCACTGTCTGCAGCGCAGTATTTTGCGCTACTGTATTTGCATTTGGACGGCACAGTGATTGGCTTGATTTGGAGCCATCTGCTCTGGGTTTTGCCTTACGTTTTGCTCAGTTTGGTCGGTGCCTATCGCCAATTTGATCCGCGACTAATGCTGACAGCGCAAGCCTTGGGTTATCCACGCTGGCAAGCCTGCTTATATATTAAGTGGCCACTGTTAATGCGTCCGATTTTGTCCGCCTTTGCCTTGGGATTTGCGGTGAGTATTGCGCAGTATTTACCCACCCTATTTGCTGGTGCTGGCCGGTTTAGTACGGTCACGACTGAAGCAATCGCGCTCAGTAGCGGTGGCAATCGTCGAACCATGGCCATTCAAGCCGTTTTACTCATGCTATTACCGATGCTGGCGTTTGCACTGGCCGCCATAGTGAGCCATTGGCAGGCGAAGCATCGCCGAGGATTACGTTAAAGTGTTAGAAATTAAATCGCTCTGCATCAAGCAGACCAATCAAGCTTTGATCTCCGTACTCAATGCGCAGATTGCGCAAGGAGAAGTGCTCACCTTAATGGGGGCTTCCGGTTCGGGAAAGTCGACCGTATTGCACTGGATGATTGGAGCGCTCGATCCTGTTTTTACGGCTACAGGCGAGCTCAAGCTTAACGGAAAAAGAGTCGATCAAATCCCCACTGAGCAGCGCCGCATCGGGATTTTATTTCAAGATGATTTACTCTTTGCGCATTTAAGTGTGGGGCAAAATTTAGCCTTCGCGCTACCGAGTGAGATCAAGGGTAAGTCACACCGTCGCCAAGTAATTGAAGAGCAGTTAGCTCAAATTGGCTTGCTAGGCTTTTATGATCGCGACCCCGCAACCCTCTCGGGGGGGCAACGCGCAAGGGTGAGTGTTTTACGAACATTGCTCGCACAACCACAAGCCTTATTGCTCGATGAGCCATTTGGCAAGCTCGATGCGGTACTGCGTGAGCAATTTCGCGCTTTTGTTTTTGAACGTGTGAAGGCCTTAGCGATTCCCACCCTGCTCGTGACGCACGACATCGCCGATATCCCGCCCCAAGGACGAGTGCTGCAGATCGAGGATTTTCAACATGCTTGATCGAAAAGTACTCCATTTCTTGGCACCCACAATCCAAAGCATCGCGCTTCGTTTACTGGCGCTTGGATTAAAAGCCGACCATGTCACTTGGATTGGTTTTATTGTGGGTGTGAGCAGTGTGCCGATGATTGTATTCGGGCAAATGGAATGGGCCTTGGCAATGATTCTACTCAATCGTTTTTCCGATGGTATCGATGGTGCGATGGCAAGGCAAAGTCAGCCGACCGATCGAGGCGCTTTTTTAGATATTACGCTTGATTTTCTATTTTACTCGGCCGTGCCATTGGCATTTGCCTTGGCTAATCCTGCGGAAAATGCGCTGGCCGCAGCGATTTTGATTTACAGCTTTGTTGGTACGGGATGTAGCTTTTTAGCCTTTGCCATTCTGGCCGAAAAACGCGGCTTGAGTAGTGCAATTTATCCTCGAAAAGGATTTTATTACTTGGGTGGTTTAACCGAAGCGACTGAAACCATCTTTGTCTTTGTGCTGATGTGCCTGATGCCACATTGGTTTGCCATGCTGGCTTTGGGCTTTGCTGCCCTATGCGCCATCACGACGGTCACGCGTATTACAGCGGCGTACCAAGTTTTTAATAAATAGACAGAGGTACGCCAAATGAAACAATTCCCTATTTTCGCATTGGGTATTTGCTTGGTGATGAGCGCCTATCCGCTAAGAGCCGCCAGCATTCCCGTTGGGCAATTTTCGCAAGGGCAATTGGCGGGTTGGGAAGACAAGTCATTTAAAGGCAGTACGCAATACCAATTGCTGCGCGATGGTCAAACGCAAGTCTTGGTCGCAAACGTAGCAGGTGGTGCGTCAGGTAAATTCAAAAAAGTTAAAATCGATTTAAACCGTACACCTTATCTGAATTGGCGCTGGAAAGTAGACCAAGCGTGGCTTGGTTTAAACGAAAAGACCAAAGCAGGTGATGATTATCCCGCTCGCCTCTATGTGGTTGTAGAGCGTGGTTTGTTGGGTATTTCATCTAAAACAGTCAATTACGTGTGGGCTAGTCAACAGCCTGTTGGTAGTCTTTGGCCGAATGCGTTCACCTCACAAGCAGCATTAATTGCAGTTGAGAGCGGCAATCAAAACACGCAGCAATGGCGTAGCTACAAGCGCAATGTTAAAGCTGATTTAAAACACGCATTTGGTGAGGATTTTACGCAAATTGATATCGTCGCCCTGATGAGCGATGGCGACAACAGCCAACAATCAGGACGCGCATTTTTTGGTGATATTTGGTTCACTGCTGATTAAATTCCTCGATGGAATCTGAACTCCGTGCCCTCCGTGATTCAAGATTTGGGTTTTGAAATTATCGTTAGTTGGTACTGGTTTGCTAAGCCAAAATAATTGGAGATTTCTCCATTTATTTGATAACAAAGCCCGCATTTGATAGGCGGGCTTTGTTTGTTACTGGCAGCGCTCTGCTTCAAATACTTTCCGTCCTTTAAACATGGTCCAGAGTACTTTGGTCTGGGGGAATGCTTTGGGGGCGATTTGTTCTAGGTTTTTGTCCAGCAGTACAAAGTCGGCGCTTTTGCCAATGCTGATTGAGCCGATGTTTTTGTCTTGGGCGATGAGTTTGGCGGCGTTGAGGGTGTAGGCTTGTAAGACGTCGCTGCGGTTGATTTTTTCATCTGCGGGGGCGAGTTCTCCTAAGTCGCCTTGTCGGGTGAGTGCGGTGTACATCGCTAGCATGGGGTTGGGGCTGGAGACGGGCCAGTCGCTGGCTCCGGCTACAATTGCGCCGCTGCGGATAAGGCTGCCTGCTGGGTATAGCCGCGTTAATAGTGGCGCGGGGACGATGTTTTCTAGTAGGGAGGTGCTGGAGAAATCCTTACCAGACCATAAAAACTGCATAGAGGCCGCTACGTTAAGCGGCTTAAAGCGTGCCACGCTTTCAGGGCTCATAATTTGTAGGTGGGTGATGCTGTGCAGTGTGCTGTGGTCAGGATTGTGTTGCCTCGCATAGTCGATGGCATCCAGCGCTTCGCCGACGGCTCGATCGCCAATGGCGTGAAAGTGGGCAATGAGGTACTGCGCATCTGCTTGGCGGATCAGTTCGTTAAAGCGGGTGGCTTGTAGATCTTGCTGGCCGCTATAGCCTGGGCGGTTAAGGTAGGGCTGGCTCAGCTTGGCGGTTTGCGATGGAAACTCGATCACGCCGTCTTGCAGGATTTTGATACCGATCAGCTTTACATCGCTGGTGCCGGAGAACTGTTGCTTGAGGGCCATTACATCGTTGATGATGGCGGGTTTTGCATGAATACTCACTAAGGCCAATGCGGATACATGCCCGTTTAACTCTCCTTTACGCGCCAGCTCGGTATAGGCAGGCAGCAGGCCGGTATCTTTGCGAGTTGGCTCTGCACTAAAGGCGGGGGATAGAGGGCGGATATTGCTGACAGGATCCATCCACGCAGTAATACCGACGCTATTGAGTTGGCAAGCAGCCAGCTTGATTGCTTCGCCAATTTGCGCATCGCTTACCTTGGGCATGGCTTTAAGGATGAGATCCCAGCCTCCTTCAGAGGCAAAGCCGTTAAGGCGGCCATCTTTATTACGGGCAAAGCCATCGTTAGGTGCGGTAATTTTTTTTGCTTCTACAGATGCAAGCAGGCCCGCTTGTTTGAGCATGGCTTGATTGGCCCAGCCGGTGTGGGCATCTGATCCGGCAAGGACAACCGGAATATTGCGATAGGGAGCGGAGTTAAAGACTTGCTCCAGCAGCTCGATATGATTCCAGTATTCAAGAGATACACTGGTAAATAGCTGCACATTGCCTTGCATTAGTTTGGCATCTTTAGTGGCTTGGCTGGCAAAGCTGCGGATTTGCTCTGCTGTAGTCAAATCACTAGGAAAATGCACGGTCATTTCTTGAAAGCCCGCAAAGGCGGCATGTACGTGGCTATCAATCAAGCCGGGCATCAGAAATTTGCCAGCAAGATCGATACGGGGCGTGGTTTTGCCCATTTGCTGCTCAACAGCATCGCGTGAGCCAACGGCCACAATCCGGCCATCTGCAATGCCAACGGCTTCGGGGTGTGGGTGGGCCAGATCGGCACTATAGATGGTGCCACCAGAAAGAATGGCGCGCGAGGATTGCGCCCAAGTGTTGGGCGAGCCGATGATTAATAGGCAGGATGCAATAAGTGAAAGGCGTTTCATGGGCGTAGCTCCGCTCGCCCTGCGCAATGTGTGCAAGGTTGAGCTTGTTGGTAAATAGAGCCCCGCTAGCGAGAAGTTAGCGGGATATAAATGTCAAAGGCGTAATGATCACGGGCCTGATTGGTTGCTGCGTCGTAGCGCTCGTAGCAAGGCAGATCAGCGCAAGCCAAGCCTTTTGCCACTAAATAGCGAAAGGCGATTTCCCAAGTCAGCGCAAGCGAGGCCTCATTACATGCAAAGCTGCAAACTAAATATCGGCCCGCTGCGATAAGCTGAGTTGCAAGCCAGCGGTTTGCTGGCATAGGGCCATCCAGTACGATGCAAACATCGGTACGGCAATGTGCTTTCTCGGTGATTTCAGGGTCATCCCAATACAGGCTGAGCGTGCCTGCTGGAGTAGATTCTTCGCTGTGGCCAAGGAGGGATAGCAAATCACGATGTGTTTGTTCACAGCGCTCTCGGCCATAACTGCCAAGCTGGCGCATATAGATCACCTGAAAAGCCGCCACTTTTTCGATACGTACACTTTGCAGCAAGTTAGATTGCTCGGGGCCCGCGCCCCATGACAAGACCTGGCAATCATAATCATCTTCGCCGCTGCGGGCGTTTCCAATCTTGCTTTTCTGCTTGGCTTGCAAGCGATAGGCAGAAGGTGTGGTGGCAAAGTGCTGGCGAAAAGCCTTGGCAAAATTTTGAGCGCTAGAAAATCCATACATCATGGCCAAGGTGGTGATATCGGTGCTGGGGCTGCTTACAAGCCGCCCCGCCGCGCGCTCCAGCCGTAAGCGACGCGTGAAGTTAGCCAGCGTTTCCCCCGCTGTGGCTTTGAAAATTCGGTGAAAATGAAAGCTAGAAAGCGCAGCCAATTCAGCGACTTCATCGAGCGTTGGGTTTTGTTCAAGATGTTGGCTGATGTAATCCATCGCCTTAAAAACGTGTTTGCGATAATCCAGAGTGGCACCTTTGGTGGAAAGCGGCGTGATCCCTTGGTCGTTAAGCGGTCTTTATGTTGGGGTTTACGATCTTACCTCTCAAAGTGAAGGCTTTGTAGCCGCAAATAAAAATTAAAAGCGTTATCGTAGCCAATTTAGCTGGATGAGCAAAAGCTAGTTATTGTTGCCAGCATGGGGCTGGTTTTTTTCCGTAGGATGGTCTGGCGCTTAGTGATTTATTAAGTGCCGCAGATAGTGCTATGTAATGAAGCAAAGCGCCAAGGCAAGGCCGCGTATGTGCTTATTCCAGCGATTTAGTAGAGCACGTAGGCACTTGGCTAAATATCGAACAGGGAATGCATGGCGCACGAGGGTTTGTTGACGTTTCATTCACAATTGCGCATAGCCAAGAATAATTTGGATTAAATCCTCAGAAAACTATGCACTGCGTACTCAGTATTGGGAATGTATTGGTGCGGGTAATGCGAGCAGTGGTAATAATCGGCCCAAAAAACCAAGCCTTTAATAGTGTTATGGCGTGGCGTTCGATATCGAACGCCCCCATATTGGCAATGTCTTTAGCATTGACGAGTTAATCATGGCAAAGGGGTGATGAGAGTGCGGCGCAATTATGTGGTCAACATCGGCACGCTATCACCTGCGTGTTTTTTAACTTGTTTAGCGGCTTTTTTTTCTTTGGCGCTGTGCAGGGGTTGTTTCTTGGTTTCTTTAACGGATTGTTTAGACTTGCTCATGGCTATCTATCCTTTTATGTCCTTGCGAGCGCAAGGTACGTCTTTAGTATAGGCCGATGTAAGAGCGATGATGGCTTGTTTTAAGGAAATAATGGCATTGCTGATGCTTTATTTTGCGAGTGCCGTATATGTAGCGTTTAGCGTGAAAAGTATGCTGCTAGCCATAAGCCGCTGTTTTTCATGGCGTAGCCCAATAGCAGACCAACTAAAAGTGATGCACTAACGAGTTGCCAATGGCCATCGCCTGCAAAGGTGGCGCAAGCGCCAATAAAGGTGCCGGGTATAAAACCTAGCCAGCGCAGCTTGGCTTGTATGCACATTAAAAATGCCACGATGCCCGTTATGGCATAGCCCAAAAATTGCGGCGCTAAGGGGCCGACGTGGATCATGATCATCGCCCAAAATACGCCACTGCCACAGCTACATAAGCTCAGCAGCAGGCCGCGTAGCCCGCCTTGTGGGCAGGCAAAATACACCGTGCAGCCTAAAAAACCTGCCCAGCTTATTAGGCTAAAACTAAACGCTAGCCATCCCCATAATCCAGAAAGAACGCCGGTAGTGATGGCGATCATAAGCAGTGCATTCATTGCAAATAGTCAAAAGTGAAAGAGGCCGAAGTGTAGCGGATTTTGGCGTTTATTTTTTGATTAGTCACAATGGTGCACTGCCATAAAGTACGCGGCATCTAGCCTTAAGCTAGCTGGCTTTTCGCCGCGCTCTGCTGCCTTTACTCACCGTTTTCCACTGCGCAAGCTGGGCGTGTTTTTGCAAGACTGTCATGGTTTCGCGGCTTAGCTCTCTAAGTAGTTTATGAAAGCTTTTAAGCCGATCAGGGTTAATGTGGGCACGTACCGCGCAATTTGGTTCGTCCCTGTGCTGGCAATCCCTAAAGCGGCAATCTAGCGCCAATGTGGTGATATCGGTAAACGCGGCGTAAATTCCTGCTTCATCACTATCTAGCTGTAGCGTGCGCAAACCCGGCGTATCAATAATGCACACGCCATTTGGGCAAAGATGTAGGCTGCGCGAGGTGGTGGTGTGGCGGCCACGGCTATCATCAAGCCGCACTGCGCCGGTTTCTTGCACGGCGGTATTGAGCAGGGTATTGGTCAGCGTGCTTTTCCCTGCTCCCGATGAGCCAAGTAACACCACCGTTTGTCCCGCCGTTAGCCAAGGATTAAGTGTCTCTCTGGCCGCATTCGCTCGGCCATCGATAGAAAGTAGGCCAAGATGTGGCGGTAAATGGCGGCGTGCTTGGGCCATTTTTTCTGTAGCCTGCGCCGTGCAATCGGCCTTAGTCAGTACCAGTAGTGGGGTGACTTCGTTAGTTAGGCACAGAGTGAGATAGCGATCTAAGCGGCGTAAATTAAAATCGTGATCCAGCCCCATCACCAGCAGTGCCACGTCAATATTGGCGACTAAGGCTTGCCGATGCCCATCGCTATTGCGGCGGCAGAGGCGGTTTTTTGCGGGCAAAATCTGGGTGATGCGTGCAGTGGCGCTTTGAAATAACACCCAATCACCCACCGCTAGTGTGTCGCCACTGGCCTGTAATTGCTGCTGCAGTGCAGGCAATAATTGAGCCGATATTTCATGCAGGCCATTGTGTAGCTGCAGATGATCGCGCTGAATATTAATCACTCGGCCAAGCTGCTGCTGTGGCTGGGGGTCTAAGCTGCTGAGGGTTTGTAAAACGTGCGAATCAAAACCAATAGCACGTAATTGTGCAATATCGATGTTTTCTATCAAGATATAGATATCCAAAAGACGAGATAAAAGCGCCAGCGGTTGCGGGCAAGACGCGGTATCGGTCGGATATCTACAAAAGGGCTTAGAGACTAGCTAATCAGAATCCGACCGTAAGGAGAATAGGCGCAAATGTTTTCATGGCTTTTCCTTAGTCGGTGGATGGAAGCTGCAATTTAAGCGTTTTGGCTGGTATGGTCAAGAATGCAGGAGAAAGCTGTTGCAAACAACATGAAAGCTAGCAGCCTGTCGACCTTAAGCGATCGTAGCGAGGGAAAGACCGGTTTGAGACAGATTTCATGGGTTTTTGAGGCGAATAGCTGGCTATTCAACGAGAAAATGCGTGAAATATGGCCAAATCCGGCTTTTCCGTAGTAGATCAGTCTTAAGTCCGACAGGCTGCTAGGAGAATGATGCCGGCACTTTGCGTAAAGCCATCAGTAAAGGCGGGCATGTTGCCCACCTTTACTTGCTTAGCTCTGCGCCATTCTGGTTTTTGGCAGCGGTGGATTTTTGGCGAAGTAACGCTTAATGCCTTTATGCAGGGCGTTGGCCATTTTTTGTTGGTAGGCTTCGTCGATCAGTTTTTGTTCTTCTTGCGGGTTAGAGATAAATGCGGTTTCAACCAAAATAGATGGAATATCTGGTGCTTTAAGCACGGCAAAGCCCGCCAACTCAACGTTTTGTTTGTGTAAGCGGTTGATGTTGCCGATCTCACCTAGCATTGATTTTGCTAGTTTCATGCTGTCGTTATTGGTGGCCGTTTGGGTTAAATCCATCAAGGTATGTGCCAGCGCTTTGTCTTTTACATCGATTTTTATCCCACCGATCAAGTCGGCATCATTCTGCGTTTGTGCCAGCCAGCGGGCGGCTGAGCTACTGGCCCCTTTTTCAGAAAGCATAAACACCGATGAGCCGTTTGCATCGGGCCGGGTAAAGGCGTCAGCGTGGATGGAGACAAATAAATCAGCCTGCACTGCACGGGCTTTTTTGACGCGCACCCCAAGTGGTACAAAGAAATCGCCGTCGCGGGTAAGCACGACACGCATATTTGGCTCGTTCTCTAATAAAGATTTAAGCTTTTTGGCAATCGCAAGTACGACGGTTTTTTCATGGTTGCCGCCGGGCCCCACTGCGCCTGGGTCTTCACCGCCGTGGCCAGGATCAAGTACCACGGTAATGAGCCGGTCAACCTTCATTTTGCTGCGATCAACCGGATTGTTTTCAGGCTCAGGTTTATTTACCGCTGGTGCTTGGGCTGGCGGCGCAAGTTTACTATCCGAATTTTGATCGTCCAAAAACGCGAGGAGCGGATCGTTTTGCAATGCGGGGTAGAGATCAATCACCAAGCGGTGCTTGTATTCGCCGACAGGGTTTAGCGTGAAAATCTGTGGTTTGATTTCTGCTTTTAAATCTAAGACGAGGCGTACTGTACCGGGTTTATTGCGCGCTGCGCGCAACTGCTGAATATAGGGATCATCGCCGCCCACTTTGCTGGATAGGCTTTGCAATTCGTTATTGATATCAATGCCTTCTAGATCAACCACCAAGCGCTCAGGGTCTTTAAGCGAAAACTGCTTAAAGGTGAGGGCAACGGTTGATTCGATGGTCACACGGGTATAGGCCTGCGCTGGCCAAACCCGTACCGCTACCACGCTGGCGGCAGGCGAGGCAAAGCCCAGCGGGGTAACGGCCAACAGCAGACTAGCGCTAGCGCCACGTAAGATATCGCGGCGGTTTAAGCTGGGTAGCGCTAAATCTAAGGGTAAAGACGATTGAGGCATGTTCGGCCTTGCTCACTAAATGCTTGGATATGGGCCAGACGGCCATCGTGTTCGGGCGTTAAAGTAATGATCCAATCAGGGACTGGCAAGAGACCTTCGGCCTTGTCTGCCCATTCGATCAGGCAGATGGATTCGGCATTAAAATAGTCTCTAAAGCCAGCATCTTCCCATTCGCTGGCATCATTAAATCTATACAAATCAAAGTGATATAAGTATAAGTTAGAAACAGTATAAGGTTCAACTAGCGTATAGGTGGGGCTTTTTACTCGGCCAGCAAAACCAAGCCCACGCAATAGGCCACGGCTAAGCGTTGTTTTACCCGCGCCCAGATTGCCTTCTAAAAAAATCACCATGGCGGGCGATACGCTTAAGGCTAAACGTGCGCCCAATGCCAGCGTGGCTTCCTCATCCGGCAAAAAGCAGCTGAAGTCGGTATCATTATGCATATGGCTCTACATTGATTAGATGATTAAAAAACTGCCTTACATCGGCTTAAGCGATGCACCCGCGTGGGCAAGGTAAACCATCTTTGCTCGCCCTTTATATTTATTAAGTTGATTATGACGATATTGCAGCATTCATTAGATTACCAAGCGCTGGCCCAGCAGATTAAAGCGTGGGCGCAAGAATTGGGCTTTACCCGTGCCGGCATCACCGGGATTGATTTAAGCCACGCCGAAGCGGGCTTACAAGAATGGCTAGACGCAGGCTTTCATGGCGAGATGGATTATATGGCAAGGCACGGTATGAAACGTGCTAGACCTGCAGAATTACACCCCGGCACTATTTCACTTATTTCTGTTTTTCTGCCTTATTTACCACCGGGAGCGGCTAATTCGGAAGCTATTTTACTTGATTCCAATAAAGCTTACCTTTCTCGTTACGCGCTAGGGCGCGATTATCATAAGGTATTAAAGGGACGCTTACAGCAGTTAGCCGATAGGCTTGCTTCAGAAATCGGCCCATTTGGGCATCGGGTATTTGTTGATTCAGCGCCCGTGCTAGAGGTAGAAATTGCAAAGCAGGCAGGGCAAGGCTGGCGGGGTAAACATACCTTATTAATTAACCGCGATTACGGCTCTTATTTTTTTATTGGCGAGTTATTTACTGATTTACCGCTACCACCCGATCCGCCCCAAGAGGAAGAGCACTGTGGGCGCTGCACGCGCTGCATCACCGCTTGCCCAACGGGCGCTATTGTTGCGCCATATAAAGTGGATGCGCGGCGCTGTATTTCTTATTTAACCATTGAATTAAAAGGCAGCATCCCCGAAGAATTTCGCCCCATGCTGGGGAATCGCGTTTACGGCTGCGACGATTGCCAAATGGTTTGCCCGTGGAATCGCTTTGCGGTAGACACAAAAGAGGGCGATTTTCATGTGCGTCACGGCCTAGATGATGTCACGCTGGTGGAGCTTTTTGCTTGGAGCGAGGCAGATTTCAAACAAAAAATGGCTGGCAGTGCGATTTACCGTATTGGTTACGAGCAATGGCTTAGAAATATGGCCGTAGGCCTAGGTAACGCCCCAACATCCCCTGAAGTGATTACCGCACTAAATAGTAGGCAAGACGATGCGAGTGCTTTAGTCAGAGAGCATGTTGGCTGGGCTTTGCAGCAGCACGATATTGATTAATATTCATCACTTAAATGCATTGATTTTTTTAAGTATTTCTAAAGCCTGCAATTCTTCCTTGCCCCTGCGGCTATGCAGTTTTCAATTCCGCCATTTTCTTGCCATTTGCTTTTACCATCTTGCTGATAAAACGACACGTATTTACACTCTTTAATCACTTGGTTTAAACCATTTTGAGCGGTGTAATTGACTTTTACAATTATTGCTTTATCCGCAAGCGTGCTCTGCCAAATGACATTGCCATCGGTTAATACAAAGCTTTTAGGTTTTTTTAAGGTGGTTTTGATAATGTCGCTTGCATCATCTACTGCGGATGAGCCACAGGCGGATAAAAATAAGAGTAAAAACAGTGCGGTATATTTCATGGGGATTTTTTCTATTTCAATGAATTAATATTATTTAAACCGTAGCGCCAAGCCTTGTTAGCGGTTTGATTTTAACAGGGGGATGCCTTGCTAGGGGGCTTAATTATATCGCGTGATTGGTCATAGTAGGGCAGGTGAAACGCGGCGTTTTTAGCCGTTAAGTAGGCGGATTCGAGTATAATCCTGACATTAAGCTTAATAAACGGGTGGCTTAATCAGATACGCGCTTAGATAAGCACAAATCACTTGCCACCTGTCTAAATCAAAGGATTGATACATGGCTATTCGTTCTATTTTAAAGATGGGGCATCCCTTGCTACAGGCGCAAGCTTTGCCTGTGGAGGCGTTTGATATGCCAGAGTTGCATGCTTTACTGGTGGATATGTTTGATACCATGCACGATAGCGGTGGGGTAGGCATTGCAGCTCCGCAGATTGGCGTAAGCCTGCAAGTAGTTATTTTTGGTTTTGATGCCAGCGAGCGTTACCCTGATGAGGCTGCAGTACCCATGACGGTATTGATTAATCCTGTGCTTACGCCACTTAGTGATGAGTTAGCAGAAGGCTGGGAAGGGTGTTTATCTGTGCCAGGCTTACGCGGAGAAGTGCCACGGTTTACCCAACTGCGCTATCAAGGCTTTGATATCTACGGGCAGGCCATTGATCGCAGTGTGAGCGGTTTTCATGCCCGCGTGGTGCAGCATGAGTGTGATCATTTAAATGGTATTTTATATCCGCAGCGCATCCGTGATTTAAGCCATTTTGGCTATACGGACATGCTATTCCCTGAGTTGGAAAAATAATTTAGCGGGCTTTATTTTGCCACGCTGATTTATTAATCAATAAAGCCAGCAACATGATGATGCCTCCTATCAATAGGCGAGGCATATCTTGTTGCTGATGCCAAAATAATAAATTAATCACAATTCCTACGGGGATATGCATATTATTCATGGTGCCTAAAGTGCCCGCATCTACTTTGCATGCGCCTTTATTCCACCAGTAAAAGCCCAGTGCGGATGAAATTAAACCTAAAAATCCTAGTGTCGCAAACTCTTCAAGATGCTGCGGTAGCTTTGCTGGGTTGCCAAAAATTAAATAAGATGGCAGGGCAATCAATAGTGCGCCTAAAAAGAAATAGCCAAAGCTGGCTGATTGCGGCTGTTGATCAGGGTAATGCTGGTTTAGGTAGCGATAGCCCACTTGCCCCGCAGCAAAGGTAATATTGGCAAATTGTAATAATAAAAAGCCATTTAAGGCATGGGTATCAATCTGATTGTAGCGAATCACCAATGAGCCTAGCACAGCAATCAAAGCCGCAGCTAATGCGCGTGAATTAAAGCGCTTTTGGCATAAGTCATCGAGTAGGGTGATATAAATGGGGGTAAAAATAGTAAACAGCAATACTTCGGCCACGCTTAAAAATTGAAATGATCGGTAAAGGCAGAGATAAGTAATGCCAAATTGCAAAGCGCCGGTGGCCATTGTGCCTAATTTACGCAGAGTACTAATCCCATACCACCGAGTAAAGGGTAGGAACACCAGCCCAGCAATGGCAACTCGGCTTAGCACGGCAAAATCGCTATCCACATGGCCAGCTAGAAACATCCCAATCAAATTAAATGATAAAGCCCAAACCACGGTAATAAAAGCGAGATAAGACAAGGCTGTAATCCGAATAATGGCTGGATGCGCATTTTAACGCTTGTTTGGTGGTTTTTTGCGTATTGATAATATTTATCTTGTAATATAATATCATCAAACGCTTTGTTTTCAATAATATTTTATGAGGGGTTATCATGGTTATCGATGTCAATGCACCACTTGATGTAACATTAAATCTACCCGCAGATGATTTGGATATGACGGTTCGTACAATGAGTTATTTGAGGGCAGAGAGAATTCACTTGATTGGTGAATTAGTTCAACTTACGGAACAGGAAATTGAAAGTTTTTCAGGTAGAAAGACCGTTCAAGAAATCAAAGATACTTTGGCGCTTTATGGTTTGACATTAGGGATGAAACTTGACAATTGGACCTCTCCTCTTGATTAAGATTTGGATATGTGTTTGATTGTTAATCAAAAAAAATTGGTTATATACCAAGTCTTTTTTTAAAAATAGACTTCTGCATTGATATTTTTTCTTACAGAAATAAGGAAGTCACTTATAAAAATTTGACGGTCAATTTGGTTTTTCTTTGTTTTTGTTATTAAATTTTTATAAGGTTTCTCTATAAAAATTTCTAAATCCAAACAAAAGTAGGTTTTTACTTTTGTTTGCAGAGGCCTCAGGCAATATTGTCAATGTGCTCCTGTGACATGAGGGGTATTGCGCATTGATCATGGTCTCCATTTCAGGGTATTTCAGGGATGTCAATGCTCGGTTTTGATGGTTGGTGCGCAATGACATGCTCAGGTTCGGGCATAGATGTATGATTTACACTACCCACTTCGTCCTGAAAGTGCTCAGTCACCCCGCCCTTGTGAACAGGTGGCAAAGGATTCACGTCCTGATTGTTGTTGTCTTGATATTGACGCACGTTTAAATTGACGTCCTGTATTTTGTTGTTTTTCGGATGGATCGTATCGTCAAAATATCGTGGCACATCAGGCAAAAACCTCCGCAAACACTTTTATCACATGAGAATGGTGTAGGCAATCCTAGTAATTTAAGCGTATGTCATTGGATGGATTCTTGTAGGGCGGGCAAAAGCGATTTATCTTGCCCACGCCGATGGCACTGCGTGGGCAGAAAAACGTGCCTAGCAGCCTGTCGGACTTAAGACTGACCTACTTCGGAAAAGTTGGATTTGGCCATATTCAACGCATTTTTTCGTTAAATAGCCAGCTATTCGCCTCAAAAACCGGCGAAATCTGCCTCAAACCGGACTTCCCCTCGCTACGATCGCTTAAGTCCGACAGGCTGCTAGCCTACCAATGCTTAAGCCTTTAGGTTTATTAAATAGGAAATGCACCCATTCGTTTTAAAGTGGCTGATCCCATCATAGATAAATGTGTTTGTGGATCACCGTAGTATTGAATATGGCCTGAGCCTGCAACGCTGGCACTGAGCTGGTCTTTAGCGGCAACAATAACTTGTCCAGATCCCGCCATGCTTAGCTTCACAATCTTGGCTTTTAATTGCATCGTATCAATTTGGCCAGAGCCACCCATTGAAATCGTTAATATATTGACATTGCCTGCAGATTTAAATGAGCCACTGCCCCCAGTGAAACATCTAAATCGCTACTTTGCAGCTCTTGAACCTGTACGCTGCCCGAGCCGCCTAAGTTCACACTAACATTACTCACATCTAGCTTGCTTAGTTCTACTGTGCCTGAGCCTGCCGTATTAATGGTTAGTTTTTTAGCCGTGAGCGGTTTGGCATAAATAGAGCCAGAGCCTGCTAAGTTAATGCTCTTTAGCTCTTTGACGCGCACAATAATATTCAGTGTTTTGGTATTTAAATCAATGCGCTTGTGCCTAATTTTAAGCCCGCCATTTTCTACAACGGTTTCAATGGCGGGAATAATATTATCGTCACTTTCAATTGTGATGCTTTCTTGATTACCTTGAATGATTTCTACGCGGCCAGTTGTTTCACTATCAATACGATTAAATGCAGGCAGCATTCGCGTTTGTTTTTCTAGATGCCCAGAGCCTTGGATGGTTTTACTAAATAAAGAAAAAGCATAGGCTGGATTAAGTTGAATTGTGCATATTACGAGCACTAGAGTGGGGATTAGACGTTTCATGCTTTTTCCTTATATTGTGAGTATGACTAATCTGAAATTGATAGTGGCAATTATGTCCTTTAAGTAAGTAATCCATAATGCTGTTGAGATGATCTGCATAAATCAGGGTGTAGTTTGTGTATTTTGCGGAACAGAATGCAGCCGTAAAAATGATGCGTGTGCTTAAGGCAGTCGGTATTGCTTGCGGTAGCTTGCTGGTGTGCAGCCTTTTAGCTCTACAAATTTACGATAAAACTGGCTCAAGGTAGGAAAACCACTGGCTTGAGCTATGGCAGGAATGGATTGCTTGCTGTGTAGTAAAAGTTGGCAGGCTTTGCCAATACGCAGCTGCACCAGCAGCGCACTAAAGCTAGTTTGCATTTGCTCGGCAAAAAGCCGTTTGATGGTGGCGCTGCTGGCTTTGGCCGCAAGGGCTAAATCGTCCAGAGTAGGGCGTTGGGTGTAATGCGCTTGCAAATAACTTAAGGCATCGTTTAAACGCCGATCACCATTATGTAGCTCCCCTTGTAAGAGACGCATTTCTGAATCTTGCTGTAGGCGGGCTAGGATATCCAATAAGCAGCTTAAGCGTGCCAGCCCGCGCAAGGTATGCAATAGCGCAAACTGAGGTGCTAATTCTTGGCAAACGCTGGGGCTAAAAATTACGCCTGTGTGGATTTGTTTTAGCCACTGGCAAAGAGAGTAGAGCTCGGGCGCGCCTTGGGCAGCCAGTGTTTGTAACCATCCCAAAGTAAAGTAGGCCACTTGCACTTCTTTTAAGCCCCCTTCTGGGCTGGAGTGCCAAGTATGGGGCTGATTGGGCGCAACGAGCGCTAAATCGAGCAGGCCAAATGGGCTGGCATCGCTGCCGATATAGCGTATTCCTTGGGCGTGTTGGGTAAAGGTCAGCTCAAATTCAGGGTGGTAATGCCATTGAAACGGGCAGAGCTGATCTTGGGAGTATAAATACTGCCAACCTTGCCCCTGTGTATTTCCAACCCACTCCCTTACTAGCATTTTGATCCACCGTTCTGATTTATGAGCTGATTGTAGAAGAAATGCAGCCAGATCTGGAACTTTGCTGTAAAGAGATCGGGCAGAATGGTTTTATTTACAGGAGCAGTCAGATGATGTTTTTAAATGCGCAGGCTTTGTTATTTGATATGGATGGCACACTGGTAGATTCATCGAGCAAGGTGGCTGAAGTTTGGTCGGCGTGGTGCCAGCGTCATGATATTGATTTTGCCAGGGTAATGGCGATTCAGCAGGGTGTGCGTTCAGAAGACACCATTCGCCGCGTTGCCCCGCATTTAGATTGCGTTGCAGAAGGGCGGTGGGTGGATCAGTACGAGGCGGATGATTGCACGGGCGTGGTGCAGATCTTAGGGGCGACGCAATTTTTAGCAGCGCTCCCAAGCCATCGCTGGACGGTGGTGACTTCGGCTGGCTTGCAACTGGCCAGTAATCGCCTGAGCCATTGTCAGCTGCCTATTCCTGCTCATATTGTTTGTGCAGAAGATGTGAGCGTGGGTAAACCAGATCCTGAAGCGTATCGCCTAGCCGCTAGCCGCCTTAATTTTGCGCCGCAGGATTGTATCGTTTTTGAAGATGCGCCAGCGGGTATTGCTAGTGCTCTGGCCGCAGGCTGCCAAGTGGTGCAAATAGGGGGGAGGCAAAAGTTGCACCCCAATATATTGGCGGTGCTGCAAGATTGGCAAGCGCTGTGCGTTGTTTCAACGCGGGATGGCTTGCTACTGAGCTTGGGTGAAATGGCATTAAGTTACTAAGCGACGGCTGCTATGCCCCATCATTAGTAGCCGCCCCTTAGCTCAATCATTCGAGTGTTGCCAGCAATGCCTGCACAGGGTGGCGTAGCGTGGCTTGATCGATCAGCTTTGCTTGGCAACGGCAGGAATAACCGGTGGCAAGCAGCTTGGATTGATTTGAATTCACCTCAGCGTGCTGCGCCACAATTTTACCCCAGCTCTGGGCGTAAATTTGCTCTGACATCACTCTATGATCTGCCTCGTGCCCAAACGTGCCCGCCATGCCGCAGCAACCTGCCGCTTGGGTGGCAAGGCGATGGCCTAGGGCGTTGAAGATTTTATCCCAATCGCTATATGCGCTGGCGACATTGGTTTTTTCGCTGCAATGCGGTAGCAGGGTAAAGCTTTGCGCGGTATGGGCGGGTGTTGCGGGGCGCTTGGCTAGCGCTTCTACCAACCACTCTTGTAGCAGGGCGACTTGGGGCGGATTTGCCAGTGTTTTGGCGTATTCGCTGCGGTAAGTTAGCGTCATGGAAGGATCGATCCCCACCAGCGGTATGCCACTTTGGGCCAGTGCTTGCAGCATCTTGCTGTTATCTGCGGCAAGGCGAGCAAACTGCGGCAAAAAGCCGTTTACATGCAGCGGTTTTCCATTGGGTCTGTAGGGCGCGAGTAGCGGGTTGAAGCCGAGTTTTTTCAGTAGCTCAAACACATCCAGCACTAGCTGCGTTTCAAAAAAGCTGGTAAACGCATCCTGCACGATAATCACGGAGCCAGGGGTATTTGGCGTATTTGCGCTTGCAATGGCAAAGCCACGGTGCAATAAGGCAGCCTGTAGATCAATGCCGCTCAGCTGCGGGCTTTCCACCAAATTAAACTGTTTTTGCAGCTTTTTTGATAAGGGATGGCTTACTAGCCTGTTGTATAGACGTGGCATTTTTGCTAGCAGTGGCAGCGTGGCCTCTAGGCTGGCCACCAGATAATCCTTGGCGGGGCGCACATAGCGGCCGTAATAAAGATGCATAAATTGTGAGCGTAGCGCCGGAATATCCACCTTAACTGGGCATTGCCCTGCACAGGATTTACACGCTAGGCAGCCGTTCATGGCTTCCATAACTTCTGCTGAAAAGTCCCCTTTTTTATTCAGGCTATTGATGAAGCGGCGTGGCCAACTGGCAGGCTGAGTTTTGCTAGGGTCCACGCCTACTTCTGCCAACTGCCGTAGCCATTCACGCATCAAAGAGGCGCGCCCTTTAGGAGAATGGCGGCGCTCGCGAGTGGCTTTCCACGATGGGCACATGGCGTCGTCAGGGTCGAAGTTATAACAAGCACCGTTGCCATTGCAGTGCAGTGCCCCTTCGTAATCTTTGCGGATATGAATTGGGATTTGTCTATCATACTGGCCACGGGTTGGCACGGCGTCGATTTTAAGCAGCGCTTCATCGGCTGATGGCGTGGCGATTTTGCCAGGGTTGAGTTGGTTATGCGGATCGAACACCTGCTTGATCTGCTGTATGCAGGGGTAGAGCTTGCCAAAAAAAGCCGGTGCGTATTCGCTGCGCAGCCCCTTGCCGTGCTCGCCCCACAAAACGCCATGATATTTTTGCGTTAGCGCCGCCACACCATCACTGATCTGCCGCACTAAGGCCAGCGAGCTGGGGTCTTTCATATCGATGGCGGGGCGAACGTGCAGCACACCAGCATCCACATGGCCAAACATGCCGTAAAACAGCCCGTGCGCATCAAGCAGAGCGCGAAACTCGGCAATATAATCGGCAAGGTGCTCGGGCGGTACGGCGGTGTCTTCCACAAAGGGAATGGGCCGGGCTTCACCGGCTCTGTTCGCTAATAGCCCAACCGACTTTTTACGCATTCCCCAGATGCGTTTTACCTCCGCATCACCTCGTGCCACGGTAAAGCGGCTATGGCCCAAGCCTTGTTCGATATGGGCAATTTGTGCGGTGAGATCGGCTTCATCGTTGCTGAGTACTTCAAGTAAATTAATCCCTAGCGCAGGTTCGCCGTCTTCAGGGAAAAAACCAGCAATACCTTGCCAGATGAGATCTCCCTTGGCCAGCTGCAAAATGGTGGAGTCAACGGTCTCGATCGAGGCCGCACCCAGCGCCATCAGCTGCGGGGCATCGCGCAGCGCGGCATCAAAGCTTGTGTAGCGAATATTAATCAGTGCGCTGTATTTGGGTAGCGGCAGTACATTGAGCTTGGCTTCTACAATCAGCCCCAGCGTGCCTTCTGATCCACACAAAATAGCATTGAGATCAAATTGGCCGTCGCTATTTCTGATATGGGCTAAATCGTAGCCGGTTAGGCAGCGGTTTAGTTTGGGAAAGGTGGCACTGATTTGCTCGCTATGATCTCTATAAATTTGTGTAATCAGGCCGTGTACATGGCCAACTGTATCGTCTTGCTTGCAAATTTGCAGCAGCAGCTCATCGTGTATAGGCTGCGAGCGCCAGAGCGTACCGTCGAGGAAAACCGTAGCAAGCTCTAACACATGATCGCGTGTTTTGCCGTAAAGGCAGGAACCTTGGCCGCTGGCATCGGTATTAATCATGCCGCCAATGGTGGCGCGGTTGGAGGTGGATAATTCAGGGGCAAAAAACAGCCCGTGCTTGGCCAACTCTTTATTGAGTTGATCTTTAACTACGCCGGTTTCTACTCGTACCCAGCGCTCATCTGCGTTGATTTCCAGAATAGTGTTCATATTTTTGGATAGATCAACGACCAGCCCATCACCCAAAGATTGTCCGTTTGTGCCGGTACCACCGCCCCGTGGATAAAGCTTGATGGGATGGAAGCGTGGCTCGCTGGCAAGCTTAACCACGCGGATCACATCGTTTTGGTGCTTGGGGAAAACCACGGCCTGTGGCAATAGTTGATAAATCGAATTATCCGTTGCTAGCACAGTGCGATCAGCCAGCGCGGCGCTGATTTCCCCAGCAAAGCCGCGTAAACGCAGCTCGGCAATAAAATCGAGGTAGATAGAGGCTGGGGCCGGTGTTTTGCTGAGGCGAGGGATCATGGAGTGGGCATGGAGGTGGTTGTGGAGGGGAGAGACACGTCATACCCGCCTTAGGAGTAGGGTGTGGGCAAGGGGCTTTATCTTGCCCTCGCGGCAAAGTAGCTCATTGACGCGCGGGCACAAAAAAGTGCCCACTTTATACTGACTGTGGGCAATGCTTAGATTTTTTAGCGGTTAATTTGCCGCTGTCATCTTAAAAATACCTTGAGCATTGGAGGCATCAAAGCGCAGATCCAGCTGTGCGCTATCGGGTAGTTTATCTCGGCTGATAAATTCGTAGAAGGAGCCGGGTACGGTGCGGGTGATTGGGTGGTTTTTTTCATCAAGAAAAACACGCTGCACCATGGCGGCTTTAAGCGCGGTTTGCCTTACTGCACCAGAGCCTGATATTTCTACGCTGTCTTTGATGGGATAGCCTTTTACCCGCAATTCGTCGGCCAGCTCTATTACATGGGGTACACGGTCGGTGGCGTGGTTAAAGCGATTGCCTTCGGTGCTGATCCACGCCATTTCTGCTGATTCGGCCAGTACAGTTTCATAATCCACTAAATGTGGCGCTTCGTGCTGCACATCAAAACAGCCCACTAAGGCAGGGAGCAAGACGGCGGCATCATCAAAGCTTAATTCTTTTTGGCTGGCTAATTGCAGCAGCAGGCTGTGGTGCTGTGGCTCTAAGGGATCGCGTGATTTATGTACGATGCGTTCGGCTGCCACTTGAAAGTTAATAGAAAACTGTTCAACGTGTAGCTCGGATACAAAAAACTGTGAAATTACTTCAGGGAAATCAATATGGCAGTATGCACGGCCGGTCATTTTTAGTTTTTTAAGTGGATAAACATGGGCAACCGCAAAGCCCAGTGGTTCTAAAATCCGTTTAAATGCTTGCTGTCCATGTGGCAAAGCACCGGTGCGCGCGGCATCTACTGTGCGCAGCGCGCCGTGATCAAACACCACTTTGCTGCCTGCGGCTAGCTTTTCTGCCACATAACGTGCGCCTTCTGGCACTGCACTTAGGTTTTGTGCAAACAGCATCATATTCATGGCTTGCGCCAGCACAGCACGGCTGACTTGATTGCTAGTGGGGCCAAGTAGGCGTGGATCGACTTCAATCATGGCAAAGAGTTGCTGGGTCTTGGCTGAACCCGCAACCCGCAGCAGCAATTGCCCTAGCTGCGTGGTTTCGATGGCGGTGGTATCAAAAGAAGTGCGATCCATTTTTGTATTACCCTTTTAATTTGAAAAACATCTGTTGGGGCTTTTACCCCTCTCCACCAATCCTTCTCCTATAAGGGGAGAGGGAAGGAATTCAGTAGGTCTTGCATTACCCTTAGGGCACGGCCTGCCTTACTCAAATGCAATTAGTCCAAGTTTTCAGTCTGTGACGATTTGCGTTTAGGTTCAAGCGATGTATTCTTACCACTTCATTCCTAAATGTCATGAACTATGCGGCGTATTCTTCCATCTTTAGTCGCTTTGCAGTGTTTTGATGCTGCGGCTCGTGAGCTTAGCTTTACCCGTGCAGCCGAAGAGCTCAACGTCACTCAGAGCGCAGTCAGTCGGCAAATTCGCTTATTGGAAGAGTTTTTGGGGCGCGCGCTTTTTCATAGAATTAAACAACGTTTAGTTCTGACCGAGGCAGGGGAGGCCTATGCGCGGGATATTCGGGATGTATTAGATAAGGCCGAGGCCGCCACACTGGCTCTAATGGCGTATAGCGGCACCAGCGGCGCGCTGAATCTGGCGATTTTGCCGACCTTTGGCTCGCGCTGGTTAGTGCCAAGGCTGGGCAGCTTTACCACGCGTTACCCAGAGATTCAGCTTAATTTACTCACCCGCCTCAAGCCCTTTGATTTTGCTAAAGAAGAGATCGATGTGGCGATTCATTTTGGCGATACTTCTTGGCCGGGAGTGGAGTATCACTGGTTGATGGGCGAAGAAACTGTCCCAGTTTGCGCTCCCAGCCTATTGGAAGACCATGTTTTAACCGGCCCTGCCGATCTGGCAGGTTTTACATTATTGCAACAAACCACCCGCCCACAAGCATGGCTCGATTGGTTTGAGGCGGTGGGTGTGCAAGCGCAAAATACCGGTAAAGGGCCAAGGTTTGAGCAGTTTTATATGGTGATTCAAGCTGCATTGGCGGGGCTAGGTATGGCGGTTTTGCCTCTATTTTTAGTGCAAGAAGAGCTCGTTAGTGGGCGGCTTGTGGTGGCGATTAATCATCCAGTAAAAAGCCGAAATGCTTATTACCTCGTCTACCCCAAAAGCAAACACGATGCCTACCCAATACAGGTATTTAGGGATTGGATCTTGGGTGAGTGTGAATTAACGCCAATGAGTCGTTAAAAACTGAATAATGAGCCGTAATAATTTATTACGGGCAAAAAAATGACCGCTCACCTCGGTAGGAACGATCATTGAGCGGCTTATGCTCGGGCAGGCTCTCTCATAAGGGGCTTAAGTGTCGGGTTTCAGGTAATCATGTCCCAATTCGTAGCTGGCCCTTGTTTCTTGCCAAAGACATCATCCATGATGAGTTGATGGACTTGAATCACTATATCAGGGCTGTCAAGTGATCCTTAATGCGATTGCCTTGGCCAGACTCCATAGCGTTGCCACACAATGACAAGCGTTGAATCAGCATACGGAGGATGCAAGCCGCGTGTTTTTCAGTATGACTCACGAGTTTCACCCCGCCCTATCAGCTAAAGCAAAATCAACAGAACATGTTGCTTGTGTAGGTTGAGTTCGCCGATTTTTGGTGATCAAACCTGCGTAACCCAACATTTATGTGCAAAAGGATGTTCGATTACGCTGTATATCGCTGAACGAGGTAAACTTAGCTCGCAGATGGCTCACCCAAGCTACAAATTCTCCTTAAGTTGATAGGATTGGGGCGGGGCCATCTCCTGACACTGCTTGCATATAGTAAAGATGACTTTTCTGTTAGAGCGATTGCCACAGTTTGCTTAGGGTAAAGATGCGTTTTCTGTTAAGGTTCGGCTAATGATTACCCCGCACAGCAGTAGCTATAATGTCTGAAAAAAAAGAATTCCCCGCTATTAAAAATAATCTTCATCCGCGTAACCCTCACCGTGGCCGCTATGATTTCCCTGCGCTGATCATTAGTTGCCCAGATTTAGCTCCCTTTGTCGCCCCAATGCCTATGGTGATGAATCGGTTGATTTTGCCGATCCTGCCGCTGTAAAAGCGCTCAATCGTGCGCTGCTCAGCCATTTTTATGGCATTAAAGAATGGGGATTGCCAGAAGGCTATCTTTGCCCGCCTATCCCAGGCCGTGCTGATTACATTCATACTATGGCCGATTTGCTGGCAAGCAGTAATAAGGGCGTGGTGCCGCGTGGTGCTGCGGTGCAAGTGCTGGATGTTGGTGTGGGGGCAAATGCCATCTACCCAATGCTAGGTAAGGTAGCGTATGGCTGGCAGTTTGTTGGTTGCGATATCGATGATTTGGCGCTAGATAACGCCTATGAAATTTTTGAACGCAATGAAGTTTTAAAAGACGGCCTAATTTGCCGCTACCAAGCTAATGCTGAAAACATCTTTGAAGAGATGATTAAGTCCACAGATTTATTTGAATTTACCCTATGCAACCCACCGTTTCATTCTTCGGCGGCGGATGCCGCAGGTGGCACGCGGCGTAAATTACGCAGCTTGGGCACGGGGCACGCCAAGGGCAAAGGCTTGCCACCGCCCGTATTAAATTTTGGCGGGCAGAGTAGTGAGCTGTGGTGCGAAGGGGGCGAGATGCGTTTTGTGCGTAGCATGATTTCGCAAAGCCGCCCGTTTAGGCAGCAGTGCTTGTGGTTTTCTACCCTCGTTTCTAAGCAAGATAACTTGCCACTGGTTTATCAAGCACTCGAGCGGATAGGCGCGGTGCAAGTGAAAACACTGGATATGGCACAGGGTAATAAAATTAGCCGCGTGGTGGCTTGGAGCTACTTTACGGAGGCGGAGCAAAAAGTGTGGGCCAAGAGCCGCTGGCGTGGGTAGTCTTATTGCTGGGGAAGTGAGTTTCAGCTAATGCGAAATAGGGAGCTATGTATGGAAAAGTTTAACCATCATTTTCGTGCTTTATTTCAGCAGCTGGGCTTGCCCGCTGGCGACGAGGAGATTGCTGCATTTATCCTGCAGTATTCTCCTATCGAAAAAAGCATCAGATTGCCAGATGCTGATTTTTGGAGCGCTAGCCAAGCGCAGTTTTTACGCGAGCAGCTGTCAGTTGATGCCGATTGGGCAGAGGCGATTGATCAGTTGGATGTGGCTTTGCGTTAGGGGCGGCGGCGGCGGCGGTGGTGGTGATTAATCATCCCATCCCGCATACACCGGCAATACTTTCCAGCATTGCAATTGGCTGGCTTCCACTTGTAGCGTGCTTTGGTTTAATAACCAGCTGGCTAGGTTGCTGCGCATATAAGCCAGCTCATCGCCACACAGGCCAAGTAAATCCCGCGCTAGGGCGGCCGCGTTAAGGTAGAGCTCGCCTTCGACAATGGGCGCGGTAGCTAAATAATATTGCCCCTCGATTAAAGCCAGCCAATACGCTCTCTCCTCGGCCTCTAATACCGCCAGCGTGCCGCGTGGCCTACTGGCTAATTCACTTGCCACTAAATGGCCTACGGCCTGAAACCATTGCCAGTTTTCTATGGTATGCGTATCTGCGCCGTAGTCTGGGATATCGATGTTGATTGGAATCACTTTAAGCCTTATGAATTGGGGCGTTCAATTTATGTAATCTGCGGGCTCTAAAATATTGTGTATTGGCATAAAACGCATCGTCTTGCTCTTGCCACCAGCCTGGAATACCTAAATAAGGCAGTGGGGGAGTTGATGGGTTTTTTTTAATTGATCGTCATTTAATAACTGCGCTAATTGTGTATCTAATTGCGCACATTGCTCAGCGAGGGTGAACTTAAAAAAATCAGTCGTTACTTTGATTGGCCAGCATTTGCCGGTGAGCCCCAGAAATGGTTTTAGTAGGTTTTCGTAATTAGCGTGGCCAAAGCTGAGTGCGTTTATTTTGATGCCCCAATCCTCTTTATGCTTTTGAAATAAATCCTGCCATTGATGATTAATCAGCAATTGTAATAAGTTATCGTCGCAATAGGGCAGAATTAAGCCGCACTCATCAAACAGGGTGGCGGCATCGCGCACGGGGCCGCGAGGGTGATCAGGGGTGAAATGGCGCATATGCAAGGCGGTAATGGCTGCTTTGCTATGGGGAAAGGCACACCAAACCAGAGCATTAAAGCAATCGTGCCAATTATCCTGCCGAGTGGCAACATGACCATGCTGGGCAATGGCGATTTCGTAATAGTCACTCAGAGATTCTGGTGGCACAAAGCGAATCGGCAGGCCTTGCTGGTTGCGGGCTATGGGGCCAAGTGCATCCCAATCTGCATGCTGAGGAAAGTGTTTAAACTGTTGAATAAACGGCAGTAAGGGCTGGTAGGGAGCTTGCTGGGAGAAGAAATCGAGTGGCCACATGGGGCTGTGTGAAACCTTAGAAAAATGCGCTAAATGCAATGTTTGAAAATGTGCTGCTGCGCTATTAAAAAACACCCTAAATCAATTGGTTATTGGGGAAATTAATAAATAAAGGGTGAGCATATACCCACCCTTGATGGCTTTTAGAGCACAGCTAAAGCGGCTGCGTAGTTAGGTTCTTCTTTGATTTCTGAAACCAGTTCTGTGTGTAAAACTTGATTGTTTACATCTAATACCACAATGGCACGGGCAGAAACGCCTGCTAGTGGGCCGCTTACAATTTCAACACCGTAGTTGCTGAGGAAATCACGGCCACGCATGGTAGATAGGCTCACTACGTTTTCGAGGCCTTCAGCGCCGCAGAAACGGCTTTGTGCAAATGGTAAGTCGGCAGAAATGCACAGTACCACAGTGTTTTCTAAGGTCGATGCCGTTTCATTAAAGCGGCGAACCGAAGCTGCACACACACCGGTATCCACGCTTGGGAAAATATTCAAAATTTTTCTGCTACCGGCAAATGTAGCCAAGTTTGCATCAGACAAATCTTTAGCAACTAAGCTAAAGTCTTGTGCCTGTTGGCCAACTTGTGGGAAAGAACCTTTGATTTCAATGGCGTTGCCGCCCAGAGTCACTGCAGACATGAATGTTTCCTTTGTGGCTATTGATGGGATTATTTCGATATTAATTATCTATTAGCGCAGCTTTGAATAGCAAGCAGCACAGGCTTGAAATAGGTGCCGATGATGGCGGAGTTTGATTGTTTAAGTTTGATTGTTTTCAGTATCAATATCTAATTCAAGCGGGGTGTCTTCTTCTTCGGTCGGAGGGAATAGACATTCGGCCATCTGGCCATAATCGGGTTCAAAGCTTAAATCGGCCACTAGCTCGCTATACATCACGATATCGTCGCTATTTACCCCAACTAGCGCCGTTGCCATCAAGCCCGATAGGGGAATATCCGTGA